>NZ_JAXQNS010000005.1:0-403420 GCF_034427815.1 Pseudomonas gebzensis
CACGCAGGTAGGGGTTTTGTCTTTGGGCGGCGTTTATCCGTTAGCCAGAGGGAGTCATTTCCCCCTAGGCGTGTTCTGAGCATTACAATGGTGCCGACCCACTCCTCAGAAGCTGACCATGCCTGACTCCGCTGATCCGCAACCGCTGCAAGGCCTGCCGTTGGGTGAGCTCGATGCCTGCCATGAGTGCGATCTGTTGATGCGCAAACCTGTGCTGAAACAGAACGAAAAGGCGCAATGTCCCCGTTGTGGTTACGAGTTGTATGCGCATCGACACAACGTTGTGAGTCGCAGCCTGGCGCTGGTGATCACTGCTCTGGTGCTCTTCATCCCCGCCAACTTTCTGCCCATCATGCAGCTCCATCTCTTGGGGCAGACCTCCTATGACACGGTATGGAGCGGAGTGGCAGGTCTGTATGAGTCCGATATGCGTGGCATCGCAGCAGTCGTCTTTCTGTGCAGCATGGCGATTCCGCTACTCAAGCTCGTGTGTCAGCTGCTCGTGCTGCTAAGCATCCGTTTTGATGTAGGCCGCAGCTACGGTCTTTTCATCTACCGGATCTACCACCATGTGCGTGATTGGGGAATGCTCGAGGTGTACTTGATGGGCGTGTTGGTAGCGATCGTGAAGTTGGTGGACATGGCGCAGCTGACCGTCGGCCTGGGGTTGGCCTGTTTTGTGGCGTTATTGCTAGTCCAGGTGTGGTTGGAGGTGGTGATGTCACCTCATCAGGTCTGGGTCGCGCTTTCCGGAGAGGACGTTCATGCGGGCGATTGATGCAGGTATTGTGGTGTGCAACGAGTGCCATCAGCTCAACCGCAGGTGCGAAAACGCGCGCGTTCAGGCGTGTACGCGTTGCGGTGCGGTCGTGCATGATCGGCGTCCCAACAGCATCGTTCGAACCTGGGCGTTGCTGTTCACTGCGATGATTCTGTATATACCCGCCAACCTGTTGCCGATCATGACGGTCAGTAGCTTGGGGCAGGGTACGCCCGATACCATCATGTCCGGCGTCATTACCTTGATGAAGCACGGTATGGTGCCTATCGCCGGGGTCGTGTTCGTGGCGAGTATTCTAGTGCCGACCTTCAAGTTGATTGGTATCGCCTTGCTGCTGTATTCAGTACAGCGCCATCAGCCCTTGTCTGCGCGGCAACGGATCTGGATGTACCGCTTCATCGAATTCATAGGACGCTGGTCGATGCTGGACATCTTCGTCATCGCCATTCTGGTAGCAGTGGTGAATTTCGGGCGTATTGCCAGTGTCGAAGCGAATCTAGGCGCTGTTGCTTTTGCGACAGTAGTAATCCTGACCATGTTTGCAGCGTTAACTTTCGATCCCCGACTGATCTGGGATAACACGGAGTCGGATGACGACCATGAGTGACTTGCCCACGGCTAAAACCCGCCCTGCTTCAAACTGGTCGGCCATTTGGATTCTCCCGCTCATCGCACTTTTCATCGGTGGCTGGTTGGCCTTTCAGGCCTACCGTGACGCTGGCGTCGAGGTCGAAGTTCGCTTCAAGACAGGCGAAGGTATCGTCGCCAATAAAACAGAGGTGATGTACAAAGGCATGTCGGTGGGCAAGGTCAAGTCTCTGGTGCTTGACGATGAAGGCCGCAACACCGGGGTGATTGCTACCATCGAGATGAACCGGGCCGCGCAGGATCACCTGACCACGGGTACACGGTTCTGGCTGGTCAAACCCAGCGTGACCATTGCTGGTATTTCCGGCTTGGAAACCTTGGTCTCCGGCAACTATATCGCCATAGATCCTGGCAAGGGGGAGGCCGCCAAGCGTTTCACCGCGCTTTCGGAGGCGCCGCCGTTATCGGATAACGAACCTGGGCTGCATCTGACGCTCAAGGCTGAACGGCTGGGTTCGCTCAATCGTGACAGTCCAGTGTTCTATAAGCAGATCCAGGTAGGTCGGGTAAAGAGCTATCGACTGTCCGAAGATCAGGATCTGGTCGAAATCAAAGTATTCATCCAGCCGGCTTACGCCAATCTGGTGCGCAAACATACGCGGTTCTGGAACGCGAGTGGGGTCAGCATCAATGCTGATCTATCGGGTGTAAAAGTCCGCACCGAATCTCTAGCCAGCATCGTTGCAGGTGGGATTGCGTTCGCCACGCCCGAGCATCGCAAAGACAGCCCGCCAACCGACCCCAATTTGCCCTTCCGGCTCTACGAAGACTTCGACGCCGCTCAGGCGGGGATCCGCATCAAACTCAAGCTCAGTGACTTTGAAGGCCTGCAGGCGGGTCGCACCCCAGTGATGTACAAGGGCATTCAGGTCGGATCGCTGAAGACGCTGAAGATCGAAGAAGATTTGTCCAGCGCCATTGCCGAATTGACCATGGACCCGCTGGCTGAGGATTTCCTGGTAGCGGGGACACAGTTCTGGGTAGTTAAGCCGTCGATCTCACTGGCAGGTATCACCGGCCTGGAAGCGCTGGTCAAAGGTAACTACATAGCGATTCGCCCTGGGGACAAAGGGGCGGCTCCATTACGAGAGTTCGAGGCTCGGGCCAAAGCGCCGCCGCTGGATCTGAAGGCGCCGGGCTTGCACCTGGTGCTGTTTGCCGACCGCCTGGGTTCGGTCGAGGTGGGTAGCCCTGTCATGTATCGCCAAGTGAAGGTGGGCAACGTGCAGAGCTACCAGTTCGCCCGTGACAGCAAACGGATTCTCATTGGTGTACACATCGAGAAAGAGTACGAAAATCTGGTCAATGGCTCTACGCGCTTTTGGAACTCGAGCGGCATCACGCTTACCGGTGGTTTGTCCGGTATCAAGGTCCAGAGTGAGTCCTTGCAGACGCTGCTGGCGGGTGGCATCACGTTCGATACGCCACAGGCCAACGTGAAATTGAAAAGACGTATCCCGCGTTTTCAGTTGCACGAAAGCCAGGAAGCGGCCAATCGCGCAGGCACATTGATCACTATTCGGGTAGACAGGGCTGATGGTCTCAAGCCGGGTACATCGATTCGCTTCCGTGGGTTGGAAGTCGGGAATATCGAGAGTGTCGACCTCACCGCTGATCTGCAGGCGGTCTTGTTGCGCGCTCGCATCACCGAGGTGCCCGAGCGTATCGCAAGGGCAGGCACGCAGTTCTGGGTGGTCAAGCCGGCATTGGGTCTGGTGCGTACCGAGAACCTGGATACGCTGATCAGCGGTCAGTACCTGGAAGTCAAACCTGCCGCGAGAGTGCAAGCGCCTCAGCGCGACTTCATTGCCCTCGCGGCGGCTCCCGAGGTAACCGAGCCTGAAACGGGCTTGCCCTTGACGTTGAGTGCCGCCCGCCGTGGTTCGATCAAGCCCGGTGTGCCGGTGACCTATCGAGAGGTCACGGTAGGCAAAGTGACCGGCTATGAACTAGGCCAGAGCGCTGACCGTGTACTGATCCACGTGCTGATCGAGCCCAAATATGCATCGCTGGTAAGGGGGGGGAGTCGGTTCTGGAACAGCAGTGGGTTTGGCGTTGATTGGGGATTGCTCAAGGGCGTGAGCTTGCGCACTGAGTCGGTAGAAACCTTGATCGATGGTGGAATCGCATTTGCCACCCCTGAAGGCGATCAGATGGGTAACCCTGCGCGGCCCAAGCAGACCTTCGCGTTGTTCGACAAACCGGATGACCAATGGCTGGAATGGGCGCCTAAGATCCCGTTGGCTAAATAAGCCATGCACACTATGGTCGGACTGCGCGGTCTGACTGTGGTGGCTCAACGTGCTAATTCGCAGGCAACAAAAAACCGACCCTAAGGTCGGTTTTTTATGAACAAGTGCTTCGCTTAAGCAGCAGCGACTTCTTTCAGCGCCTTGATGTGCGCATTCAGACGGCCTTTATGGCGAGCAGCTTTGTTCTTGTGGATGATGCCTTTATCGGCCATACGGTCGATGACGGGCACAGCCAGGGTGTAAGCCGATTGTGCTTTTTCGGCATCTTTAGCGTCGATGGCCTTAACTACGTTTTTGATGTAGGTACGGACCATGGAACGCAGGCTGGCGTTGTGGCTGCGACGCTTCTCAGCCTGTTTTGCACGTTTCTTGGCGGAAGGTGAGTTGGCCACCGTCGAGCTCCTCGAAAGACTTTTTGGATAAATGACAAGCAAATAAGGCCGCGAATCATGCCGATGAGTTCATCGGTTGTCAAGGCCATATGCAGGGCTCCGCTGAGTGGCAAGGGTACGGAAGGAGTGGATTCCATTCTGCGCCGCTACCTGTAAACTCGGGAAATTTAGCTCCCCTGCGAAGAGCGCGGGAGTATCGCACATTCGAGCGCCAACTGGCAGCGCTCCTCGTCCCTTGGCGCAAACTTTTCCATGAACCTGCTCAGATCTCTGGCTGCGGTCAGTTCCATCACCATGATTTCCCGTGTCCTGGGCTTTGTTCGCGACACCATCCTGGCACGTGTATTCGGTGCAGGCGTCGCGACCGATGCCTTTTTCATCGCTTTCAAGCTGCCCAACCTGTTGCGCCGAATTTTTGCCGAGGGTGCATTCTCGCAGGCCTTCGTGCCCATCCTTGCGGAATACAAGACGCAGCAGGGCGAAGAAGCCACGCGGACCTTCATCGCCTATGTCAGCGGGCTGCTGACGCTGGTCCTGGCAGTGGTGACCGTACTGGGCATCCTGGCGGCGCCCTGGGTCGTGTGGGTCACCGCGCCAGGCTTTGTCGACAGTGCTGAGAAATACGAGCTGACCAGCGCGCTATTGCGCGTGACGTTTCCTTATATATTGCTGATCTCGCTGTCGTCGCTGGTGGGGGCGATCCTCAATACCTGGAACCGCTTCTCGGTGCCGGCGTTCACGCCGACCTTGCTAAACGTGGCGATGATCATCTTTGCGCTGTTCCTCACGCCCTATTTCGATCCGCCGATCATGGCGTTGGGCTGGGGCGTACTGGCGGGCGGTCTGGCGCAGCTGCTGTATCAGTTGCCGGCGCTCAGGCGCATCGGCATGTTGGTTCTACCGCGGCTCAACCTGCGCGACAGTGGCGTCTGGCGCGTGCTGCGGCAGATGCTGCCCGCGATTCTCGGGGTATCGGTCAGTCAGATTTCCCTGATCATCAACACGATCTTTGCGTCGTTCCTGGTTGCAGGGTCGGTGTCGTGGATGTATTACGCCGACCGCTTGATGGAGTTGCCTTCCGGGGTGCTGGGTGTCGCGCTGGGCACTATTCTGCTGCCGACCTTGGCCAAGACCTATGCCAATCGCGACCGTCAGGAATACTCGCGTATCCTCGACTGGGGCCTGCGCCTGTGCTTCCTGCTGGTGCTGCCGTGCACGCTGGCGCTGGCCATTCTTGCCGAACCGCTGACAGTCACGCTCTTCCAATATGGCAAGTTCACCGCGTTCGATGCGGCCATGACTCAACGGGCCCTGGTGGCGTACTCCATCGGCCTGCTGGCGATTATCCTGGTGAAGGTGCTGGCGCCAGGCTTTTATGCGCAGCAGAACATTCGCACCCCGGTGAAGATCGCCATCTTCACCCTCATATCCACTCAACTGCTGAACCTGGTGCTGATCGGGCCGTTCAAGCATGCGGGGCTGGCCCTGGCCATCAGTATCGGTGCTTGCCTCAATGCCGGCCTGCTGTACTGGCGATTGCGTCGTCTCGAGCTGTTCGAGCCGCAACCAGGCTGGGCAGGCTTTCTGGCCAAGCTGGTGGTCGCAGTGCTATTGATGTCTGGCGTACTGCTGCTGGGCATGCATTACATGCCGGCCTGGGCGCAAGGTGACATGCTGGAACGATTCCTACGCTTGGGCGGGCTGATTCTCGCTGGCGTAGTGACTTACTTCGGCTGCTTATTACTGTGTGGACTACGCCCGGCTCAATTTGCCCGCAAGTCGCTGCATTGATGCGCTGTGAGCGCCAGGCGTCGGTTTTCTTTCAGCAATGCCACAGCCGGACACTGCTGCCTGTCGTCAGCGCCCGGGTGTGGTTATAATCGACCACTTTATGAGCAAGAAGCGCGCTATGCAGCTGGTCCGAGGTCTTCACAACCTGCGCCCTGAGCATCGGGGCTGTGTCGCCACCATTGGCAATTTCGACGGGGTCCACCGCGGCCACCAGGCGATCCTGGCGCGTCTGCGTGAGCGCGGACAGGCGCTGGGCCTGCCCACCTGCGTCGTGATATTCGAGCCACAGCCACGCGAATACTTTGCCCCCGACACAGCCCCGGCGCGGCTTGCGCGTTTGCGCGACAAGATCGAGCTGTTGGCCGATGAGGGCGTCGATCAAGTCCTGTGCCTGGCGTTCAACCAGCACCTGAGTACCCTCAGCGCCAGCGAATTCGTCGATGCGATCATGGTCAACGGTCTGCAGGTACGGCATCTGGAGGTCGGCGACGATTTCCGTTTCGGTTGCGACCGGGCCGGGGATTTCGCTTATCTGACCGACGCCGGACGGCGCCACGGCTTTACCGTCGAGGCCGCACAGACCGTCATGCAGGAGGGGCTGCGTGTCAGCAGCACCCAGGTTCGCAAAGCGTTGGCCGAGGGCGGCTTTGCCTTGGCCGAACACCTTCTCGGACGGCCTTATCGTATCTGCGGTCGCGTGCTTCACGGCCAAAAGCTGGCCCGCCAGCTCGGCACGCCCACTGCCAATGTCCAGCTCAAGCGCCGCCGGGTACCGCTGTCGGGGGTATACCTCACCAGTGCCGAGATCGACGGCCAGCGCTGGCCCGGTATCGCCAATATCGGCGTACGCCCCAGCGTGGCGGGTGATGGTCGACCGCACCTGGAGATCCATCTGCTGGACTACACAGGCGATCTCTACGACCAACGCCTGGCCGTGCAATTTCATCACAAGCTGCGTGAAGAGCAGCGTTTTGCCTCGCTGGAGGCGCTCAAGTCGGCGATCGACGCGGACATCGCCGCCGCACGTGCCCATTGGCACGCTCAACCGCTAACCAAGAGCCTGAAATGACCGACTACAAAGCCACGCTAAACCTACCGGACACCGCCTTCCCCATGAAGGCCGGCCTGCCTCAGCGCGAACCGCAGATTCTGCAGCGCTGGGACAGCATTGGCCTGTACCGGAAGCTGCGCGAGATTGGCAAGGATCGTCCGAAGTTCGTCCTGCACGACGGTCCTCCCTATGCCAACGGCAAGATTCACATCGGTCATGCGCTGAACAAGATTCTCAAGGACATGATCATCCGCTCCAAGACCCTGTCCGGTTTCGATGCGCCGTACGTGCCGGGTTGGGACTGCCATGGGCTGCCGATCGAGCACAAGGTCGAGGTCACCCACGGCAAGCACCTGTCTGCCGACCGGACCCGCGAGCTGTGCCGCGAGTATGCTGCCGAGCAGATCGAGGGGCAGAAGACCGAGTTCATCCGTCTGGGTGTGCTGGGGGAGTGGGACAACCCCTACAAGACCATGAACTTTGCCAACGAGGCCGGGGAAATCCGTGCCCTGGCCGAGATGGTCAAGCAGGGTTTCGTGTTCAAGGGCCTCAAACCCGTGAACTGGTGCTTCGATTGCGGCTCGGCGCTGGCTGAAGCCGAAGTCGAGTACGCCGACAAGCAGTCCCAGACCCTCGATGTGGCGTTCCCCATCGACCCGGCCGATGCCGCCAAGCTGGCATCCGCCTTTGGCCTGGCCGAGCTGCCCAAGCCTGCGGCCATGGTGATCTGGACCACTACGCCATGGACCATCCCGGCCAACCAGGGCCTGAGCGTGCACGCTGACTTCACCTATGCCCTGGTCGACATCGGTGATCGTCTGCTGGTATTGGCAGAAGAGCTGGTGCACGCCTGCCTGCAGCGCTACGGCCGCGAAGGCACCGTCATCGCCACCGCCAAAGGCGCTTCGCTTGAGCTGATCAATTTCCGTCACCCGTTCTACGATCGTCAGTCGCCGGTGTACCTGGCCGACTACGTCGAACTGGGCGCGGGCACCGGGATCGTGCACACCTCGCCGTCCTATGGCGAAGACGACTTCATCACCTGCAAGCGTTATGGCATGCACAACGATGAAATCCTCACGCCCGTGCAAAGCAATGGCGTATACGCGCCGTCGCTGGAGTTCTTCGGGGGCCAGTTCGTGTTCAAGGTCGGCCCGGCGATCATCGACAAACTGCGTGAAGTCGATGCCCTGCTGCACACCGAAACCATCACCCACAGCTATATGCATTGCTGGCGTCACAAGAGCCCGCTGATCTACCGCGCCACCGCGCAGTGGTTCGTCGGCATGGACAAGCAGCCCAGCACCGGCACGCCGCTGCGTGAGCGGGCGCTGGCTGCCATCGAGCAGACCAAGTTCGTCCCGGCATGGGGGCAGGCGCGCCTGCACTCGATGATCGCCACGCGCCCTGACTGGTGCATCTCGCGCCAGCGCAACTGGGGCGTGCCCATTCCGTTCTTCCTCGACAAGCAGACCGGTGAGCTGCACCCACGCACCGTAGAGCTGATGGAAGAAGTGGCCAAGCGCGTCGAGCAAGCCGGTATCGAAGCCTGGTTCAAACTGGACGCCGCCGACCTGCTGGGCAGCGAAGCCGACCAGTACGACAAGATCACCGACACCCTGGACGTCTGGTTCGATTCCGGTACCACGCACTGGCACGTGCTGCGCGGCTCCCATGACATCGGTCATGCCACCGGCCCGCGCGCTGACCTTTACCTGGAAGGTTCCGACCAGCACCGTGGGTGGTTCCACTCATCCTTGCTGACCGGTTGCGCCATCGATGGTCATGCACCGTACCGCGAGCTGCTGACCCACGGCTTCACCGTGGACGAGAACGGCCGCAAGATGTCCAAGTCGCTGGGCAATACCATCGAGCCGCAGAAGGTCAACGACACCCTGGGTGCCGACATCATGCGCTTGTGGGTGTCGGCCACCGACTACTCGGGTGAGATGGCCGTCTCCGAGCAGATCCTCCAGCGTAGCGCCGACGCCTACCGACGTATTCGCAACACCGCGCGTTTCCTGCTTTCCAACCTGTCGGGTTTCGACCCTGCACGTGACCTGCTGCCTGCCCAAGACATGCTGGCGCTGGATCGCTGGGCCGTGGACCGTACCCTGTTGCTGCAGCGCGAGTTGCAGGAGCACTACGGCGAATACCGCTTCTGGAACGTCTACTCGAAGATTCACAACTTCTGCGTGCAGGAGCTGGGCGGCTTCTACCTCGACATCATCAAGGACCGCCAGTACACCACCGGCGCCAACAGTGTCGCGCGCCGCTCGTGCCAGACCGCGCTGTACCATATCAGTGAAGCGCTGGTGCGCTGGATCGCGCCGATCCTGGCGTTCACCGCCGACGAGCTGTGGCAGTACCTGCCGGGCGAGCGTAACGAGTCGGTCATGCTCAACACCTGGTACGAAGGCCTGTCCGAGCTGCCGGAAGGTTTCGAGCTGGATCGTGCCTACTGGGACCGCGTGATGGCGGTCAAGGCGGCGGTCAACAAGGAGCTGGAGAACCAGCGTGCGGCCAAGGTCATTGGCGGCAACCTGCAGGCCGAAGTCACGTTGTTCGCCGAAGACGCTGTTGCAGCGGATCTGGGCAAGCTGGGTGATGAGTTGCGCTTTGTGCTGATTACCTCCGCCGCCAGTGTTGCGCCGTTTGCCCAGGCCCCTGCCGAGGCAGTGGCAACCGAAGTCGAAGGCTTGAAGCTGACGGTGGTCAAGTCCGGCTACACCAAGTGTGGCCGTTGCTGGCACTTCCGCGCAGACGTCGGCAGCCACCCGGAGCACCCGGAAATCTGCAGTCGTTGTGTCGACAACCTGTGTGGCTCGGGCGAGGTACGTCACTATGCCTAACCCCAACACAGGGCGGTTCGGGCGCCTGGCCTGGTTGTGGCTGACCTTGGCGGTCCTGGTCCTGGACCAGGCCACCAAGCTCTATTTTGACAGTGCCCTGGCCGATGGCCGTGAGATCAGCGTGATCCCCGGGCTGCTCAGCTGGCTGCTGGCCTATAACACCGGTGCTGCGTTCAGCTTCCTCTCCGACAGCGCCGGCTGGCAGCGTTGGCTGTTCGCGGCAATCGCCGTCGTGGTCAGCGGCATCCTGGTGGTCTGGCTCAAGCGCCTGGGGCGCAGCGACACCTGGCTGGCCATCGCTCTGGCGCTGGTGCTGGGTGGCGCACTGGGCAATCTCTACGATCGCATTGCCCATGGCCACGTGATCGATTTCATCTTCGTGCACTGGCAGGACGCCTGGCGTTTCCCGGTCTTTAACCTGGCAGACTGCGCGATCTGCATCGGTGCAGTGATGCTGGCGCTGGATATGTTCAAGAGCAAGAAGTCCGAGGAGCCTGTCCATGACTGAGACCCGCATCAGCCAGAACACCGAAGTTACGCTGAATTTTGCCTTGCACCTGGAAAACGGCGACACGGTCGACAGCACCTTCAACAAGACCCCGGCCACTTTCAAAGTGGGTGATGGCAGCCTGCTGCCAGGTTTTGAAATGGCGCTGTTCGGCTTCAAGGCCGGCGATCGACGCACCCTCACGATCGCGCCGGAAAACGCCTTCGGTCAGCCCAATCCGCAGAATGTGCAGGTCATGCCACGCTCGCAATTCAGTGACATGGAGCTGTCCGATGGGTTGCTGGTCATTTTCAATGATGCCGCCAACGCCGAGCTACCGGGTGTGGTCAAGGCATTCGACGACCAGCAGGTGACGATTGATTTCAATCATCCACTGGCTGGCAAGATCCTGAACTTCGAGGTGGAAATCCTCGAGGTGAAGGCCCTCTAAGGCTGGAGCCGAGCATGCAAATCAAACTCGCCAACCCCCGCGGCTTCTGTGCCGGGGTCGATCGGGCGATAGAGATCGTCAACCGTGCCCTCGAGGTTTTCGGTCCACCGATCTATGTGCGCCATGAAGTGGTGCACAACAAGTTCGTGGTCGAAGATTTGCGTAGCCGCGGCGCGGTGTTCGTTGAAGAACTCGATCAGGTGCCGAACGATGTCATCGTCATCTTCAGTGCCCACGGCGTCTCGCAGGCCGTGCGTCAGGAGGCTGAAGGCCGCGGCTTGAAAGTGTTCGACGCGACGTGCCCGCTGGTGACCAAGGTGCACATCGAGGTGGCCAAGTACAGCCGGGACGGCCGTGAGTGCATTCTGATCGGCCATGAAGGTCATCCGGAAGTCGAAGGCACCATGGGGCAGTACGATGCCAGCAATGGTGGCGCCATCTACCTCGTCGAAGACGAAGATGACGTCGCGCAGTTGCAGGTGCGTGATCCTCAGAACCTGGCCTTCGTGACCCAGACCACGTTGTCGATGGACGACACCAGTCGCGTCATCGACGCGCTGCGCACGCGCTTCCCCGCGATCGGCGGGCCGCGCAAGGACGACATCTGCTACGCCACCCAGAACCGTCAGGATGCGGTGAAGCAGCTGGCCGATGAAAGCGATGTGGTGCTGGTGGTCGGCAGCCCCAACAGCTCGAACTCCAATCGCCTGCGCGAATTGGCAGAGCGCATGGGCACGCCGGCCTACCTGATCGACGGCGCCGAAGACCTGCAGCAGAGCTGGTTCGACGGTGTCGCGCGGATCGGAATCACCGCCGGGGCCTCGGCACCTGAGGTACTGGTGCGGGGCGTTATCGACCAGCTCAAGGCCTGGGGTGCAACCCCCGCTCAGGAGCTCGATGGGCGTGCGGAGAACGTTACGTTCTCCATGCCCAAAGAGTTGCGCGTCAAGTCACTGCTCTGATCATGGCGTCACTGCGCATCTGGGCTCGGGCTGAGCCTGGGTGCGCAGACTGATGCGACCTCTGCTGGCAATCACCACTTGGTGTGCGCTGACCGCCTGACCCTGCGGGCACACATGCAGCGTCGCCGCATACAACGCAGCCCCCCGGCCCAGTGGCACGCCCAGTGCGCTGAACGTCACCTGGCTGCCGCCATTGCTGACGATTTTCAACGGCTGCCCTGGCCGATGCTCGCGCAGCAGCTGCTCTTCCCCCAGCACGTGCCAGCCGTGCGACCAGTCTTGATTGATTGCCCTGACCTGAACGGGCTGCTCCAGCAGCACGGCCTGGTTGCGCGCGTAGCGCAAGGCCTGAGCGAGTTCGCGGGCTGTAGCGGCCAGGTGTAAATCAGTCCTGATGCCTGTGTAGGCCGGTACGCCAAGCTGTGTAAGCACACCGACCAACGCCAGCGCCAAGAGCACTTGAATCAGTGTTGCGCCGTGTTGCTTCACCGTGCTTTTCCTCAGACCCGTGCTTTTCTTCAGCATCGCGCTTGGCGGGCATTGCGTCAGTCGGGGCAAGTAGCGGAGTGCAGAGGGAAATGTCTCAGGGAGAGCAGGGATGCAAGCACGTGAGCGTGGGGTGACGTTGGTCGAGGTGTCGCTGAGCCTGGGCCTCATGGCGGCAGGTCTGCTGGGCGCAGCCGGTCTGCAGTTGCGTGCCTTGCAGGCCAGCGAGCAGGCGCGCCAGCACAGCCAGGCGGTCTGGCTGGCGCAGAGCGTGCTAGAGGTGGGGCGGGCGGCGCAAACATTGACCACCCAGCATGAGCTGGCGTGGCAGATGCAACTCAAGGCAGCACTCGGTGCGCACGCCCATGGGTGGGTGCGCCAGGTGGGAGGAGGGCACCAGGTGCAGGTGCAATGGCCCGGCGCGTCTGGCGGCGATCCGATGAGCATCGATGTGCCGGGCAGGTTGGCGCCATGAGCGGTACGCAGGCAGGGTTCAGCCTGATTGAAGCGCTGCTGGCGATGGCGCTGGGGCTGTTGGTGTTGGCGGGCTCCAGCCAGGTGTTCGTGTCGGTCTATCAGTCCTGGCAACTGCAAGGCGCCGCGCAGCAGTTGCAAGGTGATGCGCGGTTGGCGCTCAAGCGCATCGCACAGGATATCCGTATGGCCGGGATGTTCGGCTGCCTGCGCCTGTTGCCAGAGGACTTTCCTGACGCCACGGCGGACGCCGAGTTTGCACGCCCGGTGATCGTTCGAGGTGACAGTCTCAGCCTGATCGTTGCCGAGCTTCCCGGCCACGCGGGCGCCGCTCAGTGGACACTGCTGACCGACTGCCACCGGCAGGCCCAGGTGCGCAAAGGGCGCGTGGTAGCACCTGCGGGCCAGATGGCATTGCCCATCAGCCGCCTGGAGTACCGACTGCTCGGCGCCGAGCTCAGACAGGTACGGGCTGGCAGTTCACAGACCTTGCTCGATCATGTCCAGGCATTGAAGGTGGTGTGGGGGGATGAGCAACGCATCGACCTTCAGCTGGACCTGTACGAGCCGCAGTGGAAAATCACCCAACGCCATACGTTGAGCGTCGCGTTGCGCAACCCGATGGCGCTGCCATGAAGCATCAGCGCGGGGTGGTCATGCTGATGTGCCTGGTGCTCAGCCTGTTGTTGGGGATGCTGGCTGCCTCGGCGCTGCGTGATGCCCTGCTGGAAACGCGGTTGTCCGGTCATTTGCTGCGTAGCGTGCAGGCCTTCGAGCAGGCCGAGGCGGCCTTGCTCGAAGCCGCCTCGCAGCTGCCCGACAGCCTGCCCGAGTGCGAAGGCTGCCTGCCGCCACCCAGGCCGCACGCGCTCGATGGCCCCTGGCAACGCAACGCCTGCGGCTACTTCATGGTGCAGAACCTGGGGCTCACTGAGCGTGCAGCCCATGTCCCGGCAGGTGAGTCGGTACGGTTGTTTCGCATCACCGTCGTCAGCGAGCAACGGGCGGCCCGGCAGGTGCTTGAAGCTGTGTATGCGGTGGCGGCCAGTGGTATCGGGGCGCCTCGGCGAATTCTCTGGCGGCAGCGATTCAAGGAAGGATGATATGCAGCAGGGTTTGAGCATGATCGAATTATTGATTGTCCTGGCGGTGACCGGCATGCTGGCGGCCATTGCCTACCCCAGCTATCAAGAGTCGCTGCGCCGCGCCGCACGAAGCGAGATTGTCGGTCAGCTGCACGACGCGGCGCAGCGCCTGGAACGGCACCGTGTCGTGAGTGGTGGCTACGCCGACACGGACCAGCAGCACGCGTCATTGCCGATCGGTAGCGCTTATTACCACCTGCGCGCCCGGCGCGAGGGCACACGCTTCACGCTGGTCGGCACGCGGCGCCTGCACACAATGATGGCGGATGACCACTGCGGCGATTTCGAGCTTGAGCACACAGGCGCGCGTCGCAATCCGAATAGTCTGGACGACTCACAGGCCTGTTGGGGAAGCTGAAAGGGTGCCACACGCGCCGCGGATCATTTCACGTGTTGGATGAATCAATGAGCAAACGAGTAGTAGTTGTCGGCGGTGGTGTCATTGGTCTGCTGACCGCGTTCAACCTGGCGGCGAAAGTCGGGCATGTGACCGTCTGTGACCAGGGCGAGGTGGGTCGGGAGTCGTCCTGGGCAGGCGGCGGGATCGTCTCGCCGTTGTACCCCTGGCGCTACAGTCCGGCAGTGACGGCATTGGCGCACTGGTCGCAGGATTTCTACCCGCAGTTGGCCGAGCGGCTACTGGCCTCGACCGGTATCGACCCAGAGGTCCACACCACGGGCCTGTATTGGCTCGACCTGGACGACCAGGCTGATGCCCTGGCCTGGGCCGAGCAACAACGACGACCACTGGTGGAGGTGGATATCGCCAGCGTCTACGGCGCGGTCAAGGCTCTGGGGCCGGGCTTTGCGCAGGCGATTCACATGCCCGGTGTGGCGAATGTGCGTAACCCGCGGTTGGTGAAGTCTCTCAAGGCGGCATTGCACGCATTGCCCAACGTGACAGTGCGCGAGCATTGCCCGATCAGCGGATTCGAACATCAGGCCGGGCGAGTGACGGGCGTACACACCGGCGACGGGCTGCTGGCAGCAGACGATGTGGTGTTGAGCGCGGGGGCGTGGAGCGGTGACTTGCTGCGCACGCTAGACCTCGAGCTGCCCGTACAGCCGGTCAAAGGCCAGATGATCCTGTTCAAGTGCGCCGAAGACTACCTGCCGAGCATGGTGCTGGCTAACGGGCGTTACGCTATCCCGCGGCGAGACGGCCATATTCTGGTGGGCAGCACCCTTGAGCACGTCGGTTTTGACAAACAACCCACCGCGCATGCGTTAGCCAGCCTGACGGCTTCGGCGATCGACCTGTTGCCAGCACTGGAAGACGCGCGTGTGGTGGGGCACTGGGCCGGCCTGCGGCCCGGGTCACCGGAGGGTGTGCCTTACATCGGGCCAGTGCCTGGGCACGAAGGCCTTTGGCTCAACTGCGGACACTTTCGCAACGGGCTGGTGTTGGCGCCGGCGTCGTGCCAGCTCTTCTGCGATCTGCTGACGGGCACACCGCCCATCATCGACCCGACACCTTACGCACCTGCCGGGCGCCTGGGCTAAGCGGCTCCGCGCCCAGGCGTGCACACCACGCCCGGGTCACGAGTGCTGAGCGGGGCCCTGTTCAAGATGCTGCTGGCTGCAATACCACTGGCCCGTGCGCTGCAAGGCACGATCATTGGGCAGGTGCACGCCGCAATGGGCGCAACGGACCATGCGCAATGGGTCATTCAGGTGATGTTGACCAGGTGCTTGCTGGCTGATCTTGAACTTGCGCCACAGCCAGAAGACGGCGGCGATCAGGGCGATCCAGAACAGGAGACGAATCATGGTGTCCGGCTTGTCAGAGTGGGAGAGGGTAGGCTAGGGCTGCGCCAATGAAAAAGGGAGGCCTGCGCCTCCCTTCTTGTTTCAGTGCGTGATCAGTCGAACAGCCCGAAGGTGGCGTAGCTGAACCACGAGCGGTCGCTGTCAGCATCCTTGGGGCCGGCCGGCGCGATCGGGTCACCGTTTTCGTCCTTGGGCAGCAGCTCGCGCGGGATATCGTCGCGAGCATCCTGGAACTGCTTGACCACGTCCTGGTTCGCGCGGGTTTCGCCAGGCGGCAACGGTGTATCGGTCTCGATCAGGCCGAGCGTCGCTTTGGACAGCCAGGAGCGACCATCGGACTCCTTCTCTTTTGCCTCGAACTTGCCGTCGACCAGGCTCGGATGGTCAGGGTAGTTGAGCTTCAGGGTTTCCAGGCTGGTGGCCGCCAGATCATCAAGGTGCATCTTCTGGTACGACTCGACCATGATCGCCAGGCCATCGCCGACCGACGGCGTTTCCTGGAAGTTTTCCACCACGTAGCGGCCACGGTTGGCGGCAGCGACGTAAGCGTCGCGGGTCAGGTAGTAGTCAGCCACATGGATTTCGTACGCGGCCAGCAGGTTGCGCAGGTAGATCATGCGCTGCTTGGCATCGGGCGAATAACGGCTGTTGGGGAAACGGCTGGTGAGCTGCGCGAACTCGTTGTAGGAGTCGCGTGCGGCGCCCGGATCACGCTTGGTCATGTCCAGCGGCAGGAAACGCGCCACCAGGCCACGGTCCTGATCGAACGAGGTCAGGCCCTTGAGGTAATAGGCGTAATCGACGTTCGGATGCTGCGGATGCAGGCGGATGAAGCGCTCGGCAGCCGATTTGGCAGCTTCGGGCTCGGAGTTCTTGTAGTTCGCGTAGATCAGCTCGAGCTGTGCCTGATCGGCATAGCGACCGAACGGATAACGCGACTCCAGCGCCTTCAACTTGTTGGTAGCGCTGGTATAGCTGTGGTTGTCCAGGTCAGCTTGCGCCTGCTGGTACAGTTCGGCTTCGCTGAGGTTCTCATCAATGACTTCCTTGTTCGAGGAACAGGCAGCAGTGAGTCCGAGGATGGCGATCAGCAGCAGGTGTTTCACTTGCATGGCGGCTTGCGTCCCTTTGACGGCCGCTGTCTTGGGCGGTGCCGTCCTGTTATGATGAGCGCCCCCGGAAAGACCCGGGGCAAAAGAAGCCGTATTTAACCACAAGCACGCAGCCGAAACCAAAGGCTGTACGCCCGCTGAATCGAGCATGTCCGAGATCATCCAACTTAGCGCAGAAGTCCCGTCCGAACTGGGGGGCCAACGCCTCGACCAGGTCGCCGCCCATTTGTTCGACGAGTACTCGCGTTCGCGCCTGTCGTCGTGGATCAAGGATGGCCGTCTGACGGTCGACGGCGCGGTGCTGCGGCCGCGTGATACCGTCCATGGCGGGTCAGTTCTGGTCCTTGAGGCCGAGCATGAAGCCCAGGGTGAATGGGAGGCTCAGGACATCGAGCTCGACATCGTCTACGAAGACGAGCACATCCTGGTGATCAACAAGCCGGCCGGGCTGGTGGTCCATCCGGCGGCAGGCCATGCCGACGGCACTTTGCTCAATGCCCTGCTGCACCATGTGCCTGACATCATCAATGTGCCCCGCGCCGGCATCGTTCACCGCCTCGACAAAGACACCACCGGTCTGATGGTGGTCGCCAAGACCCTGCAGGCGCAGACCAACCTCGTCGATCAGTTGCAGTCGCGCAGCGTCAGCCGCGTCTATGAATGCATCGTGCTCGGCGTGGTCACGGCAGGCGGCAAGATTGACGCGCCCATTGGCCGGCACGGTGGCCAGCGCCAGCGCATGGCGGTGACCGATGGCGGCAAGCCTGCCATCAGCCACTACCGGGTGCTCGAGCGTTTCCGCCTGCACACCCACGTGCGGGTGAAGCTTGAAACCGGCCGTACCCACCAGATCCGCGTACACATGGCCCACGTCAACTTCCCGTTGATCGGTGACCCGACCTACGGCGGTCGTTTCCGTATTCCGCCTGCGGCCAGCCCGTCCTTGGTCGATGCACTGAAGACGTTCCCACGCCAGGCCCTGCACGCACGCTTCCTGAAGTTGATCCACCCGGCCACGGGCAAGACCATCGGCTGGGAAGCGCCGCTGCCGGATGACTTCGTCTGGTTGCTGTCGTTGCTCAAGCAAGACCGCAGCGATTTCATCGGATGACACCCCTGGCCCAGGCGCTGCTTTTCCCTGACTGGCCAGCCCCGGCCACGGTGGGCGCCTGTGTCACAACCCGTGAGGGCGGCGTCAGCTTGCCGCCGTACGACACCTTCAATCTGGGTGACCATGTCGGCGATGTGCCGCTGGCGGTTGCCGAGAACCGCCGACGTTTGAGCGAGGCGCTGGGCGTGCGTCCGGCCTGGCTCAAACAGGTGCACGGCGTTGACGTTGCGCACGCCGACCCGGTGCATGTCCCTCAAGCCGATGCCTGCTGGACGGCAACGCCCGGCATTGCCTGCACTGCGATGACCGCCGATTGCCTGCCCGTGCTGTTCTGTGACCGCGCCGGCACGCGTGTGGCTGCGGCCCATGCGGGTTGGCGCGGGCTTGCCGCCGGGGTGTTGGAAGCCACGCTTCAAGCCTTGGCTGTGCCCGCTGACGAGGTGCTGGTCTGGCTTGGCCCGGCCATCGGCGCGCAAGCCTTCGAGGTCGGTCTGGAAGTGCGCGAGGCCTTCACCGCGCAGCATCCGGAAGCCTGCACCGCGTTCGTGCCTGGTGCCCAGCCCGGTAAGTTGCTGGCCGACATCTACGCGTTGGCGCGCATCTGCCTTGCCAGTTGCGGTGTGAGGGCGGTCTATGGCGGCGGTCTGTGTACCGTGTCCGACCCGCGTTTCTTCTCCTATCGCCGTACGCCGCAAGGTGGCCGCTTCGCATCCTTGGTCTGGCTCCAGCCGCGCTGATCTGCATCAACCCCGCTACGCTTGAATCTTCCAGAATCAGCCTCATCTATTGGTTATCTCTGGCAGGTTTCTCCATCAGGTGTGTCCATCGCTCCGGCCTGCCCTTATTCAGGAAGGTATCTCCATGCGCATAGACCGTTTGACCAGCAAGTTACAACTCGCGTTATCCGACGCTCAATCCTTGGCCGTGGGCATGGACCAGCCCGCCATCGAGCCGCTGCATTTATTGCAGGCGCTGATCGATCAGCAAGGCGGTTCGATCAAACCGTTGCTGATGCAGGTGGGTTTTGACGTCACCGCGCTGCGCCAGGCCCTGGTCGCAGCCCTTGATCAACTGCCGAAAATCCAGAATCCCACCGGCGACGTGAATATGTCGCAAGACTTGGCGCGCCTGCTCAATCAGGCGGATCGTCTTGCGCAACAGCGCGGTGACCAGTTCATCTCCAGCGAGCTGGTGCTGCTGGCCGGCATGGATGAAAACAGCAAGCTGGGCAAGCTGCTGCTCAGCCAGGGCGTGAGCAAGAAGGCGTTGGAAAACGCCATCAACAACCTGCGCGGCGGCGCAGCCGTGAACGATGCCAACGCGGAAGAATCACGCCAGGCGCTCGACAAATACACGGTCGACCTGACCAAGCGCGCCGAGGAAGGCAAGCTCGACCCGGTCATCGGTCGGGACGACGAGATCCGTCGTACCATTCAGGTATTGCAGCGGCGCACCAAGAACAACCCGGTGCTGATCGGTGAGCCCGGCGTCGGTAAGACGGCGATCGCCGAGGGCCTGGCCCAGCGCATCATCAATGGCGAAGTGCCCGATGGTCTCAAAGGCAAGCGTTTGCTGGCGCTGGACATGGGCGCGCTGATCGCCGGTGCCAAGTACCGCGGTGAATTCGAAGAGCGGCTCAAGGGCTTGCTCAACGAGCTGTCCAAGCAGGAAGGCCAGATCATCCTGTTCATCGACGAGCTGCATACCATGGTCGGCGCCGGCAAGGGCGAGGGCGCCATGGACGCCGGTAATATGCTGAAACCGGCTCTGGCCCGGGGCGAGTTGCACTGTGTCGGCGCCACCACCTTGAACGAGTACCGCCAGTACATCGAGAAGGACGCGGCCCTGGAGCGCCGTTTCCAGAAGGTCTTGGTCGAGGAGCCCAGCGAGGAAGACACCATCGCTATCCTGCGTGGCCTGAAAGAGCGCTATGAACTGCACCACAAAGTGGCCATCACCGACGGTGCAATCATCGCCGCGGCCAAGCTCAGCCACCGCTATATCACTGATCGCCAGCTGCCAGACAAAGCCATCGACCTGATCGACGAAGCCGCCAGCCGAATTCGCATGGAGATCGACTCCAAGCCCGAAGTGCTCGATCGCCTCGATCGGCGCTTGATCCAGCTGAAAGTCGAGTCTCAGGCGCTGAAGAAAGAGCAAGACGAGCCGGCCAAGAAGCGCCTGGAAAAACTCACCGAAGAAATCGAACGGCTCGAGCGCGAATATTCCGATCTGGAAGAAATCTGGGCATCGGAGAAGGCCGAGGTGCAGGGCTCTGCGCAGATTCAGCAAAAAATCGAACAGGCCCGGCAAGAGCTGGAGGCCGCGCGCCGCAAGGGTGATCTCAGCCGCATGGCCGAACTGCAGTACGGGGTGATTCCCGATCTTGAACGCAGCCTGCAGATGGTCGATCAGCATGGCAAGACCGAGAATCAGCTGCTGCGCAATAAAGTCACCGAGGAAGAAATTGCCGAAGTGGTCTCCAAGTGGACCGGCATTCCAGTGTCCAAAATGCTCGAAGGCGAGCGCGACAAGCTGTTGAAGATGGAAGGCTTGCTGCATGAGCGGGTCATCGGCCAGGAAGAGGCAGTGATCGCTGTGGCCAACGCAGTGCGTCGCTCGCGTGCCGGGTTGTCCGATCCCAATCGGCCCAGCGGTTCATTCATGTTCCTCGGCCCGACCGGGGTCGGCAAGACGGAGCTGTGCAAGGCGCTGGCCGAATTCCTGTTCGATACCGAAGAGGCCATGGTGCGTATCGACATGTCCGAGTTCATGGAGAAGCATTCGGTCGCTCGCCTGATTGGTGCGCCGCCGGGCTATGTGGGGTACGAAGAGGGCGGCTACCTGACCGAGGCGGTGCGTCGCAAACCCTATTCGGTGGTGCTGCTCGATGAGGTAGAGAAAGCGCACCCGGATGTCTTCAACGTGTTGCTGCAAGTGCTCGAAGACGGCCGTCTGACGGACAGCCACGGGCGTACCGTGGATTTTCGCAATACGGTAATCGTGATGACCTCGAACCTGGGCTCGGCGCAGATCCAGGAGCTGGTCGGTGACCGCGATGCTCAGCACGCCGCCGTGATGGACGCGGTGAGCGCGCATTTCCGTCCCGAGTTCATCAACCGGATCGACGAAGTGGTGGTGTTCGAACCCCTTGGCCGCGAACAGATTGCCGGAATCACCGAGATTCAGTTGGGGCGCCTGCGCAGTCGCCTGGCCGAGCGCGAACTCTCGCTGAACCTGGAGCCTGAAGCGGTCGACAAGCTGATTGCGGTGGGTTACGACCCCGTCTATGGCGCGCGGCCGCTGAAACGGGCCATTCAGCGCTGGATCGAAAACCCGTTGGCGCAGTTGATTCTGTCGGGCCAGTTCCTGCCGGGTACCGCGATTACCGGCAAAGCAGAGGGAGAGGGCATCCGTTTCGAGTGATCATCGGTGGGTTCGAGGTTAAAGCTCGGTGCGGATCGTCGTCCGCACCGGGCTTTTTTTATTCGCATGGGTGTCATTTAGCCCTGCCTGGGGAGCGTGGCAGGCGCCTAACACGCCGGTTTTCGGGCCTCATCGATAACATGTTGAGAAATTTGAAATTTCTGCTTGCAATGGACAAAAGCTCACCCTAATATACGCCGCGTTGTCAGGCACTAAGCAGATCAGCAGCGGTATCGATGATCTGAAAACAATTTGCAAATCAGTCACTTGAAAGCAAATTGGGGGTTGACAAGCAAAACGAAGGATGTAGAATAGCGCACCATCAGAGGCAACAACGCGAAAGCGCAAGCCGATGATTTTGAAGCTTACTCAGTCTTCGAAGTTGTAAAGTTTTACGGAAAAGTTGTACGAAGTTCAGTTCCGCGATAGCTCAGTCGGTAGAGCAAATGACTGTTAATCATTGGGTCCCTGGTTCGAGTCCAGGTCGCGGAGCCAATTTCGGGGTGTAGCGCAGTCCGGTAGCGCGCCTGCTTTGGGAGCAGGATGTCAGGAGTTCGAATCCCCTCACCCCGACCATTTTCCGGGTCGTTAGCTCAGTTGGTAGAGCAGTTGGCTTTTAACCAATTGGTCGTAGGTTCGAATCCTACACGACCCACCATTTTCAAGACGATGAAGCGATGTACAAGTCGCTTGTTAGCCGAAAATGTGAAGAAGCCCGCCTTAATGGCGGGCTTTTTCGTATGCGTTCGAAAATCATGCGTGGGCGGTAAAAGTAGGCGGGCTACGCCCCTTGTCTCGAAGGCTCGTCACGACGAACGAGCGCTTGGCCATGGCCAGCCTGCGCGGCTCGTGGCAAGCCGCGCAGGCATCACCCTCAATGCAACTTGAGCCGCGGCTCGGTGCCCCGGCCGATCTTGCTGCCCAGCATCATCAACGCTGTGCGCAAGAAACCGTACAGCGCCACTTGGTGCATGCGGTACAGCGACACGTAAAACATCCGCGCCAGCCAGCCTTCCAGCTTCACGCTGCCCATCAGGTTGCCCATCAGGTTGCCCACCGCAGTGAAGCGCGACAGCGACACCAGCGAGCCGTAGTCCTTGTACACGTAGGTCGGCAGCGGCTTGTTCTCAAGGCGCGCGGTCAGGCTCTTTACCAGCATCGACGCCTGCTGGTGTGCAGCTTGCGCGCGCGGCGGCACGGTGCGATCGCTGTCCGGCTGCGGGCAGGCCGCGCAGTCGCCGAAGGCGAAGATGTCATCGTCAAGGGTGGTCTGCAGGGTAGGGCGCACTACCAACTGGTTGATGCGGTTGCTTTCCAGGCCATCGATGCCTTTGAGGAACGCCGGCGCACGAATACCCGCCGCCCACACCTTCAAGCTCGCCTGAATGACCTCGCCGTTACTGGTCTTGAGGCTGTCGGCCGTCACTTCGCTGACCGACGCGCCGGTCATCACCGTAACACCGAGTTTTTCCAGGGTGCGGTGCACCGGCTTGCTGATGCGTTCGGGCAGCGCGGGCAGCACACGTGGGCCGGCTTCGATGAGGGTGATGTGCATGTCTTGCGGCTGGATGCTGTCCAGGCCATAGGCCGCCAGCTCATGGGCAGCGTGGTGCAGCTCGGCCGCCAGTTCCACGCCCGTGGCGCCCGCGCCGACGATGGCCACGCTGATCTTTTCGCTGGCCACATCGCCCGCATGGGCGCGCAGATAGTGGTTGAGCAGTTGCTGGTGGAAACGCTCGGCCTGCTTGCGGGTGTCGAGAAACAGGCAATGCTGCGCGGCGCCCAGGGTGCCGAAGTCATTGGTGTTGCTGCCGACGGCGATCACCAGTGTGTCGTAGCCCAGCGTACGCGCCGGCAGTAGCTCGCGGCCTTCTTCGTCCAGGGTGGCGGCAAGCTGGATCATCTTGCTGTGGCGGTCCAGGCCGCTCATGCGGCCGAGCTGGAAATTGAAGTGGTTCCATTTGGCCTGGGCGACGTAGTTGAGCTCGTCGTCCGAGGAGTTCAGGGAGCCGGCGGCCACCTCATGCAGCAGGGGCTTCCAGATATGGGTCAGGTTGGCGTCGACCAAGGTCACTTCGGCCTGCTTGCGCTTGCCCAGGCCTTTGCCCAGGCGGGTCGCCAGTTCCAGGCCGCCAGCGCCGCCGCCGACGATCACGATGCGATGAGTCATGAGGAGATCTCGTAAGGTTGAAAAATTCTTGGCCTGCCGGGCCCGTGTCTGTTTCAGGTGAGGGGAGGGCGAGCGCGAGGCAGCTCATAGCACCAGTCCACTCAACAGACGGCTGATCACGCCCAAGGCAACCCCCGCCGCGACTCCCAAATCAGGCGCAACCAAGGCCGGAACGGCCTGCGCTCGACACGAGAGTGGGGCGCTTGCAGGTACTCAGCGACGCGACGCTGATCGTCAGAGCTGTTCACGATGGGCCGTGGATAGACGCATAGGACTGCACAAACGCCACAGCGTTCTCGCAGTGGCTGGATGATAATGCCTTTCAACCGCGACGTGGCAATCTATCCCGTGCTGCCTGCGCTCAAAGGCTGATGCCCACGTCGAAAACGATGCTGCGCCCCAGGTTGCTGCGCAGGAAATCGGGTGCATCCGGATGGGCGAACAGCACGCGGGCGAAGGTCGGTCCGACCAGCGAAAGCGAGCGCCAGCCCTGACGCAGGTACTCGGTGGGGGGCGGGAAATGACTGTTCAGATCGAGCACTTCGCGCTTCAGGCTGGCGAAGGCGATGATATCGAGCTCGCCCAGATCCAGGCCGCGCTCTACATAGTTGTGCGCCTTTTTGCGCAGCGTCGGGGCCAGCCGTGCCAGCAGTTCCTGTGCACTGATGCGCCGCGGGCGCGCTTCGCGGCGAACCAGTTGAGCCAGGGAAAAAGCACTGCGACGACGCTGCAGTTCCTCGCGCCATTCATCGTTCAGGCGGCGGCCTTCATCGAGTACGAAAAACACCTCGAAGGCGGCGTCATGGAACAGCACGTCTGGTGGTTCTTGATTGGCCGGGCTGAAATCTTCGTTTCGATAAGGAATGTTCAACCCTTGCAGCAGGCGCTGGCAGACCCAACGCTCACGCTCCCATTTGCGGGCATTGGAAAGAAAGGCATTGGCTTGTTCGGCCTGGATGGTGAGCAGGCGCAGGTAGTCTGAGTCGTCCATGCACTGAGCTTAGCTGCTATCGATGACGGTAAGATGCTGTTTACCCGTGAAAAAAGTACGCCCTGCCAACGCAGGGCGTGGTGGCTCAGTGGCGAGGTTCCAGTTCACCGGAGTACAGCTCGTCTTCGGACTCAGGCGCGGCAGGAATCTTGTGCTCTTCGGCGGCCCAGGCGCCCAGGTCGATCAGTTTGCAGCGGTCGGAGCAGAACGGCCGGTGGGTGTTGGCCGCCTTCCATTCTACGGGGGCGCCACAGGTAGGGCAGTCTACGTTCAGTGGCTGGCTCATGGCTGGCCTCCTTTCAAAGTCAGGTAAAAATGGTGCAGGCGGTCGATCTGCTCGCGCAGCCAGAGCACGTCCCGGTCATTGACCACGACGTCGTCGGCATGTCGCAAGCGGTCTTCGCGTTTGAGCTGCGCCTTGAAAATCGCTTCCACCTGCGCAGGGTTGGTGCCGTCGCGCTGCAAGGTGCGCTGCATCTGCAATTCGTGCGGCGCGTCGATCACCAGGATGCGCTGGGTCTTGGCGTACTGGCCCGACTCGATCAGCAAGGGCGAAACATACACCGCATAGGGCGACTCGGCCTTGGCCAGATAAGTGAAGATCTCCTGGCCGATCAGCGGGTGCAGCAAGGCTTCGAGCCAGCGGCGTTGCTCGGGATCGGCGAAGATCAGCTCACGCAAGGCCGAGCGGTTCAGTTGGCCGTCGTCCAGCAGCACGCCCGCGCCGAAGCGCTCGGCAATGCTCGCCAGCGCAGGCCGCCCCGGCTCCACCACCCAACGCGCCGCCTGATCCGCATCGACCAGGTGCACGCCCAACTCGACGAAGCGCTCGGCTGCGGCACTCTTGCCGCTGCCGATGCCACCGGTGAGGCCGAGAATCCATGGGGAATGTGCTGCGCTAGTCATCAGAAGCCGGTCATGTGCAGGTAGGAAGTGTGTATTTCATCACTCCACAGCAGCATGATCCACCCCGCAATGGCCAAACAGGGACCAAAAGGCATTTCACTGCCAGTGCGCGCCTTGCGTCGGGCCAGCAACCATAGGCCTGTCAGCGCGCCGCCTATCGAGGCCAACAGGAGGGTAAACGGCACGATCTGCACGCCGCCCCAGGCGCCCATCATCGCCAGCAATTTGAAATCGCCGTAGCCCATGCCGTCTTTGCCGGTCAGGAGCTTGAACAGCCAGAACAGTGTCCACAGGCTCAAATAGCCTGCAACCACGCCCAGCACGGCCTGGGTCAGATCGGCCAGCACTGCCACGGTATTGATCAGCAGGCCCAGCCAGAGCATCGGCAGCACCACGACATCCGGTAATAGCCTGTGCTGCAGGTCGATCACGCTGAGCGCGATCAGTCCCCAGGTCAGTACAAGCAGTAACAGTGCCTCGAACCCCGGGCCACAACGCCAAGCGACGGCGGCTGACAGCGCGCCACTGAGCAATTCCACCAGCGGGTAGCGTGCGCTGATTGGCCTGCTGCAGGCGCTGCATCGACCCCGCAGGGCCAAGTAACTCAGCACGGGCACATTTTCCCACACCCGCAGAGCGTGGTTGCATCGCGGGCAGCATGACCCTGGCAATGCCAGGTTGAACCGCGCACGCCGCACCATGGGTAAGCCCAGAACCGTTTGCGCCTCCTCGTGCCACTGGCGCTTGAGCATGATCGGCAAGCGATAGGCCACGACGTTGATAAAGCTGCCGATCAGCAGCCCCAGCAGCCCCGCGAGCGTCGTGAACCAGGGTGGCTGTTCCAGCAGCAGCGTCCAGTCCGACATGTCAGAACAAGCTCCCCAGCTGAAAGATCGGCAGGTACATCGCCACCACCAGACCGCCGACCAGCACGCCGAGAATCAGCACCACCGCCGGCTCCAGCAGCGTGGTCAGTTGGTCCAGGGATTGAGTGACCTTCGCTTCGTAATGGCTGGCAGCGTTTTCCAGCATCAGGTCCAACGTGCCGCTGCTTTCGCCAATGGCGATCATCTGCACCAGCATCGGCGGGTATACCCGCTCCCTCGCCATCGCCTGGTTCAACCCCTGCCCGTTGGCCATGCCCCGGCGCAAGCGCAGCACCGCGTGCTCGTGCAGTTCATTGCCGCTGACCTTCGCCACGCTGTCCAATGCATCCAGCAACGCTACCCCTGCGCCATACGCCGTACCCAGGCTGCGGCTGAAACGCGCCAATGCAGCGTCGCTGAGCAGGGTGCCCAGTACCGGCAGTGCCAGCACCCGCAGCAGCATCCAATGGCGCGCGGGCGCATGGTGCCGATACCACGCCCGCCCCCCCAACGCCCCGAGTACGGCAAGCATCAACACGCCCCCCGCGTGATCAGCAAACCCGGTGGACATATCGATCACCCACTGGGTAAAAGGCGGCAGTGCTTTATCGAAGCTGGCAAACAACTCCTGAAAGCGAGGCACGACCTCCAACAGCAACAGCGCCGCTACCCCCAGCCCGGTCAGCAGCAGAATCAGTGGGTACATCAGGGCTTTGCGCACCTTGCGCCGCAGTGTCTGCCGGCGTTCGAGCATGCCCGCCAGCTGCGCCAACTGGCGCTCCAAGGTGCCCGAGTGCTCCCCCACCCGCACAAGGTTGCAGTAGAGCTCGTCGAACCAGCTCGGGTGCTGCTGCAAGGCATCGGCCAGGGAAAGACCGGCCGATACCTGCTGTTTCAACCGCTCCAGCAGCGTTGCCAGGCTGGCATTCGCGCCTGCTCGGCCCATGACCTCGAAGCTTTGCAGCAACGGGATACCGGCATTGAGCAAGGTGGCGAGCTGACGGCTGAAACCCGCAGGATCGGTTTTCTGCAGAACGGGCAGTCGCCAGCGCATCGCCCCGGCAAGCTGCACCCGCGCCACGCGGATGCCTTGTGATTCAAGCCGGGCCCGCACGAACAGCGGACTGCGCGCCGAGAGCTGGCCACTGATGGCCATGCCTTGGTGATCAGTGCCTTCCCAGGCAAATTGACGCAGGGATCGAGTCATGGAAAATCCTTTTCCAAAAGCGGTGGCGGAAGGGTGAAGCGCTCCAGGTAAACTCCCGCAACAGCTTCACAGCGCACGTGGCGAGAGGCTCACTAGAGTAGTGCAGCGGACATGAAGTCCTTCCCCGTGAGCGTGACAAAACGTGACTGGCCTGCCGGTATTCACCCTCTGGCGCCAGCCCTGCACGTGTTGCGGACCTACCCGACCACAAGGAGCTCCCCATGCAGCAGCAACGCGGCATCACCCTGATCGAACTGATGATCGTGGTCGCGATCATCGGCATCCTGGCAACCATTGCCATCCCCAGCTACACCAGCCACCAGGCCCGCTCCAAGGCCGCAGCGGCGCTGCTGGAAATCTCGGCCCTGAAAACGCCCATGGACCTGCGCCTGACCGATGGCAAAGATGTCGCTGACGTCACGGTCCTGGGCGGCCAGGCCACCACGGCGCACTGCGCCATCACCGCCACCGGCAATGCCGCGGCCGCGACCGGCACGCTGCAATGCACCCTCGCCCAGGCCCCTTCCAGCATCATCGGCAAGACGGTGACGCTGAACCGCACGGCAGCGGGTTGGGCCTGCGCGACGACCATCGAAGAAGACCTCGCGCCCACAGGCTGTACACCAGCCTCCGGGCCGAGTAATTAATGAGTTGAAACAGAGGTTTGCGTAACCTTCGCGGCAGTGGTACGTTGCGCAACACGCCGGTGTAGCTCAGTCGGTAGAGCAGCGCACTCGTAACGCGAAGGTCGCAGGTTCGATTCCTGTCTCCGGCACCAGTAAAATCAAGGCTTGCAGCGATGCAGGCCTTTTTTACATCCGGATGTAGGGCAATCATGCGGGTTCCCGCCCATACGCTCAACAAAAGCAGCCTATGTTCTGCCTGAAAAGCCTTGATACTCGTTCATACTGCGCTGAAAGTCAGCTCGGTATGCCACGCTGAGGTGCCGAAAAAATCCGAGCCTCATCCAGGCTTACAGGCAGTTGAGCAGGACCTCGTATCCGTTCGCCGCCTTTGGGAAATGACGCACTCATTTCGCGATCTCCGCATCGCTCACAGGCACAAGCAGTACGGTCTGCAGAGGCGTGCGCCCGTGGAGGATCATTGCAGTCTCATAGCACTTAGGCCTACCTATGGACGCAGGAATTACCAGGCGAAGCGCTCTGGAGTTCGACGATTCGCCCCGCATGAATGTTCGGCACGTGGCAGGCACTTATCAGGCGATGTGTATCGTTAGTCGGCTTGCAGCAAAGGAATGCAGCGATTTACCGAAGAAGTAGGAGCCGATGCCGGGCTCGAAACACGCTTGCCGCCATCTAGCTACCTTCCCGCCTGAATCTCCCTGACTTTCGCTCGTCAAGACTATATTCGTCCATCTTGTTTGACTTGAGGCATTGGTGGGATGCTGATCATGCGTCTACGCTTACGGCGGCTCGTCACAAGGCACAGGATTACCGAAGTAAGTGGCTTCTCCTCGATTGAGAGAGGCAGGGTGCTCGAAAGGATTTGAGTATGTCAGGTACGCTTTCCGTTTCTATTTCAAATCTTCAGAAACACCTGGAACTAGCGCTTTTTCTGCTCTTGGCAGCCGGCTACGTGGTCCATCAAACCCGCTTTAAGCCGATCCCGCTCACTCATTGTGGCGCGTTCCCGGCAGCCGTTGTCGTCGGGCAATTCCATCTCCTCCTTGCAGACAGCATGAAGAACACTTTCTTCATGCTGTTTATCTTCGCGCTGGATGCTAGCGGCAGGCCTCCATTGTATGCGCGCTTCACTGAGCGAGGCATACGAGCTGCGCCGAATACCGATACAGAATGCGGCGGGCAATTGCGCTGCATCTCCGCTATCACCTTTGCCAACACACCTGTGCTGTCGTCGTGGAGGGCGCCATTCAGTGCAGCCATTACAGGCATGTTACCTGCGGACTAACCCACTTTTTTCACGTCACGGAGTCGACTCATGGAATGGCTGCATAATCTCTTCGGAAGGTCGCCGGAAATGGCGATATTCCTCTCACTGGCCGTGGGCTACGCGATCGGCAAGATAAAATTCGGCAAGTTCCAGTTGGGGGGCGTCGCAGGGTCGTTGCTGGTAGCGGTGCTGGTCAGCCAAGTGGGCGTCCACGTCGATGGAGGCATCAAGGCAGTGCTGTTCGCACTGTTCATTTTCGCCGTCGGCTTCGAAAGCGGGCCGCAGTTCTTCAGCTCCCTGGGACGTCAGTCGATCAAAGAAATCGTGCTGGCAGCGGTAATGGCGTTGACTGGTCTCGTCACCGTTGTAGTAATGGCAAAACTGTTCGCGCTGGACAAAGGCCTGGCCGCAGGCGTTGCAGCAGGTGGTCTTACGCAGTCAGCAATCATTGGTACTGCCGGTGACGCCATCGCCAAGCTGGGCCTGGGTGCCGAAGAAACGGCACGCCTGCAAGGCAACGTTGCAGTCGGGTATGCCGTCACCTACGTATTTGGGTCTTTTGGCGCCATTCTGGTGTGCGTGAACATCTTGCCCCGGCTCATGGGCCGCAGCATCCGTGATGACGCCATTGCAGCCGAAGCGGCCATGCAGGCGGGCGTGCACGTGTTGGGCCCCGATCAGGAGGCGGCAGCGCCGTCGCTGGTCGGCCGAATCTACGAGATGACCGACGATCCACAGCGCAGCGTCGCTGAGATCGAAAACGCAGACCCGACCACGACCATTACCATCGAACGCATCAAGCGCGACGGCAAACTGATTGATCCTAGCCCTGAGCTGGTTTTGCATCGCAACGACATTGTTTTGGTCGTGGGGCGACGCGAAGCAGTGATCGCCAATGCACCTCTGTTCGGGCGTGAGGTATTCGCTGTCGAAGATATGGAGCTGACCATGTTCAAGCGCGAGGTGGTGCTGACCAATCGTAATTTCCACCAGAAAACGGTCGCCAACATCCGCGAAGCGACGCTTGGCGGCGTGCGCCACGGTGTGTTTGTCGTGCAGTTGAGTCGTATGGGTGTGGCACTTCCTCTCCAGCCTCAGACTGTTATCCACATCGGCGATGTCGTGTCTATCTATGGGGCCGAGCAGGACGTCAAGCGTGTGGCCGCCACCATTGGTGACACGATCGTGTCCAGTGCCAAGACCGATTTTGTCTACCTCGGAGCAGGTATTGTCGCTGGCCTGTTGATCGGCATGCTCAGCGTCAAGTTGGCGAATATCCCGCTTACGCTAGGGGCTGGCGGTGGCGCGTTGCTCGCCGGTTTGCTGTTCGGCTGGTATCGGGCAAAAAAGCAAACCATTGGCGAGATTCCTGGTGGGGCCGTACAACTTCTCAAAGATCTCGGACTGGCGGGTTTCGTAGTCGTCGTAGGCTTGCAGTCAGGCTTGCAGGCGGTGGAAACGGTCAGACAGTTAGGCCTGACCATCTTTGGTGTGGGCGTGGTCGTGACGATTGTGCCCATGGTGCTGACCATGCTGTTCGGACGCTATGTGCTGCGCTATTCCAACACTGCGATTTTTGCCGGTGCGCTTAGTGGCTCGCGCAGTGCAAACCCGGCGTTTGGTGAAGTGCTCGACAAAGCCAGCAACACCATCCCGACCGTTCCTTTTGCAATCACTTACGCACTGGCCAATGTATTTCTGACTTTACTGGGCCCACTGATCGTGGCGCTGGTTTGAGACCGTACGCATTCATCTAAAAAGGAGTATCTCCATGGACTTTGATGAGATTCAGAAACTCGCCAACCTCAGCCCGTTCGAGCTGAAGGATTCATTGATCAAGGTAGCCAGTGGTGGAAAACAGCTCCTGCTGAACGCAGGACGCGGCAATCCCAACTTCGTGGCGACCACGCCACGTCACGGCTTCTTCCAGTTCGGTCTTTTTGCGATGACAGAAAGCGAACGCTCGTTCATCTACATGGACGGCGTAGGTGGCTTTCCTCAGCGCGAGGGTATCGAGGCACGCTTCGAGATTTTTACCAAAGCACATGAGGGCCAGCCGGGCGTGCGCTTTATCGAGGCGGCGGTATCCTATGTCCGCGATCAGCTCGGTATGTCGGGAGGCGACTTCATCTACGAGATGTGCGAAGCCATTCTCGGCTGCAACTACCCCGTACCCGATCGCATGCTGCGCATGAGTGAAATCATTGTCGGCCAGTACATTCACCAGGAAATGATCGGAACTCACCCGTTCGTAGGGCGTTTCGACATGTATGCGGTGGAGGGCGGCACTGCGGCCATGACCTACCTGTTCAACAGCTTGCGCGAAAACCACCTGCTGCATCCTGGCGATACCATTGCCCTAGGCATGCCGATATTCACGCCTTACATCGAGATACCCCGTCTCAACGATTACCAGCTGGTGGAGTTGCTGATTGACGCGCCGGCCGAGAACAACTGGCAGTTCACCAAAGAAGAACTGCAAAAATTGCTCGATCCGAAAGTGAAGGCCTTCTTCCTCTGCAACCCGAGTAACCCACCTTCGGTGAAGCTCAGTGACGAAGTGCTGGAAAATATTGCCGAGATCGTCAAGCAGCGACCTGACTTGATCATCCTGACCGATGACGTCTACGGCACTTTCGCGGACAACTTCAAATCGCTATTTGCGATCTGTCCGCAGAACACCATCCTTGTGTACTCGTTCTCCAAATACTTTGGTGCTACAGGATGGCGCATGGGTGTGGTCGCGACGCATGAAAACAATATCCTCGACCGACTGATCAGCGAATTGCCCGAAAGCACCCTCGAAGACCTCGATGAGCGTTACGGCTCCATCACGACTGAACCGCGCTCGCTGAAATTCATCGATCGCCTGGTTGCCGACAGCAGAACCGTGGCACTCAATCACACCGCCGGCCTTTCCACTCCGGTGCAGGCGCAGATGGTGATGTTCTCGCTGTTCTGCCTGCTCGATGAGCCTCAGGCCTACAAACAATCGATGAAACGTATTGTGCTGCGCCGCAAAGAGGCACTGTACCGCGAGCTGGGCTTGCCACTGCCCGTCGATCCTAACTCCGTCAGCTATTACCACTTGCTGGACCTGCAGGACATCGCCACGCAGATGTATGGTGCACACTTTGGTGAATGGATACTGACGCGGCTGCAACCCAACGAGGCGTTGTTCCGCATCGCGCAGGATACTGGCATTGTTCTGCTGCCTGGCCGTGGTTTCGGCGGCACGCATGCGTCGGGGCGAGTGTCGCTCGCCAACTTGAATGAGTATGACTATGCCAATATCGGCCGCTCACTGCGTCGTATAGCGTCCGAGTTTTACGAGGCCTTCGAAGCGGAGGACGGCCCAGTAATCAAAGGCTGACGACGAGGAAATCTGGCGTGCGGTGTCAGTGCCCGAAGATGACTGTCGGCCGGGGATGGCTTGATTTTCAACCTCGATATTCGCCGTACGCTTGTAGTAAAAAACCGTCCGTGCGAGGCAAAGACCTCATGTCAGTGAATTCAGGCAGGGTAAGCACCGATCCCGGAGGGCTGCTTCCAGTTCATGACTGGCCTTGGCTGGCGAGTGGCTTCGGTGCTGCTGGTGTGCTGGCTGGGGGTACCAATGGATCAGAGGGCTTCCTCGTCAGCACCGTGAACGCGCGGCAAGCGCGGCGCGCGATGTGGCGGCAGCACGGACTCGTCAGCACCGCTGAAAACTGGCAAGGGCAGCATAGTGATTGGCTCAACCCACGCTGCAACCTGGCCATTTCTCATCAATCGAGCACCACACGAAGAAGCGGTTTTTCCCATGGTTCGCATCATGATCATCGGAGCGCCGTTGCCAGCTCCAGCTCAGGCTGATCGAGCAGCCACTCCAACCCCGATCGGTTGTCGCTGTGGTTAGAGCCATCGGCGTAGAGGTGCCATTCCCACGGCGTGGCATTGGCGAGGTGCTCTTCGATGATGTTCCAGATGCGCGGGGTGAGGTCGCGCTCTTGCATGTTGGTCGTGCGCCTGGGGGCTGATCACAGTATCAGGCTAAACGAACACTGTGTGGAGATAGCCTGCTGCAATAAGCTAGCGGCAGATGTCGGAGACGCTGAGAACGCTTGCAGCATTTGAAGCCCCTCTACGCTCGCGAAAGCGAACTCTCAGAGATAAATTCCCCCGTTTGCCGAAGCATCGGCGATGCGACCTTGGGCTGCGGCCATCCCATCGCCGGCGCAGCCGCACGCCCAACCGTCGGGCCCAACCCCTCACCGCACCTTGAACATCGCCACCTTCTCCGCCAACCGCTGCGCCAACCCCGTCAGTTCCTGACTCGCCGACGCCACCTGCAACGAGCCGTTCGCCGATTCCACCGTCGAGCCATGGATCCGGCTCAGATTCTGCGCCACCTCTTCGGCCACCGCGCTCTGTTGCACCGCCGCGCTGGCGATCTGCGTGTTCATCTCGTTCAACGCACCGACTTCCCGACTGATCCGCGCCAGCGCCTGCTGCGCGTTGCGTGTCTGGCTCACGGTCGATTCAGCCAGCTCGCAGCTGCTGCGCATGGTGTTGCTGGCGGCGGCGGTGCCGCTTTGCAGGCTACTGATCATCTCGCGGATCTCTTCGGTCGACTGCTGGGTGCGGTTGGCCAGCGAGCGGACCTCGTCGGCCACCACCGCGAAGCCGCGACCATGCTCGCCCGCGCGGGCGGCTTCGATGGCGGCATTGAGCGCCAGCAGGTTGGTCTGCGAGGCAATCGAGTTGATCACGTCGATCACGGTCTCGATGCGCTCGCCCTGGCGGGAGACCTGCTCGACCGTCTCGGTGGTCTCCACCAGAGCCGCCGCCAGTTGTTCGATGGCCGAGGTGCTGTCGGCCACCAGGCGGTTGCCCTGGTCGACTTCCTGGTCGGCCTGGCGGGTCGCCTGCGCGGCCTGGGCGGCGTAGCCGGAGACCTCGTTGACCGTGGCGGACATCTGCGCGATGGCCGTGGCCACCTGCTGGGTCTCGTGGGTTTGCAGGCCGATGTGTTCGTTGTTGGCGCTGGAGGTTTCGGACAGCTGCGTCGAGGACTGGTTGACCGCCTGCGCGGCGAGGCGCACCTGGGCGATGGTGTCGGCCAGGCGGTCCTGCGCGGTCTTGAGCACGCCCATCACGCTGCCGGGGTAGCGCGTGGCGATGCTTTGGCACAGATCGCCTGCCGCCAGACGCTCGATGGCCTGGCCGACCTCGGTGGGTTCTGCGCCGAGCGTCGAGCGCACGAAGCGCATGATCACCGTGGCCAGCAGAATACTCAGCAGCAGCGCCACGCCGGTGGCCGCGAGCATCAGCCCGCGGAACTGGCTGGCGGTAGCCTGTACATCGTTCAGTTGCTGCTTGATCGAGGCTTCTTCGTGGTCGATCAGCGCGTTCACGCGCTTGAGCCACTCGCTGTAGTCGCCGGAAGTCTCACGCAGCAGCAGCGCCTGGGCACCTGCGATATCACCGGCGCGGCGCAGGTCGAGTACGGCTTTGGACGAGGCGAGGGTACGGGTCTCGATGTCCTTGATCCCCTGCAGCAGTTGCTGCTCTTCTGGAGACACGCCGCGCTCGGCGAACAGCTGGTCCATCGGCCCGGCCGAATCGATATAGGCCTGTTGCAGGTTGGTCATTTCGGTCAGATGACGCGCCAGGTCGCCCTCATTGTCCACCAGCACGGCATCGCGGATGGCAATGGCACGGTTGTGCACGCTGCCGCGAAAGTTGATGGCGTAGCGCTGGATTTTGGCGGCGTTTTCGCTGACGTGTTCGAGGGTGGAATCAATGAATCCCACGCGCTGGATGCCGACGGCGGTGACCAGAACGAGCAGCGAAACAATGACGGCGAAACCCAGGCCGATACGGGTGGCGAGCGGGAGGGATCTGTTCATGCGTGGTGAACCTGAAGAGGCGAGGGGAATGCCGGACCGAGTACTGGCTCAAAGCCAGATAATGGCAAAGCGATAGTATGTAGTGACCCTAGAGAACGCTAATTGATCCTTGGCATTGGCGACGATAGGGCAAGGCTATTGCCAGCGCGGTCACTGCCGATGATCACTGGCCCGCCAAGGCTGTCGCAGCAGAGGCCTTCAACAGACTGAGCGTGCGCCGCTAGTGCAGCCCATGAGCCACGGCAATCTCGCCCAACCCATGATCATCGTCTGCCGTTGAGGCAGGAAGTCGATAAGGTATCGGGTGCGTGGTTTTGACTCTGCACGTGGAATCGTTTGAGATCGATGCATGCCACCACGCGCATGCGCTGTACGTTCGAACGCATGAGCGGACCCTCCAGCGCTCTGCGGCGTGTCAGCTTCATTCAACCGCTGGACCTTGCCTGTTCCAGCCATACCCTTTCCCATGAAACGGATTTCCCATGCCGCGCATCATCATCATCGGCCAACCCGGCTCCGGCAAATCAACCCTCGCTCGACGACTGGGCGAGGCCACCGGCATTCCGATCATTCACATCGACAGGATCCATTGGCAGCCCAATTGGCAGGAGCGCAGTCAGGACGAGAAGACTCGGCTCTGCCTGGCAGCCGAGGCGCAAGAACACTGGATTTTTGAAGGTGGCCACGCTGCCACCTGGGCCAACCGCGTTGCGCGCGCCGATCTGCTGATCTGGCTCGACCGCGCCCCGGCGCTGCGCTTTTGGCGGGCCTTGAAGAGAACCCTCAAGGGGCGTGGCCACACCCGCCCGGACTTACCGGATCACTGTCCCGAGCGGCTGAGAAACCTGCCAGGGTTCTTTCGGTTCATGTGGACCACGCGGCACTCGGCAAGAAACAAGATGCAGCAGCTTGTCTCTACCGCGCCAGACCATTGCCGCGTGGTGCACCTGCGCTCTGACCGCGACGTCGAGGCCTTTCTGGCAGCCAGCGATGGGGCGGCCCCAGGCGCCTTGCGCAGCTCGGTGCAGACACTGGCGAAGTGAAATCACGCGTAGACGCGGTTCAGTGTGAATGGCGCTCGCCCACGAACGTCAGTGAAGTGGAAAGGCTGCGTTCGGTCACGCCCTGGTCGCGGTTCGAGGGCACTCTGGCCTGTGCCGCAATGACATTCAGCCCGGCATTGCGGACGATCACGCTCGCGCGCCCGTGTGCATCGGTCCGCACACTGCTGGCATCCGCCATCGCGCGATAGTCATCGAACAGCGCAATGTCGGGCGCGGGCTTGCCGTCGATGGTCACTTCAACAGGCAGCGGCTTACCGACACCCACCGTCGTTGGGTCTAGCAGGGGGCGAATCAGCATCGCCAACCGCAGATCAGTGGGTAGGCGAGCTTGCGGCTGCAAAATGGCCACGCTGTACTTGTAGCTGTGGCTCGCGCTGGTTGCGCCCGCCACCTGGGTCATCGATGCGTTGACCGATTTTCCATCGGCGCCTTTGCTCCAGATGCCGTTGTCCATGGCAACGCTCACCACCGCCGGCGTGGCCAGCGGCACCAGGCGGACATGGTCTTGCCGCCGCTCAACCGTGGTGGGTATCGAGTGGCCATCGCGTGCATAAGCCCACACCTGCTTGATCCTTTCCGGCGCGTAGGCCTCGTCTTCTGCGCCATGGCCATAGACCACTTCAAGCGTACCCCGGCGTTCCTCCGTCCAGATCCCGTGTGCCGAAGCGGCACCTGTGCTGAGAACGCCGATTGCCACAGCCATCAAGGGTGAAAATCTCATAGGGTCTTCCAGTTGCCTTGCGTGAAGCCTCCTGCAGGGAGGCAAACGGGGCCTCGGCACAATCTGGTCAAGGCTTGCGCCAAGGCTGATCAAAACTTAATTTGTTATAGTATAACGTAGTAATGTTAGATTGTTATTAGTCAACATCATCGAGGTACACCGCGTCATGTACAGGTCCACACACCGTGTTCAGCCCGGTTTTTTCAGGCGCGCCGCCCTGACCGGCCTAGTCTCTTGGGCATCGGTGGCGGCAGCAGAAGCCGGCGCGGAAAATGTCGTCGAGCTGGAAGCGATCGAAGTTGCAGGTGAAGGGAAGGGGGTTGGGCCCATCAAGCCGCTGACACGCAGCAAGGTCGGCACTGGCGCTGAACATCTGCCGGCGGCGGTCTCCACGCTGACTCAGGACGACATCCAGACGCTGAACGTCGACCGAGACATTTCCAATATCTACCGCCGTGTGCCGGGTGTCGTGGCCAACAATATCGACCAGGGCGATACCGGTAACGGCTTTCGCATGCGCGGTTTCACCACCAACGGCACGCACGGCGCGGATGTCGCAGTAAGCGTCGACGGCGTGCCGCAGAACATCCCGTCGAGCCAGGGCGGCGCCGGGCACGGGCCTGTCTTTCTGGAGTGGCTGACGCCGCAGATGATCAAGCGGGTCGACGTCATCAAAGGGCCTGTCTCGGCGCTCTCCGGCGATCAGAACCGCGCAGGTTCGGTGAACATCGAAACACTCGACGGCGGTGATGTGGCCTCGAGCATCGGCATGGACATCGCCAGTTTCGATGGCGTGCGTGGGAACCTGGTTCTTGGCGGCGAGCATGAGGGCTTCGAGTCGTTGTTCATCGCCGATACCTACCAGACCAACGGCTATCGCAAAGCCGCCGAAACCAATCGGGACAACTATTTCTGGAAGCTTTCCAAGGTGATTGGGGACGCCCGGTATTCGGCACGATTCAGCCACTACGAATCGGACTTCAAGAACGACGGCTACTTGAACCTGCCTGCACTCAAGGCGGGCACCATCAGCCGGCGTGACACGGATAACCTGTATGGCTTCGGCAATGCGAACCGCAACACCTATGTGTTCAATCGCGCGCCGGCAGAAGGCGAAGCGGGCCTTTCCTACACTGCTTATTTCGAAGACTTCAAGCGCGTGCGAGGCATCGCCAACGGCGCCCGGACCCACAACTACGGCAAGGATGATCGCGATATCTACGGCGGCCGCATTGCCTACAACTTCGTCTATCGGGACTCGGCCGCGCTGCTGATCGGGGCCGACGCTCGCCGCGACAAGGGCGATGCCTTCAGACAGCAATACCGCAACTTCCAGCCCACGCAAAACTACTACTTCGACTTCGACCAGGATCTGATCACCTACGGCGTATTCGCCCAGGGGCAGTACAAGCCAGTGGACTCCTTGAAACTGCTGGCCGGCATGCGCTACGACCGTTTCGATTACGACATCAAGAACCTGAAGTTCCGCGATGCCGACACCGGCTACCACAGCTCCGTCACGACGCCCAAGCTCGGGGTGGTGTGGACGCCCACAGAGCAGTTCGAGGTGTTTGGCAATGCAGCCCAGGGCTTCCGCTCGCCTGCGGCCGAGTACATCAGCTCCGGCAGCAGTGCTGCACTGCCGCTCAGCGAGACCGGGGGGCGGATCAACGGCAGCGTGCGGCCCAGCAAGGTCACCTCCTATGACGTGGGCTTTACCGCACGCCCAAGCGATCGACTGTCCAGCACCACCGAGTTCTACTACATCCTGAACGACAGCGAGACCTTGCAGACCTCACCCGGCGTCTTCGAGCAAGCCAGCGACACGACGCGCAAGGGGGTGGAAACCAGTGTCAACTACCAACTCACCTCCACCCTGAGTACCTATGCCAGCTACGGCAGAATCCTCGAGGCATCGATCAGCAATCCTGCACCGGGCGTGGGTGACCGCTTGCCGGTGCCCGAACACACCTACAAGGCGGGCGTGCAGCACCGCGATGCGTTCATGGGTGGCCAACTGACCCTCAATGCCGATGCTTACCACCTGGCGGGCATCCCTTATTACGTGGGCAGTGCGCGTAACGAGATGCCGGTCTATACCCGCTATGACCTGCGCGCTTCTTATGACTACGACCAGTATCAGTTCAGCCTGTACGGCACCTTTCAGCCCCATCGTTACGGCACTGAGGTCGCCTATGGCACCAGCGCCGGGCTGGTGATCGTCCCGCAGCCGTCCACCACACTGGGGGCATCGGCCAGGTACTTCTTCTGAGCACGAGGACGGGGGCCTCCAGCGCAGAAGAGCGGCGACACCTGCTCGGTGATGGCGATGGGCCGCGAAGCAAGCGTCCCAGGTTGGCCTGGTGGCCCTGCGCAGGCCGGCCAGCCGTGCGATGTGCCCAGGCGCTGCGTGACCTCTGAACGTCGCGCCTGGAAGCCTGACGCAGGCCAGGAAGGCCGAGCTGCGGGAGCCTGCATTCGCTTGGGAGGCGGGTACGACTACGGTTTCTCGGTTACCCAACCCAACTGAACTATTTCTCCGATTCCGCTCGTCCGAACCACCCCCACCCTCATTCGAACCTATCCCCAAGAGCCTCCATCCAAACGATTCACTGTTCAGGTTTGGAGAGCGTCATGTCTGTTCATGTCATCAAGGTTCACGGTAGCGATGTCCCTGAAGCACTGCGCGAGTCAGGGGTTACTCAGGCGTTCTGTGTCGAGGACGACGCCGGTCAGCGGGTGTATTCGGACAACGATCTGGAAGTCACGCGCCTGGCGGCGTCGCTGGCTGAGCAGGAGGAGAAGGCCCAGCAAGGCTGAGTGCGGGCCCCTAGGGCGCATCATGCGCCCAGCCGTTTTCTGAGGTGTCGCTCCAATCGTCGCGGCGCGAACGGGTTGGCCAGTATTCCCTGCCGCTGGGGAGATGACCGTCGCCCATGGCGGCGGCTCGACATAAGCGGTAATGAAGGGGGTTTCAAGGCCAGGGCGCAGTTCGTGGTCCGCATCGGTCCTCTTCTGTAACCAAAGTTGCGTAAAGTCGCCTGGCTGCCGGGCCAACCCTGTCGATCATCGACATGGCCGCCGGTTTTCGATCCGTCTTGGCCTGACGCACGTCGGGGGAGGGGCAGGGCAGCAGCGACGCCGTGGGTAAATGAACGAGGATTGATCTCGTTCATCTTTAATCCTTCATTAATCCCTGTATTCTTCACTGCCGACGGTCACGGCCTGTGGCCACGGGGCGTCCGGAGCACTGGGTCGAGTGGGGTCATCGTTGAACCGATTTCACAGGCTTGGGTCCTAACGCCTCATACGCTGCACGCTGTCATTATTCCTCGAAGGAACCGGCAATGAACGAACACACCTCCACCTTGAACCGAGAGCGGCGCTTTCTGGTTTTGCTTGGAGTCATCTGCCTGTCGCTGATCGGCGGCGCGCTGTACATGCAAGTGGTGCTTGGCGAAGCGCCTTGCCCCCTGTGCATCCTGCAACGTTACGCCCTGCTGTTCATTGCCGTGTTCGCCTTCCTCGGCGCGGCCATGCCCGGACGCCGCAGCCTGACGGTGATGGAAGCCCTGGTAGTGGTCAGCGCCATTGGCGGAATCGCGGCAGCGGGCAACCACGTCTACATCCTCGCCAACCCCATGGTCAGTTGCGGCATCGATACCCTGCAGCCGATCGTCGACGACCTGCCCCTGGCCAAGCTCTGGCCCCTGGCGTTTCAGGTCGACGGCTTCTGCAGCACGCCTTATCCGCCCATCCTCGGTCTTTCCCTCGCCCAGTGGGCGTTGGCAGCCTTCGTCTTGACGGCGATCCTGGTTCCGCTTGGCATAGCGCGCAATCGCCGCAAGGGGTAGACAAAATGCCGCAGTCGCTGCCCCCCATTGCCCGCCACTGCGACAGCCCAGTTCCCCCGGCAAACCCCCCACTTGATCTGCGCTAACCCGCGCAGATCAAGGCGTGCAGACTGTTCAGCGAGGGTGCGACAAACTGTCGCAAAGTTGATTGTTGAGGGTCTATTGTTACATTTCATGCAATAGACTGTTGCTCAATAAGTCATAGTCACCGTCTGGCTAGCTAACTACAATCGCCCCCAATTTCCGTTCGGCAACTGCTTGCGAGTCGCAGAATAGAAGGAAGCCTCAGCGCTCCTTTTTGCTGACTTCGTCAAGTTTCGCCAAGCGGCGATGCCGGGCGGATACCCCTCCGCGTTTTCTCGCACCAAATGGACTTGGTCTGAAGTACAGGCCGTTAGCCTAAGATACCTAAGCACCGTTGAGCACGCTCCTCGCCAGATCCAGCAGTCGGATCCTTGGCAGGCGCGTATTCGAGCTAATAAATGCTCACGTTTGGCAGGACGAAACGTTGGCTACCAAAACACAATTGCATTGAAGCAAGCTGATCTAGAGGTCGTGAGATGAGTAAAAAGCGTTACCCCAGACTGTTTGGCATATTGCCCGTTTTAGGCATGCTTTTACTCAGTGGGTGCAACTGGACCCTGCTCGACCCTAAGGGCCAGGTCGGCATTGAGCAAAAGAACCTGATCCTGATCGCGACCGGCCTGATGCTGCTTGTGGTAGTGCCGGTCATCATCATGACGCTGGCCTTTGCCTGGAAGTATCGTGCTTCCAACAAGTCCGCGACCTACACGCCTGACTGGTCGCACTCGACCAAGATCGAGGCAGCGGTGTGGATCATCCCGATCCTGATCATCATCGCCCTGGGTTACGTCACCTACCTCTCCACGCACCGCCTGGATCCGTACCGTCCGCTAGACTCCGACGTCAAGCCGGTGAAGATCGACGTCATCGCAATGGACTGGAAATGGTTGTTCATCTATCCCGAGCAAGGCATTGCCACGGTGAACAAGATCAACTTCCCGGCCAATACCCCAGTCAACTTCCGCGTGACCTCCGACGCTGTGATGAACTCGTTCTTCATCCCAGGCCTGGGCGGGCAGATCTACGCCATGGCGGGCATGACCACCAAGCTGCACCTGATCGCCAACGAGGAAGGTGTATTCGACGGTATCAGCGCCAACTACAGCGGCGCCGGCTTCACCGGTATGAAGTTCAAGGCTACCGCCACGTCCCAGGCTGACTTCGATGCATGGGTCGCCGAAGTGAAGCGGTCGCCGTTGAAACTGGACAAGGCAACCTACGACGCCTTGGCCAAACCTAGCGAAAACAACCCAGTTGTGCTGTACAGCGAGGCCGCGCCTGAGCAGTTCCAGGTCATCGTCGACAAGTACGCAGGTATGAAGCGCGGTCCGAGCCACGAGCAGGAAGGCAGCAAGGATCTGGCGACAACCCAGGGTGTTGAGTCGAGTAAGCAATCAGCTGCCGGGGCAGAGGAGTAAGAGATGTTCGGTAAATTAAGTCTGGAGGCGATTCCCTATCACGAGCCGATAGTCATGGTGACGCTTGCCATGATCGCGCTTGGTGGTATCGCAGTCGTCGGCCTGATCACGTACTTCCGCAAGTGGACGTACCTGTGGTCCGAATGGCTGACCACGGTCGACCACAAGAAAATCGGCGTGATGTACATCATCGTTGCCATGGTCATGCTGCTGCGTGGTTTTGCCGACGCCGTCATGATGCGTACACAGCTGGCGGTCGCGACCGGTGGCTCCGAAGGCTATCTGCCGCCTGAACACTATGACCAGATCTTCACCGCGCACGGTGTGATCATGATCATCTTCATGGCGATGCCGTTCTTCACCGGCCTGATGAACCTTGCGGTTCCTCTGCAGATCGGTGCACGTGACGTGGCCTTCCCGTTCCTCAACTCCCTGAGCTTCTACCTGCTGCTGGCAGGCGTGATTCTGGTCAACGTCTCGCTGGGTGTTGGTGAATTCGCCAAGACCGGCTGGGTAGCCTATCCGCCGCTTGCGGGTATTCAGTACAGCCCTGGGGTGGGTGTCGACTACTACATCTGGGCGCTACAGCTGTCAGGCCTGGGTACGACACTGACCGGCGTGAACTTCCTCGTCACCGTGATGAAGATGCGCGCGCCTGGCATGAAACTGATGGACATGCCGATCTTCACCTGGACCTGCACCTGGGCCAACGTGCTGATCGTCGCCTCGTTCCCGATCCTGACTGCTGCACTCGCACTGCTGACCGTTGACCGTTATCTGGACTTCCACATTTTCACCAACGAGCTTGGTGGGAACCCGATGATGTACGTCAACCTGTTCTGGGCGTGGGGTCACCCTGAGGTCTACATTCTGATTCTGCCGGCCTTCGGCGTGTTCTCGGAAGTCACCTCGACGTTCTCTGGCAAGCGCCTGTTCGGCCACCACGCGATGATCTATGCGTCGGGTGCCATTGCGGTACTGGGCTTCGCGGTCTGGCTGCACCACTTCTTCACCATGGGGGCGGGCGCGAGCGTCAACACCTTCTTTGGTCTGGCGACGATGCTGATCTCCATTCCGACGGGTGTGAAGCTGTTCAACTGGCTGTTCACCATGTATCAGGGCCGTGTTCGCTTCACGCCGCCGATGCTGTGGACCCTGGGCTTCATGGTCACCTTCTCCATCGGTGGCATGACCGGCGTCCTGCTGGCTGTTCCAGGTGCCGACTTCGTGCTGCACAACAGCCTGTTCGTGATCGCTCACTTCCACAACGTGATCATCGGTGGTGCAGTCTTCGGCTACATCGCAGGCTTCGCGTTCTGGTTCCCGAAAGCGTTCGGCTTCACCCTGAACGAGAAGTGGGGCAAGGCAGCGTTCTGGTTCTGGCTCACCGGCTTCTATGTCGCCTTCATGCCGCTGTACGCGCTGGGCTTCATGGGCATGACCCGTCGTCTGAACCACTCCGACAACCCGCTGTGGGAACCCTACCTGTATGTCGCCGTGGTCGGTGCCGTGCTGATCCTGTTCGGTATCGCGTGCCAGCTGATCCAGCTGTTCGTGTCGATCCGCGACCGCAAAGACAACATGGACGTCACTGGCGACCCATGGGGCGGCCGTACGCTGGAATGGTCCACCTCGTCGCCACCACCGTTCTACAACTTCGCCCACATGCCTGAGAAGGTCGGTCTCGACGCTTGGCACGAAGCCAAGGAAGCCGGTGTTGCCTACAAGGTTCCAGCCAAGTACGACGCCATTCACATGCCGAGCAACACCTCTACGGGTCTGTTCATGGGTATGTTCCTGACCGTCTTCGGCTTTGCCTTCATCTGGCATATCTGGTGGCTGGTCGGTGTGAGCCTGGTTGCGACCATCGCGGTCTTCGTTCGCCACGCTGCGCGTGATGACCAGGGCTTCATGGTGCCGGCTGAAGAAGTGGCGCGCATCGAAGGTGAACGCCAACGGGCCCTGCAGCTCGCCGGTGTGCCTACCGGTGGCGCACGTGTCGAAACGTTTGAACGGGTGTAATCAATGTCCAGTCAAGTAATGCACGGTGACGCTCATGGTCATGACCATGGGCACGACGATCACCACCACGACTCGGGCCAGATGACCGTACTGGGCTTCTGGCTGTACCTGATGACCGACTGCATTCTGTTTGCGTCGCTCTTCGCTACCTACGCGGTGCTGTCCGGCAGTTTTGCCGGCGGCCCGTCGGGTCACGACATCTTCCAGCTCGACTTCGTGCTGGTGGAAACCGCGTTCCTGCTGCTGTCCTCGATCACCTTCGGCTTCGCCATGCTGAAGATGTTCGCCGGTAGCAAGTCAGGCGTGCTGGGCTGGTTGGCTGTGACCTTCCTGTTCGGTGCAGGCTTCATCGCAATGGAAGTCTATGAATTCCATCACCTGATCGGCGAGGGCTTCGGCCCGCAGCGCAGTGGTTTCCTGTCGGGCTTCTTTGCCCTGGTTGGCACCCACGGTCTGCACGTGACCGCTGGCCTGATCTGGATGGCGATCATGATGTACCAGATCAACAAGCACGGCATCACGCCGACCGCCACCACGCGCATGAGCTGCCTGAGCCTGTTCTGGCACTTCCTGGACGTGGTCTGGATCTGCGTATTCACCGTCGTTTATCTGCTGGGGGTTATCTAAATGGCCAATGCACATGACGCGCATCACGACAACAGCCACGGCAGCGTGAAGTCCTACATGATCGGCTTTGTACTGTCGATCATCCTGACCGCAATCCCGTTCGCGCTGGTGATGTCGCCAGTAATGGACAAGATGTGGACCGTAGTGGTCGTGGTGGCGATGGCCGTGATTCAGGTCGTGGTACACCTGGTGTACTTCCTGCACATGGACCGCTCGAAAGGGCAGCGCAACAACGTCTCGACGTTCCTGTTCACCGTCATGGTGATCGCACTGCTGGTCGGCCTGTCGCTGTGGATCATCTTCAGCATCCACTTCCAGATGATGGCCAAGTGAGGTAACTCTGCATGTCCGTGAAGCACTTCATCCAGATCACCAAGCCGGGCATCATTTTCGGTAACGTGATCTCCGTGGCAGGTGGGTTCTTTCTGGCTGCCAAGGGCCACGTCGACTTTGCGCTGCTGTTGGCAGTGATCGTCGGCACGTGTCTGGTGGTGGCTTCCGGCTGTGCATTCAACAACTGCATCGACCGCGACATCGACCAGAAGATGGAGCGTACGAAGAACCGCGTCATGGTTCAGGGCGGCATGTCCCTGACCGTGGCGCTGGTCTACGCGACGCTGCTGGGCGTAGCCGGCTTCAGCCTGCTGTATGTCCAGGCCAACCCGCTGGCGGCTTATTGCGCGCTGGCTGGCTTCGTGGTCTATGTCGGTTTCTACAGCCTGTGGTTGAAGCGCAAGTCGGTGCACGGCACCTTGGTCGGCAGTCTGTCGGGGGCCATGCCTCCGGTGATCGGCTACTGCGCTGTGAGCAACAGCTTCGACCTCGCAGCCGTGACCTTGCTGGTGATGTTCAGCCTGTGGCAGATGCCACACAGCTTTGCCATCGCCATCTTCCGCTTCAATGACTACCGCGCCGCCAACATTCCGGTGTTGCCGGTGGCGCGTGGCATTCTGGCCGCGAAGAAGCAGATCCTGCTATACATCCTGGCCTTTGTGCTTGCCACCGTGATGCTGACGCTGGGCGGTTATGCCGGCATCGGTTACCTGGTGGTGGCAGCGGCCATGGGCCTGTACTGGTTGTACATGGCCTGGGGCGGCTACCGGGCCCAGGACGACAGCAAGTGGGCGCGCAAGGTGTTCGGCTTCTCGATCCTCACCGTCATGGCGTTGAGCCTGATGATGTCGGTGGACAGCCAGAGCGCGACCGATGTGCTGATGACTTACGCACGCTGATCGGCATGCAGTACCTCGAGCCCCGGCCTTTGTGCCGGGGTTTTTTATGGGCGGTTGAAAACCCGTACCCGAATGATGATGCTGAAAATGTTCTCATAAACAGGAAATACTCGTTTACAAAGCAAGCTTTTCAGCGGTAACGTCTGTTTCGGCCACCGCAGTGGCCAACGTCGCTCGGACGGTTCCGGGCGCTGACGTCTACAGAGGCACATCATGGCTGACACCCCTTCGCCGCGCCGCTTCGCGCGCATCGACCGGCTTCCCCCCTACGTCTTCAACATCACTGCCGAGCTCAAGATGGCCGCCCGCCGCCGTGGCGAGGACATCATCGACCTGAGCATGGGCAACCCCGATGGCGCCACGCCGCCGCACATCGTCGAGAAGCTCGTGCAGGTCGCCCAGCGCGAAGACACCCACGGTTACTCCACCTCGCGCGGTATTCCGCGTCTGCGCCGGGCCATCTCGCGCTGGTACAAGGACCGCTATCAGGTCGACATCGACCCGGACGACGAAGCCATCGTCACCATCGGCTCCAAAGAGGGCCTCGCGCACCTGATGCTGGCCACGCTGGATGCTGGTGACACCGTGCTGGTACCCAACCCCAGTTATCCGATCCACATCTACGGTGCAGTCATCGCCGGCGCCCAAGTGCGCTCGGTGCCGCTGGTGCCGGGGGTGGATTTTTTCAATGAGCTGGAGCGGGCGATTCGCGAATCGATTCCCAAGCCGAAGATGATGATCCTGGGCTTCCCCTCCAACCCCACCGCGCAGTGCGTGGAGCTGGACTTCTTCGAGCGCGTGGTGGCCCTGGCCAAGCAGTACAACGTGCTGGTGATTCACGACCTGGCCTACGCCGACATCGTCTACGACGGCTGGAAAGCCCCGTCGATCATGCAGGTGCCCGGCGCCAAGGACATTGCGGTGGAGTTTTTCACCCTGTCCAAGAGCTACAACATGGCTGGCTGGCGCATTGGCTTCATGGTCGGCAATCCTGAGCTGGTCAATGCGTTGGCGCGGATCAAGAGCTATCACGACTACGGCACCTTCACCCCTCTGCAGGTGGCCGCCATCGCGGCGCTCGAAGGCGATCAGCAATGTGTGCGCGACATCGCCGAGCAGTACCGCCAGCGTCGCAACCTGCTGGTCAAAGGCTTGCACGAGCTGGGCTGGATGGTCGAGAACCCCAAGGCGTCGATGTACGTGTGGGCGAAGATTCCAGAGGCGTATGCCCATCTGGGCTCGCTGGAGTTCGCCAAGAAGCTGCTGGCCGAGGCCAAGGTGTGTGTGTCGCCGGGCATCGGTTTTGGTGATTACGGCGACGACCATGTGCGCTTTGCCCTGATCGAAAACCAGGACCGTATTCGCCAGGCCATTCGCGGCATTCGGCAGATGTTCCGGGCCGATGGCCTGACGCAGAAGTGAGTGCTGCCTCACCACGGGTGGCGGCCCGTGGTGAGGTTCGCCATGACCGGCCATCTGCCGACCCTTTATTTTTCATCAGCCCTCTTCTCAGCCGCACGGCATTGGATTAAAAAGAGCGCGCGGGGCAAACCCGTTCCCCTCAATCCTTCTCCTCCCGTGGGCATCATGTCCGAATACAACCCTTGCCTTGACTGCGGCGCATGCTGCGCGTACTTCCGTGTGTCCTTCTTCTGGGGTGAATGCCAGTCCTCCGGGGGGGTGGTGCCCGATGATCTGGTCGTGCAGATCAACCCGACCCGCGTTGCGATGATTGGCACCGACGCCAAACCGTCACGCTGCATCAGCCTGAACGGCGAAATCGGCAAGCAGGTCGGTTGCAGCATCTACGCCAACCGCTCCAGCCCGTGCCGGGAGTTCGACGCCTCGTGGGTCAACGGCGTGCACAACCCCAGCTGCGACGATGCCCGCGCCGCCTATGGCCTGCCGCCGCTGATGCCGCCGGGCGTCAACGAGCCGCACTGGCCGAACGACGATGATGATGACGATGGCGCCAAAGTGGCATAACTGCCGGCAATGAGGTAACCCGACGGCTGTCCATTCGACCAAGGCCGGGTGCGCTCTGGTAGTGTGACCAGATGACACTACACGGTCATACGACCGCAATGGACAGGAGACCCGGCGTGACCCAGCCCCGCAGTTTTTCCACCGACCTCAGCCTCGAAAGCCCGCGCTTGCAATTGCGCCCCATGCGCCATGCCGATGCGCCCGCCTGGCTGACCATCATGGCCGACCCGCAGGTGATGCGGTATTGGCACCACGCGCCTTGGCAGGATGTGTCCGAGGCCGAAAGCGCCTTGGCCCAAGACCGCCAGGCCTACGCTGACGGCCAGCAGCTGAAGCTGGGCATGTACCGCCGTGACAATGGCGAGCTGATCGGCATGGTGCAGCTGTTCAACATCGACGAAGTGTCGCGTCGCGGCGAGATCGGCTATTGCCTGGCCAGCGCGGTGCAGGGACGCGCTTACATGGATGAAGCCCTGACCTGTTTCATCGACTACCTGGCCCATACCCTGCACCTGCGCCGCCTGGAAGCGGAGATCGATCCACGCAACGAGGGCTCGGCCCGTACCCTGGAACGCCAAGGCTTCGTACTCGAAGGCACGTTGCGCGCACGCTGGTGCGTGGCCGGGGAGCTGTCGGATTCGGGGTTGTATGGTTTGCTGCTGGAGCCGCCAGTGGCGTGAGTCAGCTTGCACGCCGGCAGGGGGCTAGGTAGGGTCGCTGCACGATCGATCTGTGTGTGGTGCCGACCTTGCCCCGTTATTACCTGTCTTTGAGCCTGCTGCTGTACCTGGCTTGTCTGTTTTGCACGGGGGCTCACCTGGACGGCGGTAGCCAGATGCCGTCGCTGCAGATGCTGCTGTATGGCCCGTGGGCAATGCCTTTCGGTCTGTTCCAGTGGTTTGCCAATCCGCTGTTCGCGTTGGCCGTGCTGGCGCATCGGCGCTTTCGCCGCCTGGCGCTCCTGGCGAGCTTGGCCGCGCTGTACCTGGCTTTAGGCAGCTTGGGCATCGAGCGCCTGCCTGACAACATCAGCTACGTCTTCCATGACGTCACGGCCCTGGGCGTGGGTTTCTACGTGTGGGTGCTGGCCCTGTTCGGCTTCAGCCTGGGGCAGGGCTGGTGGTGCTGGAAGGCCCGCAGTGCGAGCGATGTGCCCGGTTGGCGGTGGCCGGATGTGCTGCTGCTGGCGGCGTTGGCATTGACGCTCTACACCGCCGCCGACATGCCCTCGCTGCGGTTCGAGCCTGGGCGGATTCTGCTGCCGCCTGAACCCTCCCTGGCAACCTGAGGTCTAGGGCCAGCATGGGCAGGCGTTCTTGACCGGCTCTGCATTGACTTGAAAGGAGTTCACCTGATGCTTCGTTCCTTGATCGGCACCGGCGCGGTATTGCTGCTCGCGGTCTCTTGCGCCCACGCGGCAGACGACTCGCCGGCCTATACCCAATGCATGGACACCGCCTCCAGCACCTCGCTGATGAGCACCTGCATCCAGACCGAAACCCAGGCCCAAGATGCGCGCCTGAATCAGGCCTACAAGCAGCTGATGGGCAAGCTGGATGCGCAGCAAAAGAAAGGTCTGCGTGAGATTCAGCGCAGTTGGATGGCCTACCGCGACGCCAACTGCAGCTTCCATGGCAGCCTCGACAACGGCACGCTGTCGCGGGTCAACGCGACGATGTGCGTCAAGGACCTGACCCGCGACCGCGCCGCAGAGCTTGAGCAAATGGCCAACCCCGAGGGCTAGACCCGCGGCTGCTCAGGCACCGGCTCATCGTACAGGGCCTCGCGCTGTATCGATTCCAGGTTGCGCTCGATGGTTTCGCAGATCGTGTCCATCTTGATCTGGTGCTCGCTGGCCTTGAACGGGCTCTGCAAATCGGTGCCGATACGCTCGATGGCCAGCAGCATGAAACCGACCACGGTAGAAGCCAGCGGTGTGAACCAACCCAGCGATTCGACAATGCCGACCGGCACGATCAGGCAGAACAGACTGATGAACAACCGGGGGAAATACACGTACGGGAAGGGCAGGGGCGTATTGGCAATGCGCTCCATGCCGCCTTGCGCGTTGGAGATATCGACCATGGTCGATTCCAGCCGCGCCAGACGGATGCTGTCGAGCCGCCCCGCCTTGTACTCGGTGGCCAGCAGTGCTGCGGAGCCCGCCAGAATGTCATTGGCGAAATTGTTCGAGCCATTGCGCCGCTCGAATTCCGCATGCGGGATGAACGCAGTCAGCTCGGGCGGGCAGGGCTCGCCCTTCAGGTGCGCCGCCAGGCAGTTGACATAGGCCACCTGGCGCCGCAGCAAGGTGGCTTTGATCGGGCTGAGACGGTCGTCCGGGTCATCGATCAGGGTCAGCACCTGGCGGGCGAAGCTGCGTGAGCTGTTGACCATCGCCCCCCACAGCGTGCGCGCTTCCCACCAACGGTTATAGGCGCTGCTGTTACGAAAGCTCACCAGCACCACCAGCGCCGAGCCGAGCAGGGTGAGCGGGATCAAGGGCAGGTTGAACTTGCTGTTGAGAAACAGCATGAAATCAATGGTGACCAGAACGTCCCAGATCAGCAGCCAGAACAGTGACCAACCGATATAGCCGAGGGTTTTTGTCACTAAGCGAATTTTGTGGGCAATGAGTGCTTTCAAGGCACGACCTCGTGTGCGGGACAGTGAGCATCGGACGTCGCGGCATGAGCAAGGTTCGCGCGAGCGGTTGCCGTACGCTGCGGTTGGTCGGGGTATCTGGGCGAACTCCGCAGGTGATGGCACAATGCCTTGGTTGTTCTGGCAGCGGCTTCGATCTTGTCCTGTGCTCCGCCAAGGCACGCTTTCGACTCGGTACTTCTCCATGCACCAGCCAGCCGCCAAGGGTCTGTCGTTCGCCAGGCGCATGTACCTGCCGCGCGCGGTCGGAACAGGCTTGGGTTTCTTCTGCGTTGCGGTGGGCCTCTGGCCGTTGCAGCCTGATGGCGGGGTGTGGTTGCTGCTGCTGGCGCACGGTTTCGTCTGGCCGCATGTGGCCTTCCAGCTGGCCCGCGTGTCGGCCTCGCCTTTTCGTACCGAGCAGCGCAGCCTGATCTTCGATGGTTTTGCCGGCGGTTGCTGGGCGGGGGCGATGGGCCTGAATCCGCTACCGAGTGTGATCATCCTGTCGATGATCGCCATGGACAAGATTGCCGCCGGTGGTTGGCACATGCTGTTCAAGACCTTTGCCGCCCAGGCTGTGGGTATCGGTGTGGGCTTGTGGCTATATGGGCCGCCGCTGTTTCCACCGACCACCCAGCAGCAGATGCTGGCGTGTCTGCCGATTCTGCTCATCTACCCGATGGCCATCGGCATGGTCTGCTATCAGGTGACGGTGCAGCTCAGTCAGCACAAGCGCGCCCTCGCGCGTCTTAGCCAAACCGACAGCCTCACTGGGCTGACCAACCACGGCGCCTGGAAAGACCTGCTGCTGCGCGAATTCGAGCACTGCCGGCTGCAGGCGGGGCCTACCCATCTGGCGCTGATCGATGTCGACCATTTCAAGCAGATCAATGACACCTACGGCCACCTTGTGGGCGATAGCATCCTGCGCGCCATCAGCGCCAGCCTTACCCGCCAATTGCGCAAACGCGACCCGATGGGGCGCTACGGCGGCGACGAATTCTGCGTGCTGTTACCCGACACATCGCCTGCCCAGGCCCAAGACATCCTCGAGCGGCTGCGCCAGGCGGTGGAGGCGTACCGCCATCCCGCGCTGCCGGAACTGCGGGTCACCTTGAGTATCGGCGTCGCGGCCCACTGTGCGGCGTTGGCCGATGCCGATGCCTGGCTGCACGCCGCCGACATGGCGCTGTACCAAGCCAAGCGCAGCGGCCGTAATCGACTGGTGCTGGCCGACGGCATGCCGACCACCGAAGTGGCCGCCTGTCCGCATTGAGGCACAGCCGCCGCCTGATGCCGACGAACCACGCCCAAGTACCAGGGCGGATTCAGACCTGCGGCGCTTTCGCCACCAGTGCCGGTACCGGTTTGGGCCGCTGCGGCGTGACCCCTTGCCGGGCGAGTTGGAACTGATAGCGGCGCCACTCGCGGTCGATCTCGCTGTAGGGCATGAACACGCTGATGCGCTCGGCACTGGCCAGATCTGGTCGGCGGGTGCTGTCGATCTCGTCCTTGTCGATGTAGGCGATGTTGATACCAACCACCTTGCCATCATCGGCAAACAGCGGACCGCCCGACATGCCCTTGACCAGCGGGCCGTCATGCACTGAATAGAACACGCCGCCACCGGTGCCCTTGAGCCGTACCAGCGAGGCCGAGGCATGGCCGCGGCCCTCGACGGGCATCTGCAAGCCGTTGAAACCAACTGCGGTAACGGCCTCGCCTGGTACGAACTGTCGCCACTGCGGGGTGCGCTCGGCCTTGTGGCGGAAGAACACGACATCGCCAAGGCCTTCATGGACCACGCCGGGCAGGAAAGGGGTGTGTTTGGCGGTGACCGCGTAGTCCTCGTTCCACTGGATCGCCGAGGCCATCAGCAGCATCGGCAGCGGACCGCCGGAATGGACGACGAACGCCTGGTCATAGGTGGGGTTTGAAGCGAACGAGCGGGTGGGCATTCCATTGCACCCACTCAACAGCATCATTGCTGCGAGGCAGGGCACAGTTGCTTTCATGGTTCAGGTTCTGAGGGGGTGGATCGGCAGCGTGGCAACAGACTATCGGCACGCCTTAACTTTTGGTTAGGCCCAATGTGATGGAGAGTAATGGTGGCACATAGCTATTGCCAATCGAAATCGGCGATGGCGGCGATAGCATCCGCCGAGTGGTATACCGTCTACCATCAGTGCACGCTGAAGGGATTTCTGCAAGAGCGCGGGAAACACTTCCCCTGTGTAGGAAATGCCTGATATCAGGGGCCAGCGCCGGTCATCGGTCCAGGGTGTTTTGCAGGTGTCGGGCGCTATGCCTACAATGCGCACGGGTGCGTCAGGCATGTCGCTGAATCGCAGGTTAAATGTCCAACACCAGTCGGGCCGCTGGTGAGGTTTTACCGTGCCCGCACCCAATACGCCCGCCTCGGCCGTTATCCCCCGGCCCCAGCAGCTCACCCGCCAGGCCCTCGCCGCGCTGGAACGTTTCGCGCACATCGAAGCCGTCAGCGGCATTGCCTTGGTCATCGCCGCGATCGCCGCGCTGATCTGGGCCAACAGCGCCGCCAGCGCCTCCTACGAGGCCTTCTGGCATACGCAGGTCACCCTCACCATCGGCGCGTTGAGCCTGGGCCAATCCCTGCATTTTCTGGTCAATGATGGCCTGATGACCATCTTCTTCCTGGTGGTGGGCATGGAAATCCGTCAGGAAATCCAGGACGGCGCCTTGTCCAACGCGCGCCTGGCCACCTTGCCGCTGGGTGCTGCGCTGGGCGGCGTGCTGGTGCCTGCGGGCCTGTACCTGGCCTTCAACTGGGGCTTGCCTTCCAGTCACGGCTGGGCCGTGCCGACGGCCACCGATATCGCCTTCGCGGTGGGCGTTCTGGCGCTGCTGGGCAAGTCGATTCCGGCTAACCTGCGCATCTTCCTCCTGGCCCTGGCGATCATCGATGACATCGCCGCCATCCTGATCATTGCCGTGTTCTACACCGCCAGCCTGGACTTCGCCGGCCTGGGGATCGCCGCCGGTGGTCTGGCACTGGTCCTGGTCATGCAGCGCATGGGCATCGGTAACGCATGGGCCTATGTGCTCCCGGGCGTGATCATGTGGGCCGGCCTGCTCAAGCTCGGCGTGCACCCTACGCTGGCCGGGGTGGTGCTGGGCCTGATCACCCCGGTGCGCTCGGCGCCGTCCCATGAGCGGCCGCTGGACATGATGTCCAAGGCATTCCGTGATCTGCTGCATCGGGTCGACCAGGGCGAAAAGAAAGTGGCTACCCCGCTCAAGCAGATTCGTCTGGCCGAGCGTGAAGTGGTGCCGCCGGTCCAGCGCGTGCAGTCGCGTCTGCATCCATGGGTGGCCTTCGCCATCATGCCGTTGTTTGCCTTGGCCAATGCCGGTGTCAATTTGCAGGGCGCTCATCTGGATGTGCCGATCAGCTTCTCGGTGGCGTACGGGGTCGTGGTAGCGCTGGTGGTCGGCAAACCGATCGGTATCTTCCTGGCGACCTTCCTGCTGGTGCGCAGCGGTGTCTGCACACTGCCGCAGCACGTCAGCTGGGGTGGGGTGGCGCTGGTCGGGCTGCTTGCCGGGATCGGCTTCACCATGTCGATCTTCATCGCAGGCCTTGCCTTCGATGATGCGCACCTGCTGGCCGTGGCCAAGTTGAGCGTGCTGTGTGCGTCCGCGCTGGCGGCGGCGATCGGGCTGGTGTGGGGAGTGGTGTACTTCAAGTGGATGGCAGGCGCTGCCAAGTAACCCGCTACCGCGCTGCGTCTGGGCGAAGATCGCTCGGGCGCAGCGCGGTAGCGTGTGCACCTCAAGCACACCTGTCGCGCTCAGGTCGTGGCAGGCATGCACCGTCTCTTGGGTCCAAAAAACCGGCTCAAGGATAAGAGTGATCGGTGCCGCTGTGCGGCCCCGACGGCGTTCAACTCAGCCCGACCGATCAGCACCAGGTTCAAGCGCTCGGTATTTTGGTTCTGGACACCCGTCCAGGCGTTCATCTGTTATCCGCTTGAGGTGCCCACTCCAAGGCGGCCTGGAGTGAGCTACAACACGTTAAAGATGCCCCGCCAGGGTGGCCTTGCCCAGAGAGGACGGTTGAACGCTGACGCGCCATACGATCAGCAGGGCTGATAGCAGCATCACGATTGCTCCCGCGACAAACACGCCAGCGATGCCGCTGAAGCTGAACATGGCACCTCCCGCAGCGGCACCCGCGGCGATAGAAGACTGCACCGATGCCACCACCATCCCGCCTGCGCTTTCCGCTTGATCAGGCACTGACCGTGCCACCCAGTTGGACCACGCGACTGGCACGCCGCCGAACGCCAATCCCCAAAACGCAACCAGCAGCGCCTGGCCCGGCTCTGAGGCAGGCAACAGCACCATACCCAGCGCTGCCAGCCCAACCAGCGCCGGCATGAGCGCCAATGTCGCGCTCAGACTCCGCGCAATCAGCCACCCCGCCAGCATCGTGCCGACAAAATTGGCCACCCCGAACCCCAGCAACATAAGGGCGAGCCCATCCGTACCAACGCCGGTGGTGCTTTCCAAGAATGGTCGGATATAGGTGAACAGCGCGAAATGGCCTGTGTGGGCAAGCACGCAGCCAAACATGCCGACAGCGATGCCAGGACGCATGAGTACCTCCAGTACAGTTCTGAGTCGTGCCGGACTGCGCGGCGCCATTTTTGGCAGTGTGAACCACTGGAAGAGCAGGGTAATACCGCCCACTGCGGCAGCGGCAAGGAACGCGGAGCGCCAGCCATACAGGCCACCCAGGTAACTACCGAGCGGGACCGCGACCACCGTGCCTACGGCAATACCACTGAAAATGATCGACAGCGCCCGAGGAAGCAGCCGCGCCGGGACCAAACGCATAGCCACGGCCGCAGCCATGCACCAAAAGCCACCCAGTGCCACCCCCAGCAGAACACGCATCAGCATGAGCACCCACATGCTGGAGGACAACGCCACCAACAGGTTGGAAGCGATCATGAGCACCGAAAACCCCAGAAGCACAGTGCGCCGGTCAAGTGTTCGCGTGAACCCTGGCACCAGCAATCCAGCAAACAGCGCCACAATGGCGGTGACGGTCACTGCTTGGCCCGCTATGGCTTCAGATACCCCCAGGTCTGTGGCCATCGGGGTCAGCAGGCTGGCCGGAAGGTACTCGGCCGTCAGCAATCCGAACACGCCCATTGCCAGCGAAAGCACCGCCATCCAGGCCGGTGTCTTCGGTTCTACACCTCCAGCGACGCCCGCTTGAACACTGGATTGGGGCGCCATTACGCTGTCATTCACCATCACCATCTCCCTAAAGTTGAAGCGAGCGCAAAGTCTATGCGTCGATTTCAGGAGGATCTATGATGGTTCGTCTGTAGTTTTTGATCAGGAATCCGGATTGCACATGTCAGATCCATTCGCTCTTTCTTCCGAACTCATCAGCGAATTGCTGACCGGCATGCGCCTGCGAGGCGTGCAGTACCGTCGTATCCAGACCGGTCCATCGTTCGGTGTAAGCTTGAACGCCCGGCGTGGACATGCCTATTTTCACTACCTCGCCATCGGTTCAGCTGTGCTGCGCACGGAAGATGGTGTCCTGCATGAACTGTCCGCAGGGCATGCAGTGTTCTTGCCGCAGGGCGCAGCGCATCAGTTGCTGTCCAGCTCGGACGCGCCAGTCCAGGACATCGGTTTTTTCGAATCGGCTCCTTTGGGTGACACGGTCAGCGCCGTCAACCTGTGCCCTACGACCAGCGCCATCCCCAGCGCCATTCTTTTTTACGGCTGTATGCAGTTTGATCTTGGCGCAATGCAAGGGCTGGAGCCGCTGATGCCGGCCCTGATAGTGGTCGATGCCGCCAGCGATCGCTACCCTGGGCTCACGCCGATACTCGCCGCCATGAAAGGAGAAATCTGCTCCGGGCGTATCGGCTTCGCCGGGATTCTCGCCCGTCTCGCCGATGTAGTCGCGGCGATGATCGTACGGGGTTGGGTCGAATGTGGCTGTGACGATGCATCGGGCTTGGTCGCAGCGCTGCGTGACCCTCGGCTGGCCCGCGCCATTCTGGCGCTCCATCGCGACCCGGGCCGCAATTGGTCCGTGTCGGAGCTGGCCGAGCAATGCAATTGCTCGCGCTCTGTGTTTGCGGAACGCTTCCAGGCAACCATTGGAATACCACCGTTACGCTATGCCACCGAACTGAGGATGCGCCTCGCCAGTCAGTGGCTGACTCAAGACAGGCTCCCCATCGAAACCGTGGCGCAGAACCTCGGTTACACCTCTCAAGCCGCCTTCAGCCGTGCCTTCAAACGCATCACGGGCCGGCCGCCCGGTGCCAGCCGACTGCCTCATCGGCGGCTGACGTCCTGAGGTCGTGGCCAAGGGGCCAGGTCTGTATGAAACGTCTCGAGGCCAAGCCCCTGCAGGGCCGATGGAGGCCCCGCAAAAAAGGTGAGTAACGGTCGGGCCGCGTAGGTCGGGCCGCGTAGGTCGGGCCGCGTAGGTCGGGCCGCGTAGGCCGGGCCGCGTAGGTCGCGCCGCGTAGGCCGGGTCGCCTAGGCCGGGCTGTGTAGGTCAACACATGTAGGCCGACCCGCGCTCGACCGAACTGCAGTACGTGAGCATTTCGAGGGCCCGGCCTTGCGCTCTGTTTTCAACCCAGCCTAAGTGAGTATCAAGGCTTACCCTGCAGACCCTCGGATAATCGGCCGTCGCTAGAAAATGGAATGACCTGATTTGGGGAAAGGAATTTTTTCCGAAGTCGATTGTTCACCATCAATTTTCGTTGAAAGGAACTACTCGTTGTAGGATTTTCGAGGCGAGGTTATTTTTCAGCCTCAACGTCATTCAAGGTGTGCCAGATGAAAGGGATTTTGAAGGGTTTGCTGGTGGTCGCGTGTGTGGGTGGGGCGATGGGTGCCGGTGCTGATGAGCGCTTCAAATTCGACGCTTACCCAGCGTCAGACGTAAGTCAGAAGACAGTGAGCAAGATTGACTGGAAGTCGAACCCCGCTTACGCGAAAGACTTGAAGTCAAAAGACGCTGTTCAGTGGACAGTCGGGAAGAAGGCTGATTTCGCCGGGCACTTCGCCGTGACCTCGTTCAGTTGCGGGGCGGGGTGCCAGTCCACCGCGTTCGTCGATGTGAATGACGGTAAAATCTACAAGTCCCCGATGCAGTTCCCAAGCGAGACGACCGACCTCCCCAAGGTGAGCGGTGGAAAGGCATACCTGCCTTCGAGCAACCTGATTTTCATGTCGAGCCTCGATTATAAAGGCACTGACATGATGCAGAGCGATGGGGTAGTGGTGTTCGATGAGAAGTCGAAACAATTCCAGATCGTGGCGAAATCGAAACCGTACAAGATGAAATTCTGATCGTGGGAGCGTGGGCTTCTTTGTCGTGCAACGACTGTGTAGAAGCGCACGCTACTGCGCGGTAAAGGTATTCTGTGTAGCGGCCGCGAGTTCGTATTGGGGGTCGATGGTTGATGCTTCATCAGGGTTTCGACGGCACCATTGCTCAATAGGGCAACGGGTGCGCGCGCCTTGCTGAGCGACCAGTACGACTGAGTATTCTCAGGCGCCTGGGCCTGGAATGGTACGTGACTGATGAGGTGTGGGCGGACAAGAGGGCTGCTTGACATACAGGACTTTCAGCATGGCGGTGCTGCGTGAGGATTGGTCAAATTTCAGGCAATAAAAAACCCAGCGTTTCGGCTGGGTTTCTTTTAGATGGTGCCCCGAGGGAGACTCGAACTCCCACTCCTTTCGAAAACGGATTTTGAATCCGCCGCGTCTACCAATTCCGCCATCAGGGCTTAACGCGGCGCAGTATAGAGAGGCTCCGTCCGTCGGTCAATCGCCTTTCATGGTCAATTTTGCCTCAGTGGGCTAAACTTCCCCGCTTTGTCGAACCGAACCTGATCATGCGCGTCGCCGATTTCTCTTTCGAACTCCCCGATACCCTCATCGCTCGCCATCCGCTGGCCGAGCGCCATGGCAGCCGTCTGCTGGTCCTCGATGGGCCGAGCGGGGCGTTGGCGCACCGGCAGTTCACCGACTTGCTCGAGTACCTGCGCCCCGGTGACCTGATGGTGTTCAACAACACCCGGGTGATTCCGGCGCGGCTGTTCGGCCAGAAAGCCTCGGGCGGCAAGCTGGAAGTGCTGGTCGAGCGCGTGCTCGACAGCCACCGCGTGCTGGCCCATGTGCGTGCCAGCAAGGCGCCGAAAGTCGGCACTCGATTGCTGATCGACGGCGGCGGCGAGGCCGAAATGGTGGCGCGCCATGACACCCTGTTCGAGTTGCGCTTTGCCGAACAGGTGTTGCCGTTGCTCGACCGTGTCGGGCACATGCCGCTGCCGCCCTACATCGACCGGCCTGACGAGGGCGCCGACCGCGAGCGCTACCAGACCGTGTACGCCGAGCGCGCGGGGGCCGTGGCGGCGCCCACCGCCGGGCTGCATTTCGATCAGGCGCTGCTGGCGCAGATCGCGGCAAAAGGTGTCGAGCAGGCGTTCGTGACCCTGCACGTCGGGGCCGGCACCTTCCAGCCGGTGCGGGTCGACAAGCTCGAAGACCACCACATGCATAAAGAGTGGTTGGAAGTCAGCCAGGGCGTCGTCGATGCCGTGGCGGCCTGTCGCGCGCGCGGCGGCCGCGTCATCGCGGTGGGCACCACCAGCGTGCGCTCGCTGGAAAGCGCCGCGCGCGATGGTGAGCTGAAGGCCTTCAGTGGCGACACCGATATCTTCCTGTTCCCCGGCCGGCCCTTCCATGTGGTCGACGCGCTGGTGACCAATTTCCACTTGCCCGAGTCCACGCTGCTGATGCTGGTCTCGGCCTTCGCCGGTTACCCCGAGACCATGGCTGCCTATGCGGCGGCGGTCCAGGAGCGGTACCGCTTCTTCAGTTACGGTGATGCCATGTTCATCACCCGCAATCCGGCGCCGCGTGGCCCCGAGGATCAAGCATGACTCGCACTTGTCGAATGTCGTTCGAACTGTTGGCCACCGACGGCAAGGCCCGTCGCGGTCGGCTGACCTTCCCCCGTGGCACGGTCGAGACCCCGGCGTTCATGCCGGTGGGCACCTATGGCACGGTCAAGGGCATGCTGCCGCGTGACATCGAAGCCACCGGTGCCGAGATCATCCTCGGCAACACCTTCCACCTGTGGCTGCGCCCAGGCACCGAGGTGATCAAGAAGCACAACGGCCTGCACGATTTCATGCAGTGGAAAGGCCCGATTCTCACCGACTCCGGCGGTTTCCAGGTGTTCAGCCTGGGCGCGATGCGCAAAATCAAGGAAGAGGGCGTGACCTTCGCCTCGCCGGTCGACGGCTCCAAGGTGTTCATGGGCCCGGAAGAGTCCATGCAGGTGCAGCGTGACCTGGGCTCGGACATCGTCATGATCTTCGACGAGTGCACCCCGTACCCGGCCGAGCACGACGTGGCGCGCACGTCCATGGAGCTGTCGCTGCGCTGGGCGCAACGCTCGAAGAACGCCCATGCCGAAAACACCGCCGCGCTGTTCGGCATCGTCCAGGGCGGCATGCACGAAGACTTGCGCATGCGCTCGCTCGAAGGGCTCGACAAGATCGGCTTTGACGGCCTGGCCATCGGCGGCCTGTCGGTCGGCGAGCCCAAGCACGAAATGATCAAGGTGCTCGATTACCTGCCAGGCCAGATGCCCGCTGACAAACCTCGTTACCTTATGGGGGTGGGCAAACCCGAGGATCTTGTGGAGGGTGTGCGCCGCGGCGTCGACATGTTCGACTGCGTGATGCCTACGCGCAACGCGCGCAACGGGCATCTGTTCATCGACACCGGGGTGATCAAGATCCGCAACGCGTTCCATCGCCATGATGAATCGCCGCTGGATCCAACCTGCGATTGCTATACCTGCTGCAACTTCTCGCGCGCCTACCTGCACCACCTGGACAAGTGCGGCGAAATGCTCAGCAGCATGTTGAATACGATCCATAACTTGCGTCATTACCAGCGCCTGATGGCTGGTTTGCGCGAGGCTATTCAACAGGGTAAATTGGCCGCCTTTGTCGACGCCTTCTATGCCAAACGCGGGCTGCCTGTGCCGCCTCTGGACTGAGTGTCCTTCACTGAATGTGCAAACCAAGTCTTTGCATAACGCTAGTAACTGGAGTGTCAAATGAGCTTTCTGATTCCCGCCGCCTACGCGGACGCTGCTGCACCTGCTGCCGCGGGTCCTGCTGGTTTTGAGTGGATCTTCCTGGTCGGCTTCCTGGTCATCTTCTACCTGATGATCTGGCGTCCACAGTCCAAGCGCGCCAAAGAGCAAAAGAACCTGCTGGGTAACTTGCAGAAAGGCGACGAAGTTGTCACCAACGGTGGTATTGCCGGCAAGATCATCAAGGTCTCCGATGATTTCGTCGTGCTGGAAGTGTCCGACACCGTTGAGCTGAAGTTCCAGAAGGGTGCCATCGCGGCAACCCTGCCAAAAGGTACGCTCAAGGCGATCTGAGGCATCGATTTTTTTTCCAGTCGGGGCGCGCAACGCGCCCCGCGTCTTGTACGGGCGGCGTGATGCTGAACAAATACCCTCTGTGGAAATACGCACTGATCGTGCTGGTACTGGCGATCGGTTTCATTTATTCCGCTCCCAACCTCTACCCGGATGATCCGGCCGTGCAGATCAGCGGTGCCAGTTCGGCGCTGCAGGTCAACCAGGCCGACCTGGACCGTGTCAGCAAGGCGCTGACCGAGGCCGGTCTGGTGGTCAAGGGCGCGAGCCTGGGTGAGAAGGGCAGTGGCCTGATTCGCCTGAGCAATCAGGAAGATCAGTTGCCAGCCAAGGATGTGGTGCGCAAGGCGCTCGGTGACGACTATGTCGTCGCACTGAACCTGGCCCAGACCACCCCGCAGTGGCTGCGCAAGATCGGCGCCAGCCCCATGAAGCTCGGCCTCGACCTGTCCGGCGGTGTGCACTTCCTGCTGGAAGTCGACATGGACAAGGCCATGAGCGCGCGCATGAAGGTCTATGAAGGTGAAGTGAAGACCTTGCTGCGCAAGGAACGCATTCGCTATCGCAGCCTGCCGCAACAGAATGGCGGCATCATGCTCGGCTTTGCCGACGACGCCACCCGCGAACAGGCGCGCAGCCTGGTACGCAAGAATTTCACCGACTTCGACCTGACCACCTCCGAGCGCAACGACCTCGCCGTGCTGCGTCTGGCGCTGACCCAGGCCAAGGTCACCGAGATCCGCGAATACTCGATCCGTCAGAACCTCACCACCGTGCGCAACCGCGTCAACGAGCTGGGTGTCGCCGAGCCGCTGGTGCAGCGCCAGGGCGCCAACCGCATCGTGGTCGAACTGCCGGGCGTGCAGGACACTGCCGAAGCCAAGCGTATCCTCGGTAAAACCGCCAACCTGGAGTTCCGCTTCGGCGCCGAACCCGGTGCGTCGCGTGCCACCAGCGAAGTGTTCGAGTTCCGCGAAGGCGGCCGTTCGGCTCCGGTCGAGCGCGGCCTGATCATCACCGGTGACCAGGTTACCGATGCCCAGGCCAGCTTTGATGAGCACGGCCGTCCGCAGGTCAACATCCGCCTCGATGGCCACGGCGGCGAACTGATGAGCCGCGCCACGCGCAGCAACGTCGGGCGCAGCATGGCGGTGATCTTCATCGAGCAGAAGCCGATCACCCGCTACGTCAAGCAAACCGTCGATGGCATCGAGAAGGAAGTGCCGGTCCAGAGCTTCCAGGAAGAGAAGAAGATCATCAGCCTGGCGACCATTCAGTCGCCGCTGGGTAGCCAGTTCCGCATCACCGGGCTCAATGGCCAGGGCGAGTCGTCCGAGCTGGCCCTGCTGCTGCGTGCCGGTGGCCTGGCAGCACCGATGTACTTTGCCGAAGAGCGCACCATTGGCCCGAGCCTGGGTGCCGACAACATCACCAAGGGTGTGGATGCGTCGCTGTGGGGCATGCTGTTCGTCTCGCTGTTCATCATCGCCATCTACCGTGGTTTCGGCGTGATCGCCACGATCGCCCTGGCGGGTAACATGGTGCTGCTGCTGGCCCTGATGTCCTTGCTGGGCGCGACCCTGACCCTGCCGGGTATCGCCGGTATCGTGCTGACCATGGGGATGGCGGTGGACGCCAACGTGCTGATCTTCTCGCGGATTCGCGAAGAGCTGAAGAACGGCATGTCTGCTCAACGTGCGATCCATGAAGGCTTCAATCGTGCCTATACCGCGATCATCGACGCCAACCTGACCAGCCTGCTGGTAGGCGGCATCCTGTTCGCCATGGGTACCGGGCCGGTCAAAGGCTTCGCGGTCACCATGTCCCTCGGGATATTCACCTCGATGTTCACCGCCATCATGGTGACCCGTGCAATGGTCAACCTGACCTGCGGCGGGCGTGACATCAAGAAGCTGTGGGTCTGAGGGAATCACCATGAAAACCATCAACTTCATGGGCGTGCGCAACAGTGCGTTCGCCATCACCGTACTGCTCACCGTACTGGCGCTGTTCAGCTGGTGGCAGAAGGGCCTGAACTTTGGCCTGGACTTCACCGGCGGCACCCTGATCGAGCTGACCTACGAGCGCCCCGCCGACCTCAAGGCCGTGCGCGGCGAGCTGACCAGCTCGGGCTTCCACGAGGCCATCGTGCAGAGCTTCGGCGCCAGCAACGAACTGCTGGTGCGTATGCCGGGCGACGATCCGCAACTGGGCAACAAGGTCGCAGAAGCCTTGAAGAAGGTCAGCGGCGACAACCCGGCAACGGTCAAGCGTGTGGAGTTCGTCGGTCCGCAGGTCGGTGAAGAGCTGCGCGACCAGGGCGGTCTGGGCATGCTCCTGGCGCTCGGCGGCATCCTCATCTATCTGGCCTTCCGCTTCCAGTGGAAGTTCGCCGTGGGCGCGATCATCTCGCTGATCCACGACGTGGTGGTGACGCTGGGTATCCTGTCGTTCTTCCAGATCACCTTCGACCTGACCGTGCTGGCTGCGGTGCTGGCAATCATCGGTTACTCGCTCAACGACACCATCGTGGTGTTCGACCGGGTGCGTGAGAACTTCCGGGTGATGCGCAAGGCATCGCTGATCGAGAACATCAACGTCTCGACCACCCAGACTCTGCTGCGCACCATCGCGACGTCGGTCTCGACCCTGCTGGCGATCGCCGCGCTGCTGTTCTTCGGCGGTGACAACCTGTTCGGCTTCTCCCTGGCGCTGTTCATCGGCGTTCTGGCGGGCACCTACTCGTCGATCTACATTGCCAACGTGGTGTTGATCTGGCTGAACCTGAACAGCGAAGACCTGATTCCACCGGTCAAGGCAGAAGGCGTGGACGATCGTCCGTAAGGAAATCTCCTACGCCGTTTGGCCAAGCAAGAGGCGCGAGTGTTGAACTCGCGCCTTTTTTTTTGCTCCAAGGCTGGGACAAGCGCGGGCGCGGACCCGCTGGATAGATCAGGAGAGTTCACGTGAACAAATCAATGCTAGTGGGGACGGTTCTTGGTGCTGTGGCGGTGACTGCCGGCGGTGCGTTCGCGACCTACAGCTTGGTCAACAAAGGTCCTGAGTATGCTCAGGTGACCGACGTGCAGCCAATCAAAGAGCAGATCAAGACGCCGCGTCAGGTGTGCAAAGACGTCACTGTGACGCGTCAGGCGCCGGTCAAGGACCAGCACCAGATCGCAGGCACCGTGGTCGGTGCACTGGCCGGTGGCCTGCTGGGTAACCAGGTCGGTGGCGGCAATGGCAAAAAGCTGGCCACAGTGGCCGGTGCGGTCGGTGGTGGCTATGCCGGTAACAAGGTCCAGGAAGGCATGCAGCGGCGTGACACCTACACCACCACGCAAACCCGTTGCAACACGGTCAACGACATCAGCGACAAAGTGGTCGGCTACAACGTCAAGTACACCATCGGTGACCAGGCCGGGCACATCAAGATGGACCGCGATCCCGGATCGAGCATTCCGTTGGACAAGAACGGCAAGCTGATCCTGAGTCAGAACCAGCCCGGCCAATAAGCGCCTGGCCGCCATTGACTGAGCGCGTTGCCGGCAGCGGTCAGCCGCTGCGCCACGCTTGAGAGCCATCCGATACCTTGCCCAGGTATCGGATTTATTTTGCTCAGAGCCTTCGATTGCGACGGCTCATCTCGATCCACGGCGCCGTCTTGCTTACGGAATCAGCTTTTCCTGGCGTAGACGATCGAAGGCGTCGAAGAAGGCCTGATCGCTGGCCTGGTAGCCGGTAAAGCCCAGGATGCGGCTTTTCGACATATCAGTGACCACCTCGATTGGTCGACCCAGGTCGGCATCGGTATGCCACGGTGAAATCAGCCGATCAATGTCACCTTCCTTGAGCCCATGCTCCGCTACAAGCTGCGTCCAGACGCGCTGGTCATCGGCCATCTGGGTTTCCAGTGGCGCGGGTGCAGGCGCAAAGTCGGCCGCAGGCAGGTTGAAGTACTCGGCGATCCTGCCCCACATCCACTTCCAGCGGAACACATCGCCGTTGGTGACGTTGAAGGCCTGGTCGGCGGCGTCAGGGGTGGTGGCGGCCCACAGCAGTTGGCTGGCGAGCTGACGGGCATCGGTCATGTCGGTCAGGCTGTCCCACTGCACGCGGGAGCCGGGGAAAACGAAAGGGCGGCCGGTGTGTTTGCAGATCGAGGCATACACCGCCAGGGTGGTGGCCATGTTCATGGCATTGCCCACTGCAACGCCGATCACCGTGTGCGGGCGGTGCACGCTCCAGGTGAAGCGATCCTGCCTGGCAGCGGCAAAGACCTCGTCTTCCTGGGCGTAATAGAAGTTCTCCACATCCAGCCGGCCTTGTTCTTCGCGAAAGGGGGTCTGCGGCAGCGTGCCCTTGCCGTAGGCCTCGAACGGGCCGAGGTAGTGTTTCAGGCCGGTGACCAGTGCGACATGCTGGACGCTCTTGGCGGGTCGCAGGGCATCGAGCAGGTTGCGCACCATGGCGGCGTTGACGCGAATGTTCTGCGCTTCGCTGGCCTGGCGCGACCACGTGGTGATGAACACGTGGGTGGGCCGCAGATCGGCCAGGGCGTCGCGCACCGACTGCGGGTCCTGCAGGTCCGCCGCGACGGGTATGACGCCTGGAAGCGTCGAGGGCTGACGAGACAGGGCTGCGACCTGCCACTGGTTGTCCAGTAGCAACTGGGTGGTGGCGCTGCCGACGATGCCGCTGGCGCCTACGACTAATGCGAGTTGGGTCATGATGCTGTCCTGTAAGTCATCGAATGCCTACAGGTGACCGTCTGAGTGCGGACGGATTCCGTTCAGTTGGTCGCAGCGTCCAGGAGGGCATCAGGCCAGCGCGCATGTTGGCGCGTCGCAGGGCGAGTCAGTGGCGGACGATATCGTGAGGAGTTTGCATGAGGAGGGATGCATGAACGAGGGCTGCGGGGCAGCCCTGCGTCAGGGGGTTGGGCAGTGAACCGCCGCAGCCAGGACGGCTTGGCAGGCGCGATGCCCAGGGCGATTTCAGCGCTTCAGGTGCTCTGGCAGGTGCGGCTGGATGGCCGTCAGAATCGCCTTGAAGCACTTGATGTTGCCCGCCACGATGTGGCCCTTGTCGAGGAAGTCGTGACCGCCGTTGAAGTCGCTGACCAGGCCACCGGCCTCTTGGATCAGCAGCACGCCAGCGGCCATGTCCCATTCGGACAGGCCCGACTCCCAGAAACCGTCGAAGCGACCGGCCGCCACGTAGGCGAGGTCAAGGCTGGCGGCGCCGGCGCGGCGAATGCCGGCGGTCTGGCCAGTCAGGGCGCGGAACATGCCCATGTAGTTGTCCAGATCGGCCATCTGATTGTCGCGGAACGGGAAGCCGGTGCCGAGCAGGGCGCCATCGAGGCTGGTGCGCGAGCTGACGCGCAGGCGGCGACCATTGACCTGGGCGCCACGGCCACGGCTGGCGGTGAACTCTTCCTGGCGAACCGGATCAAGAATGACCGCGTGCTCCAGGCGACCGCGGTACTTGCAGGCAATGCTCACGGCAAAATGCGGGATGCCGCGCAGGAAGTTGGTGGTGCCATCGAGCGGGTCGATGACCCACAGGTAATCCTTGCCTTCTTCGCCGCTGCCGGCGTGCAGGCCGGTTTCTTCGCCGAGGATCGAGTGGTTCGGGTAGGCCTTGCGCAGGGCCTTGACGATGACGTCTTCAGCGGCGCGGTCAACTTCGGAAACGTAGTCTTTCGCGCCTTTTTCGTCGACCTTGAGGCTGTCCAGGCGTTCGATGGAGCGGAAAATCAGTTCACTGGCGCTGCGAGCGGCGCGCAGCGCGATATTCAGCATAGGCTGCATGGTCGGTTCACCTGGAATGTTAAAGAAGAAAGCCGAACATTCTATCAGAAAACCGCGTCGGCAAAAGTGCCACGTTCGACTGCGTGGCGTTCACCAGGCCTGTTCTGTACCATTGCAGCCCCCGAAACCCCGCCACTGTGAGCACATCACCTTGTTGCAGAATATTCGTGTTGTTCTGGTCAATACCAGCCACCCCGGCAACATCGGCGGCGCTGCACGTGCCATGAAAAACATGGGCCTGTCGCGCCTGGTGCTGGTGCAACCCCGGGACTTTCCCTCCGAGCAGGCCGGCGCACGTGCCTCCGGTGCCGACGACGTGCTGGCTGGCGCCGAAGTGGTCGACAGCCTGGAACAGGCGTTGGTCGGCTGCAGCCTGGTGCTGGGCACCAGTGCCCGCGATCGCAGCCTGCCCTGGCCCATGCTCGATCCGCGTGAATGCGGCGCCAAGGCTGTCGAGCACGCTGCCGGCGGTGAGCAGATCGCGCTGGTATTCGGCCGTGAGCATGCCGGGCTGACCAACGACGAACTGCAGCGATGTCACTTCCATGTGCACATTCCCTCCAATCCCGACTTCAGCTCGCTGAACCTTGCCGCCGCTGTACAGGTGCTGGCCTATGAGGTGCGCACCGCCTGGTTGGCATCGCAGCAAGCGGCCACGGTCGTGGAGAAGACCGACGCCGGTGAGGAGCCGGCGACCATGGATGAGATGGAGCGGTTCTACGGCCACTTGGAGCAGACCTTGGTGCAGATCGGCTTTCTCGATCCCGCCAAGCCCCGTCACTTGATGGCGCGCTTGCGTCGTCTGTACGGGCGTAGCGTGGTCAACCATTCGGAAATGAGCATCTTGCGCGGCATCCTCACCGAGACCCAGAAAGTCGCTCGGGGCGAGCCGCATAAACGGAAGGACTGAATCAGATGTTCGAGCGTCTGCGTGAAGATATCCAGAGCGTGTTTCACCGTGACCCGGCGGCGCGCAACATGTTCGAAGTGCTCACCTGCTATCCCGGCATGCACGCGATCTGGCTGCATCGCCTGGCGCGCGGCCTGTGGGTGCGTGATTTCAAGTGGCTGGCGCGCTTGGTGTCGAACTTCGGTCGCTGGCTGACCGGCATCGAGATCCACCCGGGCGCGACCATCGGGCGACGCTTCTTCATCGACCACGGCATGGGCATCGTCATCGGCGAAACCGCCGAGATCGGCGACGATGTCACCCTTTATCAAGGCGTGACCCTGGGCGGCACCAGCTGGAACAAGGGCAAGCGTCACCCGACCCTGGAAAACGGCGTGGTCGTCGGTGCCGGCGCCAAGGTGCTCGGGCCGTTCACGGTCGGTGCCGGCGCCAAAATCGGCTCCAATGCGGTGGTCACCAAGGCCGTTCCGGCGGGGGCGACCGCAGTCGGTATTCCCGGGCGGATCATCGTCAAGGCAGAGGAGGGTGATGAACTCGAGGCCAAGCGCAAAGCCATGGCGCAGAAGATCGGTTTCGATGCCTACGGCGTCAGCGGCGACATGCCTGACCCTGTCGCCCGCGCCATCGGTCAGATGCTCGATCACCTGCAGGCGGTGGACGAGCGGCTCGAAGGCATGTGCGGCGCACTGACCAATCTTGGCAGCGACTACTGCGCCAAAGCCCTGCCATCGCTGCCTGAGGAGGCCTTCGAAGCCGTCAAGGACGAGGCTCGCAGCGACACCCAGGCGCACTGATTTCGCCATGATGGCACCCGGGCGTGTGCACCTCTGCCCGGGTCTGCTAAACTCGCGACCACTTCCCCGGGTAAACCTGACCAATACAGTAGGTCTTATAGTTGACTTAAATGCTCGGGAATAGCATACTCGCACACATCCCGTAACTCCCCGTGGTGCCCATAGCCATGCGACTCACAACCAAAGGCCGATACGCCGTTACCGCCATGCTGGATCTGGCGTTGCACGCGCAGCACGGACCGGTGTCACTGGCTGATATCTCCGAGCGCCAAGGCATTTCCCTCTCTTACCTGGAACAGCTGTTCGCCAAATTGCGTCGCAGCAGTCTGGTTTCCAGTGTTCGTGGCCCAGGCGGCGGCTATCAGCTGTCGCGGGCCATGGGGACCATCGAGGTGGCTCAGGTCATCGACGCGGTCAACGAGTCGGTAGACGCCACTCGCTGCCAAGGCCTCGGAGACTGCCACTCCGGCGACACCTGCCTGACCCACCACCTGTGGTGTGACCTCAGCCAGCAGATCCACGAATTCCTCAGTGGCATCAGCCTGGCCGATCTCGTTACACGCCGCGAGGTGCAAGAAGTCGCCCATCGCCAGGACCTGCGCCGCGTTGCCGGCCGTACTGCGCACATGGACAAGATTGAGACGTCTGCCGTCGACTGACCGTGATGACGAGCTGCGCCAACGCCTGATAGGAGATATTCAATGAAGTTGCCGATCTACCTCGATTACTCCGCGACCACGCCGGTCGATCCCCGTGTCGCCCAGAAGATGGTCGACTGCCTGACGATGGACGGCAACTTCGGGAATCCGGCCTCGCGCTCCCACGCATTCGGCTGGCGCGCCGAAGAAGCGGTCGAAAATGCCCGCCGCCAGGTTGCCGAGCTGATCCACGCCGATCCGCGTGAAATCGTCTGGACCAGTGGTGCCACCGAGTCCGACAACCTCGCGATCAAAGGTGTGGCGCACTTCTACCAGACCAAAGGCAAACACATCATCACCTCCAAGATCGAGCACAAGGCCGTTCTGGACACCACGCGCCAGTTGGAGCGTGAAGGGTTTGAAATCACCTACCTCGAACCTGGCGCCGATGGCATCGTCACCCCGGCCATGGTCGAAGCCGTGCTGCGCGACGACACCATCCTGGTCTCGCTGATGCATGTGAACAACGAAGTCGGCTCGATCAACGACATCACCGCAATTGGCGAGCTGACCCGCTCGCGCGGCGTGCTGTTCCATGTCGACGCCGCTCAGTCTGCCGGCAAGGTCGAGATCGACCTGCAGGCGATGAAGGTCGACCTGATGTCGTTCTCGGCGCACAAGGTCTACGGCCCCAAAGGCATCGGCGCGCTGTACGTCAGCCGCAAGCCGCGAGTGCGTCTTGAAGCCATGGTGCATGGTGGCGGTCACGAGCGCGGCATGCGTTCGGGCACCTTGCCGACCCACCAGATCGTCGGCATGGGCGAAGCGTTCGCCATCGCCAAAGCAGAAATGGCCAGCGAGAACGCGCGCATCAAGGCGCTGTCCGACCGCTTCTTCGCCCAGGTCTCGGACCTCGAAGAGCTGTACATCAACGGCAGCCAGACCGCCCGCGTTCCGCACAACCTGAACCTGAGCTTCAACTACGTCGAAGGCGAGTCGCTGCTGATGTCGTTGAAGGACATCGCTGTTTCGTCCGGCTCGGCCTGCACCTCGGCATCACTCGAGCCGTCCTACGTGCTGCGAGCCCTGGGCCGTAACGACGAACTGGCACACAGCTCGATCCGCTTCTCCTTCGGTCGTTTCACCCAGGAAGAAGAAATCGATCATGCGGCGAAGAAGGTCTGCGAAGCGGTGAACAAGCTGCGCGAACTCTCCCCGCTGTGGGACATGTACAAAGACGGCGTCGACATCTCGAAGATCGAGTGGGCTGCCCACTAAGCAGCCGCCGGCAAGAGCGGCTCCCCTGATGAGGAAGGAATTGCACCATGGCATACAGTGAAAAGGTCATCGACCATTACGAAAACCCGCGCAACGTCGGCAAAATGAATGCCGAGGACCCGGATGTCGGTACCGGCATGGTCGGCGCGCCGGCGTGTGGCGACGTCATGCGCTTGCAGATCAAGGTCAACGAGCAGGGCGTCATCGAAGACGCCAAGTTCAAGACTTATGGCTGCGGTTCGGCCATCGCCTCCAGCTCCCTGGCGACCGAATGGATGAAGGGCAAGACCCTCGACGAAGCCGAGACCATCAAGAACACGCAGTTGGCTGAAGAGCTGGCCCTGCCACCGGTCAAGATCCACTGCTCGGTCCTCGCCGAAGATGCCATCAAGGCAGCCGTACGCGACTACAAGCAGAAGAAAGGCCTGGTCTGAGCTGCCTGTAGCAGCAGACAACCGATGTTGAGGTAAGGAGTTCCGATGGCTATCAGCATGACAGAAGCCGCCGCCAACCATATCCGCCGCTCCCTCGACGGGCGCGGCAAGGGTGAAGGTATTCGCCTTGGCGTGCGCACCACCGGCTGCTCGGGCCTGGCCTACGTGCTCGAGTTCGTCGATGACGTGGCGGGCGAAGATCAGGTGTTCGAGAACTATGGCGTGAAGGTCATCATCGACCCCAAGAGCCTGGTATACCTCGATGGCACCGAGCTGGACTTCGTCAAGGAAGGGTTGAACGAAGGCTTCAAGTTCAACAACCCCAACGTGCGCGGTGAATGTGGCTGCGGCGAAAGCTTCAACATCTGAGGCCTGACGTGGGTAATCTCTGCCATTACGCGCTGTTCGATCTGCAGCCTGCCTTCCGCCTGGACCTCGACAAGCTGGCCGTTCGCTACCGCGAGCTGGCCCGCGAGGTGCATCCCGACCGTTTCGCTGACGCCTCCGAGCGGGAGCGGCGTGTCGCGCTGGAAAAGTCGGCCGCCCTCAACGACGCCTATCAGACGCTGCGCAGTCCGCCGCGCCGCGCGCGCTATCTGCTGGCCATCGGTGGCCATGAAGTGCCGCAGGAAGTCACGGTCCACGACCCTGAATTCCTGTTGCAGCAGATGGAATTGCGTGAAGAGCTCGAAGACCTGCAGGACCAAGCCGACCTGGACGGCGTTGGCGTATTCAAGCGCCGTCTCAAGCTTGCCCAGGAGGCGCTCAACGACGCGTTCGAGCGCTGCTGGGATGTGCCGGCCGAGCGCGAGCAGGCCGAGCGGCTGATGCGCCGCATGCAGTTTCTCGACAAGCTCTCCCAAGAAGTGCGCCAGCTCGAAGAGCGCCTCGACGATTAACCCGGCGTTACCCGTGATGACGCCTAAGGTATTCAGATAAGCATGGCCCTATTGCAGATCGCCGAACCCGGTCAGAGCCCTCAGCCGCACCAGCGTCGCCTGGCGGTGGGCATCGACCTCGGCACCACCAATTCCCTGGTCGCTGCCGTGCGCAGTGGCCGTAGCGAACCGCTGCCCGATGCCGAGGGCAACCTCATCCTGCCGTCTGCCGTGCGCTACCTCGAAGACCGTACCGAGGTTGGCCTGGGCGCCCGCGATGCGGCGCCGACAGACCCGTTCAACAGCATTCTTTCGGTCAAGCGCCTGATGGGGCGCGGTCTTTCCGACGTCAAGCAACTGGGTGAGCAACTGCCTTACCGCTTCGTCGGCGGCGAGTCGCACATGCCCTTCATCGATACCGTGCAGGGCCCGAAAAGCCCGGTGCAGGTCTCGGCAGACATCCTCAAGGTGCTGCGTCAGCGCGCCGAAGAGAGCCTGGGCGGGGAGCTGGTGGGTGCGGTCATCACGGTGCCGGCCTACTTCGACGACGCCCAGCGCCAGGCCACCAAGGATGCTGCGCGGCTGGCCGGCCTGAACGTGCTGCGCCTGCTCAACGAGCCGACAGCGGCTGCGGTGGCCTATGGTCTGGACCAGAACGCCGAAGGCGTGGTGGCCATCTATGACCTGGGCGGCGGCACCTTCGATATTTCCATTCTCCGCCTCACTGCCGGTGTGTTCGAAGTGCTCGCCACCGGCGGTGACACTGCGCTGGGCGGCGACGATTTCGACCACGCCATCGCCGGCTGGATCATCGCCCAGGCAGGCCTGTCGGCCGACCTCGATCCGGCCACCCAGCGCCTGTTGCTGCAAACGGCACGCACCGCCAAAGAAGCCCTGACCGATCAGGACAGCGTGCGCGTGGCCCATGCTCAATGGTCCGGCGAGCTGACCCGTGATGCGTTCGAAGGGTTGATCGAGCCGATGATTGCCACCAGCCTCAAAGCCTGCCGCCGCGCTGTGCGCGACAGCGGTGTGGAGCTCGAAGAGGTCGAAGCGGTGGTCATGGTGGGTGGCTCGACCCGTGTGCCGCGTGTTCGCCATGCGGTGGGCGCCTTGTTCAATCGCGAGCCGCTGACCTCGATCGACCCGGATCAGGTGGTCGCCATTGGCGCCGCGGTCCAGGCCGATACGCTGGCCGGCAACCGCCGCGAAGGTGGCGAACTGCTGCTGCTCGATGTCATCCCGCTGTCGTTGGGGCTGGAAACCATGGGCGGTCTGCTGGAAAAGGTGATTCCACGCAACACCACCATTCCCGTGGCCCGCGCCCAAGAGTTCACCACCTATAAAGATGGCCAGTCGGCCATGATGATCCATGTCCTGCAGGGTGAGCGCGAGCTGATCAGCGACTGCCGTTCGTTGGCCCGCTTCGAACTGCGTGGCATTCCAGCGATGGTGGCGGGTGCTGCGAAGATCCGCGTCACGTTCCAGGTCGATGCCGACGGCCTGCTCAGCGTCGCTGCGCGTGAGCTGGCCTCGGGCGTGGAAGCCAGCATTCAGGTCAAGCCATCATACGGGCTGACCGACGGAGAGATCGCCCGCATGCTCACAGATTCGTTCGAGCATGCAGGCTCCGACCGCAATGCTCGCCAGTTGCGCGAGCATCAGGTCGACGGTGAGCGGCTGCTCGAAGCGGTACAAGGCGCGCTGGACGCCGATGGCGAGCGTCTGCTCAGCGCTCAAGAGCGTGAAGCCATTCAATTCCAGATGCAGGAACTACGTGATTTGCTGACCGGCACCGATGGCCCTGCCATCGAGCAACAGACCAAGCGTCTGTCGCAGGTGACCGATGCATTTGCCGCCCGTCGCCTTGATTCGACGGTCAAAGCCGCACTGGCCGGGCGCAACCTGAATGAGATCGAGGAGTAACCGATGCCGCTGGTGAAATTCCTGCCGCATGAGAAGTTCTGCCCACAGGGGCTGACCGTGGAGGTCGCACCCGGCACCAATATCCTGGAGCTGGCCCACGAGCACCACATCGAGATGGAAAGCGCCTGCGGTGGTGTCAAGGCCTGCACCACCTGCCATTGCATCGTCCGCCAGGGCTTCGATTCGCTGGACGAAGCCGATGAACTGGAAGAGGACATGCTGGACAAGGCCTGGGGCCTGGAAGCGCAGTCGCGTCTGGGTTGCCAGGTGGTCGTCGGGAATGACGACCTGACCATCGAAATCCCCAAGTATTCGCTCAACCACGCTGCCGAAGCGCCGCATTGAGGATCAACGCATGAGTCTGAAATGGGTTGATGTACTTGAGATCGCCATCCAGCTTGCAGAAAGCAAGCCGGAAGTCGATCCTCGTTACCTGAATTTCGTCAATCTGCGTCGTTGGGTGATGGAGCTACCTGACTTCAACGACGATCCCGAGCGCGCTGGCGAGAAGGTCCTGGAGGCCATCCAGGCGGCCTGGATCGAAGAACTCGACTAAGCGACATCTGCAGGTTAGGCAATGCCCTTGAACCCGCGTATAATTCGCGGGTTTAATTTTTCGTAACACTCAATATTCTGGAGTTTTCCATGGCTGTTCAACGTACTTTCTCGATCATCAAGCCTGATGCCGTTGCCAAAAACGTCATCGGCAAGATCACCTCGCGCTTCGAAGAAGCTGGCCTGCGCATCGTCGCTTCGAAAGTCAAGCAACTGTCCAAGGCCGAAGCCGAAGGCTTCTACGCCGAGCACAGCGAGCGCGGCTTCTTCGGTGACCTGGTTGCCTTCATGACCTCCGGCCCTGTCGTTGTTCAGGTTCTGGAAGGCGAGAACGCCATTGCCAAGAACCGTGAGCTGATGGGCGCTACCAACCCTAAAGAAGCCGCTGCCGGCACCATCCGTGCTGACTTCGCCGAGTCCATCGATGCCAACGCCGTTCATGGTTCGGACTCCGAAGCCGCTGCTGCTCGCGAAATCGCTTACTTCTTCGCTGCTACCGAGGTAACCACTCGCTAAGCGAAAGCTTACGAGTGAAGGTGAATCCATGACGACATCTGTTGGCAAAATCAACTTGCTGGGTCTGACTCAGCAGGAAATGGAACAGTTCTTCGATTCGATCGGAGAGAAGCGCTTCCGCGCCGGTCAGGTGATGAAATGGATTCACCACTTTGGCGTCGACGACTTCGCCGCCATGACGAATGTCGGCAAGGCCTTGCGTGAAAAGCTCGAGGCCGTTGCCGAAATTCGGCCACCGGAAGTGGTCAGCGAAGACATTTCCACAGACGGCACCCGCAAGTGGGTGATCCGCGTTGCCTCCGGCAGCTGCGTCGAAACCGTCTACATTCCGACCGACGACCGCGGCACCTTGTGCGTCTCGTCGCAAGCCGGTTGCGCCCTGGACTGCAGCTTCTGCTCCACGGGCAAACAAGGCTTCAACAGCAACCTCACTGCCGCCGAAGTCATCGGTCAGGTGTGGCTTGCGAACAAATCCTTCGGCACCATTCCCGCCAAAGTCGACCGCGCGATTACCAACGTGGTGATGATGGGCATGGGTGAGCCGTTGCTCAATTTCGACAATGTCATCGCCGCCATGAAGATCATGATGGACGATCTGGGCTATGGCATTTCCAAGCGCCGCGTCACCCTGTCCACCTCGGGTGTGGTGCCCATGATCGACGAACTGGCCAAGCACATCGATGTGTCCCTGGCCCTGTCGCTGCACGCACCGAACGATGCGCTGCGCAACCAGCTGGTTCCGATCAACAAGAAGTATCCGTTGAAGGTGCTGCTCGAGTCCTGCATGGGCTACATGTCCACCCTGGGCGGCAAACGCGTGCTGACCGTCGAGTACACCCTGCTCAAGGACGTGAACGATCAGCCACAGCATGCCACCGAGATGATCGAGCTGCTGCGCGACGTGCCGTGCAAGATCAACCTGATCCCCTTCAACCCGTTCCCGCATTCGGGTTATGAACGGCCGAGCAACAACGCCATCCGCCGCTTCCAGGACCTGCTGCACCACGCCGGCTACAACGTCACCACCCGCACCACCCGCGGCGAAGACATCGATGCGGCGTGCGGGCAGCTGGTCGGTCAGGTCATGGACCGCACCCGGCGCAGTGAGCGGTACATCGCCGTGCGTCAGATCGCGAACGATGCCGAGCTGCCAGACAGCGCTGTGCGTCACTGACCGGAACCTGCTCATGAGCCTGCGCGCCGTGTTGTCGATCTTCGCCTTTACGCTGCTCGCTGGCTGCGTATCGAGCGGCGCAAGCGACCCCCTGGCCACCCGCGAGGGGCGTGCGCAGGCCGTGCAGGCGTATGTCCAGCTGGGCCTGGGCTATCTTCAGCAAGGGCTGAGCGAAGAGGCCAAGGCGCCGTTGGGTCGGGCCCTGGCCATTGACAGCAGCAGTGCCGATGCCCAGGCCGCATTGGCGATGGTGTTTCAGGCCCAGGACGAACCAGCGCTCGCCGACGAGCACTTTCGCGCGGCATTGCAGCAGCGACCGGCCGATACGCGCATTCGCAATAACTACGGCTCGTTCCTCTACGCTCAAGGCGATTTTCCACGGGCCGAACAGATGTTTCGCCAAGCAGTCGGCGATACCCTGTATCCTCAGCGTTCACGGGTTTACGAAAACCTCGGCTTGACGGCCCTCAGGCAAGGTGACCGTGACCAGGCGCACCTTCATCTGAAAAAGGCGCTGCAACTCAATCCGCGTCAGCCCAACGCATTGTTGGAAATGGCTGAGTTGTCCTACGAAAACAGGCATTATGTGCCGGCCCGCGATTACTACAATCGTTTCAGCCAACTGAGCGACCACGATGCCCGCAGCCTGCTGCTGGGTACGCGTATTGCCCGACTCTTCCCCGAAGAAGTCGATGCAGCGCAGCTGGGCCAGCAACTACAACGACTTTATCCGGGTACGCCGGAATATCAGCAATACCTGTCGGAGCAATGATGAACGCCGCGTATCCCGAATCAGCATCAGCGACCCACCAGAATCCCGGGGAAACCTTGCGCCAGGCGCGTGAGCACCGCGGCTGGTCGCAGACCGAGGTCGCTCGCAGACTCAACCTTACGATCACTTCGCTGAACAACCTTGAAACCGGGGCGTTCGACAAGCTGCCGGGGCACACCTTTGCTCGCGGCTACATTCGGGCCTATGCCAAGTTGATGGACCTGGACCAGGCTCCGCTGGTCGCGGCCTTCGATCAGGTCACCGGGTCCAACGCCAAGGGCAGCGACGTTCATTCGCTGGGACGTATCGAAGAGCCACGACGCTTGTCCCAGAACATCCTGCGTGGCGTCAGCCTGCTGGTGCTGGTGGCCGTGGTCGGTGGCGGTTTCGTCTGGTGGCAGGATCAGGGCAGCCTGCGCGGCAAGGACCTGACCAAGATGGCACTGGAGCACGTCGAGGTCGAAAGCGCCGACGGCACCACGCAGATCCATCCGCTCGACGAGCCCGAAGACCAGGCCGTATCGGCCGCGCAGCAACCTGAATCCACGGCGCTTGCGTTGCAGTCGCCTGCCGAACAAGGTGCCACCGAAGAGGCCGCGCCTGCCGCCTCGACCCATCAGCCGTCTGCCACTGCGCCCGTCACTGCGCCGGCTGCGACTGTACCGGGCGCCGCTGCGTCGGGCGCCGTTGCGCCCGCAACGCCAGCCAGCGCGGCCGCCAGCAGCACTGCCCCAGTGCGCGAAGAAACCGCTGCCGCGCCTGCTGGCACCGGCAAGGTTGCAATCACCTTCGTCGCCGACTGCTGGGCCCAGGTCACGGACGGCAACGGCAAGGTGCTCACCAGCTCGGTCAAGCGCAAGGGCGATACCCTTGAACTGAGCGGCAAGCCGCCCTTCGCCGTGCGCCTGGGCTTCGCCCGTGGCGCGCAGGTCAGCTACAACGGTCAGGCAGTCAACCTGGCACCGTTCACCAGTGGCGAGACTGCTCGCCTCAAGTTGGGACAGTAAGCAATGCACGGCGAATCTCCGATCAAACGTCGCGAATCCCGGAAAATCTGGGTCGGCAATGTAGCGGTAGGCGGCGATGCGCCCATTGCCGTGCAGAGCATGACCAACACCGACACCAACGATGTGGCCGCCACCGTGGCGCAGATCCAGCGCTTGGTCGATGCGGGCGTGGACATCGTGCGCATCTCGGTGCCGGACATGGACGCTGCCGAAGCGTTCGGCCGTATCAAGCAGCTGGTCAGCGTGCCGCTGGTGGCCGACATTCATTTCGATTACCGCATTGCACTGCGCGTGGCTGAGCTGGGCGTCGACTGCCTGCGCATCAACCCGGGCAACATCGGTCGCGAAGACCGCGTGCGTGCCGTGGTCGATGCGGCGCGTGATCGCGGTATCCCGATCCGCATCGGTGTCAACGCCGGTTCGCTGGAAAAAGACTTGCAGAAGAAATACGGCGAGCCCACGCCCGCGGCGTTGGTCGAGTCGGCCTTGCGCCATGTCGAGCACCTCGATCGCCTCGATTTCCAGGATTTCAAAGTCAGCGTCAAGGCCTCGGACGTGTTCATGGCGGTCGATGCCTACCGTCAATTGGCCAAGCAGATCATCCAGCCTTTGCATCTGGGTATCACCGAAGCCGGTGGCCTGCGTTCAGGAACAGTGAAATCTGCCGTAGGCCTCGGTATGCTGCTGGCCGAAGGCATCGGCGACACCATCCGCATTTCCCTGGCTGCTGACCCGGTCGAGGAAGTGAAGGTCGGTTACGACATTCTCAAGTCCCTGCGCTTGCGTTCGCGTGGCATCAACTTCATCGCCTGCCCGAGCTGCTCGCGGCAGAACTTCGATGTGGTCAAGACCATGAACGAGCTGGAAGGGCGCCTGGAAGATCTGTTGGTGCCGATGGACGTGGCCGTGATCGGTTGCGTGGTCAACGGTCCGGGCGAGGCCAAGGAGGCGCATGTCGGCCTCACTGGCGGCACGCCGAACCTGGTGTACATCGACGGCAAGCCGGCGCAGAAACTGAACAATGACAACCTGGTCGAGGAGCTGGAAAGGCTCATCCGCCAGAAAGCGGCCGAAAAAGCCGACGCCGACGCGGCACTGATCGCCCGTGGCTGAGAAACAGATTCGTAAGGACTTTCCGTGAGCAAATCGCTGCAAGCCATTCGTGGCATGAACGACATCCTGCCTGACCAGTCGCCCTTGTGGCGCTACTTCGAAGGCACCGTGGCCAGCCTGCTGGACGGGTACGGCTATAGCCAGATCCGTACGCCCATCGTCGAGTTCACCGAGCTGTTCAAGCGCTCGATCGGCGAAGTGACGGATATCGTCGAAAAAGAGATGTACACCTTCGAAGACCGCAACGGCGACTCGTTGACCTTGCGCCCTGAAGGCACCGCTGCGTGCGTGCGCGCCGTTCTCGAACATGGCATCACCGGCAATGGCCAGGTGCAGAAGCTCTGGTACATCGGTCAGATGTTCCGCCATGAACGTCCGCAGAAAGGCCGCTATCGGCAGTTCCATCAGATCGGCGTTGAGGTGTTCAACCTCGATGGGCCGGACGTGGATGCCGAACTGATCATGCTCAGCTGGCGCTTGTGGGGCCAACTGGGTATCCGCGATGCGGTCACCCTCGAGCTGAACAGCCTGGGCACCAGCGAGGCCCGCGCCCGGTATCGCGATGCGCTGGTGGCGTTTCTTTCCGCGCGCCTCGACCAGCTTGACGAAGACAGCCAGCGTCGTCTGAAGAGCAACCCGTTGCGGGTGCTCGACAGCAAGGATGCAGGCACTCAAGCGGTGCTCACCGACGCGCCGAAGCTCGAAGACTATCTCGACGAAGCGTCGCGCATTCACTTCGAGGGCCTCAAAGCCCGACTCGATGCGGCCGGGATTCCCTTCGTGATCAACACCAAGCTGGTGCGTGGCCTGGACTACTACAGCAAGACCGTCTTCGAATGGGTCACCGACAAGCTCGGCGCCCAGGGCACGGTGTGCGCGGGTGGTCGATACGATGGCCTGGTCGAGCAGATGGGCGGCAAACCGACCCCTGGCGTGGGTTTCGCCATGGGTATCGAGCGCTTGATCCTGCTCCTGCAGACACTGGACAAGGTGCCTGCCGCCATCAGCCGACAGATCGATGTCTACCTGTGCGCGTTTGGCGAGCAGGGCGAGCTTGCCGGCCTGCGCCTGGCCGAACGCCTGCGCGACCAGCTGCCCTCGCTGCGCCTGGCGGTCAACGCCGGTGCCGGCAGCTTCAAGAGCCAGTTCAAGAAAGCCGACAAGAGTGGCGCGCTGTTCGCGCTGATTCTGGGCGAAGACGAGCTGGCCGCCGAAGTGGTTGGCTTCAAGCCCCTGCGTGGCCAGGGCGAACAACAGAATATTGCCTGGGATGCTCTGGCCGAGCACCTGGAAACCGCTATCGCGCAGGCGTGATGCGGTTCAACTGCCGAATTGCTGAGAAGGAGTATTGGGGTGTCGAGTATCGATGATGATGGCCTGGCTGGCGCCAAGGACTGGTGGAACCGCAGCGGCAAGCCGTTGCTCACCGGCGCCTTGCTCGCCGCTGCGGTGGTGATGGGCTGGCAGGCCTGGCACAAATACCAGACCAATCAGTCCCAGGGCGCCTCGGGATTGTACCAGGCGCTGCTGGAAACCACCCTGACCCCGACCGGTACACCGGACACGGCGAAGGTGGCCGAACTGGCCGGCAAGCTCAAGAGTGACTTCGGCGGCACGCCTTACGCGCAATACGGCAGCCTGTTCGTGGCCAAGGTCGCGGTCGAGAGCGGTAAACTCGACGACGCTGCGTCCGAGCTCAAGGGCGTGATGGACAAGCCGGCCGATGCCACCCTGGGTGAAATCTCGCGTCAGCGTCTGGCCCGTGTACTCGCGGCGCAAGACAAGGCAGAAGAAGCCCTCAAGCTGCTCGACGGTGATGCCGACAAGGCCTTCCTCGCCAGCCGTGAGGAGCTCAAGGGTGACCTGCTGGTGCAACTGGGACGTGCCGATGACGCGCACGGCGCCTATCAAAAGGCCAAGGCCGCGATGTCCGATGACGCCGCGACCGGTGGACTGCAATTGAAGCTGGACGACTTGGCCAAAGGGGACGCGTGACGTGATCGGTTGGAAACAAGCAGCAGTGCTGACCCTGGCCGTTCTGGCCGCGGGTTGCAGCAGCAACAGCAAGAAGGAACTACCCCCGGCCGAACTGACCCAGTTCAACGAGGAAGTGGTACTGAAGAAGCTGTGGAGCCGTTCGATCGGTGAAGGCCAGGGTGAGAAGTACAACACGCTGGTACCGGCTATCGAGAACGACCGCATCTTCGCCGCCGACGTGACCGGCGAGGTGTATGCGCTGAATCGCCTCACCGGCGATGTGGCCTGGGAAAAAGACCTCGACCTGCCGGTTTCCGGTGCAGTCGGCGTGGGCTACGGCCTGCTGACGCTGGGCACGCTCAAGGGTGAGGTCATTGCCCTGGACGCCAGCTCGGGCAAGGAGCGCTGGCGCTCGCGGGTGAGCAGCGAAGTGCTGGCGCCGCCCGCCAACAACGGTGACGTGGTGGTGGTGCAAACCCAGGACGATCGCCTGATCGGCCTGGACGCCGCCACCGGCGAGCGCCGCTGGATCTATGAAAGCTCCCCGGCCGTGCTGACCCTGCGTGGCACTGGCGCGCCAGTCGTTACCAACCGTCTGGCCATCGCTGGCCTGTCGAGCGGTAAAGTGGTCGCGGTCGACATCCAGAATGGCGTACCGGTCTGGGAAAGCCGAGTGGCGGTGCCACAAGGCCGTTCCGAACTGGACCGCGTGGTGGATATCGACGGCGGCTTGCTGCTGTCCGGCGGTACGCTGTACGTCAGCACCTACCAGGGCCGGGTTGCCGGTCTGGATCTGGAAAGCGGCCGCGTGCTCTGGCAGCGCGATGCCTCCAGCTACGTCGGTGTCGCCCAGGGCTTTGGCAACGTCTATGTGAGCGAAGCCTCCGGTACGGTCGAAAGCGTCGATGAGCGTTCCTCCAGCTCGCTGTGGAGCAACGACAGCATGGCGCGTCGGCAACTGTCGGCTCCGGAAGTGTTCTCCAGCTACATCGCCGTGGGCGACTTCGAAGGCTACCTGCACCTGCTCAGCCAGGTCGATGGTCGCTTCGTCGGCCGCGAGCGGATCGACAGCGATGGCGTGCGCGCCCGCCCCTTGGTGGTCGGCGATACCATTTATGTCTACGGCAACAGCGGCAAGCTCGAGGCACTGACCGTCCGCTGACGCTATGCTCAAGGTCTCGCCGACCTTGAGTCGCGGCGCTTCGAGCGCCGCACGAACTCCGGCCGCTGCCCTGCAGCGGCCTTTGCATTTTCAAGAATTCACCATTGGAGAGCCGCATGGTTCCCGTAATCGCCTTGGTAGGGCGGCCGAACGTCGGCAAGTCCACCATGTTCAACCGCCTGACCAAGACCCGCGACGCCATTGTCGGGGACCTGTCGGGGCTGACCCGTGACCGCCAGTATGGCGATGCCAGCTGGCAGGGTCGTTCGTACATCCTCGTCGACACCGGTGGTATCACCGGTGATGAAGTGGGCATGGACGAGAAGATGGCCGAGCAGTCGCTGCTGGCCATCGAAGAAGCCGACTATGTGCTGTTCCTGGTCGATGCCCGCGCCGGCATGACCGCGGCCGATCAGATGATCGCCGAGCACCTGCGCAAACGTAACAAGGCCGCCATCCTGGTCGCCAACAAGATCGACAACATCGATGCCGACGTCGCCCGCGCCGAGTTCTCGCCGCTGGGCATGGGCAATGCGGTGCCGGTCGCCGGTGCCCAGGGCCGCGGCATGAGCGCGCTGATGGAGTCGGTACTGGGCCACATTCCTCGCGACGCCGAAGAAGAAGCGCTCGATGCCGACGTCGCCGAAGGCGAAGAGGCGGTGCGCATTCCGGGCCCGAGCGAAAAGGATGGCATCAAGATCGCCATCATCGGCCGCCCCAACGTGGGCAAGTCGACGCTGGTCAACCGCATGCTCGGCGAAGAGCGCGTGGTGGTCTATGACGAGCCGGGCACCACTCGCGACAGCATCTACATTCCCTTCGAGCGTGATGGCGAGAAGTACACCTTCATCGACACCGCCGGTGTGCGTCGACGCGGCAAGATCCACGAGGAAGTCGAAAAATTCTCGGTGGTCAAGACGCTGCAGGCGATCAAGGACGCCAACGTCGTGGTCTTCGTCATGGATGCCCGCGAAGGCGTTGTCGACCATGACCTCAACCTGCTGGGCTTTGCCCTCGAAGCGGGTCGGGCCATCGTCATTGCCCTGAACAAGTGGGACGGCATGGAGCCGGGTGAGCGTGACTACGTCAAGACCGAGCTGGAACGCCGGCTGTTCTTCGTCGACTTCGCTGACATCCACTTCATCTCGGCGCTGCACGGCACTGGCGTGGGCAACCTGTACAAGTCGGTGCAGGCCGCGTTCAAGTCGGCGGTCACCCGCTGGCCGACCAGCCGCCTCACGCAGATCCTCGAAGACGCCATCAGCGAGCACCAGCCGCCGCTGGTCAACGGTCGTCGGATCAAGCTGCGCTACGCCCACCTGGGTGGTGCCAACCCGCCGCTGATCGTGATCCACGGTAACCAGACCGAGAAGATTCCACGTTCGTACTCGCGTTACCTGGAAAACACCTACCGGCGCGTGCTCAAGCTGGTGGGTACGCCGATCCGCATCGAATACAAGGGCGGCGAGAACCCGTTCGAGGGCAAGAAGAACACCCTCACCGACCGCCAGGTCAACAAGAAGCGCCGCTTGATGTCGCACCATAAGAAAGCCGAGAAGAAGCGCCGCGACAAACGCTGACCCGGTTGCGCGTCGAGGCACAAGAAAGCGGCATGGAGTGATCCATGCCGCTTTTTCTTATGGCCCAGAGCTTGTAGCTTATAGCCTTCAGACCCGTAGGAAGAGGGCTACATGATCCGCAGCAAACTGCCGAACGTTGGCACCACGATTTTCACCACCATGTCGCAGTTGGCCGCGCAGACCGGTGCCGTGAACCTGTCTCAGGGCTTTCCGGATTTCAACGCGCCGCTGGCACTGCTCGACGCGGTGGGCCGGCACGTGGCAGCGGGTCATAACCAGTACGCGCCGATGATCGGCCTGGCGGCCTTGCGCGAGCAAGTGGCCTGCAAGGTTGCGCGGCATTACGGCGTGACGGTCGATGCGGAGCTTGAGGTGACCATCACCCCGGGCGCCACCGAGGCGATTTTCTGCGCCATCCAGGCCGTGATCCAGGCCGGTGACGAAGCCATCGTGTTCGACCCCTGTTACGACGCCTACGCGCCGGCGGTGACGCTTGCCGGCGGACAGTGCGTGCACCTGCAGCTGAGCGGTGACGATTTTCGTATCGATTGGCAGGCCTTCGCCGATGCCTTGAGTCCACGCACCCGGTTGGTGATCCTCAATGCTCCGCACAACCCCAGCGGCGCGCTGATCACCCGCGAAGACCTCGACCAGTTGGCGCGGTTGACTGCCGAGCGCGACCTCTACGTGATCAGCGACGAGGTCTACGAGCACCTGGTCTACGACGGTGCCCGCCATGCCAGCGTGCTCGCCCATGAGCAGCTCTATGCGCGGGCCTTCGTGGTCAGCTCGTTTGGCAAGAGCTACCACGTGACCGGCTGGAAGACCGGCTATGTGATCGCGCCGCCGGCGCTGAGCCTTGAGCTGCGCAAGGTGCACCAGTACGTCAACTTCTGCGGCGTGACGCCCTTGCAGTACGCGCTGGCCGATTTCATGGCCGACCAGCCCGAACACCTCGAGCAACTGCCGGCGTTCTACCAGGCCAAGCGCGACCTGTTCTGCGACCTGCTGCAAGGTTCGCGCTTTCGCTTCACCCGTACCCCCGGCACCTATTTCCAGCTGGTCGACTACTCAGCGATTCGCCCCGACCTCAACGATGTCGACATGGCCGTGTGGCTGACCCGTGAACATGGCGTGGCCAGCATTCCGGTATCGGTGTTCTACCAGCAACCTATCGCCGAGCAACGGCTGCTTCGCCTGTGCTTCGCCAAACGTGAGGAGACGCTGCAACACGCGGCGGAGAAACTATGCGCGATCTGAGCCAATTGCCTGACCTGAACATCGCTCTGGTGCAGACCCGCCTGGCCTGGCAGGACCGCCAGGCCAATTACGAGCATTTCGAGACGTTGCTGCAGCAGGCCGCAGGGGCTGACCTGATCGTGCTTCCGGAAATGTTCACCACCGGGTTTTCCATGGAGTCAGAGCGCCTGGCCGAGCCTGAGAACGGCCCGACCAGCAAATGGCTGAAGGCCCAGGCGAAGAAACTCGGCGCCGTGGTGACCGGCAGTGTGATCATCCGTGCCGCTGACGGCAGCCACCGCAACCGCCTGCTGTGGGCGCGCCCGGATGGTGAGGTGCTGCACTACGATAAGCGCCACCTGTTCCGCATGGCCGGCGAACACAAGCACTACACCCCTGGCGAGCGCCAGGTGCAGTTCGAGCTCAAGGGATGGCGCATCCGCCCGCTGATCTGCTACGACCTGCGCTTCCCGGTGTGGAGCCGCGATGCGTCGGACACCGACCTGCTGCTGTACACCGCCAACTGGCCGGCAGCGCGGCGTTTGCATTGGAATCGTTTGCTACCTGCACGGGCCATCGAAAACCTGTGTTTCGTCGCGGCGGTGAATTGCGTGGGCACCGACGGCAAGGGCTTTGCCTATACCGGTGACAGCCAGGTACTGGACTTCCAGGGGGAAAGCCTGCTGAGCGCTGGGGAAGCGGACGGGGTGTTCATGATCGAGTTGCGCGCGGCGGAACTGGCGGCCTATCGCAGCCGATTTCCGGCCAATCTGGATGCAGACAGCTTCAGCTTGGAGTTTTGAGCAGCGCCGCTCGCGGTACCGAGGTGCAAAAAAAAACTGCTTGAATCGAGCAGGTTCAACCAGTGCGGTGCGCGACAGCGCGGTGCCTGCCCGGTCGCCACGCTGGAGACGTCAGGCAGGCAGCGCCGCTTTACAGCACCCTCAGACGTAAAACGCCTTCAGCGGCGGGAAGCCGTTGAATTCCACCGCGCTGTAGCTGGTGGTGTAGGCGCCGGTCGACAGCCAGTACAGGCGGTCACCGATGGCCAGGTTCAGCGGCAGGCCGTACTTGTAGTGCTCGTACATGATGTCGGCGCTGTCGCAGGTGGGACCGGCGATGACCACTTCTTCCATCTCGCCCTTCTTCTCGGTCCAGATCGGGAACTTGATGGATTCGTCCATGGTTTCGATCAGGCCAGAGAACTTGCCCACGTCGGTGTATACCCAGCGCTCGACCGCAGTGCGCGACTTGCGCGCGACCAGCACCACTTCGCTGACCAGAATGCCGGCGTTGGCGATCAGCGAGCGACCTGGCTCCAGAATGATTTCCGGCAAGTCGTCGCCGAAGTCTTCCTTGAGGAAGCGGATGATCTCTTCGGCGTAGGTTTCCAGGCTGTTGGTGCGGGTAATGTAGTTGGCCGGGAAGCCGCCGCCCATGTTGATCAGTTTCAGCTCGATGCCGTCTTCTTCCTTCAGGCGCTCGAAGATCACCTTGACCTTGGCAATCGCTGCGTCCCACACGCTGATGTCGCGCTGTTGCGAACCGACGTGGAAGGAGATGCCGTAGGGCACCAGGCCGAGGTCACGGGCCAGAATCAGCAAGTCCATGGCCATGTCGGTCTGGCAGCCGAACTTGCGCGACAGTGGCCAGTCAGCGGTGGTGGAGCCTTCGGTGAGAATCCGCACATACACTTTCGAACCCGGTGCAGCCTTGGCAATGTTGCGCAGGTCGGCTTCGGAGTCGGTGGCGTACAGGCGCACACCCTTCTCGAAGAAATAGCGGATGTCCTTGGACTTCTTGATGGTGTTGCCGTAGCTGATGCGGTCGGCACTCACGCCCTGGTTCATCACCTTGTCCAGCTCGTAGATCGAGGCGATGTCGAAGTTCGAGCCTTTTTCCTTGAGCAGGTCGATGATCTCGACGGCAGGGTTGGCTTTGACCGCGTAATAGACCTTGGCGAATTCGAACCCGGCGCGCAGGTCGTCGTAGGCCTGGCTGATCATCTGGGTGTCGATGACCACGAACGGGGTTTCCTGCTTGTCGGCGAACGCCTTCATCTTGGTGAAAGTGTCACGTGCGAAATAGTCTTCGACTTGAATCGACATACTCAGGGACTCCATGGGCAAACGGAATGGATAAGTGGCTGTGAACGAACGTCCTCCGTATCCCCACTTTGATTGGCTCGCCGCAGCCTTGGACGGCGCAGGTTCGAGCCGGATGGATCGTTTCCAGCATGGGCGTTCGGCGCGCACTGTAGGGCGTGGGGACCGTGGAATCAACAGGCGAATCGGGCCCGCGTCCTGAGTGACCGACTGGCTTGGCGGGCGGGTGTTCCGGTGGGAGGGGCAAGCGTTAAATATTGTGGAAGGGGCACTGCAGGAGCGACTTCAGCCGCGATGACCGACGCAGTCGGCCCAACCCGGCAAATGCGTTACCACGTGGACCCTGCGCTGGCTGGATGGGGGCTGCTGCGCAGCCCATCGCGACTGAAGACCCTCTTACACTGTGCATATTTATGGCCACGAGCGCCTGCTCGGACGCGCAGACGATCGGCCATAAATTTTTTGTTAACGACTTACGAAACCGCCTCGGCCGGCGACACGATGCAAGTCTTCGCCCCGCGCGAACGGCCCGAGCTCAGGTAGGCGGCGATGGATTCCTGCGTGACCTCGCCCAGGAACACCTGTTCGGCATCGAGCACCGGCAGCCAGGCGCGGTTGAACTCGTACATGCGCGACAACAGGATGCGCAGGTGCTCGTCGAAGGATGCCGTGGCATTGAAGGGTCGCAGGAAGTCGCCGCAGGTCCCTTGCTGGCGGTGCATGTCGCGGCGGCGCACATAGCCCAGGGCCTTGTTGTCGGCGTCGGTCACCACCACGTAGCGGCGGTCGTGCTCGTCGAGCAGCTCCAGCGCGTCGGCCACCGGCGTTTCCGGGCTCACCGACGGCGCGTTGTCGGCGGCGTCTTCGGCCTTGACCAGCAACAGGCGCTTGAGCGTGCTGTCCTGGCCCACGAAGTTGCTGACGAACTCGTCGGCCGGGTGGGCCAGCAGGGTGTCGGGGTGATCGAGCTGCAGCAGCTTGCCGGCGCGGAAGATGGCGATCTTGTCACCCAGCTTGATGGCTTCGTCGATGTCATGGCTGACCATGATCACGGTCTTGTTCAGGGCCCGCTGCATCTCGAAGAACTCGTTCTGGATCATCTCGCGGTTGATCGGGTCGACCGCACCGAACGGCTCGTCCATGAGCAACACCGGGGCATCGGCGGCAAGTGCCCGGATCACACCGATGCGCTGCTGCTGGCCACCGGACAGCTCGCGCGGATAGCGCTGCAGGTACTGCTTGGGTTCGAGCTTGATCATGCTCATCAGTTCGCGGGCGCGATCATGGCAGCGCTGCTTGTCCCAGCCCAGCAGGCGCGGCACCACGGTGATGTTTTCCTCGATGGTCATGTTCGGGAACAGGCCGATCTGCTGGATCACGTAACCGATGTGCCGGCGCAGCGTCACCTCATCCAGCCCGGTGGTGTCTTCGCCATTGATGAACACCTGGCCGCCGGTGGGCACGATCAGCCGGTTGATCATCTTCAAGGTGGTGCTCTTGCCGCAGCCCGAAGGCCCGAGGAACACGCAGATCTCGCCTTCGTTGACGGTCAGGTTCACGGCGTCGACGGCCTTGATCTCTTTACCGTTGGCGGTGAAGGTTTTGCTGAGGTTTTTCAGTTCGATCATGAGCGCAGTCCTTCTGGAGTCAGGGCACGTTGCAGGGTTTGCAGAAGCAGGTCGGCGAGGATGGCCAGCAGGCTGACCAGCACAGCACCGACCACCAGCATCGACATGTCGCTGCGGCTGATGGACGTCAGGATCAGTACGCCCAGACCCCCGGCGCCGATGGTCGCGGCGATGGTCATCACGCCGATGTTCATCACCACGGCGGTGCGCACACCGGCCAGGATCACCGGCACGGCAATCGGCAGCTCGACCATGCGCAGGCGCTGGCTGAAGGTCATGCCGATGCCGCGCGCCGCTTCACGGATACCCGGCTCGACGCTGGTCAGGGCCAGGTAGGTGTTGCGCAGAATCGGCAGCAGTGAATAGAGAAACACCGCCGTGATCGCCGGCAACGGGCCCAGGCCCTGGCCGAACTTGGAATAGAACGGCAGCAGCAGGCCGAACAGGGCAATCGCCGGCACCGTCAGCAGCACGGTGGCGCCGGCTTGCACGGGGCCGGCGACGGCGGGGAAGCGCGTCATCAGAATGCCCAGCGGCACGCCGACGACGATCGCCAGCGTCACCGCGACGCCGACCAGGGTGATGTGCTGCCAGGTCAGGTGCAGGACTTGCGCCCAGTCCAGGTGGGTGAAGGTATCGAGGAAGTTCATGGCTTGGCCTCGCTCAGGGGATGGTCTCGCAGGAAGGCGGCGGCCACACGGGTCGGGCTCTGATGCTCGACATCGACCTGGGCGTTGAGCGTGCGCATGGTCTGGTCGTCGAGCGCTTCGGCCAACGGCTTGAGCAGCGCGGCCAGTTGCGGGTTGGCCTTGAGCACCTCAGCGCGCAGCACGGGTGCCGCGGTGTAGTCGGGGAAGTAGTGCAGGTCGTCTTCGAGCAGCTTGAGGTGGAAGGCGTTCAGGCGGCCGTCGGTGGTGTAGACCAGCCCTGCGAACACTTGATTGTTGCGCATGGCGGTGTAGACCAGGCCGCTGTCCATCTGGCGGATGTTGCGACGATCGAGCGGCATGTCATACAGCTCGCGCAGGCCCACCAGGCCATCGGGGCGGTTGGCGAACTCGGTGTCGAGGGCAACCAGGTGGTGGCGCCCGGACGCCTCGTGCAGCGCACGTGTCAGATCGCTGATGCTGTTGATCTGTGGGTACGCCTCGGCCACCTTCTGCGGCAGCCCCAGCGCGTAGGTGTTGCTGAATTTCGACGGCGTCAGCCAGGTCAGGCCTTTCTGCGCATCCAGCTGCTTGACCTTGGCGTAGGTGGCTTCAGGGCTGGGCAGGCGCTCCTCGACATGGTTGTACGACACCAGCGACACCCCGGTGTATTCCCAGAGCATGTCGAGCTGGCCGGTTTCCTGGGCCTGACGGGCGATGTTGCTGCCCAGGCCCGAGGTGATACGGACGTCGAAGCCGTGGGCGCGCAAGTATTGCGCGGTGATCTCGGCCAGCACGGTCTGCTCGGTGAAGACCCGCGCGCCGATGCGGATCAGCGGTTTTTCGGCAGCCTGGGCAAATCCTGCGAACAGCAGGGCCGCGCCCAGCAGCAAGGCGATGGTTCGTTTCATGGGCATCCTCGTTTTATCGGGCCAGGCCGCGTTCCAGCCAGCGGCGGCTGGAAAAGCTCACCAGCGCATCGAGCAACAGCGCCAGCAGCGCGGTACACGCGGCGCCCAGCAGCAATTGCGGCTGATTGTTCAGGGCGATGCCGGGGAAGATCAGGCTGCCCAGGCTGTTCGCGCCGATCAGGAACGACAGGGGCGCAGTGCCCACGTTCAGCGCCAGGGCGACGCGCACGCCGCCGACGATGATCGGCACGGCATTGGGCAGCTCGACCTGCCAGAGCTGCTGGCGTGGCGTCATGCCGATGCCGGTGGCAGCTTCCTTGAGCGAAGCGGGGACGTTTTTCAGGCCTTCATAGGTGTTGCGCACGATGGGCAGCAGCGAGGCGAGGAACAGGGCGAAGATCGCAGGACCCGCGCCGATGCCCAGTACGCTGAGCGCGATGGCCAGGACGGCCAGGGGAGGAATGGTGTTGCCAACGTTGAAGAACTGCATGAAGCGCTCGGCTTTGTCGACCCGGTGCGGTCGACTCAAGGCAATGCCGGCCGGGATGCCCACGGCCAGCGCCGCCGCCATCGAAGCCAGAACCAGTACCAGGTGCGCTTGCAGATAGAAACCGAGATCGCCCCGGTAGCGGGCGAGGGTATCGAGGCCGATCCAGTGGATCAGCAGGGCCAGGATGATCAGCACGGTGGCCCATCCCAACAGCCCTTTTCCGTAGCGTTCAGCCACAGGTGGACTCCTTTTCTGGTCGGCGAACGCACCGCTGTGAAGCCGGCCATTGCTGGCGGTAGGCGGTGGGTTCGCGAGTAGCAGCGTGGCGCCTGGGGAGGGCGGCAAATCACGCCATGAGCCAAGCCTCGTCAGGCTTGTGAAGCAGGTGGTGCCAGCCCTGAAACGCAGTCTGCGCAAGGGGAGTGAACGTCTTCGAAGGGGGAGAGGTTCCCACGTAAAGGGGCCTGTGGCCAGCGTTTATCACCTGCCATCGGTCATCAATGCCAGACAAAACATGGTCATGATACGGCTCTAGCCATTGAAAACACTGCCGTTCAGCCTGTTCTCCAGACCTTGCCCGGCCCCGGCCTGTGCGAGCGGCAGTCGGTCCCTTGGCGCCGGGTCGTGGGCGAGGATTGGCAAATGCCCAGCTTTGGTCCCGGCACGAGATCAGGTATGATACGGCCCCTTTTTTCATCCTCGAGTCAGGCGATTTCCCATGACCCATCAGGCCGCCGAAGTCGCGAAGCGCCGCACTTTCGCTATCATCTCCCACCCCGACGCCGGTAAGACCACCATCACCGAGAAGCTCTTGCTGATGGGCAAGGCCATTGCCGTCGCCGGTACCGTGAAGTCGCGCAAGTCCGACCGCCACGCCACCTCCGACTGGATGGAAATGGAGAAGCAGCGCGGTATCTCCATCACCACTTCGGTGATGCAGTTCCCCTACCGCGAGCAGATGATCAACCTGCTCGACACCCCCGGTCACGAAGACTTCTCCGAAGATACCTACCGCACCCTGACTGCCGTCGACTCCGCGTTGATGGTGCTCGACGGCGGTAAGGGTGTCGAGCCGCGGACCATCGCCCTGATGGACGTGTGCCGCCTGCGCGACACGCCGATCGTGAGCTTCATCAACAAGCTCGACCGCGATATCCGCGACCCCATCGAGCTGCTCGATGAAATCGAAGCGGTGTTGAAAATCAAGGCGGCGCCCATCACCTGGCCCATCGGCTGCTACCGCGACTTCAAGGGCGTGTACCACCTCACCGGCGACTACATCATCGTCTATACCCCGGGCCATGGTCACGAGCGCACCGACGTCAAGATCATCGAGAAGCTCGATTCCGATGAAGCCCGCGCGCACCTGGGCGACCAGTACGACAGCTTCGTCGAGCAGTTGGAACTGGTGCAGGGCGCCTGCCACGCGTTCAACCAGGACGAGTTCATCAACGGCCAGCTGACTCCGGTGTTCTTCGGCACCGCGCTGGGTAACTTCGGCGTCGACCACGTGCTGGACGCCGTGGTGGACTGGGCCCCACGTCCGCTGGCGCGCGTCGCCAACGAGCGCACCGTGGAGCCGGTCGAAGAGAAATTCAGCGGTTTCGTGTTCAAGATCCAGGCCAACATGGACCCCAAGCACCGCGACCGTATCGCCTTCATGCGGATCTGCTCGGGCCGCTACGAGAAGGGCATGAAGATGCGCCACGTGCGCTTGGGCAAGGACCTGCGCATTGGCGATGCGCTGACGTTCTTCTCGTCCGAACGCGAACAGCTCGAAGAAGCCTACGCCGGCGACATCATCGGCCTGCACAACCACGGCACGATCCAGATCGGCGACACCTTCAGCGAAGGTGAAGTGCTCGGTTTCACCGGCATTCCACACTTTGCGCCCGAACTGTTCCGCCGCGTGCGCCTCAAAGACCCGCTCAAATCCAAGCAGTTGCGCCAAGGCCTGCAGCAGTTGGCCGAAGAGGGCGCCACCCAGGTGTTCTTCCCCGAGCGCAGCAACGACATCATCCTCGGCGCCGTCGGTGTGCTGCAGTTCGACGTCGTCGCCAGCCGCCTGAAAGAGGAATACAAGGTCGAGTGCGCCTACGAGCCGATCACCGTGTGGTCAGCGCGCTGGATCACCTGCGATGACAAGAAGAAGCTCGAGGAATTCGAGAACAAGGCCATCGAGAACCTGGCCATTGATGGCGGCGGCCATCTCACCTACCTGGCCCCAACGCGGGTGAACCTGGCGTTGATGGAAGAGCGCTGGCCCGATGTGAAATTCCGCGCCACGCGCGAGCATCACTGAGTCCCTGCGGCGCTCAACCCTGTAGAAGCGGCTATTGCCGCGATGGGCTGCGCAGCAGCCCTGATCCAGGCGATGCGATGAAGCTGGGCGGATGGCATTGTGGCGGATGGGCCGGCGGTGCCGGCGTTATCCTCGCTTCCAGGATGATGCGTAAATACAGGTTGCAGCTCCTGGGGCGGCTTTGCCGCCCATCGCGGCAGTAGCCGCTCCTACACGGAACTACGGGGGGCAGGTCGATGCAGTCTCCTGTCCGCGTCTCACTTTGGGAGCAAGCGCGGTCTCCTGTCCGCGTCTCATCCTGGAAGAAACGCGGGTAAGGTCGCAGTGGTGCTGCCCATGTGTGTGATCAGTTGCCTGACTTGATGCTCGTCCAGATCCGCGTGCGGATACGGTCGATCTTCGCCGGCATCGATTCCAGCGCGAACAGCTTGCTCATCACATCGTCGCTCGGGTAGATCATGGTGTTCTGCGTGAGCGCGGTGTCCACCAGGGCATTGGCTTTGGCGTTGCCATTGGCGTACTGCACCGAGTTGCTGATGTTGGCCATCACTTCAGGCTGCAGCAGGTAGTTCATGTAGGCGTAGGCCTGCTTCTCATCCGGCGCATCGACTGGCATCGCAACCATGTCGAACCACAGCGGCGCGCCTTCCTTGGGGATCGAGTAACCCACTTTCACGCCGTTCTTCGCCTCTTCGGCGCGGTTCTTGGCCTGCAGAACATCGCCAGAGAAGCCCACCACTACACACACATCGCCATTGGCCAGGTCGCCGGTGTACTTGGAGGAGTGGAAGTAGCTGATGTACGGCCGCACGTTCATCAGCAGTGCCTTGGCCTTTTCATAGTCTTCAGGTTTCTGGCTGTGGTGCGGCAGGCCCAGGTAGTTGAGGGCGATGGGTAGCAGCTCGGGGCCGTTATCGAGCATGGCCACGCCGCAGCGTTTGAGCTTGCTCAGGTACTCGGGCTTGAAGATCAGGTCCCACGAGTTCAGCGGCGCGTTATCGCCCAGTACCGCCTTGACCTTGTCGATGTTGTAGCCGATGCCGGTACTGCCCCACAGATACGCGAAGCCGTGCTGGTTACCCGGGTCGTTCACCTCCAGCACCTTGAGCAGGCGCGGGTCCAGGTTTTGCCAGTTCGGCAGTTGCGCCTTGTCGAGCCGCTTCAGGGCCTTGCCCTGAATCTGCCGGGCCATGAAGTGGTTGGAAGGGAACACCACGTCATAGCCGGAGTTGCCGGTCATCAGCTTGCCGTCGAGGGTCTCGTTGCTGTCGTAGACGTCATACGTGGGCACGATGCCGGTGGCCTTCTGGAAGTTCTGCAGCGTGTCCGGCGCGATGTAGCTGGACCAGTTGTAGATCTTCACCGAGTCGGCGGCATTGACCATGCCAGCGGTGAGCAACAGCGGAGCGATAAGGAGTGTGCGCATGTCCGGTTTACCTTGCTGGGTCTGTTGTTATTGAAGAACGGCAGGCGATCAGCGGATCAGAACATCAGTACATAGGTCTTGCGCACGGTCTCCTGGATGTCCCAGGTGCCGGTGCTGTTGGCCGGTAGCAGCAAGGCGTCGCCGGCTTCTATGACCAGAACGGGTTGGCCACCATCGGGGGTGAAGGTGCAGCGGCCCTTGATGAAATGGCAGAACTCCTGTTGCACGATCTGCCGCCGCCAGCGGCCGGGGGTGCATTCCCAGATGCCGGTTTCCACGCCGTCGCTGCGCTCGACGCAGGTGACCGAAGTCACCGCCACCGGCTCGCCCAGCGGGACGGCAACCGGACTGGATGTTTCCAGGACAGCGTGCTCGGTGTGTTTGAACTGGGTGATGCTCATGGCTGCGGGGTCTCCTGTGACAGTGGGTGCAACTCAGTGCATGAAGCCTTCCATGAATTCGGCCAGACGCCTTGCCAGGCGGCGGCGCCAGGCCGGGCTGGCCGGGTTGGCGAGGACACGGTCCTCAAGGACGAAACTCTGGATGATCGCGTTGTAGCCCAACCAGCGGCACGGTTCGGGTGGCCAACTGGCCAGGCTCGACAGTGGCCGGTTGTCGTGCACCCAGGGCTGGGCGGTGAGGGCGTTGTGCTGGCCGAGGATCAACGCGGCCAAGGTGCGGCCGCCCAGGTTGCTGGCGCCGACGCCTTCGCCGCCATAGCCACCGGCCAGTGCCAGGCCGCGCTGGCGGTCGCAAAGCATGTGCGGGCGAAAGCGCCGCGCCATGCCCAGGTTGCCGCCCCACGAATGACTGATGCGCACCTGCTTGAGGTGCGGGAACAGCTCGCTGAACAGGTAGCGGCGCAGCTCCACCTCGGCTTCGCTGAGGTTGAAATCTTCCCGCAACCGACCGCCGAAGCGGTAGCCACCGCGGGCGCCGAACACCAGACGGTCGTCGAGGGTGCGCTGGCCGTAGGTCACCTGCCGGCTGCCTTCGCTGAATGCCTGGCCCTGGCCCAGGCCAATCTGCTCCCAGGCCGAGGCGGGCAGCGGTTCGGTGGCCACCAGCAGGCTTTGCACCGGCAGTTGATGACGCCCCAGCGGCGGCAGGCTGGCGGCATAGCCTTCCACGGCGGGCACCACCCACTGGCAGCGCACCCGCGCCTGGACTGTTCGGACCTCGCCGGTGTCCCAGTCCTGCGCCGGGGTGTTCTCGTAGATCGTGACGCCCAGGCCCTCGACCACTCGTGCCAGCCCGCGCACAAGCTTGGCCGGGTTGAGGGTCGCCACGTGCGGGCTGAAGAGCGCGCCGTAGGCATTGCTGGCACGCAGCTGGCCGGCCAGTTGCTCGGGTTTCAGCCAGCAGTAGTCGTCTTCGTTCATGCCTTGGCGATAGAGGTCGTCGAGGTAGGCGCGCAGATGGCGTTCCTGTTCCGGGTAGCGGGCGGCGCAATAAATGACGCCGGCCTTGCGGTAATCGCAGTCGACGCCCTCGCGCTGCAGCACGCGCTGCACTTCATCGGGGATATCGTGCAGCAGGTCGATGCTGTCTCGCCGCTGCTGCGCCGAGAGGCTGGCAAGCAGGCGGTCTTCGCCGAGCAGGTTGCCCATCAACCAGCCGCCATTGCGCCCGGAAGCGCCGAAACCTGCGGTTTGGGCTTCGAGGATGGCGATACGCAGATGTGGCGCCTGGCGCTTGAGGTAGTAGGCCGTCCACAGGCCGGTGTAGCCGGCGCCGATGATGCACACATCGACGTCCAGGTCGTGTGGCAGGGACGGTCGAGCGACCAGGGGCTCGTCGAGCTGGTCCATCCACAGGCTGATCGTGCGCCAGGCTTGCATCCGCTACTGCTCCTACTGACATTTCAGGTCTGGCAACGATGCTAGTGCGGTGCAAGGCGGGCTGTCTTGCGTGCGTGCACGCAGAGAAAAACGGGTGAGTAGGGGAGTGCCGCCGGGCCAGCCTTGGCGCTGCGTGAGCCTGGACGAATCGCGTGGCAGCCGTGGGGCCGGCGCAGCCGGCCTGATCCAATCGTTCGTCGGGGTCTAGCGAAAGACCGTTTGGTTGCCACGTCGATCGTCTGTCGCCGATGAGCACGATTTCATAGAAGAGCCACCCTCATTTCTGGCTGAGAAACGCCTTCGGAGAACGTCCCGTGTGCTCGCGGAAGCACTTGTAGAACGCCGACAACGAGTTGAAGCCCGCCGCGAACGCCAGCGCGTCGATCCGCGCCCCCGTGCTGCCTGCCTGCAGTTGCCCCAGCAGATGCTGCAACCGCGCGTGGTTCACGTAGCGGTAGAAGCTTTGCCCAAGCACCTGGTTGAGCAGGTAGGAGATCTGGTTGCGGCTGTAGCCGCTCTCGCTGGCGACCTGTTGCAAGTCCAGCGCCGGGTCAAGGTAGGGACGCCGCCGCTGGAAATACTGCTCAAGATCCTGCGCCATGGTGCTCAGCTGGCGCGGGGACAAGCCCAGGCGGCTGGTGGCCGGGCGGCGGGGATCACTGACGCCGGCAACGCCCACCGCGGACTGACGCACCAGCGTGGCGTACTCGTTGACCTGCCAGATCAGGTCGTCGCGCACGGTGATCACCTCGCTGGACTGAAAGGCGACCAGGCCATCACCGCCCTGCACCGTGACCTGGTACTGAATGAACGCCTTGCAGCCATCCACGCGAATGCGGTCGCTGTGCACGATGTCTTCGCCCGCCTGGTGCGGCAGGCACACCGTCACGTAATCGCGCAGCTGCGTGTGGTCGAGCACGCGGTCCTGGAAGAAGTCGTGATAGCGCGCGCCAGGGTGGTACAGCGCCATCACGCCGTCCAGGTCGCGCTGTTTCCAGCACAGGTGGTAGCGCATCACGACGTCCGCCGTCAGCGGCGTCTGCTCGGGACCATCTGGAAAAGGCTGGGCGATCATCGGGCGATAGTGCATCGCCTTGCGGCCGCTCGGCAAGCGTGCGCGGCCGCCGGGCGGCGCGCCAGGGGTGGAACACTGCATAACGCCCACTTCATTTGGATGACTTCGGGCGTTTCGCACGATCCTAGGAAGGCGCCTGTCGCTAAGTTATTGATTTTATTGGATGTCATTTTTTGTCATACCTGGCACGTGCGCTGCACTGTCCCTCGTGCGAATCCACGGAAGTTTTGCTCACAATCATAAGGCGCCGAGTCATGATAACGAATGCCGATCTGCCAACCGCTGTCTCAGAGGCCCCGAATCGTTCGGGGGTGTCATGGGCTGCAATCTTTGCGGGTGCTGCTGCAGCCGCGTCCTTGTCAATGATCCTGGTGGTGCTGGGAGCCGGTTTGGGCTTTGCAGCGACCTCCCCCTGGGAGAACGAAGGGGCCAGCGCGCAGGCGTTGGGCATTTCGACAATCGTCTGGCTGTTGGTCACCCAGATCATCGCGTCGGGCGCCGGTGGCTACATCGCCGGTCGTCTGCGGGTCAAATGGGCCAATCTGCACGGTGATGAAGTGTATTTCCGCGATACCGCGCATGGTTTCCTGTCGTGGGCTGTCGCCACGCTGGTAGCGGGCGTGCTCATCATCAGCGCCGCGGGCAACGTGATCGGTGCAGGCGCCAAGGCCGGTGCCAGTGTGGTAGCCGGTGCCGGTGCAGCAGCAGCGGCCACTGCTGACAAATCCTCCAGCAACAATGACCCGATGGCGTACTTCGTCGACGGCCTGTTCCGTAGCGATGCGCCAGTGGGCGTCAGCGAAGATGCCGCCAACGGTGTTGCCACCCGCATTCTGGCCCGTGGCGTTGCCCAGGGCGGCACGCTTGAGCCAGCCGACCGTACTTACCTGGCGCAGATCGTTGCGCAGCGTACCCGTCTGAATCAGGCCGAAGCCGAAGCGCGTGTCGACGAAGCCCTGGGCAAAGTGCAACAAGCCAAGGCTGATGCCAAGCAAGCGGCCGAAACCGCCGCCAAAGTCGCTGCCTGGACTGCGCTGTGGACCTTCGTTGCCCTGCTGTGCGGCGCCTTCTTCGCCAGCATCGCTGCACTGTTCGGTGGCCGTCGTCGTGACCAAGTGGTCTACGTCGAAGACACCTATGCCACGACTCGTACCGTTCGCTAATACGTTCCAACAAGGAGATTCACCATGCGTTCATTGCTGCTTTGGTTCCTCGGCATTCCGATTCCAATCATCATCCTGATCGCGATCTTCGTGCACTAAGCGAAGGGCGTTGAACGAAGAAGGGGCCGCATCTGCGGCCCCTTCTTGCATCTGGTGCAGTGGGTCTAGAGGAACTGCTCGGCGTAATGGCAGGCCACCTGGCGGGTGTGAACCGGGCGCAGCGCCGGTACCTCTCGGGTGCAGCGCTCGGTGGCATACGGGCAGCGCTTGTGAAAGGCGCAGCCGTCAGGCGGGTTCAAGGGGTTGGGCAGTTCACCGCTGATGCGTAGTTTGGGTTTGCTGGGGTCAGGGTGGATGGTGGGCGTGGCCGACAGCAGGGCCTGAGTGTACGGGTGCAGCGGCGTGTCGTAGAGGTCGAGCTTGGGGCCGATCTCCACCGGCCGGCCCAGGTACATCACCAGCACGTCGTCAGCCACGTGGCGCACCACGGCCAGGTTGTGGGAAATGAACACGTAAGCGGTGTTGAACTGCTGCTGCAGGTCCATGAACAGGTTCAGCACTTGCGCCTGGATCGACACATCGAGCGCCGAGGTCGGTTCGTCGGCCACCAGCACCTTGGGCTGCAGCATCATGGCCCTGGCCAGGGCGATGCGTTGGCGCTGGCCACCGGAAAACATGTGCGGATAGCGCTGGTAGTGCTCCGGTCGCAAGCCCACCTGCTCCATCATCGCCTGCACCCGCTGGCGACGCTCATTGCGGCTGAGCGAGGTGTTGATCAGCAGCGGTTCGGCCAGTTGGTCGCCGATCTTCTGCCGCGGATTGAGCGAGGCATAAGGGCTCTGGAACACCATCTGCACATCCCGGCGCAACTGTTTGCGCTCGGCCTTGCTGGCGCCGGCCACCTCGACGCCATCGATCTGCAACGAACCGGCGCTGGGCGTTTCGATCAGCGTCAGTGCGCGGGCCAGGGTCGATTTGCCGCAGCCCGATTCACCGACCACTGCCAGGGTTTTTCCGGCATGCAGCTCGAAGGACACACCGTTGAGGGCCTGGACCACGGCTGCGCCCTTGAACAGGCCGCGGGAAACACTGTAGTGACGCGTCAGTTCGCGCGCCGTGAGAACGACGGTCATCACGCCACCTCCTGATTCAATGGGTGCAGGCAACGCGCCTGGCTGTGCGCCTGCGGCTCAAGCGGCGGCCGTCGCTGACGGCAGTCGTCCTGGACATAGGGACAGCGCGGTGACAGCAGACAGCCCTGCGGGCGGTCATAGCGACCGGGGACGATGCCGGGCAGGGTGGCCAGGCGCTCGGCGCCCAGGCTGTGCTCGGGAATCGCCGCCAGCAGCGCTTCGCTGTAAGGGTGGGCCGGCAGCTCGAACAGGGTGGGCACCTGGCCCAGCTCCACGGCTTGCCCGGCGTACATCACGCACACCCGCCTGGCGGTTTCGGCGACCACGGCCAGGTCGTGGGTAATCAGGATCAGCGCCATGTCGTGCGCTTGCTGCAAGTTGACCAGCAGCTCCATGATCTGCGCCTGGATGGTGACGTCGAGCGCGGTGGTCGGCTCGTCAGCGATCAGCAGGCGCGGTTCACCGGCGATGGCCATGGCGATTGCCACGCGCTGGCTCATGCCGCCGGACAACTGATGCGGATAGGCATCCAGCCGGCTTTCAGGGGCCGGTATCTCCACCTTCTGTAATAACTCCAGGGCGCGTTGGCGTGCAGCTTTGCCCTTGAGGCCCAGGTGCTGACGCAGCACTTCTTCGATCTGGTAACCCACGGTGTAGCTGGGGTTCAGCGCGGTCATCGGGTCCTGGAAAATCATCGCGATGTCTTTGCCGACCACCTTGCGCCGCTGGCGGCGGCTGAGGGTCAGCATGTCTTGGCCATTGAAGTTCATGGTGTCGGCAGTGATGCGCCCGGGCGCCTCGATCAGGCCCATCAGCGCCATCATGGTCACCGATTTGCCGGAGCCGGATTCACCGACGATGGCGAGGATCTCGCCGGCATTCACGTTCAGGTCGAGGCCATCGACCACTGGGATGGCATCGGCGTCGCCGAAGCGCACGTTCAGGTTGTTGATCGTCAACAGGGACATGGCGTTCTCCTCAGGCGGCGTTCTTGAGTTTCGGGTCCAGCGCATCGCGCAGGCCGTCGCCCATCAGGTTGATTGCCAGCACGCTGAGCAGGATGGTCAGCCCGGGCAGGCTCACCACCCACCAGGCGCGTTCGATGTAGTCACGGGCCGAGGCCAGCATGGTTCCCCACTCGGGGGTCGGCGGTTGCACGCCCAAGCCCAGGAAACCCAGGGCGGCGGCATCGAGAATCGCCGAGGAGAAGCTCAAGGTGGCCTGCACGATCAGCGGCGCCATGCAGTTGGGCAGCACGGTGATGAACATCAGCCGTGGCAGCCCGGCACCGGCCAGGCGCGCGGCCGTGACGTAGTCGCGGTTCAGCTCGCCGATCACCGCCGCGCGGGTCAGGCGCACGTAGGACGGCAACGAGACGATGGCGATGGCGATCACGGTGTTGATCAGTCCAGGGCCGAGGATGGCCACGATGGCCACGGCCAGCAGCAACGAGGGCAGGGCCAGCATCACGTCCATCAGGCGCATGATCGCCGGGCCCAGCAGGCGCGGGAAGAAACCGGCCAGCAGGCCCATGAGTACGCCTGGGATCAGCGACAGCACCACCGAAGACAGGCCGATCAGCAGCGACAACCGCGCGCCCTGGATCAGCCGTGAGAGCAGGTCGCGGCCCAGTTCATCGGTGCCGAAAATGAACTGCCAGGTGCCGCCATCGAGCCACACCGGGGGTGTGAGGAGAAAATCACGGTATTGCTCGCTGGGGTTGTGTGGCGCGACCCAGGGCGCGAACAGGGCGCAGAAGACCACCAGGCACATGAAGAACAGCCCGGCCACCGCGCCTTTGTTGCGCGAGAAGGCGTGCCAGAATTCCTTGTAGGGGGAGGGGTACAGCAGGCTCTGGTCCACCGCGTGAGTGGTCGCCAGGGGTTTGAGCGTAGGAGTCGTCATGACGGGGGCCTCAGCGCTGATGGCGAATGCGGGGGTTGACCAGGCCGTAGAGGATGTCCACGACGAAGTTGACCAGGATCACCAGGCAGGCGATCAACAGAATGCCGTTCTGCACCACGGGGTAGTCGCGCGCGCCAATGGCCTCGATCAGCCACTTGCCGATGCCCGGCCAGGAAAAGATGCTTTCTGTCAGTACAGCACCGGCCAGTAGCGCACCGACCTGCAGGCCGAACACGGTCAGCACCGGGATCAGCGCATTGCGCAAGCCATGGATGAACACCACCCGCGCGGGCGACAGGCCCTTGGCGCGGGCGGTGCGGATGTAGTCTTCGCGCAGCACTTCGAGCATCGAGGAACGGGTCATGCGCGCGATCACCGCCAGGGGAATCGTGCCCAGCACGATGGCCGGCAGAATCAGGTGCATGAGCGCGTCCTTGAACGCGCCTTCCTCACCGCTGAGCAGCGTGTCGATGAGCATGAAGCCGGTGACCGGCTCGACATCGAACAGCACGCCGTTGCGCCCGGACACCGGCGTCCAGCCCAGGCTCACGGAGAAGAACATGATCAGGATCAGCCCCCACCAGAAGATCGGCATGGAATACCCGGCCAGGGAAATGCCCATCACCCCGTGGTCGAACAGCGAGCCACGCTTGAGCGCGGCAATCACCCCGGCCAGCAGCCCGAGGATGCCGGCGAACAGCAGGGCGGCCCCGGCCAGCTCCACCGTGGCCGGAAACAGCGTGGTGAATTCGCTCCACACACTTTCACGGCTGCGCAGCGACTCACCCAGATCGCCATGGGCAAGCTTGGTGATGTAGTCCAGGTATTGCGCTGGCAACGGCTTGTTCAGGCCCAGGCGCTCCATGGCCTGGGCGTGCATTTCTGGGTCGATCCGGCGTTCACCCATCATCACTTCCACCGGATCACCTGGTATCAGGCGTATGAGGGCAAAGGTCAGCAAAGTGATGCCGAAGAACGTGGGGATCAGCAGGCCCAGGCGGCGGGCAATGAAACTCAACATGGATGACGGTACCTCTTCAGGCCGCGGGGTGGTCAACCGCTGCGGCAAGTGCCGCCGACTTCCTGCAGGAGCCGGCGATCGTTGTTCTGTGCTACTTCACCTGGGTAGTGGCGAAGTTGTTTTTGGTCAGCGGGCTGGGTTGGTAGCCTTCGACGTTGCGGCGCATGGCCGTGAAGATCCTGGGATGGGCAATCGCGATCCACGGCTGGTCGTCATCGTACACCGCCAGCGCTTGCTCATAGAGTTTGGCGCGGGCGTCAGGTTCGATGATTTCGCGGGCCCGGGTGATCAGCGCCTGAAAGGCGAAGTTGCACCAGCGCGCGTAATTCTCCCCGGTCTTGGCGCCTTCGCAGCCCAGCAGTGGCGTGAGGAAGTTGTCCGGATCGCCGTTGTCGCCGGCCCAGCCACTGGCCAGCAAATCGTGCTCGCCAGATTTGCCGCGGCGCAGCATCTCGGCCCATTCCATCACGCGGATGTCCAGAACCAGGCCAATCCTGGCCAGATCGGCCTGGAGCATTTCGGCAGATAGACGCGGATTCGGATTGCTCGGCCCACCGCCGTTGCGGGTGAAGAGGGTCAGCACCGTGCCGTCCGGCACCCCGGCTTCCTTGAGCAGGGCGCGGGCTTTGTCTGGGTCGTAGGGCAGGTTGTGGGTGGCGATGTTGTAACCCAGCATGCTGGGTGGATAGGGATTGACGGCAGGCAGGGCGTTGCCTTTGCCGAACAGTTGATCGACATGGCTGCGCCGATCGAAGGCCATGTTGATCGCCCGGCGCACGCGCACATCCTTGAGGAACGGATGCTGGGTGTTGAGCGCGACGTAGCTGGTGACCAGGGTCTCGATGCCCGCCACTTTCAGCTGTGGATCGGCCTCGATGACCGGGACGTCTTCGGGCTTGGGGTACAGCGCCACCTGGCATTCGTTGGCGCGCAGTTTCTGCAGGCGCACATTGTTGTCGGTGGTGATGACGAACACCAGCGTTTCGGCCGGCGGTGCGCCACGGAAGTAATCCCGGTGGGCGCGGTAACGCACCTGGGCATCTTTGCTGTAGCGCTGGAACACGAACGGGCCGGTGCCGATCGGTTTGCTGTTGAGATCGCCGGTTTTGCCGGCGGCCAGCAACTGGTCGGCGTATTCAGCGGAATAGATCGAAGTGAAGCCCATGGCCAGGTCGTGCAAGAAGGGGGCTTCGCGGCGCTTGAGGGTAAAGACCACGGTGTAGGGGTCGGTCTTTTCCACCGAGCGGATCAGTTGACCGAAGCCCATGCTCTCGAAGTACGGAAAGCCCACGCTGGCCTTGGCGTGCCACGGGTGCTTGGGATCGAGCTGGCGCTGGAAGCTCCAGAGCACGTCGTCGGCGTTGAATTCGCGGGTGGGGGTGAAGTAGTCGGTGCGGTGGAACTGCACGCCGCGGCGCAGGTGGAAGGTGTAGACCAGGCCATCGTCACTCACCGTCCAGCGTTCGGCCAGGGCCGGTTGCAGGTCGGTGGTGCCCGGGGCGAAGTCGATCAGCCGGTTGAAGACGGTTTCGGCGGCAGCATCGAAGGTGACGGCGGTGCTGTACTGGGCCACATCGAAGCCCTCGGGGCTCGCTTCGGTGCAGACCACCAGCGGCTTGGCCAGCGCCTGGCCGGCCATGGCCAGCAGCAGGGTAAGCAAGGTGGCGTTGAGTTTCATGCGATCTCCTGGGGAATCGTTTCAGGATAGCTGCCATGGCGCGCGCAGGCGCCACGGCAGTGAGGGTCAGAGGAGGTTGAACGGCACGGTGGTGACCACGCGCAGCTCGTCCAGGCTGCCATCGGCCTGGCCCTTGCTGGCGCGGTGGGCGGTGTAGGTGGCGCGGATGGCGGTGTCCTTGAGTGGCCCGCTCTGCACGGCGTAGCTGGTGCCGAAGCCGTACTCGTAGTGGCTTTCACCCTTCATGCCGGCCACGTCATAGCCGCTGCCGCGGTAATGGGTACCGTCGATGCCCCAGCCGCGCGCGTTGTACACATTGAACTTGAGCCCCGGCACGCCGAACGGCGCCATGTTGAGGACGTAGGAGAACTGCAGGGATTTCTCGTTGGGGCCGTTGAAGTCCGACATCAGCGAGTTGGCCAGAAAGATGCCGTTGGTTTCGTGCAGGTAGTCGAAGTACTCGTTGCCATTGACCTGCTGCCAGGCCACCGAGACGGTGTGGGCCTGGTGGGTCAGGCCCAGCGACACGCTGTAGGTGTCGTTGTCGATTTCGCCGAGCTTCTTGCGGCCGGTGTCGACGGTCTTGTAGTAGTTGAGGTTGGTCGACAGGCTCAGGGTGTCGCGGTCGCCCAGCTCGTGCAGCGCGCCTACGTAGTACTGGTGCCAGAAGTCATCGACCTTGGAGGCGTACAGGCTGGTAGTGAGGCTTTGCAGCGGCTGGTAGTTGAGGCCCAGCATGCTCACCCGGTCGGTTTCCACGCCCGCCGCGCCGTATTCGCTGCGAAACTTGCTCAGGCTCTGTTCGGTGCGTGGCGAAACGCGGTCGAAGGTGCCGGCATCGAAGCTCAGGGTGTCGAACTCGGCGCTGTGCAGGCTGGCGCCCTGGAAGCTCGAGGGCAGGGCGCGGTTGCCGATGTAGGCGATCACCGGGGTGTCGACGCTGTGCCGGCCCACGGTCAGGGTGGTGTTGGAAACCCGTGTCTTGAGGTTGGCCAGGCCGACCTTGCTCCATTGGGCGAGGACGTCGCCGTCGCTGTGGGTGAGCGTGCGGTTGTTCGGCCCGGCCACCCGTGCGCGCCCTTGTTGCAAGGCCAGGGCATTGTAGCCGGCCGCTTCCACGGCAAAGCCCACGGTGCCCTGGGTGAAGCCCGAGCTGTAGTTGAGGATCGTGCCCTGTACCCAGTTTTCCCGGCTGTGGCTGTCATGCAGGCTGCCGTCGGCTTGGTGATAGCGCCATAGTGGCCCGCGCGCGGCGTGTTCGCGTGCATAGAAGTTGCGCGTGGTGCCAGACACACTCTGGCCTTCGATAAAGCCAGGCGCTTGGTCCTGGGCTGAGGTCGCGGGGCGTTGCAGGGGAATGGCCGCCTGGCTGATGGGGTCTGCGAGCGCTTGGTCGCTGATGCTGCAGATGGCCAGGGCCAGCGCGATGTAGGGTGTTTTCAAGGTGAATGCTCCTTTCTAGTTATGGCCCGGCGCAAGGTCGGGCAGGGGTGTTGCACAGCGGTGTTGCACAGCGGTGTTGCACGGGGGGCGTGCGCTCTGGCCAAATGCCGGACGCACGCAGCCGCAGGAGTGCTGCGGCACTCCCGGGCAGTGGGCGGGGCTATTCGGTACTGACGCCGGAAAAGGCGTTACGGCCGAACGGGCTGACCTTGAAGTCGATGACCGTGGCACGCATGGGTTGGCTGACCGTGGAATGGGCAATCGGGGTGATCGGCACCTGCTGCTTGAGGCGCTGCTGGGCCCGTTGGTAGAGCGCGCTGCGCGGGCCTTGGCCTGTGACGCGCTTGGCCTGGGTGATGAGCTGGTCGTAAGCGGGGTCGCACCACTGGGCGTAGTTGTTGCTGCCGATGGCGCCGCAGCTGTAGAGGGTGCCGAGCCAGTTGTCGGGGTCGCCGTTGTCGCCGGTCCAGCCCACCAGGGCCACGTCGTGTTCGCCCTGCTTGAGGCGTTTGAGGTACTCGCCCCATTCATAGCTGACAATGCGTACCTTCAAACCCAGCTTGCCCCAGTCGGCCTGTAGCATCTGCGCCATCAGCTTGGCGTTGGGGTTATACGGGCGTTGCACGGGCATGGCCCAGAGGGTGATCTCTGTGCCTGCGGCAACCCCCGCTTCACGCAGCAGAGCCTTGGCTTTTTCCGGGTCGTGGGGCGCGTCGACCAGGCTGGCGTCATACGACCATTGGGTCGGCGGCATCGCGTTGACTGCGACCTGCCCGGAGGCCCCGTACACTGCGTCGATGATCGCCTGCTTGTTCACCGCCATGTCCAGCGCCTGGCGCACCTTCAATTGGTCGAACGGTGCATGGCGCGTGTTGTAGGCGATGAAGCCGAGGTTGAAACCGGCCTGTTGAAGCACGTTCAGCTGCGGGTCGGCGCGCAGTGCGGGCACGTCGGCCGGGCGCGGGTTGAGGGTGATCTGGCATTCGTTGCGGCGCAGCTTCTGGATGCGCACGGACGGATCGACGTTGATCGAGAACACCAGCGTGTCGAGCCTGACCTCTTCGGGCGCCCAGTAGGCCGGGTTGCCGCGATAACGAATCTGCGCATCCTTCTGGTAGCGCTGGAAGACGAATGGCCCGGTGCCGATGGACTGCTGGTTGATGTCGCTGGCGCGGCCCCGGGCCAGCAGTTGCTCGGCGTACTCGGCCGAGAGGATGGAGGCAAAGCTCATGGCCAGGTTCTGGATGAATGCGGCATCGACCTGGGCAAGCTGGAACGTGACGCTGAGCGGGCCGGTTTTCTCGACCTTGAGCAGGTTCTTGTCCAGGCCCATGCTGACGAAATAGGGAAACTCGGCGGGGTAGGCCAAGCGGAACGGATGTTGCCGGTCGAGCATGCGCTGGAAGGTGAACAGCACGTCATCGGCGTTGAAGTCGCGGCGGGGTGTGAAGGCCCGGTTGCTGTGGAATTTCACGCCTTCGCGCAGCTCAAAGGTGTAGCGCAGGCCATCTTCGGATACGGTCCAGGCGGTGGCCAGCGCCGGCTTCACCGCCGTGCCCCCGCGCTCGAACTCCATCAGGCGGTTGTAGATCGGTGTCGCCGCGTCGCTGTCGGTGGCGCTGGTGTACTGGGCGATATCAAAACCGGCGGGGCTGGCCTCGGCGCAGAACACCAGGCTGTTGGCCAGTACGGCAGGGGTGTGGCTGGTCAGCCCGGCGGCAATCAGCGCGCAGAGTAGCAAGGGGGTACGCATGACAACTCCTTGTAGGGGTGCGTGGCCCTTCCTTGGGCGCGTTACAACGACGGTGTGGCGGTGCGGATGAGGCTGCTGCCGGGTTCACTGGCAGCACTGCCGTGCGCTGGTAGGGCGGTCTGAACGGCGGCAGCGCTGCGCATGGATCCGCACACCGTGCCGCCGTGCGCAGCTGCCGCTCAGTAGGGAGACAGCCCACCGTGCGCGGCGCAGGCCGGTCTATTTGCTCACGCTGACGCCATAGAACGAGTTGAGTGCGAAGGGGCTGATCTTGAAGCCCTGCACGGTTTTCCTCATGGGTTGATACACCGTGGAATGGGCAATCGGCGTCATGGGTACCTGTTGCTTGATGATGCGTTGGGCCTGCTGATACAGCTCACTGCGCTTGGCCTGGTCAGAGGTGGCCTTGGCCTGCTTGATCAGGTCGTCGTAGGGCTTGTAGCACCACTTGGAAAAGTTGTTGCCCTCCACGGCATCGCAGCCGAACAGGGTGCCTAGCCAGTTGTCCGGATCGCCGTTGTCACCGCTCCAGCCGATCAACATGGCGCCGTTCTCACCGCCCTTGGAGCGTTTGATGTATTCGCCCCACTCGTAGCTGATGATCTTGGCCTTGATGCCGATCTTGGCCCAGTCGGCCTGCAGCATTTCAGCCATCAGCTTGGCGTTGGGGTTGTACGGGCGCTGTACAGGCATCGCCCACAGGGTAATTTCTGTGCCTTCCTTGATGCCCGCTTCCTGGAGCAGGGCCTTGGCTTTCTGTGGGTCGAACGGCACGTCCTCGATGCTGGTGTCGTACGACCACTGCGTGGGCGGCATGGCGTTGACGGCCAGTTGCCCAGCGCCCTGGTAGACCGCCTCGATGATCTGCGGCTTGTTGACCGCCATATCCAGCGCCTGGCGCACCTTGAGCTGGGCCATGGGGTTGGCGTGGTCGCTGCCCTTGATCTTGTCCATCACGTTGTAGGCGATGTAACCCAGGTTGTAGCCGGCCTGTTCGGGCATTTGCAGGTTGGGGTCTTTTTTCAGCGTGGCGATGTCGGCAGGGCGGGGGAAGAGCGTGACCTGGCATTCGTTCTTGCGCAGCTTCTGCATGCGCACCGACGGGTCGGTGGTGATGGCGAAGATCAGGTTGTCGAGTTTCACATCCTCAGGCTTCCAGTAGTCCTTGTTGCCCTTGAACCGGATCAGCGCGTCTTTCTGGTACTTGCTGAACACGAACGGGCCGGTACCGATGGGCTTCTGGTTGATCTCGGCGGGTTTGCCCTGCTCGAGCAACGTCCCGGCGTACTCGGCGGACTGGATCGAGGCGAAGCTCATGGCCAGGTTCTGAATGAACGCCGCATCGACCTGGTTCAGCGTGAAGCGCACCGTGTAGGGGTCGAGCTTTTCCAGACGGGCGATGTTCTTGTCCATGCCCATGTCGGTGAAGTAGGGGAATTCAGAGGGGTAGGCTTTGCGGAACGGGTGCTCTTTGTCGAGCATGCGGTTGAAGGTGAACAGCACATCGTCGGCGTTGAACGTGCGGGAAGGTTTGAAGTACTCGGTGGTGTGAAACTTGACGTTTTCGCGCAGATGGAAGGTATACACCTTGCCTTCGTCGCTGATCTCCCAGCGTGTTGCCAGCCCCGGAATCACCTGGGTGGCACCGCGTTCGAACTGGGCCAGGCGGTTGAACAGGGGTTCGGCCGACGCGTCAAAATCGGTGCCGGTGGTGTACTGTCCCGGGTCGAATCCGGCGGGGCTGCCTTCGGAGCAGAACACCAGGTTGGAGGCTGCTAGCAGAGGTGCACTGCCAACCAGCAAACCGGCGCCGATCAGAAGAGGGAAAACCGCAGTTTTGAGCATGTTGGCCTCATTCTTGTAGTTTTTCGAGTGAGATGGCCTCGTGAGCCGACCTGGGGATACTTGTCCAGGGCAGGGGGCATTGCAACGCTCGCAGAATGAATGAGGGTGAAAAGGTAGAACGATCGTACATCAATGTCGCATACCTGTAACTTTGCCGAAGATGCGTCGATTTATCGCTGATTTAAGCGAGGATGGGTAATTTTTCGAGATTTTTCAGCTAGTCAGACAGCGCGGTGTTTGTTGTAGGAAATGACTGAAAGTTACGAAGGAATTTGTATCAGGTGAGGAGGACCAAGGCGCGTTGCACGCCTTGGTCTGTCTTATGGAGCGGCCGGCGGGATGCGCTCAGGGCATCTGGATTTCGATCAGGCCATCGGCGTTCATGCTGACTTCACTGGTGCCGGCCTCGACATCCGGTGCTGGCGCCGCTTCGTCGGCGCTCATCGCCTTCATGGCCATCGGCGCGCTGCGCAGGTAGGGGCGTGGATAGCCGCTGCTGTTGAGGTTCAGGTTGACCACTTTATAGCCGGAGCCGCCCAGGGCCTCGGTGGCCAGCTGCGCGCGGGCCTTGAAGGCGCCGACCGCGTCCTTGAGCAACTGGTCTTCGCTGGTCTTGCGTGTGGCCGGTGCAATGGAGAAGTCCATACCGCCCATCTTCAGGTCTTGCAGCAACTCGCCGGTGAGCTTGGACAAGGCCGGGAAGTCGGCGCTTTCCAGGCGCAGCTCGGCCCGCTCGCGCCAGCCGTTGATCTTCTGGCCCTTGTTGTCGTAGACCGGGTAGCTGTTGCGGCTGCCTTGGCTGATCTTCACGTCCTTGACGGTGCGCGCCTGCTGCACGGCCTTGTTCATGGCATCGGTGATCTGCTTGGCCAGTTTGCCCGGATCGTTGTCCTGGGCTTCGGTGTAGAGCGTGACCACCATCAGGTCGCGGGGGACTTCCTTGCTGACTTCGGCGCGCAGCGACACCTGGTTGTAGCGCGGCTCATCGGCAGCCAGCGCAGGCAGGCTGACGAGCAGCCCGGAGGCGATGATCATGGCGGCACTGCGACGAGGAATGAACATGTGGGGCTCCTTGGCGTAGAAAGGGGCGATGGATACGGTTGCCCCTGATGGCCAATCAGACCGGGTCGGGTGAAGCCGGTTCAAACCGGCCCTCAATGGCTTGTATCAAAGTGTGGCGCTTTGCCGCATCGCTACAGTGCAGTCAGCGGCTTCGGTATACTTCGTCGGCGTTTTCCGCTGTTGCCACCAGGAGCGTTCATGCTCGCCGCACCACACCCGTTATCTGCCACCCGCCTGAACCTCTGGCGCCTCACGGTCATCCGTGTGCTGGTGCTCGCTGCCCAGGCCGGCTCGGTGGGCGTTGCCTACTGGACCGAACTGCTGCCCCTGCCCTGGCTGTCACTGGCGCTGACGCTGGTGCTGTCTTCGCTTTTGTGCGCCTTCACGGCGTTGCGCTTGCGCCTGTCATTGCCGGTCACCGAGCTTGAGTACGCGCTGCAACTGGCCTGCGATCTGCTGATCCACAGTGCGCTGCTGTATTACTCCGGCGGCTCGACCAACCCGTTCGTGTCGTATTACCTGGTGCCGCTGGCCATCGCCGCCGTGACGCTGCCGTGGATCTACTCGCTGGTGTTGTCAGGCATTGCCCTGGCGGCCTACAGCTTGCTGCTGGTGCAGTTCTACCCGCTGGAAAGCATGCCCATGGCGCGCGACACCATGCAGGTCTATGGCATGTGGCTGAGCATCGCCCTGGCGGCGGCGGTGATCACCTTCTTCGCCGCGCGCATGGCCGAAGAGCTGCGCCGCGCCGAGCAGATGCGTGCCGAGCGCCGCGAAGACAGCCTGCGCGATGAACAATTGCTGGCCGTCGCCACCCAGGCGGCGGGCGCGGCGCACGAGCTGGGCACGCCGCTGGCGACCATGAGCGTGCTGCTCAACGAGATGCGCCAGGACCACACCGACCCGCAGTTGCAGGAAGACCTGATGGTGCTGCAAGACCAGGTGCAGTCGTGCAAGCACAGCCTGCAGCAGCTGGTGCGCGCCGCCGAGGCTAACCGGCGCATGGCGATCATCGAGCAGGAGGTCACCGCCTGGCTCGATGAGGCGCTCAACCGCTGGCACCTCATGCGCCCGGAAACCAGCTACCGTTTCCAGCGCCTGCGCGACGGCGAAGTGCCACGCTTGTCACCGCCGCCAGACCTCACCCAGGCCCTGCTGAACCTGTTGAACAATGCTGCCGATGCCTGCCCGGACAGCCTTGAAGTGCACCTGGACTGGGACGAGCAGGATATTCTGATCAGCATCCGCGACCACGGCCCCGGGGTCGCGCCGGCCATTGCCGAAGCCATCGGCAAGCCGTTCATCACCACCAAGGGCAAGGGCTTCGGCCTCGGCCTGTTCCTGAGCAAGGCCAGCGTGACCCGCGCCGGCGGCTCGGTGAAACTCTACAGCCATGAACAGGGCGGCACCCTGACCGAATTGCGCCTGCCCTATGGCACGCCAGGAGAACCACAATGAGCGAAGAAATCCAGGTTGAAGGCGAAGAGCTGCCGCACCTGCTGCTGGTCGACGACGACGCCACCTTCACCCGCGTCATGGCGCGCGCCATGAGCCGTCGCGGGTTCCGTGTCAGCACCGCCGCTTCGGCCGAAGAGGGCTATGAACTGGCCAAGCGCGACCTGCCCGACTACGCCACCCTCGACCTGAAGATGGAAGGTGACTCAGGCCTGGTGCTGTTGCCCAAGCTGCTGGAACTGGACCCGGACATGCGTGTGGTGCTGCTGACCGGCTATTCCAGCATCGCCACTGCCGTGGAAGCCATCAAACGCGGCGCCTGCAACTACCTGTGCAAGCCCGCCGACGCCGATGACGTGCTCGCCGCGTTGCTCTCCGAGCACGCCAACCTCGAGACCCTGGTGCCAGACAACCCGATGTCGGTCGACCGCCTGCAGTGGGAACACATCCAGCGCGTGCTGGGCGAGCACGAAGGCAACATTTCGGCGACTGCGCGCGCGTTGGGCATGCACCGCCGCACCTTGCAACGCAAGCTGCAGAAGCGGCCGGTGCGCCGCTGAGCCAAGCCGCTTGATCACGGCAGTTTCGTAGGAAACTGCCTTTTATGATGGGTAATAAACCTCAAGTCCTGAGCACTGGCGTATTATCCTCGGCCTGACCGTGCCCTCAGGATTCCCGCCTTTCATGCTTGCCCTGCTGATCCAGACCTTCAACATCACGGCGCCCGTGTTCGCCATGCTGTTCCTGGGCGTCGCGCTCAAACGTCTGCATGTGATCGACGATGCCTTCAACCGCGTCGCCTCCAATCTGGTGTTCAACGTCTGCATGCCGGCGCTGCTGTTCCTCGGCATCTACCACGCCGACCTCTCCAGTGCGTTCCGCCCGGGCCTGATCGGCTTCTTCACGATCGCGACCGTGCTGGGGTTCGCGCTGTGCTGGGGCATGGCGATCTGGCGTTGCCCACCCCACGAGCGTGGCATCTATACCCAAGGCGCGTTTCGCGGCAACAACGGCGTCATCGGCCTGGCCCTGGCGGCCAGCCTGTACGGCGACGTCGGAATTTCCCTGGGCGCGGTGCTCGCTGGCGTGGTGATTCTGCTCTACAACACGCTCTCGGCGGTGGTGCTGGCGGTGTACAGCCCAAGCCTCAAGTCCGACCCCTGGAGCATCTGCAAGAGCCTGGCGAGCAACCCGCTGATCCTCAGCGTGGTCATCGCCACGCCCCTGGCCTATGCCCAGGTGCCGCTGCCCAACTGGCTGCTCACCTCCGGCGATTACCTCGCGCAGATGACCTTGCCCCTGGCCCTGATCTGCATCGGCGGCACGCTGTCGCTGGCCTCCCTGCGTGACAGTGGCCGCTTGGCCATCGACGCCAGCCTGCTGAAAATGGCCTGGCTGCCGCTGCTGGGCACCACCGGCGCGTGGCTGTGCGGATTCCGCGGCGCTGAGCTGGGCATTCTGTTTCTCTACCTGGGCAGCCCCACGGCAGCGGCCAGCTATGTCATGGCTCGCGCAGCCAATGGCAACCATGAGCTGGCGGCCTCGATCATCGTCATCACCACCTTGATGGCGGCGATCACAACCAACATCGGCATTTTCGTCTTGCAGTGGGGCGGCTGGATCTAGATGCTGCCCGCCGTCTCCCTCTCAGGCGTTGTACGAAAAGCCTTGATGCCCGGCCATGCTGCGTTGCAAGCGACCTCGGTCGTTTTCCCCGCGCCTGGCCGCTTTCTCAAGACGCTTCCTACCGTTCCTGACACTGCCTTCTGAGCCAAAGGACACCTCATGCACGAGCAGAACACGCCCGATCCGCTGCATCGCGGGCTGAAGAACCGCCATATCCAGTTGATCGCCCTGGGCGGTGCCATCGGTACCGGCCTGTTCCTGGGCATCGCCCAGACCATCCAGCTGGCCGGGCCCTCGGTACTGTTGGGCTATGCCATCGCCGGGGTGATGGCCTTCCTGATCATGCGCCAGCTTGGCGAGATGGTCGTGGAAGAGCCGGTTGCCGGCAGCTTCAGCCACTTCGCCCACCGCTACTGGAGCGAGTTCGCAGGCTTTGTCTCGGGCTGGAACTATTGGGTGGTGTACGTGCTGGTCGGCATGGCCGAGCTGACGGCGGTCGGCATCTACGTCAAATATTGGTGGCCGGACTTCCCTACCTGGGCCACGGCGGCGATTTTCTTCGTGCTGATCAATGCCATCAACCTGACCCAGGTGAAAGTCTACGGCGAAATGGAGTTCTGGTTCTCGCTGGTCAAGGTGGTGGCGATCGTCAGCATGATCGGCTTCGGCGTATGGCTGCTCGGTACCGGCAACGGCGGGCCAGACGCCAGTGTCGCCAACCTCTGGCAGCACGGCGGGTTCTTCCCTCACGGCATCACCGGGCTGGTGATGGCGCTGGCGGTGATCATGTTTTCCTTCGGCGGGCTGGAGCTGGTGGGCATCACGGCGGCCGAGGCGGACAACCCACGGGTGAGCATCCCCAAGGCCACCAACCAGGTGGTCTATCGCATCCTGATCTTCTACATCGGCGCACTGGCGGTGCTGTTGGCGTTGTACCCATGGCAGAAGGTGGTGCAGGGCGGCAGCCCGTTCGTGATGATCTTCCACGAGCTCGACAGCGATGTCGTGGCCACGGTCCTCAATGTGGTGGTGCTGACCGCCGCGCTGTCGGTCTACAACAGCTGCGTCTACGCCAACAGCCGCATGTTGTTCGGCCTGGCCAGCCAGGGCGATGCGCCGCGTGCGCTGACCCGGCTCAACCGTCGTGGCGTGCCGCTGGCGGCACTGGGGGTGTCGGCGCTGGCCACCGGCCTGTGCGTGATCATCAACTACCTGATGCCGGGCGAAGCCTTCGGCCTGCTGATGGCCCTGGCGGTGTCGGCGCTGGTGATCAACTGGGCGAGCATCAGTATCACCCATCTGAAATTTCGCAAGGCCAGGCTGGCTCAGGGGCAGACGCCGTTCTACCGCAGTTGGGGGCATCCGCTCACCAACTACCTGTGCCTGGCGTTCATTGCCCTGATCGTGGTGGTGATGTACCTGACGCCGCCGATCCGTATCTCGGTGATGCTGATCCCGGCGTGGATCGCGGTGTTGTGGGTCGCCTTCAAGCTGAAAAAAATGCGCCAGGCCAAGGCCTGACGCACCGTTTGCAGCACAGGGTGGCCGCGCTCAGTGCTGCCGGCGCCAGGCACGTACGGTGGTGAACAGCAGCACCGCGCCCAGCACCGGCAGCACGTAGAAGAACATCAGGTGTTCCAGCCGGCCGGCCAGCGGCATGCCGGTGGTGAAGGTCACCACGTGCAGGCCGTACACCAGGTACAGGCCCAGCAGTACCAGGCCTTCGGCACGGGTGATGCGGTAGCCGGAGTAGAACACCGGCAGGCTCAGCGCTGCGACGCCGAGCATCACCGGCAGGTCGAAGGCCAGCGCGTTGGGCGAGATCGACAGCGGCTGCGGAGTCACCAGAGCGGTCAGCCCCAGCACCCCCAGCAGATTGAACAGGTTGCTGCCGATCACGGTGCCCACCGCCACTTCGCGCTCGCCGCGCACTGCCGCCACCAGCGCGGCCGCCAGCTCCGGTAGCGACGTGCACACGGCCACCACGGTCAGGCCGATCACCCGTTCCGACAGCCCCAGGTCAGTCGCCACTTCGATGGCCGCTTCCAGCACCAGGTACCCCGCCAGGCTCAGCAACAGCAGGCCGAACAGCACTTGCAGGGACGTGATGGTCCAGAAGCGGGCGCGGTGCAGGTGCCGGACCTGCGGCGCCGTGTAGCTGCGCGCGTAATGGCGGGACTGGCGCCAGAGCACCAGCAGGTAACCGATCAGGCCCAGCAGCAGCAGGGAGCCTTCGCTGCGCCCGAGGTAGCCGTTGGCGGCGAGCAGGTACACCAGCGCACTGGCGCCGATCATCAACGGCAGGTCGAGCCGCACCAGTTGGCGCGAGACCCGCAGCGGAATGATCAGCGCGGTCAGCCCGAGGATCACCAGGATATTGAAGATGTTGCTGCCGATCACGCTGCCGATGGCGACATCGGGCGCGCCTTGGTAGGCGGCTTGCAGGCTGACGGTGAGCTGCGGCGCGGTGCTGCCGAACGCCACCAGGCTCAGGCCGATGATCAAGGGGCGCACGTGCAGCCGGGTCGCCAGGCGCAACGCTGCGCGCACCAGCAGTTCGGCGCCGAGCACCATCAGCACCAGCCCGGCGCACAGTTGCAGCAGGCTGAAGGGGGGCAGGGTGGCAAGGAGGGAAATGGTCAGGGCTCCAGTGAGGTCAGCGGCTCAACCCTTGTACCCGCACGCGTGCGGTTCCGCTACGCAGCATGCCGATTTTTTCCGCCGCAGCGCGCGACAGGTCGATCAGGCGTCCACGCCGGTGCGGGCCACGGTCATTGATGCGCACCACGACACTGCGGTGGTTGGCCAGGTTGGTCACCCGCACCCGGCTGCCGAACGGCAGTTGGCGGTGGGCGGCGGTGAGGCCGTATTGGTTGAAGGGTTCGCCGCTGGCAGTGCGCTTGCCGTGATGGCGTGCGCCGTAGTACGAGGCCATGCCGGTGTCGTCATAGCCACGCGGGTCGACGCTATGGCTGGCGCAGCCGGCCAGCAGGGAAGTAAAGGCAAGGGTGCCTAACAGACGTTTGATCGGCATGCGGGCTCCTTGGCGGTCGTCGGCAGATCGCCCCACGCCTGCCGGCGGCGGCACCGCGCGAGGCGGTGCGTGGCCAGCAGCGGTGGGATGACCTGCAAACGAGGGCGACGGGGGCGAAAACGGTCAGCCTTCGAGCTTGGCCTTGAGCAACTGGTTCACCTGTGCGGGGTTGGCCTTGCCTTTGGACGCTTTCATGGCCTGGCCGACGAAGAAGCCGAACATCTTGCCGCGCTTGGCTTCATCGGCGGCGCGGTATTGCTCGACCTGCTCGGCGTTGGCGGCCAGCATGTCGTCGAGCATGCGCTCGATGGCGCCGCTGTCGGTGACCTGCTTGAGGCCCTTGCTGTCGATGATGGCATCGGCATCGCCTTCACCAGCGGCCATGGCTTCGAACACGGTCTTGGCGATCTTGCCGCTGATGGTGTTGTCGCGGATGCGCAGCAACATACCGCCGAGCTGGTCGGCGCTGACTGGCGACTGGTCGATGTCCAGGCCCAGCTTGTTGAGCAGGCTGCCCAACTCGACCATCACCCAGTTCGCCGCCAGCTTGGCGTCGCCGCCGACCTTGGCCACTTGCTCGAAGTAATCGGCCTGTTCGCGGCTCGCCGCCAGCACGTTGGCGTCGTAGGCCGACAGGCCGTACTGCGCCTGGAAACGCTCGACCTTCTGCGTGGGCAATTCGGGCAGGGCGGCACGAATGCTGTCGAGCAGTGCGGGTTCGATGACCACCGGCAGCAGGTCAGGGTCGGGGAAGTAACGGTAGTCGTTGGCCTCTTCCTTGCTGCGCATGGAGCGGGTTTCGTCTTTGTTCGGGTCATACAGGCGGGTTTCCTGGATGACCCTGCCGCCGTCTTCGATCAGCTCGATCTGGCGTTGCACTTCACTGTTGATGGCGCGCTCGATGAAGCGGAACGAGTTGACGTTCTTGATCTCGCAGCGAGTGCCGAACTCGACCTGGCCTTTGGGGCGGATCGACACGTTGCAGTCGCAACGCAGCGAGCCTTCGGCCATGTTGCCGTCGCAGATGCCGAGGTAGCGTACCAGTGCGTGGATGGCCTTGACGTAGGCCACCGCTTCCTTGGCGCTGCGCATGTCCGGCTCGGAGACGATTTCCAGCAGCGGTGTGCCGGCGCGGTTCAGGTCGATGCCGCTGGCGCCGTTGAAGTCTTCGTGCAGGCTCTTGCCGGCGTCTTCTTCAAGGTGCGCGCGGGTCACGCCCACGCGCTTGATGGTGCCATCCTCCAGGGCGATGTCCAGGTGGCCCTTGCCGACGATCGGCAGGTCCATCTGGCTGATCTGGTAGCCCTTGGGCAGGTCGGGGTAGAAGTAGTTCTTGCGCGCGAACACGTTGCGCGGCCCGATCTCGGCGTCGATCGCCAGGCCGAACATGCAGGCCATGCGGACCGCCTCCTGGTTCAGCACCGGCAGCACGCCGGGCATGCCCAGGTCTACCAGGCTGGCCTGGGTATTGGGCTCGGAACCAAAGGTGGTAGCGCTGCCGGAGAAAATCTTCGACTGGGTCGCGAGCTGGGTATGAATCTCCAGCCCGATCACAACTTCCCATTGCATGTATGAATTCCTCAGAAGCCGGTAGGGGCGCGGGTGTGCCAGTCGGTGACCTGCTGGTAGCGGTGCGCCACGTTCAGCAGGCGGCCTTCCTGGAAGTACGGCGCCAGCAGTTGCACACCGACCGGCAAGCCTTCGACGAAGCCCGCAGGCATCGACAGCCCCGGCAGGCCGGCCAGGTTGGCCGTGATGGTGTAGACGTCTTCGAGGTAGGCGGCGATCGGGTCGTTACCCTTGGCGCCGAGTTTCCAGGCCAGGTTCGGCGTGGTCGGACCGAGAATCAGGTCGACGCCCTCAAAGGCCGCCATGAAATCGTTCTTGATCAGTCGGCGAATCTTCTGCGCTTTCAGGTAATAAGCGTCGTAATAGCCCGCCGACAGGGCGTAGGCGCCGACCATGATGCGCCGCTGCACCTCAAGGCCAAAGCCTTCCCCGCGCGAACGCTTGTACAGGTCGGTGAGGTCTTTCGGGTCTTCGCAGCGATAGCCGTAGCGCACGCCATCGAAGCGCGACAGGTTCGAGGAGGCCTCTGCCGGGGCGATGACGTAGTACGCGGCGATGGCGTGCTGCACGTTCGGCAGGCTGATTTCCTTGATCACCGCGCCGAGTTTTTCCAGCTCGGCGACGGTCGCCTGGACCTGTTCGGCAATGCGTGGGTCTAGGCCGGCGCCGAAGTACTCCTTCGGCAGGCCGATGCGCAGGCCCTGCAACGAGCCGTTGAGGCTGGCGCTGTAGTCAGGCACCGGCTCATCGATGGAGGTGGAGTCGTTGGCGTCGAAGCCGGCCATGCCTTGCAGCAACAGTGCGCAGTCTTCGGCGGTGCGCGCCATCGGGCCGCCCTGATCAAGGCTGGAAGCGTAGGCGATCATGCCCCAGCGCGACACGCGGCCATAGGTAGGTTTGAGGCCGGTGAGGCTGGTCAGCGCGGCAGGCTGGCGGATCGAACCGCCGGTGTCGGTGCCGGTGGCGACCGGTGCCAGGCGCGCCGCCACGGCAGCGGCAGAACCACCCGAGGAGCCGCCCGGAACGTGTTCCAGGTTCCAGGGGTTCTTCACGGCGCCGTAGTGGCTCGACTCGTTGGCCGAGCCCATGGCGAATTCGTCCATGTTGGTCTTGCCCAGGGTCACCATGCCGGCCTCAGCCAGCTTGGCGACCACGGTGGCGTCGTAGGGCGCAGTGAAATTGTCGAGCATCTTCGAGGCGCAACTGGTGCGCACGCCGTTGGTGCAGAACAGGTCCTTGTGGGCGATCGGCGCCCCCAGCAGCGGGCCGGCTTCGCCAGCAGCGCGACGGGCGTCGGCAGCGCGGGCCTGGTGCAGGGCGAGCTCGTCGGTGACGGTGATGAAGCTGTTGAGCTGAGGGTCGAGGGCGTGGATGCGCTTGAGCAGCGCGCCGGTCAGCTCTTCAGAGGAAAACGACTTGTCGGCGAGTCCGCGGGCGATCTCGGCCAGGGTCAATTGATGCATGGCAGGCTCTATCCCTTACTCGATGACTTTCGGAACCAGGTACAGACCGTTTTCGGTCGCTGGGGCAATGGCCTGGTAGCGCTCGCGCTGATTCTGCTCGGTGACCTGATCGGGCCGCAGGCGCTGGCTGGCTTCCAGGGGGTGGGCAAGGGGCTCGATGCCGTCGGTGTCGACCGATTGCATCTGGTCGACGAGCCCGAGGATGCTGTTCAAGGCATCGGTAATGCGTGGCAGTTCGGCTTCATCGAGGCCCAAACGGGCCAGATGAGCGATCTTTTCCACGTCGCAGCGTTGAAGCGCCATGGGGATCTCCAGGACTAGGAAACAAAAGGGAACAATTACCCGATGAGGAACATGCCGGCGGTTTGGCGGTCAAAGGGCCGCGATCTTCTGCTGGCGTGCTCGGAAAAACTGCCAATTTAACATATTGGCTCCTTGCCCAAAATCCCCGCCATTGTTAGAGTTTGCCGCACTTTTTTACCCACGCTTTCCCAGGGTCACTTTCCCATGTTCAAGAAACTGCGTGGCATGTTTTCCAGCGATCTGTCGATCGACCTGGGGACGGCCAACACTCTAATCTACGTGCGTGAGCGCGGTATCGTACTGAATGAACCCTCGGTTGTTGCCATCCGTACCCACGGCAACCAGAAAAGCGTCGTGGCAGTCGGTACCGAAGCCAAGCGCATGTTGGGCCGTACCCCTGGCAACATCGCTGCCATCCGTCCGATGAAGGATGGCGTGATTGCCGATTTCAGCGTTTGTGAAAAAATGCTGCAGTACTTCATCAACAAGGTTCATGAAAACAGCTTCCTGCAGCCCAGCCCGCGTGTGCTGATCTGTGTTCCGTGCAAATCCACCCAGGTTGAGCGCCGCGCCATTCGCGAGTCGGCCCTGGGTGCGGGCGCACGTGAAGTGTTCCTGATCGAAGAGCCCATGGCCGCGGCCATCGGCGCCGGTCTGCCGGTGGAAGAAGCCCGTGGCTCGATGGTCGTCGACATCGGCGGTGGCACCACCGAAATTGCCCTCATCTCGCTCAATGGCGTGGTGTATGCCGAGTCCGTGCGCGTCGGTGGCGACCGCTTCGACGAAGCCATCGTCACTTATGTTCGCCGCAACTACGGCAGCCTCATCGGTGAGTCCACCGCCGAGCGCATCAAGCAGGAAATCGGCACCGCCTACCCAGGTGGCGAAACCCGCGAAGTGGATGTCCGTGGCCGCAACCTGGCCGAAGGCGTTCCGCGTGCCTTCACCCTCAACTCCAATGAAGTGCTCGAAGCGCTGCAGGAATCGTTGGCCACCATCGTTCAGGCAGTCAAGAGCGCGCTGGAGCAATCGCCACCAGAGCTGGCCTCTGACATCGCCGAACGCGGCCTGGTGCTGACCGGCGGTGGCGCACTGCTGCGCGATCTGGACAAGCTGCTGGCCCAGGAAACCGGGCTGCCGGTGATCGTCGCCGAAGACCCGCTCACCTGCGTCGCCCGCGGTGGTGGTCGCGCGCTGGAAATGATGGACAAACACGCCATGGACCTGCTGTCCAGCGAGTGATCCACGCAGTTGCCGTGTTCCCGCAACCTTCCCCCGCGCTTTACAGGTAGCACCCACGGTGCTACCTGTATGCGTCGGCCGGCGTCGGTCGGTGCGTCGTTTCCGTCAACCTGCAACCAGGCTGGTTCGTTGTCCCATGTCCAATGACCTCCTGAGTCGTCCACGAGGAACGGCCCATTAAACCGCTTTTCTCCAAAGGCCCTTCGCTGGGCATCCGCCTGTTGGTATTGGTCGTGCTGTCGGTCGCGCTGATGGTGGTCGACGCGCGTTTTGCCGTGCTCAAACCGGTACGCAGCCAGATGGGCCTGGTGTTGATGGAATCCTACTGGATCACCGACTTGCCGCAACGTATCTGGCAAGGCGTGGCCGGGCAGTTCGGCAGCCGTACCGAGCTGATTGCGGAAAACGAAAAGCTCAAGACCGAAGCCCTGCTGCTGCAGGGGCGCTTGCAGAAGCTGGCGGCGCTGACCGAACAGAACGTGCGCTTGCGCGAGCTGCTCAATTCTTCTGCGTTGGTCAATGAAAAGGTCGAAGTGGCCGAGCTGATCGGCGTCGATCCCAATCCCTTTACCCACCGCATCCTGATCAACAAGGGCGAGCGCGACGGCGTGTTCCTCGGCCAGCCGGTACTCGATGCCCGCGGCCTGATGGGCCAAGTGGTCGAGCTGATGCCCTATACCGCGCGGGTCCTGCTGCTGACCGATTCCACACACAGCATTCCGGTGCAGATCAACCGTAACGGCCTGCGCGCCATCGCCAGCGGCACCGGCAACCCGGAACGCCTGGAGTTGCGCCATGTGGCCGACACGGCCGATGTCAAGGAAGGCGACCTGTTGGTCAGCTCCGGCATGGGCGAGCGCTTCCCAGCGGGTTATCCGGTGGCCACGGTCAACGAAGTCATCCACGACTCCGGCCAACCCTTCGCCATTGTGCGCGCCATCCCCACCGCCTCGTTGAACCGCAGCCGTTACATGCTGCTGGTGTTCAGCGACAGCCGTACCCCGGAACAGCGCGCCACTGACGCGGCGCTGGCCCAGGAAGAGGCGGACCGCAAGGGCGCGGCAGGCGCCACGCCGGCGCCGGCCACCGGCCAGGGTGGCGCTAACCCGGCAGCCCCCGCCGGCCAGTCGACCCCGACCCAGAACCCCACGGCTCAGCCCGGCACGCCTCAGAACGCCGCGCCGTCCTCTGGCACGCCTGCCACTGGCACCGCAGCCCCGGCGCCGTCGCCGGCGTCGGCGGCACAACCTCGGAGGCAATGATGGTGCGTCTGCGTAGCAACTACGGCTGGGTGATCTGGCTGACGTTCGCCCTTGGCCTGCTGCTCAGCGTCTCGCCGATGCCGCAGTTTCTCGAAGTCTTCCGGCCCATGTGGCTGGCGATGCTGGTGTCGTTCTGGGCGCTGGCCCTGCCGCATCGGGTCGGCATGACCACTGCGTTCGTCCTGGGCCTTGCCGAAGACGTGCTGTACGGCACCTTGCTCGGGCAAAACGCTCTGGTGCTCACCCTCATTACCTTCCTGGTGCTGACCTTGCAGCAGCGCATGCGCAATTTCCCCATGTGGCAGCAGAGCCTGGTGATCCTGGTGATCTTCGGCATCGCACAGCTGGTGCAGCTGTGGCTCAGCGCCCTCACCGGCAACCGCCTGCCGACCCTTGCGCTGGTCTGGTCAGCGTTCATCAGTGCCGTGCTGTGGCCGTGGCTGAGTTTCGCATTGCGCGATCTGCGCCGCAGATTGCGCATCAACTAGCGGTTTCTGAACACTGTCACGGAGACAACCCCCAATGCCCCCGTTCTACCTGGCCTCAGGCTCCCCGCGACGCCGTGAATTGCTGGCCCAGGTGGGCGTGCCGTTTTCCGTGCTCAACGCTCCGATCGATGAAGCCCTGCTGCCAGGCGAAACCGCCCAGCGCTACGTCGAACGCCTGGCCCAGGCCAAGGCACGGGCCGGATTCGCCTCGTTGCAGGCCCCAGGCGTGGTGCTCGGCGCCGACACGGTGGTGGTGCTCGACGGGCAGGTGCTGGGCAAACCCGGCGATGCCGACCAGGCTCAGGCCATGCTCCTCGGCCTCTCCGGGCGCAGCCATCAGGTGCTGACCGCCGTGGCCCTTACCGATGGCATGACTACCCGCAGCCTGTGCGTCAGCACGGCGGTCGGCTTCCGTGAAATTTCCAGTGCCGAGGCACAACGCTACTGGGCCAGCGGCGAGCCGGCAGACAAAGCCGGCGGCTACGCCATCCAGGGCCTGGGCGCGGTCTTCGTCAGGCATATCAGCGGCAGCTATTCCGCAGTGGTGGGGTTACCCTTGTTCGAGACCGCCGAGTTGCTTGGCACGTTTGGCATCGACTGCTGGCAATAGGCATCGGCGTCGATTGCAGAGGGTCGCCAAAGGCTGCTGGACGACCCATCATTACCTGATACGTCTGACGAGAAACTGCCATGAGTGAAGAGATTCTGATCAACATCACGCCGATGGAATCACGCGTGGCAGTGGTCGAAAACGGGGTATTGCAAGAGGTGCATGTCGAGCGCACCCAGCGCCGCGGCATCGTTGGCAACATCTACAAGGGCAAGGTGGTGCGCGTGCTGCCCGGCATGCAGGCGGCGTTCGTCGACATCGGCCTTGAGCGTGCGGCGTTCATCCATGCCTCGGAAATCTCGTTGCGCGAAGGCGCGGCGGTGGAAACCATCAGCGCCCTGGTGCACGAAGGCCAGGGCCTGGTGGTGCAGGTCACCAAGGACCCGATCGGCACCAAGGGCGCCCGGCTCACCACGCAGCTGTCGATCCCGTCGCGCTACCTGGTGTACATGCCGCGCAGCAGTCACGTGGGCATCTCGTTGAAGATCGAAGACGAAGCCGAGCGCGAGCGCCTCAAGCAGGTGGTCAACGGCTGCATGGCCCAGGAAGAGATGAAGGATGCCGGCGGCTTCATTCTGCGTACCGCTGCCGAAGGCGCGCGGGCCGAAGACATCCTGCAAGACATCCGCTACCTGCGCCGGCTCTGGGAGCAGATCAGCAGCCAGATGAAAACCTGCGGCGCGCCGACGGTCATCTATGAAGACCTGGGTCTGGCCCTGCGAACCCTGCGTGACTTGGTCAACGCCAAGATCGAGAAGGTGCGCATCGATTCGCGGGAAACCTTCCAGAAAACCACCCAGTTCGTCGGCGAACTCATGCCCGAGCTCGCCAGCCGCCTGGAGCATTACCCCGGTGAACGCCCGATTTTCGATCTGTACGGCGTCGAGGATGAAATCCAGCGCGCACTCGAGCGCAAGGTGCCGCTCAAGTCCGGCGGTTACCTGATCGTCGACCCGGCCGAAGCGATGACCACGATCGACGTCAACACCGGCGCCTTCGTCGGCCACCGCAACCTTGAGGAAACCATCTTCAAGACCAATCTGGAGGCCGCCACTGCCATCGCTCGCCAGCTGCGCCTGCGCAACCTGGGCGGCATCATCATCATCGACTTCATCGACATGGAAGACGAAGAGCACCAGCGCCAGGTGCTGCGCACCCTGGAGAAGCAGCTCGAACGCGATCACGCCAAGACCAACATCATCGGCATCACCGAGCTGGGTCTGGTGCAGATGACCCGCAAGCGCACCCGCGAAAGCCTCGAACAGGTGCTGTGCGAGCCGTGCGCTGCCTGCCAGGGGCGCGGTCGCATGAAGACTCCGGAAACCATCTGCTACGAAATCTTCCGGGAAATCCTGCGGGTCGCGCGCGCCTACCAGGCCGAAGGCTACCGGGTGCTGGCCAACCAGAAAGTGGTCGATCGCCTGCTGGACGAAGAGTCTGGCAACGTCGCGGAGCTTGAGGCGTTCATCGGTCGAACCATCCGCTTCCAGGTCGAGTCCATGTATTCGCAGGAGCAGTACGACGTGGTGCTGCTCTGAGCGCGGTTGATGCCGCACGCCCAGTCACCGGCGCGCTGCCCACGGCCATCATCGAACGATCATCTGGAGGGCCATGGCCATGGGGCGTATGACGCACGTTCCAGGCGCCTTGACCCGTTGGGGCCTGGGCGTCTGTGCACTGCTGGCGGTGCTGGTGGCGCTGTATGCAAGCCTCGGCCGCGTGCTGGTGCCGCTGGTTGCCGAATACCGCAGTGACCTGGAGGCCAAGGTTGCCGAGGCGGCCGGGGTGCCGGTTCACATTGGCGCGCTGCAAGGGCAGTGGGCACGGCTGTCACCGATCATCACCCTGCGCGACGTGCAGGTGGGCGAAGGCAAGGCGGCGCTGCGTGTGGACGACATCAAGGTGGTGCCGGACCTGTGGGCCAGCCTCAAGGCGCGCGAAGTGCGCCTGGCCAACCTGCAGATAAGTGGCGTGCAGCTGATCGTTCGCGAAGACCAGAACGGCAAGTGGACGCTGCAAGACGTGCCCAAGCGCGATGATGCGCCCCTCGACCCCGAACAGATGCTCAAGCAACTGCGCCAGCTCGGGCGCGTCGATCTGTTCGACAGCCAGGTGACGCTGCACCCTTGGCAACGCGAACCCTTGACCCTGACCTACGTGGAGCTTGGCCTCAAGGCAGGCAGCCGGCGCCAGAGGCTGGAACTGCAGGCCACCTTGCCTGACGGGCAACGCCTGTCGGCCGTGGTGCATAGCCAGGCGCAGGCCGAGCGCTGGCGTCAGGGCGCGTTACAAGGCTACCTGCACCTGCCACAGGCCGATTGGGCGGCTTGGCTGCCGCCGCGCCTGCTGGCCGACTGGAAGGCGCAGACGCTGACCGCAGGCGGCGAGATGTGGCTGCGGTGGGGCGAAGAAAAGCTCCAGGAAGCGGTGGTTCGGCTCGGCGCCCCACACCTGCAAGGCGCCTACCAAGGGCGCAAACCCATCAGCCTGAAGGACGTCAGCGTCGCCGCCTGGCTGCAGCGCACTGACCAAGGCCTGCAGGTGCAGGTCGACTCGCTGGCGGCGCAGATCGGCGATACAGCCTGGCAATCGCGTCTCAAACTGCAGCAGAGCCAAGGCGATACCGCGCAGCAAGAGACCTGGCAGGTGCAGGCTGATCGTGTCGACCTGACCCCGCTGACTGCTGTCATCGACGCCCTTGCGCCCTTGCCCGAACAAGCCATGAAGGCGGTTGACGCGCTCCAGGTGACGGGAGCGCTGCGCAACCTGCGCCTGGACCTGCGTCCGCACGCCGAGGGCGATCAGCGCCTGCAGTTCGCGGCCAACCTCGACAAGATCGGCTTCGACGCTTATCACGGCGCGCCGGCGGCCGGTAACGTCAGCGGCAGCATCAGCGGTGACCTGGGCCACGGCGAACTGCGCCTGGACAGTGAGGCGTTCATGCTTCACCTGTACCCGATCTTCGACAAACCCTGGCACTACCAGCAGGCCAACGCGCGTCTGACCTGGGCTCTGAACAAGCAAGGCTTCACCCTGGTCGCCCCGTACCTGAAGGTCAAGGGCGAGGAGGGCAACATCGCCGGCGACTTCCTGATCCGTCTGTTCCTGGAGCCGGGTCACGAAGACTACATGGACCTGCGCGTAGGGCTTACCGACGGCGACGGCCGCTATACCGCCAAGTACCTGCCTGCGGTGTTGAGCGACGAGGTGGACCACTGGCTGCGCAGTGCCATCGTCAAGGGTGACGTCGACGAAGGTTATTTCCAGTACCAGGGCTCGCTGCATCACGACGCGCCGGCCCATGCCCGCAACATCAGCCTGTTCTTCGACGTGCGCAATGCGGTCCTGGACTTCCAGCCCGGCTGGCCCGCGCTCAAGGACGTCGACGGCAAGGTCTACATCGACGATGCCGGCGTGCGCGTCGTGGCCGAGCGCGGGCGCATGCTCGATACCCAACTGAGCCAGGTCAAGGTCAATATCCCCCATGCTGCGCCAGGCCAGCACAGCCACCTGCTGGTGGAAGGCAAGGTCGATGGCAAGCTGGCCGATGGCGTTAAGATTCTCAAAGAGGCGCCCATCGGCGCTCAAAGCGTGTTCGCTGGATGGGAAGGCCAGGGGCCGCTGACCGGCAAGGTGACCCTGGACATTCCGCTGGCCAAGGGCCAGACGCCTAAGGTCCTGGTGGACTTCGCCACACGCGAGGCCAGCTTGAAAATCGCCTCGCCACAGTTGCAGCTCAGCCAGCTCACGGGTGATTTCACCTTCGACCTGGCCAAAGGGCTCAGCGGCCGTGACATCCGCTTCCGGGCTTTTGATCGGCCGGTTACCGCGCAGATTTCGGCGCTCGGCCAGGGCGGGCAGATGCAGACGCGCATCGATGCCACCGGCCAGGTGGCGCTGAACACGCTGACCCACTGGCTGCAGTTCAAGCAGGCGTTGCCGCTGGCAGGTGAACTGCCTTACCAGTTGCAGGTGAACCTGGGCAGCCGAGGCAACGACCTGATCGTCAATTCCTCGCTCAAAGGCTTGCAGATCGATTTGCCGGTGCCTTTCGGCAAGGCCGCGTCTACCGTGCGCAACAGCCGCTTCAGCCTGTCGCTGGACGGCGCCGAGCGACGCATGGACGCCCGCTACGCCGACCTCGCGCAACTGGCTTACGTGGCGCCGGCCGAGCGCTTGACCCAAGGGCGCGGGGAGCTGCTGCTCGGCAGTGGCCAGGCCACGCCGCCGGCTGGCCAGGGCCTGCGCTTGCGCGGTCGGCTCGAATCGCTGGATGTCGATGCCTGGCAGCAACAGGCCGGGCAGTTTGCCGGCGACGACCCTGGCGGCGGTGCCCGCCAGGTGCTGCAGAGCGCCGACCTGAGCATTGGCCAGATCAAGGCCTCTGGCATGACCCTGAACCAGGCCGTGGTACGGCTGACGCGCAGTGGCGGTGCCTGGGACCTGCGCCTGGACAGCCGCGAGGTGATTGGCGATGCCCGCCTGCCCGATGCCAAGGCCGCGCCGCTGGTGGTGCGCCTGCAAACCCTGCGCCTGCCACCGGCAGATCCCGGCCAGGCCGACGACGCCAAGGGTGCAGACCCACTGGCGAAGAACGACCCGCGCAAAACGCCTGCCCTGGACCTCACCATCGACAAGCTGTACCGCGGTGACGACTTGTATGGCCGCGTTGCGCTCAAGCTGCGGCCCAATGCCAAGGGCCTTGCCGTCAACGACATCGACGTCGACATGAAAGGCCTGCAAGCCAACGGCAGTGCAGCCTGGGAAGGCGCTCCCGGCGCGACCAACAGTTCGTACAGAGGCCGTGTGTCTGGCAAGAACCTGGCCGATATTCTCCAGGCTTGGGGTTTTGCGCCGTCGGTGACCAGCCGAGACTTCCATGTGGACATCGATGCACGCTGGCCAGGCTCGCCGGCCTGGGTGGGTCTGGATCGGGTGTCTGGCAGCCTGGACGCTTCGATGCGTGACGGTCAGTTCAAGGAAGTGGAGGGCGGTGCGCAAGCGTTGCGGGTATTCGGCTTGCTGAACTTCAACGCCTTGGGCCGCCGCCTGCGCCTGGACTTTTCCGACCTGTTCGGCAAGGGCCTGGCCTACGACCGGGTCAAGGGCCTGCTGGCGGTCAGCCGCGGTATCTACGTGACCCGCGAGCCCATTCTCATGACCGGCCCGTCGAGCGATATCGAGATCGACGGCACCTTGGACATGGTCCGCGAGCGCGTGGCGGCCAACGTCAATGTGTCCTTGCCGGTGACCAACAACCTGCCACTGGCGGCACTGATCGTCGGCGCACCGGCCATCGGGGGGGCGCTGTTCATCGTCGATCGGCTGCTCGGTGACCGGGTCTCGCGCTTCGCCAGCGTGAATTACCGCGTCGAGGGGCCGTACAAAGAGCCTAAGATCACCTTTGTGAAACCGTTTGAAAGAAAGTGACAGGAGCGTGCCCATGAGCGTGGCCGTGATTCAGATGGTGAGCCAGGATGACCTGCTGGCCAACCTGCACCAGGCCGGCCGTTTGCTGGAGCAGGCTGCGTTGGGCGGCGCACGCCTGGCGGTGCTGCCGGAAAACTTTGCCGCCATGGGCCGGCGCGACGCGGCGCAGATCGGTCTGCGGGAGGCCATGGGCGAAGGCCCGATCCTGCCCTGGTTGAAACGCACCGCCCGCGACCTCAAGTTATGGATAGTGGCTGGCACATTGCCGTTGCCGCCTGTCGACCAGCCGCAGAGCAAAGCGTGCGCATGTTCGCTGCTGGTCGATGATGCCGGTGAGGTAGTTGCGCGCTACGACAAGCTGCACCTGTTCGATGTGCAGGTCAGTGACCACCGCGGCCAGTATCGCGAGTCGGACGACTACGTGGCAGGGAGCCAGGTGGTGGTGGCCGATACCCCGGTGGGCCGTTTGGGCCTGACGGTCTGTTACGACCTGCGTTTCCCCGAGTTGTACAGTGCGTTGCGCGCGGCCGGTGCCGAGCTGATCAGCGCGCCGTCGGCCTTCACCGCCGTGACCGGTGCGGCGCACTGGGAAGTGCTGATTCGCGCGCGCGCCATCGAAACGCAATGCTATGTACTGGCAGCGGCCCAAGGCGGGATGCACCCGGGGCCGCGTGAAACCCATGGCCATGCCGCGATTGTCGACCCTTGGGGGCGCATCGTGGCCGAACAGGCGCGCGGTGAGGCCGTCTTGCTGGCCACTCGCGATGCCGAAGAACAAGCGTCCATCCGGACGCGCATGCCGGTGTTCACCCACCGGCGCTTTTTCTCGCAGGACGCCGTGCGGCCTGCGCACACCTTGTTGGAGTGACTATGAGCCAGATGTTATCCACCGTCAGTGAGCACTTGCTGGCCCCGGGCGGCTTGACCCTAGACAGCCTGCAGAGCGTGTTGGGCGGGCTGGCGGGCCCGGGTATCGATGCGGCCGACCTGTATTTCCAGGGTCAGGTGTCGGAAACCTGGGCACTGGAAGACGGCATCGTCAAGGAAGGCAGCTTCAACCTCGACCAAGGCGTGGGCGTACGCGCTCAGTCTGGCGAAAAAACCGGCTTTGCCTATAGCAACGCCATCAATCTCGAAGCGCTGACTTCGGCTGCCACAGCCGCTCGGTCGATTTCCCGCGCGGGCCAGAACGGTCGCGTGCAGGCGTTCCGCACTCAGGACGTGCCCGCGCTGTACGCCGGTGACAACCCGCTCGATGTGCTCAGCCGTGCCGAGAAAGTCGAGCTGCTCAAGCGCGTCGATGTGGCCACGCGCGCACTCGACCCGCGCATTCAGCAGGTCAGCGTCAGCCTGGCCGGGGTCTGGGAGCGCATTCTGATCGCCGCCACCGACGGCAGCCTGGCCGCCGATGTGCGGCCGCTGGTGCGCTTCAACGTCAGTGTGATCGTGGAAAGCAACGGTCGCCGCGAACGGGGCGGGCAAGGCGGCGGCGGGCGTACCGATTACCGCTTCTTCACCGAAGAGCGGGTCATGGGGTATGCCCGCGAGGCCTTGCGCCAGGCGCTGGTCAACCTCGAAGCGGTGCCTGCGCCTGCTGGCACGTTGCCCGTGGTCCTGGGCTCGGGTTGGTCCGGGGTGCTGCTGCACGAAGCCGTAGGCCATGGCCTGGAAGGCGACTTCAATCGCAAGGGCAGTTCGGCGTTCAGTGGGCGTCTGGGTGAGCAGGTGGCCTCCACGCTCTGCACGATCGTCGATGACGGCACCCTGGAAGGTCGCCGTGGCTCGCTCAGCGTCGATGACGAGGGCACGCCCACCGAATGCACGACGCTGATCGAAAACGGCGTGCTCAAGGGCTACATGCAGGACAAGCTCAACGCGCGGCTGATGGGCATGGCGGTCACGGGTAACGGGCGGCGTGAGTCTTACGCGCACCTGCCGATGCCGCGCATGACCAACACCTACATGCGTGCCGGTGAAAGCGACCCCGAAGAGATCATTCGCTCGGTCAAGCGCGGCCTGTACTGCGCCAACCTCGGCGGTGGCCAGGTCGACATCACCAGCGGCAAGTTCGTGTTCTCCACCAGCGAGGCCTACCTGATCGAAGACGGCAAGATCACCGCCCCGGTCAAGGGTGCAACGCTGATCGGCAACGGCCCGGAAGCCATGCGTGGGGTGTCGATGGTGGGCAATGACCTGGCGCTGGACAGCGGCGTGGGCACCTGCGGCAAGGACGGTCAGTCCGTGCCGGTCGGCGTCGGCCAGCCGACTTTGAAGCTCGATGCGATCACCGTGGGCGGAACCGGGGCGTGAAGCCTGCCATCGAGGGGCTGCGCGTGAACACGGCATGCCCCGCGATGGGCGATGGGCAGGGCTTCAGCGCAGGCCGCGCTGCAGCTCGTCGAGGTCGCGGATGTATTTGAACACCTTGCGCGCGGCAGCCGGCGGCTTGTTGCGCGCCTTCTCGTGCTGGGCGTGGCGGATCAGCGAACGCAGTTGCTGGCGGTCGGTGTCGGGGTACTCGTTGACGAAGCGCTCGAGGTCTTCGTCAGTGCCGTCGACCAGCCGGTCGCGCCAACGCTCGAGGCTGTGGAAGCGCTCGTTGTACTGGCGGCTTGAGGTGTCGACCTGCTCGAACACCGCGTTGATCGCTTCCAGGTCCTGGTCGCGCATCAATTTGCCGACGAACGACATGTGCCGTTTGCGCGCAATGTGCGAGGTGTGTTTGCTGGCGTCAGCCAGTGCCTTGCGCAGCGCATCGGTCAGCGGCAGGCGGGCGAGGGTATCGGCCTTGAGGGTAGTCAGGCGTTCGCCCAGTTCGACCAGCGCAAGCAGCTCGCGCTTGATCTGGGTTTTGCTTTTTTCGCCGTCGAAGGCGTCGTCGTATGAATCAACCATGGTGGCAGTCCGCAGGAAATCGCCGCCATGATAACCAGTCGGGGGCCGCTTGTCCGGCCCGGTCGTAGCATGGCCCATGCCGAACGCAGAATTTGATGGGAGAGAACCATGAGTGCAGTCCAGAGCGTAGGCCCGAAGGACCTGCCGCTGTTGCAGGAGCAGGTCGAAGCGATCGTCGCCCAAGCGCGGCGCCAGGGCGCCAGCGCCTGCGAAGTGGCGGTATCGCTGGAGCAGGGGCTGTCCACCACGGTGCGTCAGCGCGAGGTGGAAACGGTCGAGTTCAACCGCGATCAGGGGTTTGGTATCACCTTGTACCTGGGCCAGCGCAAGGGCTCGGCGAGCACCTCGGCCAGCGGTCCGGAGGCGATTCGGGAAACGGTGGCGGCCGCATTGGCCATCGCCAAGCACACGTCCGAGGACGACTGTTCCGGGCTGGCCGACGCGGCGCTGATGGCGCATGAGGTGCCAGAGCTGGACCTCTATCACCACTGGGACATCAGCCCGGAGCAGGCCATCGAGCAGGCGCTGATCTGTGAAGCGGCCGCCTTTGACGCCGATTCGCGCATCGTCAATGCCGATGGCACCTCGCTGAACACCCACCAAGGCGTGCGTGTGTATGGCAACAGCCATGGTTTCATCGGCGGCTACGCCTCGACCCGGCACAGCCTGAGCTGCGTGATGATCGCCGAGGGGGGCGGGCAGATGCAGCGCGACTACTGGTACGACGTCAACCGCCAGGGACAGTTGCTGGCCGATCCACGCAGCATCGGCCAGCGCGCCGCGCAACGGGCTGCCAGCCGTCTGGGCGCGCGCCCGGTGCCAACGTGCGAAGTGCCGGTGCTGTTCTCCGCCGAGCTGGCCGGTGGGCTGTTCGGCAGCTTCCTGGGGGCGATCTCGGGCGGTAACTTGTACCGCAAGTCGTCCTTCCTCGAAGGCTGCCTGGGGCAGCGCCTGTTCCCCAGCTGGCTGACCCTCGATGAGCGTCCGCACATTCCACGCGCCATGGGCAGCGCAGGCTTCGATGGTGACGGTCTGGCCACTTACGCCAAGCCATTCGTGGAAAACGGCGAGTTGGTCTCGTACATCCTCGGTACCTATTCCGGGCGCAAACTGGGCCTGCCGAGCACCGCCAACTCCGGCGGCGTGCACAATCTGTTCGTGACCCATGGCGATCAGGACCAGGCGGCGCTGATTCGTCAGATGGATCGTGGGTTGCTCGTGACCGAGCTGATGGGCCATGGCCTGAACATGGTCACCGGCGATTACTCGCGCGGCGCTGCAGGCTATTGGGTGGAAAACGGCGAGATTCAATTCGCGGTGCAGGAGGTGACAATCGCCGGGAACATGAAAGACATGTTCCAGAAAATCGTGGCCATTGGCAGCGATCTTGAAACCCGTAGCAATATCCACACGGGCTCGGTGCTGATCGAACGGATGACCGTGGCGGGCAACTGACCGCGTTCATCCACACGCCTGAGCGCGACTTGTCTGAAAACGACCCGGCCATCGCGCCGGGTTTTTTGTTTAGGTCCCAGCACTTGAAGTGATTCTATTTATCAATTAATAATGAATATCATTACCCAAGTTACGGTCGATGCTGTTCATGAAAACCGTCCTCCACGAATTGCCCTACCTGGAAAACTGGCGCTGGCTGAGCCGGCGCATTCGCTGCGCCATCGAACCCGATGAGCCACGCCTGATCGAGCACTATCTCGCCGAAGGCCGCTACCTGGTGTGCTGTACCGAAACCGCACCCTGGACCGTCGCCCTTACCGCTTTCCGTCTACTTCTCGATACTGCCTGCGACCGTATGTTGCCGTGGCATTGGCGCTGCCAGTGCCTCGACCAGGCCTGGCGCCCGCTGCTCGACCTGCGCAACCTCGACCGCCAGGAGGGCAACCAGCGCTGGCAGCCCTATGCCCTGCAACTGGCCAGTTGCGCGTTGCTGCCGTCGATTACCCACGAAGAACTGATGCAAGGATTTGATGATGAGTGATACCCGTATCGAGCGTGACAGCATGGGTGAACTGCAGGTGCCGGTTCAGGCCCTGTACGGCGCCCAGACGCAACGCGCGGTCGACAACTTCCCGGTCAGCGGCCAGCGCATGCCCGTGCAGTTCATTCGTGCACTGCTGCTGGCCAAGGCCGCGGCGGCCAAGGCCAACGTCAAGCTCCAACAGATCAGCGCGCAGCAGGGCGAGGCCATCGTCAAGGCCGTGGAGCAACTGCTGGCCGATGACTTCATCGAGCATTTCCCGGTCGATGTGTACCAGACCGGCTCCGGCACCAGCTCCAACATGAACGCCAACGAAGTCATCGCGACGCTGGCCAGCCGCGTGCTGGGCGAAGCGGTCAATGCCAATGACCACGTCAATTGCGGGCAGAGCAGCAACGACATCATCCCTACCACGATCCACGTCAGCGCCGCGCTGGCGGTGCGCGAGCAACTGCTGCCCGCATTGACCCACCTGCAGCAGACCCTCGACAGCAAGGCCGCGCAGGTGCATCACCACATCAAGACCGGCCGCACGCACCTGATGGATGCCATGCCGGTGCGCCTGAGCCAAGTGCTTGGCGGCTGGTCGGCGCAGGTCAACGCTGCCCAGGCGCACATCGACGCCACCCTGCCGGCGGTACAGTGCCTGGCCCAGGGCGGCACCGCAGTCGGCACCGGGATCAACGCGCATCCGCAGTTCGCCGCAGGGTTTGCCCAGGAGCTGAGTGCCCTGTGCAAGATCGAATTCACACCAGGCGGCAATCTGTTCGCGCTGATCGGCTCGCAAGACACCGCCGTGGCCTTGTCAGGTCAGCTCAAGACCACCGCTGTGGCGCTGATGAAAATCGCCAACGATTTGCGCTGGATGAACTCAGGCCCCTTGGCTGGCCTGGGCGAGATCGAACTGGAAGCGCTGCAGCCGGGTTCCTCGATCATGCCGGGCAAGGTCAATCCGGTGATTCCAGAAGCCACGGCAATGGTGGCTGCGCAGGTCATCGGCAACGACGCCACCATCGCGGTGGCCGGCCAGTCGGGCAACTTCGAGCTGAACGTGATGCTGCCGGTGATCGCCCGCAACCTGCTGGAAAGTATCGAACTGCTGGCCAATGTCAGTCGCCTGCTCGCCGACAAGGCCATCAGCACCTTCAAGGTCAATGACACCAAGCTCAAGGAAGCGCTGTCGCGCAACCCGATCCTGGTGACTGCGCTGAACCCGATCATTGGCTACCTCAAGGCCGCCGAGATCGCCAAGACTGCCTACAAGCAAGGGCGGCCGATCATCGACGTGGCGCTGGAGCACACGGACTTGTCCCGTGAGCAGCTCCTGGCCCTGCTCGATCCGGAAAAGCTGACTGCCGGCGGCCTCTGAGCCGCCACCTGCCGAGGAGTTGAGTCATGCAGCACTGGAAACGCACCACGCAACACGCCAACGGTCTGTTCGAGCAGGGCGATCTGGTCGATGCACGGGAGCTTTACCTGCAAGCCCTGGCATTGGCCCAGGTGTTGTTCGAGCGCTGGCATGACGTCGATGAAGCGGTGGCGGTGTTCGTCATCGCCCACCACAACCTCGCTGACCTGCACCTGCAACTGAATCAGCCTCACGAAAGCGCCGATTATCTATGTTCGGCCCACCAGCGCCTGTTGCAGGCCAGCCAGGAGGCCCGCTTGCCGCAGGCACTGCGCGATGCCGCCTTGCGCCATAGCGCCAAGACCTACACCGAACTGCTGAATTTCATCGCCGAATATGGCCAATACCCACGTACCGAACGACTGCTCGGCCGCCATGCCGCCTCGGCCAGCGAGCTGGCAGCGCAAGTGGACGTGATCTCCACCCCTTCTGCCTACGGAATGCACTGACATGCCTTACACCTTGCCTGCAATGCCCTACGCCTATGACGCGCTCGAGCCGCACATCGACGCGCAGACCATGGAAATCCACCACACCAAGCACCACCAGACCTACGTCAATGGCCTCAACGCCGCAGTGGAAAATACCGAGTGGGCTGAGTGGCCCGTCGAAAAACTGGTCGCGGCGGTCAAGCAACTGCCCGAGAACCTGCGCGGCGCGGTGACCAACCATGGCGGTGGCCATGCTAATCACAGCCTGTTCTGGACCGTCATGTCGCCCAAGGGCGGCGGCCAGCCGCAGGGCCAGTCGAGCCAGGCCATCGATGCGCAGCTGGGCGGTTTCGAGGCCTTCAAGGAAGCGTTCACCAAGGCTGCGCTGACCCGCTTCGGCAGCGGCTGGGCCTGGCTGAGCGTGACGCCGCAGAAACAGCTGGTGGTGGAAAGCAGCGGTAACCAGGACAGCCCGCTGATGCATGGCAACACGCCGATTCTAGGCCTCGACGTCTGGGAGCACGCCTACTACCTGAAGTACCAGAACCGCCGGCCCGAATACATCGGCGCCTTCTACAACGTGATCGACTGGGCTGAAGTCGAACGTCGCTTCCTCGAAGCCACTTCGTGAGTTGATCGCCGATGCGCTCACAGGTGATGTCAGTCAGCAGCGTGCGCCTGTTCAGGCAGGCGCTGGGTACCTTGCTGGTGCTGGTCGGCACCGCGCTGTTAGTGACGCGGGGCATTGCGTGGCTCGATCTTGAGCCACGCATGATGCGGGCGTTGCAAGGGGGAGCGTTGTGCGCGCTGGGGACGGCGCTGGGCGCGGTGCCGGTGCTGGTTATCCGCAACATGCCGGTGGCGGTGGCCGATACCCTGCTGGGTTTCGGCGCCGGGGTCATGCTGGCGGCCACTGCGTTTTCCCTGGTCATTCCGGGATTGGCTGCTGCGCAGTCGATCGGCTACACCCCTTGGGGTGCTGGAGGGCTGATCAGCCTGGGCCTGCTCAGTGGGGCGCTGTGCCTGTTTCTGGTCGACCTGAAAGTCTCGGGTGCCTCGCCCGAAGCCTTGGTTGGCAGCGGCACGGAGCCAGTGATTGCCGCACGTATCTGGTTGTTCGTCATTGCCATCATCGCTCACAACATTCCCGAGGGCATGGCCATCGGGGTGTCGGCAGGGGGCGGCATGCCAGATGCCGATAGCCTGGCCATGGGCATCGCCTTGCAGGACGTCCCCGAGGGATTGGTGATTGCGCTGGTGCTGGCCGGTGCTGGCATGTCGCGGTTCAGGGCATTCCTGATTGGCGCGGCATCAGGGCTGGTCGAGCCGGTCGCGGCGGTGATCTGTGCCTGGCTGGTGAACGTTGCCGAGTTGCTGCTGCCATTGGGCCTTGCCTGTGCGGCGGGGGCGATGCTGCTGGTGGTCACACAGGAGATCATTCCGGAGTCGCGCAGCAACGGGCACCACCGGCTGGCCAGCCTGGGCCTGTGCATTGGCTTCTGTCTGATGATGGTGATGGACACGGCAATGTCCTGACTGTCAGGACATTGAGGGCAGGGGCGGGCGTTTACTCGCCTTCGTCGAATTTGTTCTCGATCAGTTCGACCAGCGCTGCCAGCGCGACATCGTCGTGCTCGCCTTCGGTAAACAGGTGCACCTGGGTGCCTTTGCCAGCAGCCAGCATCATCACCGCCATGATGCTCTTGCCGTCCACCAGTTTGTCGGGGGCACGGCCAACCTTGACCTGACAGGGAAAACGCCCGGCCACACCCACGAACTTGGCAGCTGCGCGGGCGTGCAGGCCCAGCTTGTTGACGATGGTGATTTCACGGGCGGGCATTGGCGGGTGGATCCTGTGGGCTAGAGGTCGCGGTGGCGAACCTGGACGTTTTTCAGGGATTGCTGCAGCAGCACGCCCAGGCGCTCGGTGATGTACACCGAACGGTGGTGGCCGCCGGTACAACCGATCGCGATGGTGACATACGCACGGTTGCTCGCGGCAAAGCGGGGCAGCCATTTGAGCAGGTAGCTGGAGATGTCCTGGAACATTTCCTCGACATCCGGCTGCGCTGCCAAGTAGTCAATGACCGGCTGCTCGAGCCCGGAATGCTCGCGCAGTTCGCATTTCCAGTAAGGGTTGGGCAGGCAACGCACGTCAAACACCAAGTCGGCATCAACTGGCATCCCGCGCTTGAAGCCGAACGACTCGACCAGAAATGCGGTGCCGGGCTCTGGCTGGTTGAGCAGGCGCAGCTTGAGGGTGTCGCGCAGCTGGTACAGGTTGAGGTTGCTGGTGTCGATCTTCAGGTCAGCCAGGTCGATGATCGGGTTGAGCAGTTCGCTCTCGACGCGAATCGCTTCGGCCAGCGAGCGATTGGCATTGGTCAACGGATGGCGACGACGGGTTTCCGAGAAACGCTTGAGCAGGATGTCTTCGTCTGCGTCCAGGTACAGCACATCGCACTGGATATGCTTGGACCGCGCATCCTCCAGCAGCTCGGGGAAGCGAGGCAGATGGCCGGGCAAGTTGCGCGCATCGATGGAGACCGCAACCCTGGGCTGCTGCAATTCGGTATTGAGCAGCACATTCTCTGCCAGCTGCGGCAGCAGGCCGGCGGGCAGGTTGTCGATGCAGTAGTAACCGTGGTCTTCAAGCACATCCAGGGCGGTGCTCTTGCCGGAGCCGGAGCGACCGCTGACGATTATCAGGCGCATGGTCAGGACTCGTTCTGAACGTCCAGGACAACCTGGTACAGGGCCTTGCTGTCGGCCGCCTTGCGCAGGCGTTCGCGCACGTCCTTGCGGTCGAGCATGCTGGCGATCTGGCGCAGGAGTTCGAGGTGGGCGTCGGTAGCCGCTTCCGGGACCAGCAACACGAACAACAGGTCTACGGGCGCGCCGTCGATGGCGTCGTAATCGATCGGTGAATCGAGGTGCAGCAAGGCGCTGACCGGCGCGGTGCAGCCGGGCAGTCGGCAATGGGGGATGGCAATACCGTTACCGAAACCGGTTGAGCCTAATTTCTCACGGGCGACCAGCTTTTCGAAGATGTCTTGCATCTCCAGTTCTGGCACCTGATCGGCGATGAGGGTAGCGACTTTTTCAAGGGCGCGCTTCTTGCTGCCGCCCGGCACGCTCACAAGCGAGCGGCCGGGGGTCAGAATGGTTTCGAGTCGGATCATGGATGAGGGGGGTCAGCGGGCCGCTGCGCCTTGCAGCAGGCTTTGCTGTTTTTCCTTGTGTTTTTTCAGTTGGCGATCAAGCTTGTCGGCCAAGGCGTCGATCGCTGCATACATGTCTTCGTGTTCTGCGTTGGCAACCACTTCACCACCAGGAATCTGCAGGGTCGCTTCGACTTTCTGCTGCAGCTTCTCGACTTTCATGATGACCTGCACGTTGGTGATCTTGTCGAAATGACCTTCCAGACGTTTGAGTTTATCGTCCACATAAGCGCGCAGGGGTGGGGTGACTTCTACATGGTGTCCACTGATGTTGACTTGCATACAGCTTCTCCTTATTGCCGTGCATAAAGAAGCAGGTTTTGCACCTGCCACTGAAACGCTGTGGCACACCCAGGGGCTACATGAGCCGCTTGCGTTCGCTGGAGGGAGCAATGCCCAACGACTCGCGATACTTGGCGACCGTACGACGTGCTACCTGGATGCCTTGTGCCTCCAGTAAACCAGCGATCTTGCTGTCACTCAATGGCTTTTTCTGATTTTCCGCCGCCACCAGTTTCTTGATGATGGCGCGGATTGCCGTGGACGAGCATTCCCCCCCTTCGGCCGTGCTGACGTGGCTGGAAAAGAAGTACTTGAGCTCGTAGATACCGCGCGGGGTATGCATGTATTTCTGTGTGGTCACCCGCGAAATGGTCGACTCGTGCATGCCGACTGCTTCGGCGATGTCGTGAAGCACCAAGGGCTTCATGGCCTCGTCACCCAAGTCGAGGAAACCGCGCTGGTGTTCGACGATCTGGGTGGCGACCTTCATCAGGGTCTCGTTGCGGCTCTGCAGGCTCTTGATGAACCAGCGCGCTTCTTGCAACTGATTGCGCATGAACGTGTTGTCGGCGCTGGTATCGGCGCGGCGCACGAAGCCTGCGTACTGGGCGTTGACGCGCAGGCGCGGTACGGCTTCCTGGTTCAGCTCCACCAGCCAGCGTTCGTTGTCCTTGCGCACGATGACGTCCGGAACCACATATTCCGGTTCGCTGGATTCGATCTGTGAGCCCGGCCGCGGGTTGAGCGTCTGGACCAGTTCGATCACCTGGCGCAGCTCATCTTCCTTGAGCTTCATGCGCCGCATCAACTGGCTGTAGTCACGCCCGCCGAGCAGGTCGATGAAGTCGCTGACCAGGCGCTGCGCCTCAGCCATCCACGGAGTACTGGCAGGCAACTGGCGCAACTGCAGCAGCAAGCACTCACCCAGGCTTGCCGCGCCAACCCCGGCCGGCTCGAACTGCTGAATGCGGTGCAGTACGGCGTGCACTTCGTCCAACTCGATGTCGAGCTCGGGATCGAAGCCTGCGCAGATCTCTTCGAGGGAATCCTCCAGGTAGCCCTGGGGGTTGATGCTGTCGATGAGGGTCACCGCGATCATGCGATCGACGTCCGACATCGGCACCAGGTTCAGCTGCCAGAGCAGATGGCTCTGCAGGCTTTCCCCGGCGGACGTGCGGGTGGTGAAGTCCCACTCGTCGTCATCGTTGCTGGGCAGGCTGCTGGCGCTGGTCTGGTAGATATCTTCCCAGGCGGTGTCGACGGGCAATTCATTGGGAATGCGCTCGCCCCAGTCACCCTCTTCGAGGTTCTCGACCGTGGCGGCAGTTTCCTGGAAGGAGGTGTCCTGGGGCTCGGCGGCCGGCGTGTTCTCGGCGTTGTCGGCCATCGGATCGTTGTTGTCGAAGTCCTCGCCTTCTTCCTGGCGCTCGAGCATCGGGTTGGATTCCAGGGCCTCCTGGATTTCCTGCTGGAGGTCCAGGGTGGAGAGCTGGAGCAGACGAATGGCCTGTTGCAACTGCGGGGTCATCGTCAGTTGCTGGCCCATTTTTAGGACGAGCGATGGTTTCATGGCTGGGGCTGATTACCTTGTTCGCCGGCGCACACGCGCCATCCACTACACGAGGGCGCCTCGGCGCCAATTTTAAGCAAGTTATATGCCTGAAACTGGAGCGTTTGCCTAGGGCGGTGCAGCAAATAAAGCGCTGCCTCGCCATCGAGGCATCACTCGTGGCACCGCCGCCGGGGTCAGAGTCGGAACTCGTGCCCCAGGTAGACCTCTTTCACCAGGTCGTTGGCCAGGATGGTGGCCGAGTCGCCTTCGGCAATCAACTGGCCGTCGTTGACGATGTAGGCCGTTTCGCAGATGTCGAGCGTCTCACGCACGTTGTGGTCGGTGATGAGTACGCCGATCCCCTTGGCCTTGAGGTGATGGATGATCTGCTTGATGTCGCCGACCGAGATCGGGTCGACACCCGCGAAGGGTTCATCGAGCAGGATGAACTTCGGCGCGGTCGCCAGCGCGCGGGCGATTTCGACCCGGCGGCGCTCCCCGCCCGACAGGCTCATGCCCAGGTTGTCGCGGATGTGGCTGATGTGGAATTCCTGCAGCAGGCTTTCCAGTGCCTGGCGCCGGCCTTCGCTGTCGAGCTCCTTGCGGGTCTCGAGGATGGCCATGATGTTGTCGGCCACCGACAGCTTGCGAAAGATCGAGGCTTCCTGAGGCAAGTAGCCGATACCCGCCTGGGCGCGGCCGTGCATGGGCTGGTGGCTGACGTCCAGATCGTCGATCAGCACACGGCCCTGGTCGGCCTGGACCAGGCCGACAATCATGTAGAAGCAGGTGGTTTTGCCGGCGCCGTTCGGGCCCAGCAGGCCGACGATCTGTCCGCTGTCGATCGACAGGCTGACATCACGCACGACCTGCCGGCTCTTGTAGCTTTTGGCCAGGTGCTGAGCTTTTAGGGTTGCCATCTACTCGGCCTTCTTCTTCGGCTGGATCACCATGTCGATGCGCTGACGCGGCGCGGTCACCTTGCCGCCGCGACCTGCCGTGGCGACCTGCGACTTGGTGTTGTAGACGATCTTCTCGCCTTCGGTGGTGTTGCCTTCGTTCTCGACCTTGGCACGGTCAGTGAGCACGATCAGGTCTTTCTGCGCCTGGTACTGGATGGTCACGGCCCAGCCCTTCATCTTGTCGGGCTTGGCGGCGCTCTGTTGCTGCTCGAAATACGCCAGGTTGCCCACCGAAGTGACGACGTCGATGTCACCGGACGCCGCGCGGGTCATGGTCACGGTGTTGCCCTTGATCATCATCGAGCCTTGCGTGATGACGACATCGCCGGTGTAGGTCGCCACGCCTTGTTTGTCGTCCAGGTGAGCGTTGTCGGCCTGAATGCGGATTGGCTGGTCACGGTCGTTTGGCAGGGCCCAAGCGCTCGCGCTACCCAGTGCTACGCCCAAGCTGAGCAAAAAGGGAAGGGTTTTAACGAGCCTCATACTGTCCTCTTACGTTGGACAGCAGGTCCATCCTGCCGTCTTTCAAATACGCTTTCATGCCTTTGCCCGTAGTGGTCCCACCGGCGCCGTCGATTCTAACGGCTTGCTCGGTCTGCGCATATTGCTTCTGCGGGAACACTGTCATGCGGCTGGAAGTAATCAGCGTGTTGCGGTTCTTTTCATCGGTGCGGGCGATTCTCACCGAGTCGATCAGCTCGACCTCGGTGCCGTCGGGGTTGACCTCGGCGCGCTCGCTTTGCACATGCCACGGAAATGCGGTGCCACGGTACATCTGCAGGTCTGGCTGGGTGACCAGCGTCATTTCGCTGGCTTTGATGTGTTCGATCTTGTCAGCGGTCATTTCGTACTGGCGCTGGCCGTCAGGGAGAAACTGCACGCTGTGGGCGTTGATCGCATAGTAGTCGATGGCGTTCTCATCGACCTGCGTCACAGGCGCGCCCTCGAGAAAGCGCTCCGGGCTGACGTTCCAGTAGCCTACCGCGACCAGCAAGGCGGCGATCACGCTGAGCAGAACGATGTTCTTGGCTTTTTTGCTAAACATGTGCGGCTCTATAAATAGTGGGCGAGGGCAGTGTCCAAGGTGTCCTGGGCCTGCATGATCAATTCGCAGAACTCCCGTGCGGCGCCTTCGCCCCCGCGTGCCAGGGTGACACCATCGGCATGCTGGCGAACGAACGGTGCGGCATTGGCCACCGCCATGCCCAGGCCGACCCGGCGAATGACCGGCAGGTCGGGCAGGTCGTCTCCCAGGTAGGCAACCTGTTCATAGCGCAGGTTCAGTTCGTGTAGCAGCCCGTCGAGCACCACGAGCTTGTCTTCACGCCCCTGAAACAGGTGGTCGATGCCCAGGTTGTGTGCGCGTCGCTCGACCACCGGGCTTGAGCGCCCGGTGATGATAGCGGTGATCACGCCGCTGGCCTTGAGCATCTTGATGCCTTGCCCGTCGAGTGTATTGAAGGTCTTGAATTCCCCGCCGTCAGGCAGGAAGTACAGGCGGCCGTCGGTCAGCACACCATCGACATCGAACACGGCCAGTTTGACGGCCTTGCCGCGTTGCAGCAGATCCTGATTCATCACATGACTCCAGCGCGCAGCAGGTTATGCATATTCAGCGCGCCGGCAGGACGATCGTGCTCGTCTACCACCACCAATGCGCTGATCTTGTGGTCTTCCATGATCTTGAGGGCTTCGGCGGCGAGCATGTTCGGCCGTACCGTCTTGCCGTGTACCGTCATCACTTCATCGATCAGTGCGCTGTGCACATCGATGTTGCGATCCAGGGCGCGGCGCAGGTCGCCATCGGTGAACACGCCGGCCAGGGTGCCGTCGGGCTCGATGACCACGGTCAGGCCCAGGCCCTTGCGCGACATCTCGAACAAGGCGTCCTTGAGCAACGTGCCGCGTGGCACCACGGGCAGTTGGCCGTCGGTGTGCATCACGTCCTTGACCATCAACAGCAGGCGCCGGCCCAGTGCGCCACCGGGGTGGGAGAAGGCGAAATCCTGGGCGGTAAAGCCGCGGGCTTCGAGCAGGGCGATGGCCAGGGCGTCGCCCAGCACCAGCGCTGCGGTGGTGGAGGAGGTGGGCGCCAGGTTGAGCGGGCACGCCTCATGCTCGACCCATGCGTCCAGATTCGCCTCTGCCGCCTGCGCAAGGGTGGACTGCGGGTTGCCGGTGAGGCTCACCAACGGCGTGCCCAGGCGCTTGATCAGCGGCAACAGGGTCAGGATTTCGGCCGTTGTGCCCGAGTTCGACAGCGCGAGGATGACGTCCTCGCGGGTAATCATGCCCATGTCGCCATGGCTGGCTTCGGCCGGATGCACGAAGAACGCCGGTGTGCCGGTGCTGGCCAGGGTGGCGGCAATCTTGCTGCCGATATGCCCTGACTTGCCCATGCCCAGCACGATGACGCGGCCTTTGCTGGCCAGAATGATTTCGCAGGCACGCACGAAGTGGTCGTCGATGCGGGCCTGCAGGCCCTGCACAGCCTCAAGCTCGAGGCGCAAGGTACGCTGTGCAGATTGAATCAGCTCACTGGATTGGTTCATGGTCGAACGCATGGCTTTGCCGGAAAGGCGGCGATTATAGCTGCAATGCACAAAACCCTCACCTTTGATCGTCAGACTGAAACTTTCTCTCGCTGTCGATGGCCTGAATGACTCACGTGATGGCCTTGGGACGGGCTTGCGCGCGGTGGTATAGTCCGCGGCTGACTGACCCTCCCGTGACGCGTGTGTCTTCCTGATGAAGACGCGCGTCCATGACACTGGGTTGTATCGCAAGGAGTCTAGATGAGTGGGGATAGCGCCTACGCGGTCGAGTTGAAGGGCCTGTCCTTCCAGCGCGGTTCGCGCAGTATTTTCAGCAATGTCGACATTCGCATCCCCAAGGGCAAGGTAACCGGCATCATGGGGCCTTCGGGGTGCGGCAAGACCACTTTGTTGCGCCTGATGGGCGCGCAGCTGCGACCGTCTGCGGGCGAGGTGTGGGTGGCCGGGCAGAACCTGCCGAGCCTGTCACGTGCCGACCTGTTCGATGCGCGCAAGCAGATGGGCGTGCTGTTCCAGAGCGGGGCGCTGTTCACTGATCTGGACGTCTTCGAAAACGTGGCCTTCCCGCTGCGGGTGCACACCGAGCTGCCTGAAGAGATGATCCGCGACATCGTGCTGATGAAGTTGCAGGCCGTTGGCCTGCGCGGTGCCATCAATCTGCGCCCTGACGAACTTTCTGGTGGCATGAAGCGTCGTGTGGCGCTGGCCCGTGCCATTGCGCTGGACCCGCAGATCCTCATGTACGACGAGCCCTTCGTGGGCCAGGATCCGATCGCCATGGGCGTGTTGGTGCGCCTGATTCGCCTGCTCAACGATGCGCTGGGCATTACCAGTATCGTGGTGTCCCACGATCTGGCAGAAACCGCCAGTATCGCCGACTACATCTATGTGGTCGGTGATGGCCAGGTGCTTGGCCAGGGCACGCCCGACGAGCTGATGGGCTCGGACAACCCGCGCATTCGCCAATTCATGAAGGGCGATCCTGACGGCCCGGTACCTTTTCATTTTCCTGCGCCCGATTACCGCGCCGATCTGCTGGGGACGCGTTGATGCGCACCACTTCCAAACTTGAACGCATTCGCCTGTTCGGGCGTGCGGCCATTGATATCGTCGCTGTGTTGGGACGCTCGTGCCTGTTTCTCGGCAATGCCCTGGTCGGACGCGGCGGGCTCGGTGGCTTCCAGCTGCTGGTCAAGCAGCTGTACTCGGTTGGCGTGATGTCGCTGGCGATCATCGCGGTGTCGGGCGTGTTCATCGGTATGGTCCTGTCGCTTCAGGGCTACAGCATCCTCACCAAGTACGGTTCCGAGCAGGCCGTGGGCCAGATGATCGCCCTGACCCTGCTGCGCGAGCTTGGCCCGGTGGTCACCGCGCTGCTGTTCGCCGGTCGTGCGGGTTCGGCGCTGACTGCCGAGATCGGCAACATGAAATCCACCGAGCAGTTGTCGAGCCTGGAAATGATTGGCGTCGACCCGCTCAAGTACATTGTCGCGCCGCGTCTGTGGGCCGGTTTCATTTCCCTGCCATTGCTGGCGCTGATCTTCAGTGTGGTCGGGATCTGGGGTGGCTCGTGGGTCGCCGTCGACTGGCTGGGCGTTTATGAGGGTTCGTTCTGGGCCAACATGCAGAACAGCGTGTCGTTCACCGACGATGTGCTCAATGGCGTGATCAAGAGCCTGGTGTTCGCCTTTGTCGTCACCTGGATCGCCGTGTTCCAAGGGTATGACTGTGAGCCCACGTCCGAGGGGATCAGCCGTGCCACGACCAAGACCGTAGTGTATGCCTCGCTGGCAGTTCTGGGTCTGGACTTCATCCTGACCGCCCTGATGTTTGGAGACTTCTGATGCAAAACCGCACCCTGGAAATCGGTGTCGGCCTGTTCCTGCTGGCCGGGATTCTGGCGCTGTTGCTCCTCGCCCTGCGCGTCAGCGGCCTGTCCGCGAGCCCCGCGAGCGACACCTACAAGGTTTACGCCTACTTCGACAACATTGCCGGCTTGACTGTCCGGGCCAAGGTCACCATGGCCGGCGTCACCATTGGCAAGGTCACTGCCATTGACCTGGACCGCGACAGCTTCACCGGTCGCGTCACCCTGCAGCTGCAGCAAAGCGTCGACAACCTGCCGACCGACTCCACGGCCTCGATCCTGACCGCCGGCCTGCTCGGCGAGAAATACATCGGCATCAGCGTCGGTGGCGAAGATCAGGTGCTCAAAGATGGCGGAACCATCCACGACACCCAGTCGTCTCTGGTGTTGGAAGATCTGATTGGCAAGTTCCTGCTCAATTCGGTTGGTAAAGACGCGAAAGAAGCCCCCTCGGCGAACTAAGGAGTTTCCATGATTTCAATCCTGCGACGTGGCCTGCTGGTCATGCTGGCCTGTCTGCCGATGCTGGCGTCGGCCGCCCCTGGGCAGTCGGCCCATGAGGTGATCAAAAGCACCACTGACGCCCTGCTCTCGGACCTGAAAGTCAACAAGGCTCGCTACAAGTCCGACCCTCAGGCGTTTTATGACTCGTTGAACAGCATCCTCGGCCCTGTTGTGGATGCCGACGGTGTTTCCCGCAGCATCATGACCGTCAAGTATTCGCGCCAGGCCAGCCCCGCGCAGATGCAGCGCTTTCAGGAAAACTTCAAGCGCAGCCTGATGCAGTTCTATGGCAACGCGCTGCTTGAGTACAACAATCAGGGCATCATCCTCGATCCGGCACGCAACGAAGGCGATGACCGGGCCACCGTCGGCATGAAGGTGTCCGGCAACAACGGTGCGGTGTATCCGGTTCAGTACACCATGAGCAAGGTGGCCGGGGAGTGGAAGGTGCGCAACGTCATCGTCAATGGCATCAATATCGGCAAGCTGTTCCGTGACCAGTTCGCCGATGCCATGCAGCGCAACGGCAACAACCTGGACAAGACCATCGACGGTTGGGCCGGGGAAGTGGCCAAGGCCAAGCAGACCGCTGATAGCTCGCCGGAAAAGGCCGTCAAATGAGCCTGGCAGCCGTCAGCATGAGCGAGCCGGGCGTACTGCGCTTGACCGGCGTGCTCGACTACACCAGCGGCGCCGCCTTGCGTGCCGAAGGCAAGGCGTTGATTGCTGCCAGCGGTGAGTCGCGCATGATGCTCGATTGCTCCGGCGTGACCCATTCCAGCAGCGTCGGCCTGGCGTTGCTGTTGAGCTTCATGCGTGATGCCGAGGCTGCGGGCAAGTTCTGGGAACTGCGCGGTCTGCCGCAGGAGCTGCGTGAAATCGCCGAGGTCTACGACCTGGGCGAGGTGCTCAGCGGCGATTGATGAGCGATGCGGGAAAGGCCCCTGGTCAGCGTTACCCTCGTTGGGCTTCGCAGGCGAGGGGCTTTTTTGTATGATGGCCGACCCCCGCGCACTGGGCGCCGATTGAGGTTGAGCATGCAGGCTGTAGAAGTTAAGAGCTTCCTTGAAGAGAAATTGCCCGGAACCCTGGTGGAAGTCGAGGGCCAGGGCTGCAATTTCCAGCTGAACGTGATCAGCGACGAGCTGGCCGGCCAGAGCCCGGTCAAGCGTCAGCAAGCGATCTACGCACACCTGAACCCCTGGATCGCTGACGGCAGCATCCACGCGGTCACCATGAAATTTTTCAGCAGCGCAGCCTGGGCTGAGCGCACCTGAGCCAACTTGGCGGCGAGACACCAATGGACAAACTGATTATCACTGGCGGCGCTCGCATCAATGGCGAGATCCGCATCTCCGGGGCGAAGAACGCTGCCCTGCCGATCCTGGCTGCAACCTTGCTGGCCGACGGCCCTGTCACGGTCGGCAACCTGCCACACCTGCACGACATCACCACCATGATCGAGCTGTTCGGGCGCATGGGCATCGAGCCTGTGATCGACGAGAAGCTCTCGGTCGAAATCGACCCACGCACCATCAAGACCCTCGTCGCCCCCTACGAGCTGGTCAAGACCATGCGCGCCTCGATCCTGGTGCTCGGCCCTATGGTTGCCCGCTTCGGCAAGGCTGAAGTGGCCCTGCCAGGCGGCTGCGCCATCGGCTCGCGCCCGGTAGACCTGCACATTCGCGGCCTGGAAGCCATGGGCGCGAAGATCGAGGTCGAAGGCGGTTACATCAAGGCCGAAGCGCCCGAAGGCGGCCTGCGCGGCGCGCAGTTCTTCTTCGACACCGTGAGCGTGACCGGCACCGAGAACATCATGATGGCCGCCGCACTGGCCCGTGGTCGCAGCGTGTTGCAGAACGCGGCGCGCGAGCCGGAAGTGGTCGACCTGGCCAACTTCCTCAACGCCATGGGCGCCAAGGTGCAAGGCGCAGGCACCGATACCATCACCATCGATGGCGTCGAGCGTCTGCACTCGGCGCACTACCGGGTCATGCCTGACCGCATCGAGACCGGCACCTACCTGGTCGCCGCTGCCGTGACCGGTGGCCGCGTCAAGCTCAAGGACACCGATCCGACGATTCTTGAGGCGGTGCTGGAAAAGCTCAAGGAAGCCGGCGCCGAGATCACCACCGGTGACGACTGGATCGCTCTGGACATGCACGGCAAGCGGCCCAAGGCCGTCAACCTGCGTACGGCGCCATACCCGGCGTTCCCGACCGACATGCAGGCCCAGTTCATTTCCCTCAACGCCATTGCCGAAGGCACGGGCGCGGTGATCGAAACGATCTTCGAGAACCGCTTCATGCACGTGTATGAAATGCACCGCATGGGCGCGCAGATCCAGGTCGAGGGCAACACCGCCATCGTCACGGGCACCAAGACCCTCAAGGGCGCACCGGTGATGGCCACCGACCTGCGCGCCTCGGCCAGTCTGGTGCTGTCGGCGCTGGTCGCCGAGGGCGATACGCTGATCGACCGCATCTACCACATCGACCGTGGTTACGAATGCATCGAGGAAAAACTGCAGATGCTGGGCGCGAAGATTCGTCGCGTGCCGGGCTAGTCTGTGACGGCGCAGGGACGCGCCAGCCGAATCGAAGACGGTCGGGCTTCAAGGCCCGGCCGGCAGCAGCCGCTTAAGGAACGACGTTTCCCATGTTGACCATCGCGCTATCCAAGGGCCGTATCCTCGACGACACCCTGCCATTGCTGGCAGAGGCCGGCATCGTGCCGACCGAGAACCCGGACAAGAGTCGCAAGCTGATCATCCCCACCACCCAGGACGATGTGCGCCTGCTCATCGTGCGGGCCACCGACGTGCCGACGTACGTCGAGCATGGGGCCGCCGACCTGGGCGTTGCCGGCAAGGACGTGCTGATGGAGTACGGCGGCCAGGGCCTGTACGAGCCGCTCGACCTGCAGATCGCCCAGTGCAAGCTGATGACCGCCGGCGCCGTGGGCGCCGCCGAGCCCAAGGGCCGCCTGCGCGTGGCCACCAAGTTCGTCAACGTTGCCAAGCGCTACTACGCCGAGCAGGGCCGCCAGGTCGACATCATCAAGCTGTACGGCTCGATGGAACTGGCCCCGCTGATCAACCTTGCCGACAAGATCATCGATGTGGTCGACACCGGCAACACGCTGCGCGCCAACGGCCTGGAGCCGCAGGAGCTGATCGCCACGATCAGCTCGCGTCTTGTCGTCAACAAGGCTTCCATGAAAATGCAGCACGCCCGCATCCAGCACCTGATCGACGCCCTGCGCCAGGCGGTCGAGACACGACACCGCAGCTGATCGACGCGCGACGTTTCAGGTCGCGCCCGTCCCTGCGCGTCATTGCCCTTTCAGTCAGGCGCCCGCGTGAAGGGACGGCAGTTTCAGGCGCCTGACTCTCCGTCACCCATTCGAGGTCCACGTCATGACCGTGTCTACTGCAATTGCCCGTCTCAACGCTGCCGATGCCGAGTTCGCTCGCCATCTGGACCATCTGCTGAGCTGGGAAAGTGTCTCCGATGACGCGGTCAATCAGCGCGTTCTGGACATCATCAAGGGTGTGCGTGAGCGCGGCGACGCAGCGCTGGTCGAGTACACCCAGCGCTTCGACGGCGTCGAGGCCAGCAGCATGGCCGACCTGATCATCGATCGTGCCCGCCTGGAGCTGGCCCTGACCCGCATTTCCCCGGCCCAGCGCACGGCCCTTGAGAAAGCCGCGGAGCGCGTGCGTGTCTACCACGAGCGGCAGAAGCAGGATTCCTGGCAGTACACCGAGGCTGATGGCACCGTGCTGGGGCAGAAGGTCACGCCGCTGGACCGCGCGGGCCTGTACGTGCCGGGCGGTAAGGCCTCGTACCCGTCGTCCGTACTGATGAACGCGATTCCGGCCAAGGTGGCGGGCGTGACCGAGGTGGTCATGGTGGTGCCGACGCCTCGGGGTGAAGTGAACGAGCTGGTGCTGGCGGCAGCCTGCATCGCCGGGGTCGACCGCGTGTTCACCATCGGTGGCGCTCAGGCCGTGGCAGCATTGGCCTACGGCACCGAGAGCGTGCCGAAAGTCGACAAGGTCGTCGGCCCGGGCAACATCTACGTGGCCACCGCCAAGCGTCACGTCTTCGGTCAGGTGGGCATCGACATGATCGCCGGCCCGTCGGAAATCCTCGTGGTCTGCGATGGCCAGACCGACCCGGACTGGATCGCCATGGACCTGTTCTCGCAGGCCGAGCACGACGAAGACGCCCAGGCCATTCTGGTCAGCCCCGACGCCGAATTCCTCGACCGCGTTGCGGCCAGCATCAACAAGCTCCTGCCGACCATGGAACGTGCCGGGATCATCGAAAAGTCCATCAATGGCCGTGGCGCGCTGATTCAGGTGCGGGACATGCAGCAGGCCATCGAAGTCGCCAACCGGATTGCCCCAGAGCACCTTGAGCTGTCGGTGGCTGACCCGCAGGCCTGGCTGCCGCAGATCCGCCACGCCGGCGCGATCTTCATGGGCCGCCACACCAGCGAAGCGCTGGGCGACTACTGTGCCGGGCCGAACCACGTATTGCCGACCTCAGGCACTGCGCGCTTCTCCTCGCCACTGGGGGTGTATGACTTCCAGAAGCGTTCCTCGATCATCTTCTGCTCCGAGCAGGGCGCCTCTGAGCTCGGCCAGACCGCCTCGGTGCTGGCCCGCGGCGAATCGCTGACCGCCCATGCCCGCAGCGCCGAATACCGCATCCTCGACCAAGACCAGGGGAACTGAACATGAGTCGATTCTGGAGCCCGTTCGTCAAGGACCTGGTGCCCTACGTGCCGGGTGAGCAGCCCAAGTTGGCTCGCCTGGTCAAGCTCAACACCAACGAGAACCCCTACGGCCCCTCGCCCAAGGCGCTGGCCGCCATGGCCGCCGAGCTGAACGACAATCTGCGCCTTTATCCCGATCCGAACAGTGACCGGCTCAAGCAGGCGGTGGCTGACCACTACGGCGTCAGCACCGGCCAGGTCTTTGTCGGCAACGGCTCGGACGAGGTGCTCGCGCACATCTTCCACGGCCTGCTGCAACACGATGCGCCGCTGCTGTTCCCAGACATCAGCTACAGCTTCTATCCGGTCTATTGCGGGCTCTACGGCATTGAGTACGAGCAGGTGCCGCTCGATGAGCAGTTCCAGATTCGCATCGCCGACTATGCCCGTCCGAACAGCGGCATCATCTTCCCCAACCCGAACGCGCCGACGGGCTGCCTGCTGCCGCTCGAGGCCATCGAGCAGTTGCTCACCGCCCACCCGGATTCACTGGTGGTGGTGGATGAGGCCTATATCGATTTCGGCGGCGACAGCGCCATCAGCCTGGTGTCACGCTTCGACAACTTGCTGGTGACCCAGACCCTGTCCAAGTCGCGCTCGCTCGCGGGGCTGCGTGTCGGCTTGGCGGTGGGCCATCCAGACCTGATCGAAGCGCTCGAGCGGATCAAGAACAGCTTCAACTCCTACCCGCTGGACCGCGCCGCCATCGCCGGTGCCAGTGCCGCGTTCGATGACCGTGCGTACTTCGATGCTACCCGGCAAAAGGTCATCGACAGCCGCGAGCAGCTCACCGCGCAGTTGCAGGCCAAGGGCTTCGAGGTGCTGCCCTCAGCGGCCAACTTCATCTTCGCCCGCCATCCCCAGCACGACGCCTCCGAGCTGGCGGCGCGTCTGCGCGAGCAGGGCGTGATCGTACGGCACTTCAAGCAGGCGCGGATTGCTCAGTTCCTGCGCATCACCATTGGCACACCCGAGATGAATCAGGCGCTGCTCGACGCGCTGGCGTGACCGTGTTGCCGGGTGGACGGCCAGCTTCACCCGGCAGCTCTTTTCGACCCAATCCCATGTAACGGAGTATTGCGCCGTCAGGCGCAGTGCCTTATTCTGCCGGCCACCTAAATTCATCGGATGATTGGTTGACCCAATGTCTTTAATCGTCAAACGCTCCTTGGTGTACCAAGCGGTAGAACAGTTGCGCGAGCGCATCGCGCAGGGCGCCTGGGCCATCGGCCAACGGCTGCCCACCGAACCTGAGCTGGCGCTGGAACTGGGCATCAGCCGCAACACCGTGCGCGAAGCCATGCGCGTACTGGCCTTCAGTGGGCTGGTCGAGATTCGCCAGGGCGATGGCAGTTACCTGCGCACTGTCCAGGATCCGTTGCAGGCGGTTCTGGCGTTGTCGCGCTGTTCACTGGAGCACGCCCGCGAAGCGCGGCACATCCTCGAAGCCGAGGCCATCGGCCTGGCCGCGCAGCGTTGCACCGAGGCCGACCTGGTTCAGCTACGCGCGGCGCTGGTACAGAGCGGCGAGCATTTTCACGGTGACCTGCAGGCCTACCTGGAAGCCGACATGGTGTTCCACCAGCGCCTGGTCGACGCCGCGCACAATCCTGCACTGAGCGAGCTGTACCGCTACTTCTCCGGCATGGTGCGCGCCGCAGTCGAGCAGAACATGCAGCACGCGCCGGGCTGCCAGGCCACCTTCGACCTGCATGGGCAGATCGTCGAGGCGCTGGCGCAGCACGACCCCGCGCTGGCCAAACGCTTGACCCGCGCCCTCATCGAATCCTGATCGGACACCACCATGGCTGACCCAATGACCTACCCCAACCCTCGCCGCGACGGCGAGCTCGATGACCTGCTGATCGATGCCGAAGCAGACGACGATCAGGTGCAACTGGTGCCACCGCCGACCCAGCGTGCCTGGCTGCTGTTGCTTGGCCTGGTGCTGGTGGCGCTGAACCTGCGCCCAGCGTTGTCGAGCCTCTCGCCGCTGCTTGGCGAAGTCAGCGTACAGCTGGGGCTGAGTGCCTCATCGGCTGGCCTGCTGACCACCTTGCCGGTGCTCTGCCTGGGCCTGTTCGCCCCGCTGGCGCCGCGCTTGGCCCGGCGTTTCGGGGCCGAGCGGGTGATTCTCGGCATCCTCCTGACCCTGGCCATCGGTATCCTGCTGCGCAGCGTGCTGGGCGTGGCAGGGCTGTTCCTCGGCAGTCTGCTGGCCGGGGCCAGCATCGGCATCATCGGTGTGCTGCTGCCGGGTATCGTCAAGCGCGACTTCCCCAAGCACGCCGGCACGCTGATGGGCGTCTACACCATGGCCCTGTGCCTGGGCGCGGCGCTGGCGGCGGGTGCCAGCGTCCCGGTGAGTCATTACTTCGGTGACAGCTGGGCAATTGGCCTGGGGGTGTGGATCGTGCCGGCCCTGCTGGCCATGCTGTTCTGGGCGCCGCAGGCACGCCAGGGCCATGGCCTGCACAAGGTGGCCTATCGGGTGCGCGGGCTGTGGCGTGATCCGCTGGCCTGGCAGGTGACGCTGTACATGGGCCTGCAATCATCGCTCGCCTACATCGTGTTCGGCTGGCTGCCCTCGATCCTGATCGGTCGCGGGCTGAGCCCGACCGAAGCGGGTCTGGTGCTGTCGGGTTCGGTCATCGTGCAGTTGATCAGCGCACTCAGCGCGCCGTGGCTGGCGACCCGTGGCAAGGACCAGCGCCTGGCCATCGTGGTGGTGATGCTGACCACCCTGGCGGGGCTGTTCGGCTGCCTGTACGCACCGCTCTCCGGGCTGTGGGGCTGGGCCGTGCTGCTGGGCCTGGGGCAGGGCGGCACCTTCGCCCTGGCGCTGACCTTGATCGTGCTGCGTTCGAAGGATTCCCACGTGGCCTCGAACCTGTCCAGCATGGCCCAGGGTGTGGGTTACACGCTGGCCTCCATGGGGCCGTTCGCAGTGGGCCTGGTGCATGACCTGACCCAGGGCTGGGCGGCGGTGGGCTGGATTTTCGCAGCGCTTGGCGTCGGCGCGATCGGCTTCGGCCTCAAGGCCGGGCGGGCGCTGCATGTGCAGGCTGTGAGCGAACGGGTGTGAGGCCTGTGCCCGGGTCATCACGGCCCTGCAGATGAGCATGGCGTCGCGCCCGCAGAGCGATTATCGTGCGGGGCTTACCCCGGGAAGGACTTGCCCATGAACGATGCCCATCACGCGCTGATCGAGCGTTTCTACCAAGCGTTCCAGCGACGCGATGCCCAGGCCATGGTCGCCTGCTACAGCGACGACGTCGTGTTCAGCGATCCGGTGTTCGGCACCCTGCGCGGTCAGGACGCTGCGGACATGTGGCGGATGCTGTTGTCACGCGCCGAGCAATTGCAGGTGCGTTTTGATCAGGTTGGCTGCGATGTCCGCGGCGGGCACGCGCACTGGGTGGCGAGCTACCTGTTCGGCGCCACGGGCCGCACGGTGGTCAATGACTGCCAGGCGCGCTTCTTGTTTCGCGACGGGCTGATCTGCCAGCACGACGACAGCTTCGACTTCTGGCGCTGGTCGCGGCAGGCACTCGGGGCGCCGGGTGTGCTGCTGGGCTGGACGCCACAACTGCAACGCAAGGTTCGCCGGCAGGCGTTCGCCGGGCTGCGGGCCTTCCAGCATGGCCGTGGCTGAGCCAACCGCCACGTCGGCAGCCACCGCGCCAAAGCCCTGGTACGTGTACCTGGTGCGCGCGGCCAACGGCTCGCTGTATTGCGGCATCAGCAATGACCCACAGCGGCGCTTCATCCGCCATCAGAAGGGGCAGGGTGCACGCTATTTCAAGACCAGCCCCGCGCAAGCGCTGGTGTATGTCGAGCAGTGGCCCGACAAACCCGAAGCGCTGCGCCAGGAACGGCTGGTGAAGAAGCTGCGCAAGTCGGCCAAGGAAGCCCTGGTCACCCGTTACCAGGGCGTTGCGCTCAGTCCTTGCGACGTTTGAGCTGGTCGATCAGCTGGGTCGGCAGGCCCTTGATCACCAGCGTGCCGGCCTCTTCGTCGTATTCCACTTTCGAACCCAAAAGGTGCGCCTCGAAGCTGATCGACAAGCCTTCGGCGCGCCCGGTGAAGCGGCGGAACTGGTTAAGGGTGCGTTTGTCGGCAGGAATCTCCGGCGACAGGCCGTAGTCCTTGTTGCGGATGTGCTCGAAGAACGCTCGCGGCCGATCTTCGTCGATCAGGCTCGACAGCTCATCGAGCGTCACCGGCTCGCCCTGTTTGGTCTGGGTGGTGGCGTAGTCGACCAGGGTCTGGGTTTTCTCGCGCGCCACTTCCTCGGCCATGTCTTCGCTTTCCACGAAGTCGCTGAAGGCCTTGAGCAGGGTGCGCGTTTCGCCCGGGCCGTCGACGCCTTCCTGGCAGCCGATGAAGTCGCGGAAGTAGTCCGAGACCTTCTTGCCGTTCTTGCCCTTGATGAACGAGATGTACTGTTTCGAGTTGGGGTTGTTCTGCCACTCGGAAAGGTTGATGCGTGCGGCCAGGTGCAACTGGCTGAGGTCGAGGTGGCGCGAGGGGGTGACCTCAAGCTCGGCATCCACCGCCACACCTTCGCTGTGGTGCAGCAGGGCGATGGCCAGGTAGTCGGTCATGCCTTGCTGGTAGTGGGCAAACAGCACGTGGCCACCGGTGGAGAGGTTGGACTCTTCCATGAGTTTTTGCAGGTGCTCGACGGCCGTGCGGCTGAAGGCGGTGAAGCTCTGTTCCTCGTCCAGGTAGCGCTTGAGCCAGCCGCTGAAAGGGTAGGCGCCGGACTCGCCGTGGAACAGGCCCCACGCCTTGCCTTGCTTGGCGTTGTAGCTGTCGTTGAGGTCGCCCAGCAGATGTTCGATGGCCTGCGAAGCGCTCAGCTCGGCTTCTCGGGCATGCAGCACGGCGGGCGTGCCATCGGGCTTCTTGTCGATCAGGTGAACGATGCAGTGGCGGATTGGCATGGAAATCTCGGTGTGGTTGGGCGGGCCGTGGCCCACGCGACAAAGGTGCAGAGTTTACCCCAGCAGGGGTGCGCCGCAGTGGCCGTAAGCTGGCAGAAATGGCGCCTGGTCATTTTTTGCGCAAAAAGCCGCAGATTTTTCCTCAAACCCCTGAAAAACCTGGGCAAAGCCGCAGTCTGCAGGGGAATTCGTTCCCCGCCTGTGGTAATTTTGCCCGGTCTTGCGCCCCTGCTGGCTGGCGCATTGCTGGCAGCCCGCTTGTGTCGTGTCGAACCAATCGCTTTTTCGTGTATCTACATACCCGATTGCTGCGGCCCGCCAGCCTGTATTCGGCAGGCCCGATGACGACCTGGCACGCTGCTCAACTACTGTTTTGATTAGGGAAGGAACATCACCATGGCTTTGACCAAAGACCAACTGATTGCCGATATCGCTGAAGCTGTCGATGCGCCGAAAACCACCGCTCGTAACGCTCTGGACCAACTGGGCCAGATCGTTGCCGACCAGCTGGAAAACGGCGGCGAAATCACCCTGCCAGGCATCGGCAAACTGAAAGTCTCCGATCGTCCTGCCCGTACTGGCCGCAACCCTTCGACCGGCGCGCCGCTCGAAATCGCTGCCAAGAAAGTCATCAAGTTCGTACCTGCCAAGGTTCTGACCGACGCCATCAACAAGTAATTGTCGATGCCGTGAAAGCCGCGCCCGGCTCGCCAGGCGCGGCTTTTTCATGCCCGCGTTTTATGCGCTGCCTGCCAGGCCTGGCGCGCGGGCAGGCCGTGGAAGCTCCAGGCCACCATGCGGCTGCGCTTTTGCCCCTGGCCCATTTCTACCACGCGCTGCGCCGCCACGCCGGCGTTCTTCAGCGCCGCCTCGATGCCCGGCAGGTTGCTCGCCTTGGACACCAGGGTAGTGAACCACAGCACCTGCTGCGCGCACCCAGCGCTCTCGCCGATCAGCTGGGTGACGAAGCGAATCTCGCCGCCTGTGCACCACAGTTCGTTGTTCTGCCCACCAAAGTTGAGCACCGGCAAGGTGCGTTTGGGGTCTTGCTTGCCCAGGTTTTTCCACTTGCGTGCGCTGCCACGCGTGGCCTCTTCACGGGAGCTGTGGAAGGGCGGGTTGCACAGCGTCAGGTCGAAGCGCTCGTCCGGCTGCAACAGCCCGCCGAGGATGGCTGAGGCAGTGCCCTGCTGGCGCAGGCTGATGGCTTTGCCGAGCCCATTGGCCTGCACGATGGCCTTGGCCGAGGCCAGGGCCACGGGGTCGATGTCCGAGCCGACGAAGCGCCAGCGGTAGTCACTGTGGCCCAGCAACGGGTAGATGCAGTTGGCGCCCACGCCGATGTCCAGGACACGCACCTGCGGGCCACGGGGGATGTCGCCGTCTGCGTCTTCACCCAGCAGGTCGGCGGCCACATGAAGGTAGTCGGCGCGGCCCGGAATCGGCGGGCACAGGTATTGCGGCGGGATGTCCCAGTGCTGGATGCCGTACTGGGCCTTGAGCAATGCGCGGTTGAACACCCGCACCGCTTCGGGATTGGCGAAGTCGATGCTTGGCTTGCCGTGGGGGTTGGTCAGGGTGAAGCGGGCGAGGTCTGGGTGGGCCTTGATCAGCGCCGCAAAGTCGTAGCGGCCCTGATGGCGGTTGCGCGGGTGCAGCGTGGGTTTTTCGGTCATGGTCGGTCCTGTGAAAACAGCGCGGGGCAAGCCCGCTGTCGCGCCTCGTAAGACACGGCAGCAGGCTTGCCCCGCTTGCGATAGGCGCTGCTCGCACGTCAGCGCCTAGGGCGTCAGCCAGCGTTACAGCGCAGCGATGCGCGCGTGCTGCGCGGTGAAGTTGGCCAGGGCCTGTTCGGCCTCGGCCAGCTTGGCGCGCTCTTTGTCGATCACGGCCGGTGGAGCCTTGTCGACGAAGGCGGCATTGGACAACTTGCCGCCAACACGTTGCACCTCACCTTGCAGACGCTGGATTTCCTTGTTCAGGCGCGCGAGCTCGGCGTCCTTGTCGATCAGCCCAGCCATCGGGACCAGCACTTGCAGGTCACCCACCAACGCGGTGGCCGACAGCGGCGCCTCATCGGCCTCGCCCAGCACGGTGAAGGTTTCGACCTTGGCCAGTTTCTTCAGCAGCGCTTCGTTTTCCTGCAGGCGGCGCTGGTCGTCGGCGTTGGCGTTCTTGAGGAACAGCGGCAGTGGTTTGCCTGGGCCGATGTTCATCTCGGCGCGGATGTTGCGCAGGCCGACCATCAGTTCCTTGAGCCACTCGATGTCGCCTTCGGCGGCGCTGTCGATGCGCGCCTCGACCGCCACCGGCCACGGCTGCAGCATGATGGTCTTGCCGTCGACGCCGGCCAGCGGGGCGAGGCGCTGCCAGATTTCCTCGGTGATGAAGGGCATGAACGGGTGCGCCAGGCGCAGCGCCACTTCCAGCACGCGCACCAGCGTGCGGCGGGTGCCACGGGCGCGTTCGAGCGAGGCGTTTTCGTCCCACAGCACTGGCTTGGACAGCTCCAGGTACCAGTCGCAATACTGGTTCCAGATGAACTCGTAGAGCGCCTGGCTGGCCAGGTCGAAGCGGAACTGTTCGAGCTGACGGGTCACTTCGGCTTCGGTGCGCTGCAACTGCGAGATGATCCAGCGGTCGGCCAGCGACAGCTCGTAGGCCTCGCCGTTCTGGCCGCAGTCTTCGCCCTTGTCCAGCACGTAGCGGGCGGCGTTCCAGATCTTGTTGCAGAAGTTGCGGTAGCCCTCGACGCGGCCCATGTCGAACTTGATGTCGCGACCGGTCGAGGCCAGCGAGCAGAAGGTGAAGCGCAGGGCGTCGGTGCCGTAGCTGGCGATGCCTTCCGGGAACTCGGCCTTGGTCTGCTTGGCGATCTTCTCGGCAAGCTTGGGCTGCATCAGGCCGCTGGTGCGTTTTTCCAGCAGCGCGTCGAGGGTGATGCCGTCGACGATGTCCAGGGGGTCGAGCACGTTGCCCTTGGACTTGGACATCTTCTGGCCCTGGCCATCGCGGACCAGGCCATGCACATACACGGTCTTGAACGGGATCTGCGGGGTGCCGTCCTGGTTTTTCACCAGGTGCATGGTCAGCATGATCATCCGGGCGACCCAGAAGAAGATGATGTCGAAGCCGGTGACCAGTACGTCGGTGGAGTGGAATTTTTTCAGGAATTCGGTCTGCTCCGGCCAGCCGAGGGTGGAGAAGGTCCACAGCCCCGAGCTGAACCAGGTGTCGAGCACGTCGTCGTCCTGGCGCAGGTTCACATCGGCGCCAAGGTTGTGTTTGGCGCGTACTTCGGCTTCGTTGCGCCCTACGTAGACGCGGCCCGAATCGTCGTACCAGGCCGGGATGCGGTGGCCCCACCATAGCTGGCGGCTGATGCACCAGTCCTGGATGTCGCGCATCCAGGAGAAGTACATGTTTTCGTACTGCTTGGGCACGAACTCGATGCGGCCATCTTCCACGGCGGCAATGGCAGGTTCGGCCAATGGCTTGGTGGACACGTACCACTGATCGGTCAGCCACGGCTCGATGATGGTCCCGGAACGGTCGCCCTTGGGCACCTTCAGGGCGTGGTCGTCGACGCTGACCAGCAGGCCTTGGGCGTCGAGGTCGGCGACGATCTGCTTGCGCGCGGCGAAGCGGTCGAGACCGGCGTAGGCGGCCGGCAGGGCCGTGTCGACCTGCTCGTTCAGGCTGCCGTCGAGGTTGAAGGCCTGGGCGGCGGCGAGCACGCTGGCATTCTTGTCGAAGATGTTGAACAGCGGCAGATCGTGGCGCTTGCCGACTTCATAGTCGTTGAAGTCGTGGGCAGGGGTGATCTTCACGCAGCCGGTGCCGAACTCGGGATCGCAGTAGTCATCGGCGACGATCGGGATCAGGCGGCCGACCAGGGGCAGCTTGACGAACTTGCCGATCAGCGCTTGGTAGCGTTCATCGTTCGGGTTGACGGCCACGGCGGCGTCGCCCAGCAGGGTTTCCGGGCGCGTGGTGGCGACCACCAGATAATCGTTGCCATCGGCCGTGGTGGCACCGTCGGCCAGCGGATAGCGCAGGTTCCACAGGTGGCCTTTTTCGTCGTGGTTTTCCACTTCGAGGTCGGAGATGGCGGTGTGCAGCTTGGTGTCCCAGTTGACCAGGCGCTTGCCGCGGTAGATCAGGCCGTCTTCATGCAGGCGCACGAACGCTTCCTTGACCGACTCGGACAAGCCGTCGTCCATGGTGAAGCGTTCGCGGGTCCAGTCGACCGACGAGCCCAGGCGACGAATCTGCCGGCTGATGTTGCCGCCCGATTCGGCCTTCCATTCCCAGATCTTGTCGAGGAACGCTTCGCGGCCCAGGTCATGGCGGCTTTGGCCCTTGGCCTCGATCTGCCGCTCGACCAGCATCTGGGTCGCGATACCGGCGTGGTCGGTGCCGGGCTGCCACAGCGTGTCGCGGCCCTGCATGCGACGGAAGCGGATCAGCGCGTCCATGATCGCGTTGTTGAAACCGTGACCCATGTGCAGGCTGCCGGTCACGTTCGGCGGCGGGATCATGATGGTGTAGGACTCACCTGCACCTTGCGGGGCGAAGTAGTTCTCGGACTCCCAGGTGGTGTACCAGGAAGTTTCGATGGCGTGCGGCTGGTAGGTCTTATCCATGCGCGGCGGGACCCTTAGGCATTAATTCGGGAAAGCCGAGAAGTATAACCAAGGCGGGGCGTGTGGCGACAGGGGCACGTCGTGCGGGTGGATTTCGCGGCGCAGGGAGGGAGCGACCGACGATCGCGCAGAGGCAAGTCTTGGCATAGGGATCGGGCTGCCTGTAGTGGGCCGGCTCAGCCGGCCGTCGTGACCGAAGTCCCCCCTTTACCGCATCCATCTGCAGCATGCGGACTGATCATGAACGTCCAGTCAGAGTCGTGCCGTTGCCGTTGCCGTTGCCGTACCGCTGCCGTTGCTCGGGCTCGGAGCTCTGGCTCTTCATGACTGGCCAGCCCAGGCACCCAAGATCGCGACTTCAGCCGGCCGAAGTGCAGCGGCTCGAAGGGGCCGGCGCGCAGCGCCGCTGAGGCGCAGCCGAAGTCGCGAGGTGTAGGTTTGCGCAGCAAACCGTAGACCGCGAAGCCCCGTAGAGCCCCGGAACGCAGGGCACCCGTAGCGCAGCGAAGGGCCGGCTGCGGGAGCCAGCGTTTTTGCGTCCTTTTGCCCCGGGCGGGCAGCCGCCGCAAAAGGACGTCGCCGTAAAGGCGAAAAGCTGACTGACTGCCCATCCATCCGCTGCATGAATCAAAGGAATCCAGGCACAAAGACCCAAAAACACGGTTGTGGATGTTTCATAGGGCCGACAGAACACCTCACACTCGTTGGGTCGGCCGCAGCGCCCCAGGGCCGCACCCTCACATCACATGCAGGTGGTTGTCCCAGAACCCCGACGGCAGTTCCAGCGGTTGGCCGACCAAGGTCGGCTTGCGGCAGTCGTACAGCCGGCAGCGGCCCTGCCCGGAGGTCACCACGAAACCGTCTTTCACCGCGGCCACACCCGCGCAGTCCGGCATGGGGGCATCGAGACGCACGGCGGCGGTGTCCAGGTCCCAGATGAACAGCCGGTTGGCCCGCGGCGCGGTCAGCGCCACCAGGCGCAATTCATCGTGGATGGCCACGCTGGCGGTGTACTGGGCCATGTTCTGCAACTGCTGCTCGGGCACCGGGAAGGCCTCGAACGGCTGGCCCGGACGCTTGATGGCGAGCAGCTGGGCGGTTTCCTCGCTGCCGCCCATGAACTGCTGGCAGGCGACGATGGTGCCGTCACGGCCGATGGCCAGGTGGCGCACGCTGTTCATCGACTGGCTGAGGGTTTCCTGACTGAGCAAGGTGCCGTCGCGCTGCATCAGCACCAGGCTCGGCTGCATGGCATCGAGGTTCATCTCGACCCGGCTTTCGGCTTCGGTGCGGATGCCGCCGTTGGCGACCACCAGGGTTTCGCCGTCGGGCATCCAGGCCAGCTCGTGCGGGCCGATGCCATGGGTCGGGATCTCGCCGGTGTGCACCAACCGGTCGCCGTCGAAGCGGTAGACGCCGAGCACGCCACGACCCGGGTCGGTGGTGTCGTTCTCGGTGGCATACAGCCATTCGCCGTCCTTGTGCAGCACCGCATGGCCATAGAAGTGACGGTTGGGCTGCGCGGTGAGGGTCTGTAGCAGGCGCCCATCGCGCAGGTCGAGCAGATAGCTTTCCGTACCCGGCCGTCGCGCCACGAACAGCGCCAGCGGCTGGGTCGGGTGATTGAGGATGGCGTGGCAACGCTGCCCGACCGGCGTGGCGAAGACCTGACTGCCATCCAGGCGATAGGCCACGGCGTAATGCTTGCCGTCGCCATCGTCACGCGCCGAAAGCAGCAGCGGTTGACTGCCGCGGTTGCGCGACAGGCTCCAGCCGCCCACCGACAAGGCACCCAGCAGGGCGCTACCGAGTTTCAGAGCCTGGCGTCGCAGCATGATCAGTCACCGTCGTTGGCATTGAAGCCGAGCTGGATGTTCAGCGCCTTGGCCAGCTCGCCTTCGTGCAGGCGGTGGACCACGTTGAGGCTGTCGTAGATCTGGTTGAGGGTCTGTTTGCCGGCGTCGTCAGCCAGCAGCTCGTCCAGGTTCTTCTGGTTGGCTTCGAGCAATTTCAGGGACGTGGCGTAAGCCTCGTCGATCTTCTTCGCCAGCGCGTCCTGGTCTTTGCCGAGCAGGCCGCGCAGGCCCTTGTTGTCGACACCCTGCCAGACGGCCTGGGCAGCCTTGAGGCTGGCCTCCAGGCTCTTCATCGAAGCGTGACTGCGCCAGGCTTCGGCCTGCATCGGCTGCACATAACCCTTGCTCTGGCGGCCCATCGGCGCGCCGAGCTTCTTCTTCAGGGTGTCCAGGGCGGTGACCTGCGCGCGCAGCAAGTCGGCGATGGCCTCGTGGGAATCGGCGTAGCGCTGGTTGGGGAACTTGGTCATCTGCGAGAGCATGCCGTCGGTGCTGTTCCAGCCCTTGAGGATGTCTTCAGCCAGGGCCTTCTGGTGCTCGCCGATGGCCACCAGCAGCGGGCAATAGCGCGCCTTCTGTTCGGCGGTGGCGATGTCCGGCTTGCTGTCGAAGAGAATGTACTCGTAGGCCGACAGGCCGCGCACCACGACGCTGGCCTTGGCCAGGCTCTGGGCGTCGACGGGTTTGTCACCGTTGACCAGTTGCTCGACCTGACGACCGACCAGGTTTTTCTTGTCGGGCCAGAACTGCACCTGCCACGGACGGTTGCCTTCGGCCAGCGGGCCGACCAGCAACGGCTGCAGCTCAGCCCAGGCTTTCTGAGCGCTGAGGAAGTCGGCGCGGGCTTTGTCGAGTGATTCCTTGCCGTCGCAGAAGGCCAGGGCACTGGCGGCGAGCTGGCGGTCGGCCTCGACCCAGCGGCTGTAGGTCGGCAGGATCACCTGCTTGGCGATCGCGGCCGAGGTGACGGCTTGCGGGTCCTGCGGCGCGCAGGCGCCGAGGGCGAGTGCGGCGAGGCTGGTGAACAACAGTTTGGGTCGGAACATGCCCGGCTCCTTGCGCGTTTTCAGAGTGAGTTGAGGAACGCCAGCAGCGCTTCGCGCTGCTCGGCATTGAAGCTCAGGACGTGACGGCGCGCAGCGTCTGCCTCGCCGCCATGCCAGAGCACGGCTTCGAGCAGGTTGCGGGCGCGCCCGTCGTGAAGAAACTGAGTGTGGCCGCTGACCGTCTTGGTCAGGCCGATGCCCCACAGCGGCGGGGTGCGCCAATCCTGGCCACCGGCGGCGAATTCGCTGCGGTTGTCGGCCAGGCCCGGGCCCATGTCATGCAACAGCAGGTCGCTGTAAGGACGGATCACCTGACCGGCCAGCTCAGGTTCGTCGGCGTCGGCACGGGTGGTGAACTGCGGCGTATGGCAGCCTTGGCAGCCCGCTTGGAAGAACAGATTCTTGCCGGCCAGCACCTGCGGCGCATTCACGTTGCGCCGCGCCGGCACTGCCAGGTTGCGGGCGTAAAAAGTGACCAGCCGCAAAATGTTGTCGCTGACTTCCTTCTCGCCGTCGGCGCCATCGCCGTTGGGCGCAGTGCGGCAGTCGGTCTGCGCGGCGGTGCAGTCGTCCACCGGTTGCAGGGTGCTGGTCAGGCCCATGTCACCGGCAAAGGCGTGCACGTTCTGCTGGTTGACGTTGGGCTGGCCGGCCTTCCAGCCGAAGCGGCCAAGCACGGTTTTCTGTCGCGCCTGGTCCCACACCTGGTTGGGCCTGCCACGGATGCCATCGCCATTGCGGTCATCGGGGTCGGCATTGGCCAGAATGTCGGCCTCAGGGATCGCTTCGAGCAGGCCCAGGCCGATCATCGGCGGGGCGATGCGCGCAGAAAAGCGTGTGTCGGGGTGCATCGGCCCGTAGCCGAGCTGGGTGATCTGCAAGTGGGGGCGGCGTAGCTCGACCTGATGGCCATCCTCAAAGCTGACGCGCTGCGTGCCGTAGGTCACCCGCACCTTGCCCTCAGGGCGTACGCCCGGAATTGCCATGTCTTGCAACTGCGTGCCATAGACCGGCTCAGGCACTACGCCCAGTCGCTCGATTTCCTGCATGAACGGCGGCTGATCGGGGATCGACAAGCGCACCAGCATGGAAACTGCGTTGTTCGCATCGGGTTCTGGCGGGTGGCCACGGCCATCACGGATGTGGCAGTTGACGCAGCCATTGGTATTGAAAAGCGGCCCCAGGCCATCGCGCGCGGTGGTGGTCGAGGGCGCGATCACCCACGGGTTGCGGAAGAAGCTGTTGCCTACGGCAAAATCCAGCTTGCGCTCGTTGGACAGGTTCGCCGAGGGCAGCGAGAACGCACTGCGGTCGGTGCGCTGCACCGTGGTCTTTCCACCGGACAGCGCTTCGCCGGGCTCTGCCTGAGTGAAACGCGGGGCGTCGTCACAGGCGGCCAACGCGGTAGCGAGCAGCAGTGGGGAGAGGCGGAGCAGGGGCATCACGATCCTGGGTTCAAGCTGAAAACCGGCGGGCAAGCTTAGCAGGGTGATGAAATTTGAATAAGAGCAATTTGCAATTGGCGGATGAAACTGGTGTTAGGTAGCTCGCAACGGCGTCCAGGCGCGCCGACGAAAAAGGCGACCCGAAGGTCGCCTTTCGCCGAAGCCGTAGCGGATACGAATCAGAATTCGTGATCAGCGGTATCGGGGTTCAGGTTGGTGATGCCCAGCTTGCCAGCGGCCTGCTCGATGGCACCGGTCTGCTTGACCAGGGCGGCGATGGCATCGCGCACGATCTGGTTGCCTGCGGTGTTGTCGGCGGCGATCAGTTGGTCGTAGTGCTCGCCTTTCTCGGCGTGGTCGACGATCACCTGGATCTTCGCTTCGGTGGCTGCCAGGTCAGCCTTCAACGTGTCGTCGGTGGCGGCGTCTGCCTTGGCCACCAGCGAGGACAGGCTCGGGCCGGTCATCTTGCTGCCGTCGGTGCGGGTGTACTCGCCCAGGTACACGTTGCGGATGCCTTTGGCATCGTAGAAGTGCGACCAGTGGGTGTTGTCGCTGAAGCAGTCATGTTCGTCTTCTGGCGAGTTGGCTTCCAGGGACACCTTCATGCGCTCGCCGGCGAGTTCGCCCAACGACAGGCTGCCCATGCCGAACAGCATCTTGCGCAGGCCGTCGGTGGCCGGCTCGGCTTCGAGCGTGGCGCGGTAGTTGTCTTTGACCCCCGGCGCCCAGTTGCCGACCATTTCGTCGAGGTCGCTGACCAGCAGGTCGGTGACGGCTTTCAAGTACGCGCGGCGACGGTCGTTGTGCCCGCCAGTGGCGCCTTCGCCTTCCAGGTAGTCCGATGCCGGACGGTTGCCCGCGCCTGGGCCGGTGCCGTTGAGGTCCTGGCCCCAGAGCAGGAATTCAATGGCGTGGTAACCGGTGGCGACGTTGGCTTCGGAACCGCCCAGCTCGTTCAGGCTGGCCAGTTTTTCAGGGGTGATGTCCTTGACATCGATCTTGTCTTCGCCGACCTGGATTTGCGGGTTGGCGATGATGTTGGCGCTGGCGGCCGGGTTGCCCAGGGCGTGCTCGTAGTCTTTGTCGACGTAGTCGATCAGGCCTTCGTCCAGCGGCCATGCGTTCACCTGGCCTTCCCAGTCATCGATGATGGTGTTGCCGAAGCGGAAGGCTTCGCTCTGCAGGTACGGCACACGCGATGCAACCCATGCCTGGCGCGCAGCTTTCAGGGTTTCGTCGTTGGGCGTGGCGAGGAAGGCGTCGATGGCGCCTTGCAGGGTTTTGGCGGTGGTCAGCGAGTCGCTGTACACGGCGTGGACCATGTCGGCGTAGTGCTTGACCACGGCCTGGGCTGCGGCTTCATCGACGGCGCCTGGCGCAGCGGCGGGGGTGCTGGCTGGCGCAGCAGCGGCGGCAGGTGCCTGGGCTTGCGGCGCGGCGGCCTTGTCGTCCTTGCTTTCACCGCAACCGGCCAGGGCAATGGCAATGGCCAACAGACTGGCGGAGGCCAGAGGCATACGAATCATTATTGGTTTTCCTGCGTCGTGGGTTGGACAGGTGTGCCAGGGGCACGCGAAAACGCAACATCATGCGAAAGATTTGCATTCTCTGTAAAGGGTTGGCATGTAATTGCCAGTAATGGCCAGCTGCGGCTAAGGCAGCGACACCTGGCTACGGCGCATCTGCCGCAGAAATGCCGTGAGCTCGCGCGCGGGCAGGGGCTTGCTGTAGTGATAGCCCTGACCCTCGTGGCAGCCCTGGGCAATGATGTAAGCCTCCTGCTCGGCGGTCTCCACCCCTTCGGCGATCACCTGCATGCCCAGGCTCTTGCCCAACTGGATGATGGCGCGAACGATGGTGGCGTCGTCGTCATCGTCGAACAGGTCCTGGACGAAGCTCTTGTCGATCTTGATCTTGTCCAGCGGCAACGACTTGAGATAGCTGAGCGAGGAATAACCGGTGCCGAAATCATCGATGGCAATCAGCGCCCCGGAGCGGCGCAGGCTCAGCAGGTGCTGGGCGGCGGTGCTGATGTCTTCCATCAGGCCGGTTTCCGTCACCTCCAGTTCCAGGCTGCGCGGCGGCAGGCGATAACGCTGCAGCAGGTTGTTGACCACGCGCGGCAATTCGTTGTGGTGCAACTGCACGGTCGACAGGTTGACCGCCATGCGCAGCTCGGCGAAGCCCTGGTCGTGCCATTCGCGCAACTGCCGGCAGGCCTGGTCGAGCACCCATTCGCCGATGCCGATGATCGAGCCGTTCTGTTCGGCCAGAGGGATGAACTGGTCGGGCGGCACCAGCCCGAGTTCCGGGTGCTGCCAGCGCAGCAGCGCCTCGACCCCGACCACCTGGTGGTCGACGTAGCTGATCTGCGGCTGATACACCAGAAACAGTTGCTGGCGGGGCAGGGCGTCACGCAGGTCCTTGTCCAGCTCGCGGCGCCGGCGCATCTCGCTGTCGACGCTGGCGATGTAGAACTGGTAGCGGTTGCGTGAGCGGGCCTTGGCCAGGGTCATGGTCTGCTCGGCTTTTTGCAACAGCTTCTCGGTGCTGTCGCCATCCTCGGGGAACAGGGTGATGCCCACGGTGGCGCGCAGGCGGATCTGCTGGTGATCGAGGTCAAACGGCAGTTCCAGGTCATCGAGGATCGACTGGGCCAGCTCGGCGGCCTCGTAAGGCTGTTCGATGTTGGCCTGGACCAGGGCGAACTGGTCACCGCCGAGCCGGGCCAAAGCGCCCAGGCGACCGCTGTGGGCGCGCAACCGATCGGCCAGGGCCAGCAGCAACTGGTCACCGACCTGATAGCTGAACTGCTCGTTGATGCTCTTGAAGTCGTCCAGGCCCACACACAGCACGGCTACGCGGTGTTGCAGACGGCTGCCGTCGACAAGGATCTTGTCCAGTTGCTGCTGCAGTTGCTGGCGGTTGGGCAGGCCGGTGAGAAAGTCGTACTGGGCCATGCGCTGCAGGCTGTTTTCGGCTTCATGGCGCAGGTGGGTGTTGCGCTCGATGGAGGCCAGCAGCTGGTTGGCGGTGTCGACCCAGATGCCCAGCTCGTTCTTTTCATGGCCCTTGAGCGGCGGGATCTGGTGCTGGCTGGGGCGGTCAGGGTTGATCTGCGTGAGGTGCTCGATGATCTTCGACAGCGGCTTGGTCAGCAGCCAGTGATAGACCAGGTACAGCACCAGGCCCATGGCCAGGGCGCGCAGCACGCCGGCAATGAAGATGATCACCGCATTGATCAGAAAGGTCTCGCCGTAGTCGGCGGTGTCGAGGGTGATGTTCAGGTCGCCGTAGTATTCGCTGTAGGGACCACGGCCCACCAGCGATGTGCTGAAGGTGCGTTCCTGACCGAGGATCAGGTCGGTCAGCCAGCGCATCGACATGTCCTGCAAGGGGCGGTTCTTCTCGGCCAGCAGGGTTTCATTGGGGTGGCCGATGGAGGCCATGCGCACGGATTCGTCCTGGAACAGCCCTTCCATGACCTGCATGCCCATTTCCCGGTCCAGGCTGTACACGGCCTGGGTGGAAGGGTCACGGAACATGTCGAGGATGCGTTGCGCGTCGTTGCTGACGGCCTGGCGCGTCTTGTAGGCGTCGTAGACGATCTGCGCACAGCTGAGGACAACGCCGACGGCCAGTGCCGAGAGCAACACGACCCTGAGCAGCTTGATCGTCAAGCTATGCCGAAATTCCAGCTTCAATGGGGTTTCCTTAGTCCATGCGCCTGGCGGCATTCTGCCAGCAACCTGGGTATCGCACTATTGGCTAGATGCCATACCCGCTACGACCGTGTCGAACGCGAATCGTCTAGTACTGTATCGGTTCCGCTTCCGTGCGACTTGAATCTGTTCCGGCACGTTTCAGACCTATCATGGTAGCGCTGTCTATTCACTCGGCAAGGCAGGCACCCCATCGAATGGATAAAAAAAACCCGGCGTTGGCCGGGTTCTTCGTGCAAGGCGGGCTGAATGATCAGGCCTTGAAGGTGTTGCCTTCGAACTGCTGGGCAACGAAGTCCCAGTTGACCAGGTTCCAGAACGCTTCGACGTACTTCGGACGCACGTTGCGGTAGTCGATGTAGTAGGCGTGTTCCCAAACGTCGCAGGTCAGCAGCGGGGTGTCGCCGGAGGTCAGCGGGCAGCCTGCACCGATGGTGCTGGCCAGGGCCAGGGAACCGTCGGCTTTCTTGACCAGCCAGCCCCAGCCGGAGCCGAAGGTGCCGACGCTGGTCTTGGTGAATGCATCCTTGAACTCAGCGAAGGAGCCGAAGGCTGCGTTGATGGCGTCAGCCAGGGCGCCGGTCGGTTCGCCACCGGCGTTTGGCGCCAGGCAGTTCCAGTAGAAGGAGTGGTTCCAGATTTGCGCAGCGTTGTTGAACACGCCGCCCGAGGAGGTCTTGACGATCTCTTCGAGGGACTTGTTCTCGTATTCGGTGCCCGGGATCAGGCCGTTCAGGTTCACGACATAGGTGTTGTGGTGTTTGTCGTGGTGAAACTCCAGGGTTTCCTTGGAGATGTGCGGCTGCAGGGCATCGTAGGCGTAAGGCAGCGGCGGCAATTCAAAAGCCATGGTTGATTCTCCTCATTCGGGTCTGGTTTGCGGTGTACGCAAGGCCGATCACGGGCGGCCTTATCGCGTCGGCGGGTCTTTACCCTTTGCGACGCAAGCGGCCGATCATAGCACCGGCCCTGACGCATAACCACGCAACAAGTATAGGGATTAGAGGTTCCTGGGCCGTGGCCCAGGCACGACCAGTGGCTGTCAATTGAAGATCAGTTGCGCCGCCACCGCGAACATCATCACCGCCACCATCAGATCCAGCAGCCGCCAGGTGGTCGGCCGTGCCAACCAGGGTGCCAGCCAGGCGGCGCCCAGCGCCAAGGTCGAAAACCACAACAGCGAGGCACTGGCCGCGCCCGCCACATAAGCGCCAGGCATGCTCTGCTGCGCGCCGAGCGAGCCGATCAACAGCACCGTGTCGAGGTACACGTGCGGGTTGAGCAAGGTCACCGCCAACGCGCTGAGCAATACCGCCCGCCGGGAGCGTGCGCCTTGGCCCTGCTGGCGCTCCAGGCTCTGCGAAGAACAGGCGCTGCGCAGTGCCTTGATGCCGTACCACAGCAGAAACACCGCACCGCCCCAGCGCGCCACCGCCAACAGGGTCGGGCTGCTCATCAGCACGGTGGCCAGGCCGAATACCCCGGCGGCGACCAGGATCACATCGCAGACGATGCACAACGCTGCCACCGGCAGGTGATGCTCGCGGCGCAGACTTTGCGCCAGGACAAACGCGTTTTGCGCACCAATGGCCATGATCAGGCCGAGGGCGACCAGGATGCCGTTTAGATAGCTTTGCCACATGGCGGGAGTCTCCGGGGAAGTCGCCGAGCGCTGCAGGCTTTCGATCAGTCGGGCCAGTGCAGCACCCGATCGATGCGCGGTGCGCTTGCTCGTGCGTGTTTGCAACAGGGTGGTCAGTGTGGGGCTGGACGCGTTATAAGAAAAACCAATAAAGCTGATCAGGCATTAGAGAAATCGATGTTCGACTACAAGCTGTTGTCAGCCCTCGCGGCGGTGATCGAGCAGGCTGGGTTCGAGCGCGCGGCGCAGGCCCTGGGCCTGTCGCAGTCGGCGGTGTCGCAGCGAATCAAACTGCTCGAAGCGCGGGTGGGTCAGCCCGTACTGGTTCGCGCCACGCCCCCCGAGCCCACCGCGGTGGGCCGGCAGTTGCTCAACCATGTGCAGCAGGTGCGCCTGCTCGAACGCGACCTGCAGCGCCAGGTGCCGGCGCTGGATGAGCACGGGGTGCCCGAACGCTTGCGCATCGCCCTCAACGCCGACAGCCTGGCGACCTGGTGGGCCGATGCCGTGGGCGCGTTCAGTGCCGAGCAGCAGGTGCTCTTCGACCTGGTGGTGGAAGACCAGAACGTCGGCCTCAAGCGCATGCGCGCGGGTGAAGTGGCGGCCTGCCTGTGCAGCAGCGAGCGACCAGTGGCCGGGGCGCGCAGCCTGGCACTGGGCGCCATGCGCTACCTCGCGCTGGCCAGCCCCGGTTTCATGGCCCAGCACTTTGCGCAAGGTTTCGACGCGGCCCGCCTGGCGCGCACGCCAGGCATCGTCTTCGGTCCGGACGACTACCTGCAGCATCGCTACCTGGCCTCGCTGGGCATCGACGGCGGCTTCATGCATCACCTGTGTCCGTCGTCCGAAGGCTTCGTGCGCATGCTCGAAGCCGGCATGGGCTGGGGGCTGGTGCCCGAGTTGCAGGCCCGTGGGCAACTGGCGTGCGGCGAACTGGTGGAAATCTGTGCCGGCACGCCGGTCGATGTGCCGTTGTACTGGCATCATTGGCGCAATGGCGGGCAACTGCTGAGCCAACTGACCGAACACCTGCGCCGCACGGCGTCAGTGGGGCTGGTGCCCTTGTAGGCGCGGGCAGCGTCAGTTGCATCTGAAATCTGGCAAGGCGGAGTCTTACATGCGAATTCTGGTCACGGGCGCGAGCGGTTTCATCGGCGGACGCTTCGCCCGTTTTGCCCTGGAGCAAGGCCTCGATGTGCGGATCAACGGCCGCCGGGCCGAGGCCGTGGCGCATCTGGTCAAGCGCGGTGCGCAGTTCATTCCGGGCGATCTGAGCAACGCCGAGGTTGCCAGGCGCCTGTGTCAGGGCGTCGACATCGTGGTGCACTGCGCCGGCGCTGCCGGTACCTGGGGGCGCTACCAGGCGTTCTACCAAGGCAACGTGGTGCTCACCGAAAACATCGTCGAAGGCTGCCTGAAGGAGCACGTGCGGCGCCTGGTGTACCTGTCTTCCCCGGCCCTCTATGGCGATGGCAAGGGCCTGCTGGAGGTCAGCGAAGCGCAACTACCCCGGCACTTTCACAACGCCTGTGCCGCCACCCGACACGTGGCCGAGCAAAAGGTGTTCGGCGCTGGTGAGTTCGGCCTGGAGGTCGTGGCGCTGCGCCCCAGCCCGGTGGTCGGCGCGGGCGACATGCGGCTGTTTCCGGCCTGGATCGAGCAACAGAACAAGGGCCGCCTGGCGATCATCGGCAATGGCCTGAACAGTGTCGACTTCACCAGCATGAGCAACCTCAACGAGGCGCTGCTGGCAGCCCTGTTCGTCGACACGCCGGCGCTGGGCCAGGCCTACAACATCAGCAATGGTCAGCCGGTGCCGCTGTGGGATGCGATCAATTACGTGATGCGTCAGCTGCAACTGCCCCAGGCCACGCGTTATCGCTCAGCGCGTGCGGCCTATGCGCTGGCAGCGTTGAACGAAGCCGGGTGCCTGGCCTGGCCTGGGCGGCCGACCCCGCGCGCGACCCGCGCAGCGGTGAAGTACGCCAGCCGCGACTTCACCCTGGATATCAGTCGCGCCCGGCAGCACCTGGACTACCGGCCGAAGGTCAGCCTGTGGAGCGGGCTGGACGAGTTCTGTACCTGGTGGCGCGGCGCCTGAACCGGGCTGGAGCCTTGCCGCGGCGCGTCGCGCAGGTCGGCCCCGCTGTGCGCAGCCCTCGACGGTGCGCCGTGGTGCAGTGTCGATGCCAGTGCGCGATGCGCCTGACTGTGCAGCTGGCAGCGGGCATCTGAGCTTATACTTCGGCCTCCAAGCTCTTACCGTGGTTGAACTTCCCCATGCGCAACAACGAACCCGACGATTTCGACAACGTCCCAAGCCTGCGCGCCGGCACCCGTGACGATGATGAACGACTGCCCACCAACGTCGCCCGCAGCCGTCAACGGGCTGTGCGCCCGGCCAGCACCGGGCCGCTGTGGGCGCTGCTGGGCGCCGCCTGCATTGCTCTGGCAGGGCTGGGCTGGTGGAGCGTGCAGCAGATCTCGCTGCTCGAACAGCAGCTGGTCGCCACCCAAGAGTCCTTCGCTCGCATCAGTGAGGACGCCGCTGGGCGCCTGCAGGCGATCAGCGGCAAGGTGGCAGCCAGCGAGTCGAATGTCAGCAACGGCAGTGAGGCGCTCAAAGCGCAGTTGCAGCAGTTGCAAGCCAGTCTGGCCGAGCAGGGCAAGCAGCAGGAAGGCGTGGCAGGCCAGGCCGGGGACCTGGGCAAGCGCCTGGAACAGGTGCTTGCCGATACCCGTCAGCAGCAACAGGCGGTGAGCGAACTGCAAAGCCAGTTGCAGGCCCAGCTCAAAGCGGTCAATGGCGAACTGGCCGCGCTGAAATCCGGGCAACAGGACGGCGGCAAGCTCGAAGGGCAGGTCAAGAGCCTCAGCGCCGAGGTGGCCACGCTCAAGCAGCAGGGCAACCAGAAGGCTGCGCTCGAGAGCCTGGAACAGGATGTGCTGGTGCTCAAGAGCCAGGCCGACAACCGTCCTGCCACCCCGAGCGCCAGCGGCGCTTCGGTGCAGGAATTCGATGCTTTCCGTGGCCAGACCACGCGGACCCTCAACACCTTGCAGAGCCAGGTGCAGAACCTGCAGCAGCAGATCAACGCACGGCCCTGAAGGAACAGGCGTATCAGGCCGGCTGCGCCGCGCATCGCGACTTAGGTCGGCTACCTCGACCGCGTCCTTCCCCCGCGGTGGCAGACGGGAGACCGCAACAACCTGGTCACTGCGGCCCTGTAAGAGCGGCTACTGCCGCGATGGTCGGCAAAGCGGACCCGATTCAGGCGCCGCGAAACAGCAGGGAATTAGAGGTTGCAGCCGTGGACCGGCTGCACCGCCCGTCGCGGCAATCCGGAGTGCCGGCCCGGCCGCCCTTACGCGGACCGCGCTTGTTTGCCAGCAGTGGCGCTTGCTACAGGCCGGAGCGCCGTATCACGCGCTGCGCAGAAACCCGTCGCGATCGCCGCGCAGACCTGCTGCCCGCGCGGCGTGACCGCTGTTACAGACGCGGGTAGTCGATGTAACCGACCGGCCCGTGGCTGTAGAAGGTGTCACCGTGCGCCTCGTTGAGCGGGGCGTCGCTGGCCATGCGCTCGGGCAGGTCCGGGTTGGCGATGTACGGCACACCGAAGGCCACCGCGTCGGCCGTGCCGCTGGCGAGGATGGCATTGGCGCTGGCCTTGTCGAAGCTCTCGTTGACGATGTACGGGCCACCGAACGCAGCTTTGAGTTGCGGGCCGAGGCTGTCGGCAGCCTGCTGCTCACGCGAGCAGATGAATGCCAGCCCCCGTTTGCCCAGCTCGCGGGCCACGTAGGTGAAGGTTTCGGCGCGAGTGTCATCGCCCATGTCATGCAGGTCAGCGCGCGGCGACAGGTGCATGCCGACGCGGCCAGCGCCCCATACCTGGACCACTGCGTCGGTCACTTCCAGCAGCAGCCGTGCGCGGTTTTCGATCGAGCCACCGTAGGCATCAGTGCGCTGGTTGGTGCTGCTCTGCAGGAACTGATCGAGCAGGTAGCCGTTGGCGCCATGGATCTCGACACCGTCGAACCCTGCAGCCTTGGCGTTCTCGGCGCCAACGCGGTAGGCCTCGACGACATCGGCGATTTCTTCGGTTTCCAGGGCGCGCGGCGTGGGGTAGTCGGCATACGGACGCACGAGGCTCACATGCCCTGCAGGCTGAATGGCACTCGGTGCGACCGGCAGTTCGCCGTTCAGGTAGAGCGGGTGGGAAATGCGCCCAACGTGCCACAGCTGCAGGAAGATGCGCCCGCCTGCGGCGTGGATGGCGCTGGTCACGTTGGTCCAGCCACGCACTTGCTCATCGCTCCAGATACCCGGCGTCTGCGGATACCCGACGCCCATTGGCGTGACCGATGTGGCCTCGCTGAGGATCAGCCCGGCGCTGGCGCGCTGCACGTAGTACTCGGCCATCAGGGCATTGGGTACGCGGCCGTCTTCATCAGCGCGGCAGCGGGTCAGCGGGGCCATGATGATGCGGTTTGGCAACTCGAGGTCGCCCAGGGTGATGGGATCGAACAGGGTAGTCATGGGGTTACCTTCAAGTGATGGAGTGAAATTCGTGAGGCGCGCCGTTCAGAGCTGCTCGCCCAAGGTGCTGAGAAAGGCTTGTATGGTCGCTTCGTTGCGTTTGAAGAAGTGCCACTGGCCGATCTTCTGGCTGCTGACCAGGCCCGCGCGCTGCAAGGTCGCCAGGTGCGCCGACACGGTCGACTGCGACAGCCCGCAGCGCTGGTCGATCTGCCCGGCGCACACACCGTGTTCAGTGCTGTGGTACTGCTCGGGAAACTGCGTGGCAGGGTCCTTGAGCCAGGCGAGGATGTCGCGGCGCACAGGGTGGGACAGGGCCTTGATGATTTCGTCGAGGTCGAGGGGCACGGGATCGGTCGCTTCGCTGTGCTGAATATCGGGAATGGACGAAATATAAATCGTTGCATTCCGATATGGAAAGAACCAAACGCTCCAAGTTCCAACTGAATCGCTATATCGGGTTATAACGATACGCATGCTAAGCTGCTGCCCCATGAACTACCTCGCCCATCTTCACCTTGGCGGCAGCGCGCCCGAGCAATTGCTGGGAAGTCTCTACGGGGATTTCGTCAAAGGCTCGCTCGACGGTCGCTTCCCGCGCGCGCTGGAACAGGCCATTCGCCTGCACCGGCGTATCGACTCCTTCACCGACAGCCATCCGTTGGTACTGGGCGCACTGGCGCGTTTCCCTCGCGAGCGACGGCGCTTTGCGGGTATCGCACTGGACGTGTTCTTCGACCACTGCCTGGCCCGCCATTGGGCCGACTATGCCGACCGGCCGCTGGCCGTGTTCACAGGCGAGGTGTACCGCGTGCTGTTGGCCGAACCTGCGTTGCCGCCGCGCTTGGCGCGCATGGCGCCCTTCATGGCGGCGGATGACTGGCTGGGCAGTTATGAGGATTTTGCGGTGCTGGAGGCGGTGTTCAACGGCATTGCCCGACGGCTGTCCAAACCTGAAGGGTTGCTGGGGGTGAGCGCTGAGCTGCAAGCCCTGTATACGCCGCTGATGGGGGATTTTCGGGCGTTCTATCCGCAGTTGCAGGCGTTTGCCGCGCAGGTTCAGGCTGAGGCTGGTCAGACGCTGCCTGAAGCGCCTTGAGGACCGGTACGCGGCGTTGGAAACAGAGCAGGGCGTTCTCGGCCAGGCGCCGACAGCTAGGCATGCCCGGCCACGTGCCGACAGCAAGGCGAGCCCCGGCCAGGCGCTGCAAACAGGTACTGCCGGCTAGGCGGTCCCGGCCAGGCGCTGCGAGTCGGTACCCCGGCTGGGCGCCCCGGCCAGGCGCTGCGAGTCGGTACCCCGGCTGTGCGCCCCGGCCAGGCGCTGCGAGTCGGTACCCCGGCTGGGCGAACCCGGCCAGGCGCTGCGAGTCGGTACCTCGGCTGTGCGCCCCGGCCAAGCGCTGCGAGTCGGTACCCCGGCTGGGCGACCCCGGCCAGGTGCTGCAAGTCGGTACCCCCCCGGCAGGCGCTCCCGGCCAAGGTGCTGCAACCAGGCGCCCTCCGGCTAGGCGCCCCCGGCTAGGCGCCCCCCGCTATCTTCACCTCGCCTGATCCAGGACTTGTCAGCCAGCGCCTGGCACTACGCCAGCTCAGGCTGCGTGCGCCTGCGGCACCGGCACGGCGATCCAGTCGGGGCCGCCGAACAAGGCCTGCTGCACGGCCTGCTGGGTCTGGAAGGCCAGCACCGCGCGTTCCATGCCGGCACTGGCAATGGGTTCGAGCAGGTGGATGTGCACCTGGCCTTTGGGCAAGGCGAGTAGCCGCAGCAGGTGCGAGAGCAGGTCGTCGTCACCGACGAATGGCGCTCGCGGATCGAGCTCGCCGTCACGCCGGTATTCGATGGCCACCGGCTGGATCGGCGTGCCGGTGTCGATGGCCCCGGCCAGTAAGCGGCCGTGAAAAGTGCGCAGCGCATGACCATTGCTGGTGGTGCCCTCGGGGAAGATCAGCAGCGGTCGGTCAGCGGCCAGTTGCAGACCGATGTGCGTGCGCAGCCGCTGCGCATCACCGGCGCCGCGGCGTAGGAACAGGGTGCCGGCCTGTGCAGCCAGCCAGCCGGCCAACGGCCAATGGCGCACTTCGGCCTTTGACAGGAACGACAGCGGCGTGAGCATGCCTAGCAGCGGAATGTCGGTCCACGACACATGGTTGCTCAGCCACAGCATCGGCCGTTGCGGCACGCTGCCGGTGATTCGTACGTCGAAGGGCAGGGCGGCCGCCAGGCGCTGCATGAAGGCGCGGGTCCAGCGTTGTCGGCGGTTTTCCGAAGGCTGCAGGCCCAGGCGCTTGGCGACTGCGAAAGTGCTGGCCATCGTCAGGCCCAGTGCGACCACACCGAGCAGCCGCGTTAGCCGCGCGGCGCGGCGCAGGCGGCCCATCACACGGCGGCCTTGAAATGGCGCGCGTAGCGCGGGCAGAGGTCATCGCGCTTGAGCAGGATGAACACGTCGGCCACCTGGAAGTCGGGGTCCCAGCACGGCTCGCCGCAGATCTTCGCGCCCAGGCGCATATAGGCCTTGAGCAGCGGCGGCAGCTCGGCGATGACGTTGCTCGGCACCGCCAGGCTCGGCAGTGGATTCTTCGGTTCGGCGCGCAGGTGTTCGGTGCACAGGTAGCGCTCGCGCAGCCGTTGCATCACTGCGTGGGCCTGAATGCCGCCGTCTTCCATGCAGATGCTGGCGCAGCCCATCAGGTAACGATAGCCCCCCTCGTTGAGCACTTCGGCCAGTTCACTCCAGAGCACGGCAATGGTGCCGCCGTTGCGATAGCACGGGTCGACGCAGGTGCGCCCCAGCTCAAGGATCGGCCCCTGCAACTGGCGCAACCCCTGCAGGCTGAATTCCTCTTCGCTGTAGAAACGCCCCAGGCTGCTGGCGGCCTGGTGATCGAGCAGCCGGGTGGTGGCGACCAGCTTGCCGGTGTTCAGGTCACGCACGCCGATGTGCTGGCAATGGACGTCGTAGGCGTCGGTGTCCAGGCCCTGCTCTGCGTCCTTGAAGGTGGCCTTGAAGGCCTGGCTGAAGACACTGAAACGCAGCGCCTGGGCTTCTTCGAGGGCGGCCGCGCCGATCAGGCGCTCGGCCTGCAAGCGGCGTTCGGTGTTGGTGTGAACGGGGCGAGCGATCCGGTTCATTACGCGTCTCCATGGCCAGCTCGAAAGCCGGTCGGGCGGCTGTGTGTGGTCAAGCTCAGGCTAGGCAGGCGGGGTGTCATGCCCATGAAGCTTTGGTGATGCTTGCGTGACACCCGGCAGAGGTGCGTCGCTGCGCCGAGGGTCATCAGGGCCGGGCAGGCTGACGGCAGCATCGGGCGATGCGGGCGCCAGGCCTGCAGGCCGTGAGGGGTGGTAGCTGATGCGGTGGCTGCGCGCGCCGCTGGCGAGGGCTGTCGCTTGCTGCCCTGAAGGTGGGCGGGTAATGTTGCGATCTTTTCCAGAGATCTCACATGTCCAGCCTGCGCCGTCTGTTGCCCGCCTTGATCCTGCTACTGTGCCTGCCCGCCCATGCCAACTGGCACCTCGATGGCGAGTCCTCGCGGCTGTCGTTCGTCACCGGCAAGAACGGCGCCGATGTCGATGTGCACCGTTTCCTGGTGCTGCACGGCTCGGTCGACCGTCAGGGCGTCGCGGGGCTGAGCATCGAGATGGATTCGGTCAGCAGCGGCACGCCGCTGCTCGATGAGCGCATGCGCGACAGCCTGTTCGAGGTGGGCACCTTTGCGGATGCCACGGTCAAGACTCAGCTCGACCTTGCCCCGCTCAACGACCTGGCCAACGGCGCGCAGATCGAGCTGCGCCTGCCGGTCACGGTGACCCTGCACGGCAAATCACAGACCTACAACGCCCTGCTGCTGGCCACCCGGCTCGACGAACGACGCTTCCAGGTGGTGACCTTGGAGCCGATCGTGCTGCGCGCCGCCGACTATGGTCTGGTACCTGCCCTGGAGAACCTGCGCCGCGCTGCCAAGCTCGACACCATCAACCCGTCGGTGCCGGTCAATGCGGTGCTGATCTTCACGGCGCGCTGACATGCCCGGGCCGGTGTTTCCCTGGCGTGAAGGCAATCAGTTCGAGCTGCTGATCGACGGCCCAAGCTTCTTTCCGCCGATGCTCCTGGCGATCGTGCGGGCGCAGTTCCAGGTCGACCTGGAACTGTACCTGGTGGAAGCCGGCGACTGTGCCGAAGCCGTGGTCGATGCCCTGGAACAGGCCGCCCGGCGCGGCGTGCAGGTCCGCTGCCTGTTCGATGACTACGGCACTCAGGCGTTTGGCCGGCCACTGCGGGAGCGCTTGCAGGCGGCAGGGGTCGAGCTTCGCTTGTACAACCCGATTCACTGGCGCCGCGGCGTGCGCAACCTGTACCGCGACCACCGCAAGTTGCTGCTGGTCGATCAGCGCTGGGCGGTGGTCGGTGGCACGGGCGTGACCGATGAATTCTGGGTGCCGAGCGAGGACGCCAGCGAGTGGCACGAGGTGATGGTAACGATGCAGGGCCCCATCGTCAGTGACTGGCAGTCGCTGTTCGACCGTCAGTGGCTGGCCAACCCGCTGCGCACGGCCTGGCGCCCGCCCAAGGGCTTCGGTCTCCCGCGCATGCCCAAGACACCGCCCATAGGCCATGGCCTGGGCCGCGTGGCCTATGCCGATTCGCGCCAGCACCGCGACATCCTGCGCTCGCTGGTACGCGCGCTGAACACCGGCGAGCGGCGCATCTGGCTGGCCACGCCGTATTTCCTGCCGACCTGGGGCGTGCGCCGTTCCCTGCGCCGTGCAGCCCAGCGTGGTGTGGATGTGCGCCTGCTACTGACCGGGCCACGTACCGACCATCCGGCGGTGCGCTATGCCGGCCATCGTTACTACCCCAAGCTGCTGCGTGCGGGGGTGAAGATCTTCGAATACCAGCCGTGCTTCCTGCACCTGAAGATGGTGCTGGTGGACGACTGGGTCAGTGTGGGTTCGTGCAACTTCGACCACTGGAACCTGCGCTTCAACCTGGAAGCCAACATCGAAAGCCTGGACCCAGTGCTCACGGCCCAGGTAGCGGCGAGCTTCGAGCGGGATTTCACCCTCAGTCAGGAAGTCGATCTGGCCGGCTGGCGCGCCAGGCCCCTGTGGCGGCGGGTCAAGCAGCGGCTGTGGGGCTGGATGGACAGGTGCGTGGCGAACCTGTTCGACCGGCGTAACTAGCGCGGTGCAAGTGGGGCCTGTACCCCGCCGGCCTGAGTCATCTGCCGTGCACTGCAGGTGAGTGAAGGTTGCAGCCCTTACGCCACTTGCTCGACCCAGTCATTGAGGTTGTAGTAGTTGGTCACGCGGGCGATCTTGCCGCAATGGATATAGAAGAACGCGCCGGCCGGCAGCACATATGTCTGGCCATCGGCAGCGGGTAAGCCTTCGTCATCGGCCAGGTACTGGCCGTGTACCGTGAACTCGGCGGCAGCGCGATTGCCCTCGGCGTTCTGCATCACCACGAGGTCGTCCAGGCGCTCGCGGTAGCAGCGGTTCATCTTCTCCATGAACGCGGCGAACGCCTGCTTGCCCATCTGCCGTTCGCCCTGATTGATGTCGTGGATCACCTGTTCGTTGAGCAGGGCAAGCAAGGCTGGCATGTCGCCGGCATTGAACGCGGCGTAGTAGGCGTGGACGAGTTCCGTAGCGGTCATGGCAATGTTCCTGTCGTGTACGGGAAAGGAAGGGGCAGGGGGCCGATGATAGGGTTTGTCCTCAGGCCCGGCTTAGCCGAGCGCGTCATCCACATCGACAAAACGACCACTTCGCATGGAAATCCGCCTGCTGCATGGCGCTGCGATAGCGCCCTACATCGATGACCTCGCTCGCCTGCGCCTGACGGTGTTTCGTGAGTTCCCCTACCTCTATGACGGCACGCTGGAGTACGAAACCGACTACCTGGCCCACTACGCACGTTCCGGTCGCAGCCTGCTGGTGCTGGCGCTGGAGGACGGCCGGGTGGTCGGAGCCTCTACCGGCCTGCCGCTGGTGGACCAGGCTGCCGAGTTCCAGCAACCCTTTCTCGAACAAGGCCGCGACCCCAACTCGGTGTATTACTTCGGCGAGTCGCTGGTGCTGCCCGAGTACCGTAACCAGGGCCTGGGAGTGCGCTTCTTCATTGAGCGCGAGTCTTATGCGCACAAGCTGGCCGAATTCGACTACTGCGCGTTCTGCGCCGTCGAGCGCCCCTCCGGGCATCCGCTGCGCCCCAGCGACTACAAGCCGCTGCAGGGTTTCTGGCGCAACCGTGGATTCCTGCATGAGCCGTCCTTGCGCACCCGCTATGCCTGGCGCGACCTGGACGAGAGCCAGGCCTCGGACAAGATCATGTCGTTCTGGCTCAAGGCACTGCCGGCATGATTCGCCTGGCGGCCTGCCAGTACGCCATCGAGCTACTGGAGACCTGGGACGCGTATGCGGCGCACCTGCAAGGGTTGTGCGCCGACGCGGCCCAGCACGGCGCGCAACTGCTGTTGCTGCCTGAATATGCGGGGTTGGTGCTCAGTGGGCAGTTGCCGGCCGAGCAGCGCAGCGATCTGCAGGGCTCGATCGCCGGCATCCAGCCGCTGATTGCGCGCTGGTTCGAGCTCTGCCAAGGCATCGCCCGAGCGCACGGCGTGTACCTGCAACCAGGCACCATGCCGGTGCTCGACGCGGATGGCCGCTACCGCAACCGCGCCTGGCTGTTCGGCCCACAGGGCGTGTTGGGCTATCAGGACAAACTGATGATGACCCGCTTCGAAAAGGAGCAGTGGCACATCAGCGCCGGGCAGGGGCTGACGGTCTTCGACACCGAGATGGGTCGGCTGGGTATCCTGATCTGCTACGACAACGAATTCCCCATGCTCGCCCGCCGCTTGGCCGAAGGCGGCGCCGACCTGATCCTCGCCCCCAGCTGTACCGACACCGAAGCCGGCTACCACCGCGTGCGCATCGGCGCTCAGGCGCGGGCGTTGGAGAACCAGATCGCCGTGCTGCAAAGCCCGACTGTGGGGCTGGCGCCGTGGTCACCGGCGCTGGATGAGAACATCGGGCGGGCGGGGCTGTTCGTGCCGCCCGATCATGGCATGCCGGCCGATGGGGTTGTCGCTCAAAGTGACAGAACAGCCCCCGGCACCGGCCAGTGGCTGTTCTGCGCGGTGGACCTGGATGCCGTGCGCCGCGTTCGTCGGTTTGGCCAGGTGCTCATCCGTGAGGATTGGCCGCAGCAGTTTGCCCTTTCATGGCAAACCTGAGATCAGGCCGGGTGCTGCGGTGAAAACATGCGCCATAGCACAGGCACGTACTCCTGGTCGGGCAGGTCTCTGCGCAGATTCGCAGGCAGCGTCGAGCGTTTAGATAGGATCGTGTCCAGACCCTCCCCCGTCAGCATTTTGGTCTGCATGTCTTTGAATCGAGGAACCCGCACTTCACCTAACGGGCTCTTGACTTTCATGCCAAGGAAGTTGCTGACTCGCTGAGCTGCCCCAGAGTCCGCTGCATTGCAGGCTATGAGCACCAAAGGCCTGTTCACGTCGAGCTTACCCGCTTGGGCAAACGCGGCGATCGAAGGGGCGATCAGTTGTTGGGCGATGATCTCTGGCGGCCCCATCATGCCTCTAGTGTCCATCAGATATCCGAAGCTATCGCCATGCGTGATGAACGCTCCGCTTTTTTGCCCGTCGAAATTGCCATAGAACCCAACAACACTCTGTGGCGGTTGGGATGAGGTTGGTGGGGGGAGATCCACACTGCCTCCCCCGCCGCCTGCCAGTTGGGTAGGCTTGCCGCGGGCGCGGGTACTGCGCAGTGCCTTGCCTGCCTTGCGCGTGAGCTTGGCGGTAGCGCTCGCGGCTTTGGGCGCCATCTCCAGTCCAGTGCCCAACAAGCCTGTGCCTAACGACACCCACCCCAGAATACTGGCCGCCTTCGAATCCTTGTCGAGCGCTTCGAGCACGGTTGACGCAACCCCGGTGCCCAGCGAAATGGCGCCCAACGTCGCAGCCCCCATGGCCATCGCGCCACTGGCCGTCACCGCGGATATGCCTCCGGCCATCACCGCCGCGAAGGCTGGCGCGGCTGCGCCGAAGGTCGCAACCGTGGCCACCGCGCCCAATGCCAGACCGACCCCGGCCACGACCCAGGTCAGCCAGCTATGGCCGTCCGGATCGATGCGGTTGATCGGATCACCTGCGCAATAGGCGTAGGGATTGATCCCGCCACGGCCGAACGGACTTTGGCTGTCCGGTGCCAGGAACATCATCAGCAGGGGGTCATACGGACGGTAACCGGCAGGGATGTACCACCCCGTCAACGGTTCTCGGCGCTCGCCGGCAAAGCCGAACGGGTTGTCGTCCGAAGACGTATCGAACGCTGCACCATGGGCAGTGTAGCGGCGGGTCCTGGCCGCCTGTTCGACCTCAAGGCGCACGCTGCCTTGAGCGTCACAGCCGAGCAAGGTCGCATTGCCCTGGCGCACACCTGCGGTCAATCGCTCGAGGGCCAGTAACTGTCCGCCAGCGCCGATCGGGCGCAGAGTCGCCACCCCACACTGTTCATGGGTCAGTTGTCCGGCGCTGAAAAAGCTGCGCGTACGTTGGTTGTCGACCGTTCTGTCGCACAAGTTGCCGCTGGGGTCGTAACCATAGTCGCAGACCTGTCCGCGGTACTCGACGCGGGTCACCCGGTCCTGGCCGTCCCAACTCAGCTGACGGCCCAGGCTGTCGCGCACCAGGCGCCCGCAGTCGTCGTATTCCAGGCTGATCAGCGCAGGCCAGCTCGCATGCGTGTGCTCGATACGGCTCACCTGACAAGGATCGTCGGGGTTGTCGTAGCGGTAGGTCGCCAGATCCTGGCTGCCATCGGCATAGGTGCTCAGCACTGTTTCTTGGCCGTCGAGGGCATTGAAGCTGAAGTGCTGCGCGATGACGGCGTTGCCAAACGGGTCGAGCGGTGCAATGGCCGGATCGGCAGTGCAGGTCAGCAGCCGCCCTAACAGGTCGTAGGTGAAGCATTCCTGGCCTTGGCGGGTGTCGTCTTGCCAGTGGCGGGTGTGCACCTGATCCAGTGCCGTGTAGGTCAGGGTCTGAACGTGGGTCCGGGTCTGGCCATTGACGATGGCGACGAAATCGCGCGTGCGTTCACGGCCCATCGCGTCGTAGCTGAGGGTTTGCACCAGCTGGCGGCCGCTGGCGGTGTCCAGCGTGGTGTAGGTGCTGGGTCGCGAGAACTCGTCGTAGGTGAGGGTGCAGCGGATATCGCCGACTTCGATTTTGCACAGACGCCCGAACGGGTCGAAGGTGCGCTGATGGAGCACCTTGTCGGCGTCCTCGTAGCCCAGCAGTTGGCCTCCCAGGCTGTGTTGCCAGGTGGTCATGTACTCGGTGCCGTCCACCCGCCACGTGTCGGTCTTGGGTCTGCCCGCAGCGCTGTAGGTCATGGTCTGCAGGCCCAACGGACCTTCGCAGGTGCGGATCATCGCCAGTGAGCGCTCGTAGGTGAACCGATTGTCCTGTTCACCGCTGGGCTGGATGTGCTCTACGGGGTTGTCTAGCGCCGCAATATAAGAAAATTCGACGCGCTGGCCATTGGCCAAGGTATTGGCGCTGGGCGGTAGCTGTCCTGCCACGTAGTGATAGCCGGTGGTGCGACCGCCGACCGTCACGCTCGATTGGCGGCCCAGGCCGTCGAAACGCTGCAGACCGATGTCGGCAAAGCGTGGGGGGGTTACAGGCTTCATCGTTCACCTCCATGGCGCAGGTCGACGGAAATCGACTCAGGGTGGTCGCCGTCACTGTGGCTGGCGTATTGCCGGCGGACGGTGCGTACCTGGGGTTGTTCCACGTGTTTGAAATGCTGCGAATGGGCTGTGACTCGCCCGTAGTGGTCGTATTCGAACTGGGTCAACCGAGGCGGCCCATCACAGGGTGTGGTGCGTTCCTGGATCACGCGGTCCAGACCGTCGCGCAGGTAATCGACAGTGCGCACCACCTGACCCTGGTCGTCGAACACCTGGGTCAGCAGCGGGCTACCCGCACCATTCAGAGTGGTTACCTGGCGGCCGGTGACGGCGCCCGATGGGCTTTGCAGCCAGCGCTCGAGTGTGCGCTGGATCGGGTCGCTGACAGTGTGCAAGACGATGCCGGTAGGGCTGGTCTGCTCCCGCGGGTTTCCCCAATCGTCATAGGCAGTGCTGGAGGTCAGGGTGAACAAGGGTTTGCCGTTGTCGTCCCAGTCCTGAGTGATACGCTCTACTTCGCGGCCCCAGGCGTCGTAGCGCAGCTGCAGCGTGTCGGCGAACAGTCCAGGGCTGTGGTCGAGGTGTTCCAGCTGCACCAGGATCGCTCGACCGCTGCCATCCATCCAGGTCCGTGTGCGCTGGCCTGTGGCATCCGCTTCCTCGATGGCCATGTGCACCGCCAAGGAGCCGTCATTCAGACGCGGCGCGTATTGCGTCACAAAATCATCAGCAAAGTGATAGCGACAGCGACGTTCAGCCTCGTAAGGGCTGCCCGCAGCGACGACCGTACGCACGATGCGGCCCAGCGTGTCGTAGTAATAGTCGGTTCGGGCGCCGGCCGCACTGGTGTCGCAACGGGTGAGCCCGGTCTTCAGGGCGCGTTCGGAACAAGTGACGGATTCGGCCACCTCCGAGCCCTCGAAGCCTTGGATGCAGGTCTCTGTGCGCAGCACCCGCGCCGTGTCGGGGTACTCGATGACGGCGTAGTCAAACCGCGTTGTCGTCGCTTTGCCATTGAGCGTGGTCACTGCCGACGTCTCTCGGCCATAGTGGGCGAGGTCATCGCGCTCGTAGGTCTGGCGCGTGCTTTCCAGTACTTCACCTGTGGTGGCGTCTACCAGCTCCTCCAGACAGACCACGGCATGATCGGGGTCAGTCGCGATCAGTGAAGGCAGGGCTTGGTACTGATAGCGACTGCACAGCACCGGCGCCTGCCCTGGGCTGTCGAGCGGCGGATAGACAGTCTTTTGCCGCAGATAGCGAACCATGCCCGAGGCGTCGTACGGGCAGCCGGGCACTGCGCCGCAGGCCGGGTAGTATTCGCTCACTTCGACCACGCCGGTTGGCAGGCGGGTGGTCAAGGTGTTGCCGAAAACGTCGTACTCGTGGGTCGTTTCTTCGGTGTAAGAGGCCTGGGTACGCAGGTCCGTGTAGGTCGTGCGCGTCAGGTGCGGCAATTGGCATTGCGGCGATTGGTCCAGCCAGTGCTTGTCATAGTCGATGCCGTAGACCGTTTCTTGCAGGGTTTGGCAGTCGCCTGTCAGCGTCATTTCTTTGAGCTGCAGGTGGTGTCGATCCCAGGTACGAGTGATGGTGGTCAGCGGCGTGACTGCGCCTGTTTCGATCAGGCTGTCCAGGCTTGCCTGGCTATCGATCCGAGGATCGCTGCTCGCTTGCGCTTCAAGCGCCAAGAAGCTTCGAAGCACCTGGGTATCGCCGCTGAACTGGGTTTCGACGTTGTTGTACTCGTAGGGGATCGTTAGCCGATACAACGAATCGCGACCCGTCTGCCAATCGAAATCCTGAGCGCTGCCACCCCCCAGGTAGTTGCGCGAGCCCACCCAGCTGTAGCGGCGTAGCAGGGCCGGGGCCATCAGACCATCGCTGTGCAGCCAACTGACCACGCGTGGCATGAAATCGATGGGTGCCTTGGCCGGCAGACGATGAGAAGCTTCGAGCGTCTGGCTCCAGTTGATGACATCGGTGGCCCCCAGTGGGCCGCTCAGATGGGTCGGCAGGCACAGCCGCTGGTTGCCCACGGTCTGGTTGCGGTAGGTGAAGGTAAACGGTGCTTCGATCTCAGGCAGAAGCAGCCGCGACAACTGGCTGTTTGCGAGCAGGAACTGGACGGCGGCTTCGTCGGCAGAGTCCGGTTCCAGAATCAGGCGGCGTTGCACGCGGTCGTAACGAGCCAGCACGCGCTGTTCATCGCGAACCTGGTACAGGTGCATCACGTTATTGGCGGGCAACCAGTCGAACTGCAAACGGCGACCCTCCGGGCTGCGCAGTTCGTGCAGCACGTAAGCGTCACCGCGTCCGTCGGGGCGGCGCAGCAGTTCCTGCACGCCTGACTTGTGCACGATACGGAACGTCGGGTCTGCGCCAGGCGGTTGCACGGCATCGATGCCTACCTGCATGGCACGCAGCTTGTAGTCGTGGAAGGCCAACTGACCGCCTGGTTGCAGATCGGATTTGTCCAGGTCCACGGCGAATGTCTCGCCGGAAGACAATTGCAGGTTCCAAATGTTCTGCCGCAGGGTCAGCTGGCTGTATTGCAGTGCCCAGCCCAGCCCGAAGCCGTTGTCTTGTTCAGAGGCAAGGGCGCTATAGGCGAGGGTGAATGCCCACGATGGCCCTGCCATGTCATTGGCGTGGCCCAGCGGCACACTGATGGCCAGGTTGAACTGGCCTGTGCGCGGGTCTGCACTGGTCTGCACGCTGTGCAGGAAATTATGGGCCTGAGTGTGGATGCTGTTGGCGTTGAGCGTCGATGCGCTGTGGGGGGATGCAGTGTTGATCGAGTGGGGCATGCGGGGTTCTTCCGGGTCCGCGGGGCTGCCTGGCGCAGGTGCATACGCCAGGCAGAGGTCCACATTAGCTAAGGGTTGAGCGCATCGAGCGAACGGTGCGAGGGGTAGCTCACCTGCACCTTGGTACGTCGCTCCAGCGCCGACTCGGATTCAGCAAAGCTGAGCCGCACCGTATGGTCATTGCCGTGTCGATCGACCAGAACGACTTCGCAAGGCCCGCCTTGAGCCAAGCCCTCTCGATTGAACGGAATGTTGTCGGCGCCGTTGAGGACCAGAATCAGTGAGTCCCTGCCTTGCGTCTGGGCGCGTGTGGCGGGTTCGAACACTGGACCGGTGTCGATGAGGGTGTCGTAAATAATGGTGCTGTCGCCGGGGCGTGCCATGCCGACGAACGTGGCGTAGGTTTCTGTGCTGTGATTGATGTGCCAGCGAATCATGCCTGGGGTGACTAACGTGGATCGGGGAGAAAGGCCGACATGTTTCAGGCGTAACGAATACTCATGCAGGAACACGTTATTGACACTGCCCCTGTCATAGGTCTTCTGCCATTCGTAGTCGCTTTCACCAAAATAAGGCGGACGTACCGTGGTAATCGTGACGTAGCTGTCGAAGCCATTGGCGTCGTCGGTGTAATAAACGGTGTTTTCGTCTTTCTGAATACGTGCCCGGAGTTTGACGTTGCTGCCTCCAGGTTGAGATGTGGAGACATACATCATCTTGCTCACGGCGGTTGCCGGCGGTGGTGATAATGCCCCGGTCCGATTTGCGCCAGGCATCAGGTCGAAATCCGGGTCTCGTTCGGTTGTTTGCCACCAGGCCAGCCCACTACCCCCGCTGTGCGGCAATTGATCGTAAGTGCCGTCGGGGCGCTCGAGTACCAGGGTCAAGCTGGCGAGCTGCGCTGGCGTGAGTGGGAGCTGACCGGCATTTACCTCAACCGTCAACCTAAGTTCCGCCTGCTGGCGGCTGTTGCCGTACAAATGCGGGCTTGCAGATGACAGTTCAACGGTGAACGTGTTTAGCCAGAATTGGGGTATATCGTGAGTTTGCATATCCGAGTCCTGAAAAGAGAAAATGATGGATGGGATTTTTACAATCTCAGCAGATTCATGTTGTCCATCGTGCGGACGGTGACCTTGTGTGAGTTGCCCATTTCATCGTAAACGGTCGCCCAGTACTTCATGTTTCCGTTATATTCACCCTCTCTCCAGTAGGCCCTGGCTTTGATTCTGGCTAAGCAGTAGCTGTCAGGATTTTTGCTCATGGTCTGTGAGACATGAAGCCTGTTTGCAGTCACGTTGCGTGAACGGGTGATAGGGAATAGCTGTATCCAGTTGGTCGTGCCCTCGCCTATATAATCCCAGAGCGCGAGGCCGTTGGTTGCAAAATAGGCAATGCGATGATTGGTATTAGGCCCAAACTTAAGTTCCCATCGGTCCAGGTCTCTGACGAAAAAATCCAGCGGGTCTGAGCTGTCGAATCTTTTAAGCTCATAGTCTTCCTGTCTATCGAAATGATAGTCCTGAGCCTTGGGTTCGATAATTGCCGACGTATTCGAACGTCCAGACGAGGTCTTGCCCTCACCTGCAGGTAATGTTTTGTCGTGGGTATGGTAGGTCTTCATGCCTATTGCCAGTCGAGCGGCCACGCGGATATTCAGAGGGTTCGACGTCTTGATGAATAAACGGAAGGACTGGCTGCGCGGCAAATCAGCAGAAGGCTGAGCGTCTTTGAATTGATTCGGGTAATAATCAAAACGTCTGTCGGTCTCACTTTGTACGCGACTGAACGTGTACGAGCCTGGCAGTGGTCGACCATCTTCGTAATTCACCAGCGTAATGCTGTCGAGCACACTTTCCGGAACGTCGACAATTTGCCCTACGCTGTCCTCGGCCTCGAGCGTGACGGTGACGTAGGTCTGCTGGTAACCGTTGTTGTAGAGCTTGCAGCTTGCCGCATCATGGCTCATGCCGCGGCCGGCGACTCTGAAATACGTGATGTTGGCGATATCGTGCTGGACAGGCGCTGGGCGGGTGAAGGCGGTCATCGCAAAGCGATCTTCGGCGGTCGCAAAGTCCACCGCCAAACGATGCAGCGCGCCGTAGCGATCAATGGCTTCGAGTTCCAACGGTGGCTGCGCTACCGATTCGATCACCGCGCGCGGTACCTGGGGGGCGCCTTGCATCAATACGATGAGCTGGCCTTCGGTAGACGACAGCACCTCTTCCACCAGGCGCGAATTCAGCTCAGTAAGCGCGTTCAGTTCAGGCGCGTAGGCAACGGTCGTCGAATTCGGCGGCACGACACTGACAAGGGTCGCACCGTTGTTTTCCGGCGCGGTATCCCAGCGAAGCAAATGCTCGAACGCTGGCGGGGCTGATGAAAGTCGAGCGGAGGAAAACTCGACATGCAGTGGGCGCAGCGAATATTCGCAGACGAACCTGTCACTTCGTTCGATATCCTGTTCGAACAGTCGATCGTGGACGCGGTTGTGGGGTTGCCACCGATAATCTTGCGGGAATACATAAGTGGGCGAGGCTTCAGTATAAAGCGTGACAGCGAACTCGCTGTTGGAATAAATACACTCGCCAGACGCCAGAGAAAGGTACGCACGCAGTGTAAGGGATTGGCCAGGTGCGGCCAGGCTGTGTACATAAAGGCGTTTTAGATGGGCCTTGCTCGGCACTTCGATGGGAACTGCCAAGTTGGCGATCGCAGGGTAATAATCATAACGATCATCGTGCTCTGCGGTATAGAACCACCCATGCTGTTCGGACTGAGTGCTCAGTGGTACCCAATCGCCCTGCGCAGTTTGATAGGCCAATCCGATCGAGTCGCATTGCAGGGTAGTGACTGTCGAATCGTCACCCGGAGCGAGTAGAACGCTCAGCTCGATTTGCTGACGGCCATTGTTGTAGACGCGATCGCTGCGAGAGCTCAGACACATTGTGAGTTGTTCAAGAACAGGCAGAGGCCCGTTCTCTAGAGGCGGTGTGGAAGTCATGCTCTTGTACTCCATGTGAATAGTGGAGAAGAGCGTAATGGGCAACGTTTGACCGGCGAAACTGGCATTGATGCCAGGTGGCTAAGTGCCGCAGAACATGCCGGTAGTAAGATGCTGTATCGAGGTACTGGACCTAGGTTCTGTACGAAAAACCTCGATACTCGCCCATGCTGCGTTGAAAACGCCCTCGGAATGCTCATGTACTCCAGTACACTCCGCGTCCTCGGCCGTTTTCGCCTTGCCTGGCCTTCGTCTCAAGGCTTTTCGTACAGAACCTAGGCGCTGGGCGCAGGTGCCAAGGCTTGCGGGGAGTCTGTGAGGAGGGCGGATAATATGGGGAAGCTCAGCATGTGCATAAACGACGCTTGGCCCAGGCACCGTTTAGGCTCTGTACGAAAAACTTTGATACTCGTTCATGCTGCGTTGGAAAGCGGCCGGAGGGCTGGTCCCGCCTGGGCGTTCCCGACTGGGCGTCCCCGGCTAGGCGCCCCCGACTAGGCGTCCCCGACGTAATGCTCATGTACTCCACTACACTGCACTTGCTCGCCGGTTTTTGCGGGGTCGCCATCGGCCTCGCCTGACCTTCGTCTCAAGACTTTTCGTACAAAGCCTCCCGAGTTCGGCGCGTGCAGTGTCCAATGGCTTCAATAGACGCACGCAGGGTCATTCTTCCGGGCATACGCCAAAACGCCGCGCTCCCTTTCAGGAGGCGCGGCGTTTGATCTTCAGTGAACAGCGTCACGCCAATGTCGGGCGTTTTCAGCTTCACATGGAGCGCTTACTTCACTTCCACCGCCAGGCTCTGAGCGATCTTGTTCTGCCACAGTGCCGGGCCGGTGATGTGCACCGATTCACCGTTGCTGTCGACCGCCACCGTGACCGGCATGTCCTTGACCTCGAACTCGTAGATCGCTTCCATGCCCAGCTCGGCGAAGGCCAGCACCTGGGACTTGCGAATCGCCTGGGCCACCAGGTACGCAGCGCCGCCAACGGCCATCAGGTACACGGCCTTGTTGTCCTTGATCGCTTCGATGGCGGTCGGGCCGCGCTCGGACTTGCCGATCATGCCCAGCAGGCCGGTCTGTTCGAGGATCTGGCGGGTGAACTTGTCCATCCGCGTGGCGGTGGTGGGGCCGGCGGGGCCGACCACTTCGTCACCGACCGGGTCCACCGGGCCGACGTAGTAGATGAAGCGGCCCTTGAGGTCGACCGGCAGTTGCTCGCCACGGTTGAGCATCTCGACCATGCGCTTGTGCGCGGCATCGCGGCCGGTGAGCATCTTGCCGTTGAGCAGGATGGTCTCGCCCGGCTTCCAGCTCGCCACTTCTTCCGGGGTGATGGCATCGAGGTTGACGCGACGCGCGCTCGGGCCGGCTTCCCAGACGATTTCCGGGTAGGCGTCCAGCGACGGCGCTTGCAGCTCGGCAGGGCCTGTGCCGTCGAGCACGAAGTGGGCGTGACGCGTGGCGGCGCAGTTGGGGATCATGCACACCGGCAGGGACGCGGCGTGGGTCGGGTAGTCCATGATCTTGACGTCGAGCACCGTGGTCAGGCCGCCCAGGCCCTGGGCGCCGATGCCCAGCTGGTTGACCTTGTCGAACAGTTCCAGGCGGATCTCTTCGATGCGGTTCTGTGGGCCGCGGGCCTTGAGCTCATGGATGTCGATGGATTCCATCAACACTTCCTTGGCCATCACCGCGGCTTTCTCGGCGGTGCCGCCAATGCCGATGCCGAGCATCCCCGGCGGGCACCAGCCGGCGCCCATGGTCGGGACGGTTTTCAGGACCCAGTCGACGATCGAGTCGGAGGGGTTGAGCATGGCCATCTTCGACTTGTTTTCCGAGCCGCCGCCCTTGGCGGCGACGTCCACTTCCACGGTGTTGCCAGGGACGATGGAGTAGTGGATGACGGCCGGGGTGTTGTCCTTGGTGTTCTTGCGCGCACCGGCCGGGTCGGCCAGGATCGAGGCGCGCAGGACGTTCTCGGGCAGGTTGTAGGCGCGGCGCACGCCCTCGTTGATCATGTCGTCGACGCTCAGGGTGGCGCCGTCCCAGCGCACGTCCATGCCCACGCGCACGAACACGGTGACGATGCCGGTGTCCTGGCAGATCGGACGGTGGCCGGTGGCGCACATGCGCGAGTTGATCAGGATCTGGGCGATGGAGTCGCGCGCGGCGGGCGACTCTTCACGCAGGTACGCTTCGTGCATCGCCTGGATGAAGTCGACGGGGTGGTAGTACGAGATGAATTGCAGGGCATCGGCGACGCTCTGAATCAGGTCGTCTTGCTTGATCACGGTCATGCAGCGCGCTCCTCTGTAAAGACGGGAACATTCATAAAGGCCTTCGACGCTCGCACGCTGCGGGCCGAAGTGCCTTGCAAGAGGTGTCGGCGGGTCAGGCCGCCACGGAAAAAAGGCGCGGCATTATACCGCGCCTTACCCTTTGTAACACCTGCGCTGGCGCGCGCGGGCAGCAGTCTTTTGCGCCTGTCCATGCCATGCTGTACGCCATACCCCTGGAGAGTGTTCACCATGCCCGAACTCTGCGTGGGCCTGCGGCGCTGGTCGGTGCCCGACGCCAGCAACCTGCTCGACGCGCTCAATCAGGCCGGCCTGAACGTGCCCTACAGCTGCCGCGCCGGGCGCTGCCATGCCTGCCTGGTGCGTTGCCTCAACGGCGAGCCGCAGGATGCCCGGCCTGAGGCGCTGTCTGCCCAGCAGCGCGCCGAGGGCTGGCGCCTGGCGTGCCAGTGCCGGGTAGTGGGTGATCTGCAGGTGGCGCCCTTCGACCCGCATAGCGACGCAGTGCCCGCGCGGGTGGAGCAGATCGACTGGCTCGGCGATGTGCTGCGCCTGCAACTGCTTCCGGACCGGGCGTTGCGTTATCAGGCCGGGCAGCATGTGGTGCTGTGGCGCCATGGGATTGCACGACCTTACTCCCTGGCGAGTGTGCCGGGTGAAGATCGCGGCCTGGCGTTTCACATCGATTGCCGTCGCCCCGGCGCCTTCTGTGACCTGGCTCGGCAGTTGCGGGTCGGCGATGAGCTGGGCCTTGGCGAGCTGCGCAGTGGCGCGCTGCACTATGATCGCGACTGGCAGGATCGCCCGCTATGGCTGCTGGCGGCGGGCACCGGCCTGGCGCCGCTGTGGGGCATTCTGCGTGAGGCCGTGCGCCAGGAGCATGCAGGACCAATCCGGGTGCTGCACCTGGCGCACTCCACGCAGGGGCATTACCTGGCCCAAGCGCTCGACGCGCTGGCCGCTGAAGTGGGTGGAATCAGTGTGCAGTACGGGCTGCCTGAGCAGTTGCCAGAGGCGTTGGCGGGGCTGCGTGGCCTGCCGCGGCAGGCACTGGTCCTGGCTTGTGGCGCCCCCGACACGGTCGAACAGTTCGCCCGCGCGTTGTTCATGGCCGGCCTGCCCAGGAGCCAGTTGTTCGCCGACATGTTTACCCCTTCAGGGTAGGACACGGGTCCGCCACCGCGATGTGCCCGCGAAGGGGGGTGGCGCGATAGGTGAAGAGGGGCCCGTGAGCTGGCACGGCTTGCCGCCAAGCGCGAGCGTGCTCGAGCTCAATAGAAAAGGGCCGCAATGCGGCCCTTTCGGTCAACGGTGAATCATCACAGATCAGATCAACGGATCGCCGACGTGCAGGATCTTCATGCCGTTGGTGCCGCCAATGGTGTGGTAGCTGTCACCTTTGGTCAGGATGACCCAGTCACCTTGCTGGACCAGGCCACGTTGCAGCAGCTCGTCCACCGCCGCTTGGCTGACCTGTTCGGCCGGCAGCGCCGCCGGGTCGAAGGCGATCGGGTACACGCCACGGAACATCGAGGCGCGCGCCTGGGTGGCGCGGTGCGGGGAAAGTGCGTAGATCGGCACATTGGAGCGCAGGCGCGACATGATCAGCGGGGTATAGCCGCTTTCGGTCAGTGCGATGATCGCCTTCACACCGGGGAAGTGGTTGGCCGTGTACATCGCCGCCAGGGCGATGCTTTCGTCGCAGCGCTCGAAGGTGGTGTGCAGGCGGTGGCTGGACTTCTGGCTGGTCGGGTGTTTCTCCGCGCCCAGGCAGATGCGCGCCATGGCCTGAACGGCTTCGATCGGGTAGGCACCCGCGGCGCTTTCGGCCGACAGCATCACCGCATCGGTGTTGTCCAGTACGGCGTTGGCCACGTCCGACACTTCCGCACGGGTCGGCATCGGGTTCTGGATCATCGACTCCATCATCTGCGTGGCGACGATCACCGCTTTGTTGTTGCGGCGGGCGTGCTGGATGATCTTCTTCTGGATCGCGATCAGCTCGGCATCACCGATTTCCACACCCAGGTCGCCACGGGCGACCATCACGGCGTCGGATGCTGCGATCAGGCCGTCGAGGGTCTCGTCGTCGGCGACGGCTTCGGCACGCTCGATCTTGGCCACCAGCCAGGCGCTGCCGCCGGACTCGTCACGCAGCTTGCGGGCGTATTCCATGTCCTTGGCATCGCGCGGGAAGGACACGGCCAGGTAGTCGAGGTCCATTTCCGCCGCCAGCTTGATGTCGGCTTTGTCTTTCTCGGTCAAGGCTGGCGCAGTCAGGCCACCGCCACGGCGGTTGATGCCTTTGTGGTCGGACAACGGGCCGCCGATCAGCACCACGCAGTGCAGGGCATCAGCCGTGGCGGTTTCGACGCGCATGACCACGCGGCCATCGTCGAGCAGCAGTTCGTCGCCAACGCCGCAGTCCTTGACCAGGTCCGGGTAGTCGATGCCGACGATTTCCTGGTTGCCGTCTGTCAGCGGGTGCGCGGTGGAGAAGGTGAAGCGATCACCCAGCTTGAGCTCGATGCGCTTGTTGCTGAACTTGGCGATGCGGATCTTGGGACCCTGCAGGTCGCCCAGCAAAGCGACGTGGCGGCCGTTGCGGGCGGCGATTTCGCGGATCAGCCGTGCACGAGCCTTGTGCTCGTCGGGCGTGCCGTGGGAGAAGTTCAGGCGTGCCACATCAAGGCCGGCCAGGATCAGGCTTTCGATCACTTCCGGCGAGTTGCTGGCAGGGCCCAGGGTGGCGACGATTTTGGTACGGCGGATGGTCATGCATAGACTCCTATAGTGAAGCGCAGCGAGAGGCTACTCCTCAATCTGGCTGTAGTCATTGTTCGGTTGCACTACCTGCCCCGGTGGGGTGGTACCTGCGTCCATGCTCGCAAGCCCCTGTGAAGATTTGCCGGTGGCCGCCGATACACTGCCTATCAAAGGAGAATCCCCATGCGAACCCTGATCTTCCTGGCGCTGGTGGCCAGCCTTGGCGGCTGTACGCGCTGGTCGATGGACCATCACCTGGACAATGCCTACCGCGCCTATGACCGCGGTGACTGCGCGCGCGTGATGCTGGAGCTGTCGCAAGTCGATCGCACCAGCCGTGCGCGGCCGTTCATCCACCCGGAGGTGTCGCTGTTGCGCGGTCAGTGCCTGGAAAGGCAGAAGCTGTACGTCGATGCAGCGCAGACCTATCAGTACCTGATCCAGCGTTTCCCAGGCAATGAATACGCCTACCGGGCAGCTGCGCGGTTGCAGACCCTGGAGCGTCTGGGCCATTACCGCGCAACCGAGGCAGCGGTGACCACGCCCGTGCAGTCAACGCCCTGGCGTTGAGGCATCACGGGCGACAACGGGTGATATCTGCTATACCGCTCTGATCGGTTCGACTCCACCAGGGCCACCGATCAAGACGTACCACCCACTGCCAGCAGCACGTTTTCCTGGCCTCACATAGGAAAGCCAAAAGCATCATGTTTACTGCCCGTCAAATAGAACGCCATCAATTGCGCTGCGTGTTGCAAGTGTTCAACCGCATCACCGGCCATTCGCTCGGCTACCTGGGCAATGTCTCGGAAAGCGGCCTGATGCTGCTCAGCGAGTTGCCCGTGATGGTCGGGCCGGATTTCGAGCTGCAGATTCGCGTCCCGCTCAAGGGCGGTGGCCATCAGTTCATCAACCTGACGGCCAGCTGTGTGTGGTGCCAGGAAGACGAAACCCCTGGCCACTACAATTCCGGCTTCATGCTGTTGCAGGCGCCGCGCGACTACGACGCCTTCGTCCACGCGCTGCAGGAGTTCTTCACGTTCAGGCAAGTCAGCGCGTCGGCCTGACGCCGTCCTGGCCCCAGGCACCTGCGCCCCGCTAGACTCGGGTCGACCTACAGACAGGACGACCCCGTGAGCTCCAGCATTTTCTGGCACGACTACGAAACCACCGGCATCAATCCGCGCTGCGACCGCCCTTTGCAGATGGCCGGCGTGCGCACCGACCTCGACCTCAATGAGGTCGAAGCGCCCGTGAGCCTGTATTGCCGGCCCAGCGACGATATCCTGCCGCACCCCATGGCGTGCCTGGTGACCGGTATCACCCCGCAGCGCCTGGCCGAACACGGCCTGGGCGAGGCCGAGTTCATGACCCGCGTGCACGCGCAACTGTCGCGCCCCGGCACCTGTGGCGCGGGTTACAACAGCTTGCGTTTCGACGACGAAGTGACCCGCTACAGCCTGTACCGCAACTTCTTCGACCCGTATGCCCGCGAGTGGCAGGGCGGCAACAGCCGCTGGGACCTCATCGACCTGGTGCGCACCGCCTGCGCCTTGCGTCCTGAAGGGCTGAACTGGCCGCAGCAGGACGGTCGCATCAGCCTGCGCCTGGAACTGCTCAGCCGCGCCAATGGCATCGAGCATGGCGACGCGCACGAGGCGCTGTCGGATGTACGCGCTACCCTGGGCCTGGCCCGACTGATCCGTGAACGTCAACCCAAGCTGTACCACTGGCTGTTCCAGCTGCGCAGCAAGCACAAGGTGCTTGAGCAGATTCAGCTATTGCAACCGCTGGTACATATATCCGGGCGCTTTTCCGCGCAGCGCAATTACCTGGGTGTGGTATTGCCATTAGCCTGGCATCCGAGCAACCGCAATGCACTGATAGTCTGCGATTTACATCAGGATATTCTGCCCTTGTTGCAGGAAAGCCCTGACGAGCTGCGCCGGCGTTTATACACGCGGCGTGAAGAACTGGGTGCCGATGTTCTACCCGTGCCGCTTAAATTGGTTCAGATCAATCGCTGTCCGGTGCTGGCACCGCTGTCTGTGCTCAGAACAAGTGACGAGCAGCGCCTGGGACTTGATAGGGCGGTTTATCTGGCGCGGGCCGAAGCGTTGATAAGCCAACAGGCGGTATGGCACGACAAACTCGCGCCCCTTTATAGCGCGCAAGATTTCGCCCTCAGCGAAGATCCGGAGCAACAGTTGTATGACGGCTTCATGGGTGAGCGCGATAGAAGATTGTGCGAGCAGGTACGACTACTGGACCCGCAGCAATTGGCCAGCGGGCAGTGGATGTTCGATGATGCGCGCTTGCCGGAACTGTTGTTCCGCTACCGCGCCCGCAACTTTCCTGACACCCTCGATGAGCACGAGCGCCAGCGTTGGGTTGCGTTCTGCCAGCAGCGACTGAGCCTGCCCCAGGCCGGTGCGCCCAATACCTTGGGCGATTTCCAGCAGGCGCTATCGACCAGCCTGGCGAGCGCCGACGAGGCTGGGCGGCGGGTGTTGCAAGCCTGGCAGCAGCACGCCGAACGCCTTCATCAGCAGTACGGCATCTGATCTGATGGGTATTCGACGCGCATAAAAAAACGCCAGCAAGTGCTGGCGCTTTTTATGTGGCAAGTGTGTGCGGGGAAAGCCCGGGCAATCAACCCAGCAGGGTTGCCCAGCCTTCCACCTCATCACCACCCCATTTGGCTTTCCACTCTTTCAGGGTTTTGTGATTGCCACCTTTGGTTTCAATCACTTCACCATTGTGTGGGTTTTTGTATTGCTTGACCTTGCGTGCACGTTTGGTGATTGCAGGTTTGGCAGCGCCACGTGGGGCTTTGCTGGTTTTGGATTCTGGGTCGAGCAGGGCGATGACATCGCGCAGCGACTTGGAGTATTCACCCATCAGTGCGCGCAGTTTGCCTTCAAACTCCAGCTCTTTTTTCAGCTTGTCATCTTGCGACAGGTTGGCCAGGCGCGCCTGAAGTTCCTTGATGGATTCTTCGATGCCGCGGTATTCGTTGATCAGGGACATAGGACGTTCCTTGGAAAATAGTTTCGGGGATACAGTGACGCAATAGTAATCAGACGCCACAGCCAAGTAAACAACTAACTCGGATGCTCGCATGTTTAATGGCGAACGGTTGATGATGTATTTGGTAAAATTTTTTTTACTTATGTGTCAGACGTTTCGCATTGTCCATCTATACCGGTATCTGCCAACGCGGCGCGCGCAAGCGGCCCCATCGAAGAGATGGCTACTGCGTTTTTCCCGGCGTGCCGCTACAATCGCCGCCTTTGCGAAGTTCTGGAGTCTGTTTGATGCGCACCTATCGTCTGGTGATCGCGTGCCCCGACCGTGTCGGCATCGTGGCCAAAGTCAGTAATTTCCTGGCGCTCTACAACGGCTGGATCAATGAAGCCAGTCATCACTCCGATGAACAGAGCGGCTGGTTCTTCATGCGTCACGAGATTCGTGCCGAGACGCTGCCGTTCGGTATCGAAGCCCTGCGTGAAGCCTTTGCACCGATCGCCGAAGAGTTCTCCATGACCTGGCGGATCACCGATTCGGCGCACAAGAAGCGCGTGGTGCTGATGGCCAGCCGCGAGTCGCACTGCCTGGCCGACCTGCTGCACCGCTTCCATACCGATGAGCTCGATTGCGACATTCCGTGCGTCATCTCCAACCACAACGACCTGCGTAGCATGGTCGAGTGGCACGGCATTCCGTTCTTCCATGTGCCGGTCGACCCGCAGAACAAGCAACCGGCTTTTGCCGAAGTGTCGCGCCTGGTGGCCGAACACGGTGCCGATGTCGTGGTGCTGGCGCGCTACATGCAGATCCTGCCGCCACAGTTGTGCCAGGACTACGCCGAGCGGGTGATCAACATCCACCACAGCTTCCTGCCTTCGTTCGTCGGTGCCAAGCCGTACCACCAGGCATCCCTGCGCGGTGTGAAACTGATCGGCGCGACGTGCCACTACGTTACCGAGGAACTGGATGCCGGCCCGATCATCGAGCAGGACGTTGTGCGCGTGAACCACGCTGACAGCATCGAAGACATGGTTCGCTTCGGTCGCGATGTGGAGAAGATGGTGCTGGCCCGCGGCCTGCGCTACCACCTCGAAGACCGCGTGCTGGTGCACGGCAACAAGACCGTGGTGTTCGACTGACCGCTAGCCCGCTTGGCGCCGCCAGCGCGCCAGCAGCGGCTTGGCCAGCAGGCAGACGAACACCGGCCCGCCGGCCAGCAAGTAGAAGTAGTAGGTAATGGCCCGCCAGATGACGATGGCCGCTGCGGCCGTCGAGGCACCCACCAAGGGTGCCAGCAGGGTTGCCGAGGTCAGCTCGGCAGCGCCTGCGCCACCTGGCAACAGGCTGAACTGCCCCGCGCTGAGCGCCAGCATCTGCACCAGGAAGCTGGGAATCCACGACAGCTCCACACCCAACCCCTGCAGCACGAAGTACAGCACGCTGTAGCGCAGGCTCCAATGCGCGCAGGTGAGGGCGAATACCAGCGCCAGGGTGCGCTTGGGCAGGCGCCACATGTCGGCCAGGGCGTGCATGAACCGCAGTAGCTTGCGCGCCCAGCGCCGTTGGCGTGGCGCCGACATCCCCAGGCGCCTCAGCACACGGCCGTTGCCGCGCATGACCTGGCGGCGCCAGCGCAGGAGCGCCAGCAGCATGACCAGGGCGGCGCACAGCAGCAGCGCGCTGCCCAGAAGCATGCTCTGCTGGCTGTTGCCCAACCGGTTGAACACCGCATAGCCGGCGATGGCGAGCATGGCGCAGAAGAAGAACAGCAGGTCATTGAGCTGGTCCATGGCGAAGGCCGCGCCACTGCGCGCGGCGCTGATGCCTTCGCGGTTGAGCAGGGCGATCAGCGTCAATGGGCCGCCGCTGCCGCCTGGGGTGGTGCAGATCGCAAATTCGGTCGCCATCAGTACGCCGACGCTGCGCACCACGCCGAGCCGCGCGCCTTGCTGGCCAAGGAGCAGGCGCAAGCGCCACGCGTTGATCAGCCAGCACAGCAGGATCATCCCCAGCAGCCCGGCCAGCAGGCTCGGGGGGAACCGCTGCAGGCGCGGCAGCAGCTCGCTGCCACCGAGAAACGCAGGCACGGCCAGGGCCAGCAGCACGGCCAGCCCAAGCCAGATCCAGCGGGTCATCGGCTGAGCTGGCGGTCGAGCCAGGCGGATTTGGTCAACGGCTGACGCCCTTGCGCCATCAGCTCACGCAAGGTGTTCATCCAGTATTCGCGTGACGAGCGGTGGCGCATGTCGACCGGGTGCAGGCCCAAGCGCAGGGTATTGGCCGACGCCAGGCGCCGGCACTGCCAGTCACTGACGACCTTCGACAGCCCGCGTCGCCAGGCGCTGCGCGCGCTCCACACCAGCCCCGGGGCATCGATGGCGGCAAAATCCGGCAAGCGATACAGGTGCTGCGGCGTGCTCGTGTAGCGCAACGGCAATTGCCGCAGCGCCTCGCGGGTGCCCTCGCTCATCAGCCAGGCCGGGGCGACGAAACCGGCCACCGGCCAACCCTGGGCATCGAACAGCTTCAACCCTTCGCGCAAACGCTCCAGCGCTTGCGCCTGGTCCAGGCCGTAGAACTCGCCTTCATGGGTGTACACCCGGCGCATGAACAGCTCACGCGGGGTGCGTGGCGCAGGCCCGTCGTCGGCATGATAGAAGCCATGCAGCGCCAGCTCGTCGCCCTTGGCCAGGCGCCGGTGCATCAGCCGGCAAAAAGCCGGGGCATGTTGCAGGGCGTTGCGGTGGTGAAAGTCCGGCACCACCAGCCAGGTCATTGGCACCTCGCCCAAGGCGTCTACCGCTTCGACGAACGGCTGGTAGTCGGGCCAGGTTTCTGGCGCCACATCGTGCAGGACCAGCATCACGCTGGGGGGCGCCTGGAGCGACTCAGCCATGGGCGCGCACCTGTGGTTGATGGCCCAGCACGGCGTGGTACTGCTCGATCAGGCCGCTCACCACACTGTCCCAGGAATACTGCTGTTCGACGTGGCTGCGTGCTTGAGCGCCGAGCTTGCGCACGCCGTCTTCGAAGATGTCCTGTACAGCACCGGCCATGGACTTGCCATTGTTGGGGGTGCACAGGCGCCCGCAATCGTCGCGAACGATCTCACCGAAGGCACCGGCGTTGACCGCCACCACCGGCGTGCCGCTGGCCATGGCTTCGAGAATCACCAGGCCGAAGGTTTCCTGGTCGCCGGCATGCACCAGCAGGTCGGCGCTGGCGAGCAGGCTGGCCACTTCCTGCGGTGGGCAGAACCGGTTGATCACACTGACGTTGTCCGGCACGTTGGCCGGCATGCTCGAACCGACCAGCAGCAAATGGTAGCGGCTGCCCAGCTGGCGCATGCAGTCGAGCAGCACCGGCAGGTTCTTTTCCCGCGAACCGCGACCGGCGAAAATCAGCAGGCGCGTGGTGTCGGCAATGTTCAGGCGCGCTCGCAACTGCGGGTCGCGGTGGGTCGGGTTGAACATATGGAGGTCTACCCCCAGGCGCTGCACATGGACGTTCTTGACGCCCAGACGGGTGAGCTTGTCAGCCATCACCTGGCTGGGCGCCAGCACGCGGTCGAAGTTGCCGTAGAGCTTGCTCACATAGGCTTCAACATTGGGCGTGAACCAGTTGCCCATGCGATTGCTGACCAGCAGCGGCAGGTCGGAGTGGTAGAAGCCGATCACTGGCACATCCAGCTGGCGCCGCGCTTCGAGCGCCGCCCAGGCGGTGAGGTAAGGGTCGCCGACTTCGATCAGGTCAGGCTGTAGCGTGCGCAACACATTGCACCATGGCGCCAGCCGGACCGGAAAACGATAGCCCTTGCCGAACGGCAGGGGCATGGCGGGAACGTGGTAGATCCCATTGTCCTCGGCGGCCGTGGCCCCCGGGATGAGCAAGCTGTGACGCACGCCCGACATGGCATCGAGGCGTCGGTGTTTGGCATCAAGGTAGGTTCGTACGCCTCCACTTGCCGGGGCGTAGAACATGGTGATGTCAGCAATGTGCACGGTCGGTATCCCTCCGGGATCATCTTCGGCCTGTCGATCAGCTGTAACAGACCGTTACAGGGCGCGCCTGAAGGTTGACCGTTCGCAGAAGGGATTTGTTCGATCGGCGTGGCCGATCAAGGGCTTGGCGTGACCTTGCGCAGCGCAACGCAGCGAGTCGGCTGGCACAGCGAGGGGGCCGCGCAGGCCCGCCTCGGTGCCGGGGTCAGATGCGGAAGGTCCCGACCAGATGCTTCAGGCGCCCGGCCTGCTGCTCCAGATCGGCACAGGCGCGCAACGTGGCCTGCAGGTTTTCCACGCCCTCCTGGTTGAGCATGTTGATCTCGCTGATGTCGACGTTGATCGCCTCCACCACCGCAGTCTGCTCTTCGGTGGCGGTGGCCACCGACTGGTTCATGCCGTCGATCTCGCCAATGCGCCCGGTCACGCTGCCCAGGCGCTCACCGGCCTGGTTGGCGATCGCCACGCTGTCCTGGCTGTGGCGCTGGCTCTGGTCCATGGTCTCGACCGAGGCGCGAGCGCCGACCTGCAGCTCCTCGATCATGCCTTGCACCTGCTGCGCCGACTCCTGGGTGCGGTGTGCCAGGTTGCGGACTTCATCGGCCACCACGGCGAAACCGCGGCCGGCTTCGCCGGCGCGTGCGGCCTCGATGGCGGCGTTGAGCGCCAGCAGGTTGGTCTGTTGGGAGATACTGGTGATCACTTCGAGGATCTGACCGATGTTCACGGTTTTGCCGTTGAGCGTCTCGATGTGGGCGCTGGAAGTGACGATCAGGTCAGACAGCCGCGTCATCGCCTGGATATTGCGCTCGACCACCTGCTGGCCTTCCTCGGCCAGCACCCGCGCCGAACTGGCGTGTTGCGACGCCAGGGCGGCGTTGCCGGCGATCTCTTGCGCGGCGGCGCCCAGTTGGTTGATGGCTGCCGCCACGCTGTTGGTGCGGTTGCTCTGCTCGTCGGAGTTGCTCATCGAGGAGTTGGAGGCGCTGATCACCCGCAGCGCCACTTCGTTGACCTGCTCGGTGGCCGAGGACACTTCACGGATCGAGCCGTGGATGCGTTCGACAAACCGGTTGAAGGCGTTGCCCAGAACACCGAACTCGTCGTGGTGCTGGATATCCAGGCGGCGCGTCAGGTCGCCTTCACCCTCGGCGATGTTTTCCATGGCGCGGGTCATCACGTGCAGCGGCTGCATCAGCACGCGGATCAGCAAGCCGAGCAACGCGATGATGATCACCACCGCCACCAGGGTGGCGATCACCGCCGAGGTGCGGAAGGTGCTGAGCATCGAGAAGGCTTTGTCTTTGTCGATCGACAGGCCCACGTACCAGTTGGCGTTGGGCAGGCCCTTGATCGAGGTGAAACTGAGCAGGCGCGTCTGGCCGTCGGCCTCCTGCACTTCGCTCAGGGCCTGGGTCAGCTGGGTGGTCTGCCCGGGGAACAGGTCCGACAGCGATTTCATCACCAGATCTTGCTGGGGGTGAACCAGGATCTTGCCCTGATCGTTCACCAGGAAGGCGTAGCCCATGCCGCCGAAGTTCAGCGAGTTGATGATCTTGGCCAGGCCGTCGAGGGCCAGGTCGCCGCCCACCACACCGACATCGCTCGCCGACTTGCTGATGATGCTGATGACCATCTTCTGTGTGGTCAGGTCGATGTAGGGTTCGGTGAGGATGGCGCCGCTGGCGCTCATGCCGTCCTTGTACCAGGGCCGTATGCGCGGGTCATAGCCATCGGGCATCTTGGCGTCTGGGCGCACGGTGAAACGGCCGTCGACCTGGCCCAGATAGACTGTCAGGAAACTTGAGGTCAGCGCCGGCTGGCCAAGCAGGGCGGAGGCCTCGGCAGGGCTCTGGGCGATGTTCTGCGCCAGGTTGTCGACCATGCGGATGCGCCCGTCGAACAGGCCCTGCACGTTGGTGGCAGTGGACTGGCCCATCTCGCTCAAATAGCTTTCGAGGTCGTCGCGGATGGCATTGCGTTGCAGGGAGTCGTTGAACAGCGTGAACAGGGTAAACGCCACGATCACGATCAGTGACGCGGCGATCAGGATCTTGTGGCTGAAACGAAGGCTTTTGCGCATGGCGTCCTCGGGTCCGCGGGGCTGTAAGTCGGGTCGTCGGCGGGCACAGCCACGGCCAGGGCCAGGTCTGCACCGTGCAGTGACGGGCACACAGGTATCGGCCAGGCAAGCCCCAAGCTTGAGCGGTTTATCGAGAAAAGCAGGGGGAAGGGGTTTTTTTTCGCCGGCATGAAAAAGGCGCCCACAGGGCGCCTTTGCTGTGCTGCGACTGCCTTAACCGAGGAAGCGGGTGGCCAGCCAGAACAGCCCGGCAGACAAGGCCACCGTGGCCGGCAGGGTCAGGATCCAGGCCATCAGGATGGTCTTGATCGTGCCGCCTTGCAGGCCGCTCTTGTTGGCGACCATGGTGCCGGCCACGCCCGAGGACAGCACATGGGTGGTGGACACCGGCAGGCTGAACACGTTGGCCATGCCGATGGCGCAGGCCGCGGTGATCTGCGCCGACATGCCCTGGGCGTAGGTCATGCCTTGCTTGCCGATCTTCTCGCCAACGGTCAGGACCACGCGCTTCCAGCCGACCATGGTGCCCAGGCCCAGGGCCAGGGCCACCGCGACGATGACCCAGAAGGGTGCATATTCGGTGGTGGCGGTGACGTCTTTGCGCAGCTTGTCGAGGTCTGCACGTTCACGCGCCTGCAGGCCTGGCAGCTTGCCGACCTTTTTCGCGGTGTCGTCCAGGCACAGCAGGTAGCGGCGCACTTCAACGCGTTTTTCAGGGCTCAGGTCGTGGTAGTCGGTCACCCCAGCCAGCGAGCTCTGCAAGGCATTGATGGTCGGCTCGGTCTGCTTGGGGTCGCAGCTGAACTGGCCCGGCAGGTCGCCAGCCTGTGCCTTGCCCAGGGCCAGGTAATCGCCCAGGGTATCGGCGTTGCGCTGGTAGAACTGGCTCAGGTGCAAGGTGGCGTCGCGGGTACGTTCGATCTGGTAGGTGCTGCTGCCCAGGTCGAGCACGAACTGCGCTGGCACGATGCCAATCAACACCAGCATGATCAGGCCGATGCCTTTCTGACCATCGTTGGAGCCGTGCACAAAGCTCACGCCCATGGCGGAAATCACCAGCACCAGGCGATTCCAGAACGGCGGATGCTTCTTGTCGTCGAGCTTGCGGCGCTGGTCCGGCGTTTTATGCATCTTCGACAGCGGGCGCCAGCGCTTGAGCAGCAGCAGTACCAGGGCGGCGACGATGAAACCGGCCAGGGGCGAGAACACCAGCGACAGGCCGATATCGATCGCTTTCTGCCAGTTGACGCCATCACCCAGTGGAATGTGGTTGATCAGGGCATTGGCCAGGCCGACGCCGAGGATCGAGCCGATCAGGGTGTGCGAGCTGGAGGCCGGGATGCCGAAGTACCAGGTGCCCAGGTTCCAGGCGATGGCCGCAGCCAGCAGCGAGAAGACCATGGCCAGGCCGTGGCCGGTGTTCACGTTGATCAGCAGTTCCACCGGCAGCAGGTGGACGATGGCGTAAGCCACGCCGACACCGCCGAGCAACACGCCAAGGAAGTTGAATACCCCTGAGAAGAACACCGCCAGGTGCGGCGGCATGGCTTTGGTATAGATGACTGTCGCTACCGCGTTGGCGGTGTCATGAAAGCCATTGATGAACTCGAAAGCGAGCACGAAGGTCAAGGCAAGCACCAGGCTTACGGCGACCCAGGCGTCCAGTCCGCTGAATAAATCGATCATGAAAAGTTTTCTGGCGGTCGAAAGGGGGCCGGATTATGCCAGAAAAATGCGCTGATCGAAGCATCCGCTGAGGCTCTAAAATCTTGCGCCAGATCAGCGAGGTGTGTGCTTCCCTGAACAGCGGGCGGGGCCAAGTTCGGCGAAGCGCTGCGAAATCGGCGACGAAAACCCACAAGCCGCAGTACGCAGACCGGCCAGGCAGTCACGGATTTCGCTATGAAATTTGTGTGAATCCGTTACCAGCGCCGTAGGCATGCCTGTTGACCCGAAGGCGTAAAGGCCTGCTCACCCATCGCTCAGGCCTTGCCAGGCGTCAGGCAAGACAGCCTCAACCTGGAACGCGGCCGCGCCCTCGGGGCAGTTGCCGGGGTGGGCGCAATGGATCCAGCGCCGGCGTGGGTCAACGGGTCACAGACCGGTCGAGCCGCTGTCGGTGCGCAATTCCTTTTCCATCTTGTCCAGCTCTTCGGCAAAGGCCTGGTCATGAATGGTCGCGCGTTTGCGCCAAGGTTTGCGTTCTGGGTCAGGTTGCGCCGCATAGGTCGTGACTTCGCCGCCATATACGCCGGTAAAACGTTCAGCCTGGCGCTCAAGTTCTGCGCGCAGTTCATCTTTTGTCACAACGATACCTGTCAGTTTGAAGTTGTATCCCGGGGCGACCATCACGCAGGCGTGGGTCGGTTACGAGCCAGGGAAGAGTGCGCTGTCGTAACGCCAGTGTTCCTGTTGTCAGTGTTCGATCACCCGCCCGTCAGCCTTGCAGGGCCGCGCCTCTGGACGTACGCGCACGTACACGCAACGTGCCTGGCGATGCGGCGGTGAGGCCGACAGCGCGGGGTTGATCAGTGAAGAATACGTATGGCGAGTGTAACGCGCCTTCGGCGCTTTGGCAGTCAGGCCCTTGAGTGGCATGAGCGTGCGCGAAGTTGCAGTTATATCGCGTTGGCCAAGGCAATGGCGAACATTAACTTCGATGTCACACTGCGGCGCAAGTTCGATTGCGCCACACAAATGAAAACGGCCTCGCGAAAGGGCGAGGCCGTTGCCTTTAAGCTTCCACGGTGGGTACCTGACCAGTCTCTCCAAAGAAGCCACATCGGGCAGGTAGAAAGGTATAAGCAAACGTGTCGGCGGTCAATTGCGATTATCGGCCGCTTGTTCGATAATCGCACAAAGCACCGGTTCATTGAGACCTAGCCCATGAGCGAAGAAATCCCAGACGTTGCAGCGACCGGCCCGATTCGCGCCGCCACCGCCGCCCTGGCGCCACCGATCGTCGCGTCGGCGGCCAAGCGTATCCAGGCCTTCACCGGCGATCCTGACTTCATGACCTCGCTGGCCCGGGGCCTTGCGGTGATTCAGGCCTTTCAGGAGCGCAAGCGCCACTTGACCATCGCCCAGATCAGCCACCGCACCGAGATCCCTCGGGCGGCAGTGCGGCGCTGCCTGCACACGCTGATCAAACTGGGCTACGCCACGACGGACGGTCGCACCTATTCGCTGTTGCCCAAGGTGCTCACCCTGGGCCATGCGTACCTGTCTTCGACGCCGCTGGCAGTGTCGGCCCAGCCGTACCTGGACCGCATCAGCGACACGCTGCATGAAGCGGCCAACATGGCCACCCTTGAAGGCGACGACATTCTCTACATCGCGCGCTCGGCCACGGTGGAGCGCCTGATCTCGGTCGACCTTTCGGTCGGTGGCCGGCTGCCGGCCTACTGCACCTCGATGGGCCGCATCATGCTCGCGGCGCTGGACGACGCCAGCCTGCGCGAGTACCTGGAGCGGGCCGACCTCAAGGCGCGCACCAGCCGCACCCTGCACGACGCCGACTCGCTGTTCGCCTGCATCCAGCAGGTACGCGCGCAGGGTTTCTGCGTGGTCGATCAGGAGCTGGAGCAGGGCCTGCGCTCGATCGCCGTGCCCATCTATGACGCCTCGGGGCAGGTGCTGGCCGCGCTCAATGTCAGCACCCACGTGGGCCGGGTGACGCGTAACGAGCTGGAACAGCGCTTCCTGCCCATCCTGCTGGCCACCAGCCAGGACCTGTGTACCCAGCTGTTCGGTTAAGCCCACTCGATAAAACCCGCGCGGTGCAGGTTTAGCGTTCGATAAGCGCACACAGTCAGGGCGCATCAATTGCGCCCGCGGCCCGCGCTGATTACTGTTTCTCGCACGAGTCGGCTCAGACCGACCGCACAAGAACAACAGACGAGAACTGTCCATGAACACTGCATCCCCACTGCTGCGGCCGCACCCGCACGCGGTACCGCCACACCCCGTCTAGCCACACACTTGCCCTGCCCGAGACCCATTACGGCTGCACATCGACTGTGCAGACGTCCGCTTGTGCGCCTTGTCTGGACGACGCCCATGACTTCACGACTTGATAAATCCGCAGCCCCTGCCGGCCAGGTGCTCGACGTTCAACGCTTCATCAATGACCAACCGCTCTCGCGTTTTCAGTGGCGGGTGGTGATCCTGTGTTTCCTGATCGTCTTCCTCGATGGCCTGGACACTGCGGCCATGGGCTTCATCGCGCCGGCGCTGTCCCAGGAATGGGGCATCGACCGCGCCAGCCTTGGCCCGGTGATGAGCGCGGCGCTGATCGGCATGGTCTTCGGCGCGCTGGGCTCGGGCCCCTTGGCCGACCGTTTTGGCCGGCGTGGCGTGCTGATCGGCGCGGTCGCGGTGTTCGGCGGTTTCAGCCTGGCGTCGGCGTATGCCACCTCGGTCGATCAGTTGCTGATCCTGCGGTTTCTGACTGGCCTGGGCCTGGGTGCAGGCATGCCCAACGCCACCACGCTGCTCTCCGAATACACCCCGGAACGGCTCAAGTCGCTGCTGGTGACCAGCATGTTCTGTGGCTTCAACTTGGGCATGGCCGGGGGCGGCTTCGTCTCCGCCAAGCTGATTCCGGCCTACGGTTGGCACAGCCTGCTGGTCCTGGGTGGGGTCTTGCCGCTGCTGTTGGTGGTGGTGCTGGCGGTCTGGCTGCCGGAGTCGGCGCGTTTTCTGGTGGTACGTCACCGCGGCACGGAGCGCGTGCGCAAGACCCTGGCGCCGATTGCGCCGGCGGTCGTGGCTCAGGCCAGTGGCTTCAGTGTGCCCGAGCAGCAGGCGGTGGCCACGCGCAACGTGTTCGCGGTGATCTTCTCCGGCACCTATGGACTAGGCACGTTGCTGCTGTGGCTGACCTATTTCATGGGGTTGGTGATCGTCTACCTGCTCACCAGCTGGCTGCCGACCCTGATGCGCGACAGCGGTGCGAGCCTGGAGCACGCCGCTTTCATCGGCGCACTGTTCCAGTTTGGCGGGGTGCTCAGCGCGGTGGCGGTAGGGTGGGCGATGGACCGCTTCAACCCGCACACGGTCATCGGCGTGTGTTACGCGCTGGCCGGCGGCTTCGCCTATGCGGTCGGGCAGAGCCTGGGCAACATGGCGCTGCTGGCGACCCTGGTGCTGGTGTCCGGGATGTGCGTGAACGGTGCGCAGTCGGCCATGCCCTCGCTGGCGGCGCGCTTCTACCCGACCCAGGCGCGGGCGACCGGAGTGTCTTGGATGCTGGGGATCGGCCGCTTCGGCGCGATCCTTGGCGCCTGGAGCGGGGCGACCTTGCTCGGGCTCGGCTGGAGCTTTGCCCAGGTGCTGACGGCTCTGCTGGTGCCGGCGGCAGTGGCGGCGGTGGCGGTGGTGATCAAAGGGGTTGTCAGCCACGCCGATGCCACCTGAAGGGTACGCAACCGCACGAACGGCATGACATATCGTTCGATAATCGCCCTAATAGACGATTATCGGATTGTAAAGCCATCGCGCGGCTCCTTACTCTGAGTGCATCGCAGCGCAGCATTCGACGCGCCGCCCACCGCATCGACGTGTCCTGACCAGGAGTCTCCAATGGCAGCAATCGTTTCGCTTCACGACGCTGTGAAGCAGTTCATCCAGGATGGCGACACCGTCGCCCTGGAAGGCTTCACGCACTTGATTCCGACCGCCGCAGGTCACGAGATCATTCGCCAGAACAAGCGCGACCTGACCCTGGTACGCATGACACCTGACCTGATCTACGACCAGTTGATCGGTGCCGGGTGTGCCAAACGCCTGATCTTCTCCTGGGGCGGCAACCCGGGTGTCGGTTCGTTGCACCGCCTGCGCGATGCTGTCGAGAAGCAATGGCCGCACGCTATCGAGCTTGAAGAACACAGCCATGCCGACCTTGCCAATGCCTACGTTGCCGGCGCCTCCGGCCTGCCGTTTGCGGTGCTGCGCGCCTACGCCGGCTCCGACCTGCCCAAGGTCAACCCGCTGATCAAGAGCGTGACCTGCCCGTTCACCGGGGAAGTCCTGGCGGCAGTGCCCTCGGTGCGCCCGGACGTGACCGTGATCCACGCGCAGAAAGCCGACCGCAAAGGCAACGTGCTGCTCTGGGGCATTCTCGGCGTGCAGAAGGAAGCGGCCCTGGCGGCCAAGCGCTGCATCGTCACCGTCGAAGAAATCGTCGATGACCTGCACGCACCGATGAACGCCTGCGTGCTACCGACCTGGGCCTTGAGCGCCGTGTGCCTGGTGCCGGGCGGGGCGCATCCGTCCTATGCCCACGGCTACTACGAGCGTGACAACCGCTTCTACCAGGCCTGGGACCCGATCGCGCGCAACCGCGAGACCTTCACTGCCTGGATCGACACCTACATCCGCGGCACTGCCGACTTCACTGAATTCAAGGCCCGCCTGGCCAGCACCTCGGAGGCCGCACAATGAACTACTCCACCGCTGAAATGATGACCGTCGCCGCCGCGCGTCGCCTGCGCAATGGTGCGGTGTGCTTCGTCGGCATCGGCCTGCCGTCCAAGGCCGCCAACCTGGCGCGCCTCACCTCCTCGCCGGAGGTGGTGCTGATCTATGAGTCCGGCCCGATTGGCGCCAAGCCCAGTGTGCTGCCGCTGTCGATCGGTGACGGCGAGCTGGCCGAAACCGCCGACACCGTGGTGCCGACCGGCGAAATCTTCCGCTACTGGCTGCAAGGGGGGCGCATCGATGTGGGCTTTCTCGGTGCCGCTCAGGTGGATCGCTTCGGCAACATCAACACCACCGTGGTCGGTGACTACCACGCCCCGCGTACCCGCCTTCCGGGCGCCGGCGGTGCGCCGGAGATCGCCGGTTCCGCCAAGCAAGTGCTGATCATCCTCAAGCAGTCCACCCGCGCCTTTGTCGAGAAGCTCGATTTCATCACGTCGGTAGGCCATGGCGAGGGTGGCGACTCACGCCAACGCCTGGGCCTGCCCGGCGAGGGGCCGGTGGGCATCATCACCGACCTGTGCATCATGGAGCCCGAAGCCGACACCCACGAGTTCGTGGTCACCTCGATGCACCCGGGCGTGACCCGTGAGCAGATCACCGCGGCCACGGGCTGGAGCCTGCGCTTTGCCGACGATGTGCAGGCCACCGCTGCGCCAACCGACACCGAGTTGTCTGCACTGCGCGACCTCGAAGCCCGAACTGCTGCGGCCCACGGCCAGGCGCCAGGAGAAGCGTGATGCGTGATGTATTTATCTGCGATGCCATCCGCACCCCCATTGGCCGTTTCGGCGGCGCCCTGGCCAGTGTGCGGGCCGATGACCTGGCCGCCGTGCCGCTCAAGGCGCTGATCGAGCGCAACCCCGGCGTGCAATGGGCGCAGGTCGACGAAGTGTTTCTCGGCTGCGCCAACCAGGCCGGTGAAGACAACCGCAATGTGGCGCGTATGGCGCTGCTGCTCGCGGGCCTGCCCGAGTGCATTCCGGGCGTGACCCTCAATCGCCTGTGCGCCTCGGGCATGGACGCCATCGGCACCGCCTTCCGCGCCATTGCCTGCGGCGAGATGGAGCTGGCGATTGCCGGGGGCGTGGAGTCGATGTCGCGCGCGCCATTCGTGATGGGCAAGGCCGAGAGCGGTTATTCACGCACCATGAAACTGGAAGACACGACCATCGGCTGGCGCTTCGTCAACCCGCTGATGAAGCAGCGGTACGGCGTCGACGCGATGCCCGAAACGGCCGACAACGTGGCCGATGACTACGCCGTCTCGCGCGCCGACCAGGATGCCTTTGCTCTGCGCAGCCAGCAGAAGGCTGCGGGGGCTCAGGCAGTTGGTTTCTTCGCTGAAGAGATTGTGCCGGTGCGCATCGTCCACAAAAAAGGCGAAGTCCTGGTCGAACAAGACGAGCACCTGCGCCCTGACACAACGTTGGAGGCCCTGGCCCGGCTCAAGCCGGTCAACGGCCCGGACAAGACCGTCACCGCCGGCAACGCTTCGGGCGTCAACGATGGCGCGGCCGCGCTGATTCTGGCCTCGGCCGAGGCGGTGAAGAAACACGGCCTGACCGCGCGTGCGCGGGTACTGGGCATGGCCAGCGGCGGCGTGGCGCCGCGGGTGATGGGCATCGGCCCGGTGCCGGCGGTGCGCAAGCTGACCGAACGCCTGGGCCTGGCGATGAGCGATTTCGATGTCATCGAGCTGAACGAGGCCTTTGCCAGCCAGGGCCTGGCCGTGCTGCGCGAGCTGGGTGTGGCCGATGATGCGCCGCAGGTCAATCCCAATGGCGGTGCGATTGCCCTCGGCCATCCGTTAGGCATGAGCGGCGCGCGGTTGGTGCTCACGGCGCTGCATCAATTGGAAAAAAGCGGTGGGCGCAAGGGCCTGGCTACCCTGTGCGTGGGGGTAGGGCAGGGGTTGGCGCTGGCGATCGAGCGGGTCTGACCAGGCGCGTGCCCAGCGCGCGGGGGCTTGGCGCCCTTGCGCACTGTTGAACGAGCATGTAACTGGGTATGTCTAGACTTACCTGTGACCCTTCAGGAGCAACCTGCCCATGACTACCCCTCACTACACCGCCGAAGAACGCAAAAAACGCGTCTTCGCCATTGTCGGCGCTTCCTCGGGCAACCTCGTGGAGTGGTTCGACTTCTATGTCTATGCCTTCTGCGCCATCTACTTCGCGCCGGCCTTCTTCCCCTCCGACGACCCCACGGTGCAGTTGCTCAACACTGCCGGTGTGTTCGCCGCAGGTTTTCTCATGCGGCCCATCGGTGGCTGGATCTTCGGCCGCCTGGCCGACCGCCACGGGCGCAAGAACTCGCTGATGATCTCGGTGCTGATGATGTGCGCAGGCTCGCTGATGATCGCCTGCCTGCCGACCTACGCCAGCATCGGCACCTGGGCGCCTGCGCTGTTGTTGATCGCGCGGCTGATCCAGGGCCTGTCGGTGGGTGGCGAGTATGGCACCACGGCCACGTACATGAGTGAAGTGGCCCTGCGCGGCCAGCGCGGCTTCTTCGCCTCGTTCCAGTACGTGACGCTGATCGGTGGGCAACTGCTGGCGGTGTTGGTGGTGGTGATCCTGCAGCAGTTGCTGAGCGAAGAAGAACTGCGTGCCTGGGGCTGGCGCATCCCGTTCGTGGTCGGTGCGGTGGCGGCGGTGATCTCGCTGATGCTGCGTCGCTCGCTGGAAGAGACCAGCAGCGCCGAAACCCGCCAGGACAAGGATGCAGGCTCGATCAGCGGCCTGTTCCGCAACCACGGTGCGGCCTTCATCACCGTGCTCGGCTACACCGCCGGCGGTTCGCTGATCTTTTACACCTTCACCACCTACATGCAGAAATTCCTGGTCAACACCGCCGGCATGCCGGCCAAGAACGCCAGCTATGTGATGACCGGTGCGCTGTTCCTGTTCATGTTGATGCAGCCGCTGTTCGGCATGCTCTCCGACCGCATCGGGCGACGTAATTCGATGTTGCTGTTCGGCGCGCTGGGCACGCTGTTCACCGTGCCGCTGCTGATGGCGCTCAAGACCGTCACCAGCCCGATCATGGCCTTCTTGCTGGTGACCGTGGCTTTGGCCATCGTCAGCCTGTACACCTCGATCAGTGGCCTGGTGAAGGCCGAGATGTTCCCGGCGCAGGTGCGCGCACTGGGCGTGGGCCTGGCCTATGCGGTGGCCAATGCGATGTTCGGCGGTTCGGCGGAGTACGTGGCGCTGAACCTGAAGTCGATGGGCATTGAAAATACCTTCTACTGGTACGTCACCGCCATGATGGCCGTGGCCTTCCTGTTCAGCCTGCGGCTGCCGAAAAAGGCGAGCTACCTGCACGATGATCACTAAGGAGTGCGCATGACCCCGCACACGGGTAACCAGCTGTTCGACGCCTACTTCACCGCAGCGCCCATGCGTGAGGTGTTTTCCGACCGTGGCCGCCTGCAAGGCATGCTCGATTTCGAAGCCGCCCTGGCCCGCGCCGAGGCCTCGGCAGGGCTGGTGCCGCCCAGCGCGGTGCCGGCGATCGAGGCGGCCTGCAAGGCCGAACGCTATGACGTCCAGGCCCTGGCGCAAGCGATCTGCAGCGCCGGCAACTCGGCGATTCCGCTGGTCAAGGCGTTGGGCAAGGTGGTCGCCAGTGGCGTGTCCGAGGCTGAGCGTTACGTGCACCTGGGGGCCACCAGCCAGGACGCCATGGACACCGGGCTGGTACTGCAACTGCGCGCTGCGCTGGAACTGATCGAAGCCGATCTGGGTAGGCTGGCCAATACCCTGGCCCGTCAGGCGCTGCAGCATGCCGATACGGTCATGGTGGGGCGCACCTGGCTGCAGCACGCCACGCCGGTGACCCTGGGCATGAAGCTCGCCGGTGCACTGGGCGCCTTGACCCGCCATCGGCAACGCTTGAAAGCACTCAAACCGCGCCTGCTGGTGCTGCAGTTCGGGGGTGCTTCCGGCAGCCTGGCCGCGCTGGGCGTCAAAGCATTGCCAGTGGCCGAGGCCTTGGCCGAGCAACTGCACCTGAGCCTGCCCGAGCAACCCTGGCATACCCAGCGCGACCGCCTGGTGGAACTGGGCGCGGCGCTGGGCCTGATCGCCGGCAGCCTGGGCAAGTTCGGGCGAGACGTCAGCCTGTTGATGCAGACCGAGGCGGGGGAGGTGTTCGAGCCCTCGGCCCCCGGCAAGGGCGGCTCATCGACCATGCCGCACAAGCGCAACCCGGTCGGGGCCGCGGTGCTCATCGCTGCTGCCACGCGCGTGCCGGGGCTGGTCTCGACGCTGTTCTCGGCCATGCCCCAGGAGCACGAGCGCAGCCTCGGCCTGTGGCATGCCGAATGGGACACCCTGCCGGAGATCTGCTGCGTGGTGTCGGGCGCCTTGCACCATGCGCAGGTCATCGCCGACGGCTTGCAGGTCGACACCGAGCGCATGCGCCAGAACCTCGACCTGACCCAGGGCCTGGTCCTGGCAGAAGCCGTGAGCATCGTGCTGGCGCAACGCCTGGGCCGCGACCGCGCCCATCACCTGCTCGAACAGTGCTGCCAGCGCGCCGTTGCCGAACACCGCCACCTGCGCAGTGTGCTCGGCGACGAGCCGCAGGTGGTCGAACACCTGTCGAGTGATGAGCTTGATCGCTTGCTCGACCCTGCCCACTACCTCGGCCAGGCCCGCGTCTGGGTGGCGCGGGCGGTGGCCGAACATCAACATTTTTCTGCCTGAAGGAGACCGCTGTGGCACATCTGCAACTGGCTGATGGCGTACTGAACTACGAACTGCAGGGGCCGGTCGATGCGCCGGTGCTGGTGTTGTCCAACTCCCTGGGCACCGACCTGGGCATGTGGGACGCGCAAGCGGCGCTGTGGCGCGAGCATTTTCGCGTGCTGCGCTATGACACTCGCGGGCATGGCCAGTCGCTGGTGACCGAAGGGCCGTACAGCATCGCGCAACTGGGGGGCGATGTGCTGGCGCTGCTCGATGCGCTGGACATCGCTCAGGCGCATTTCGTCGGGTTGTCGATGGGCGGTCTGATCGGCCAATGGCTGGGCATCCATGCCGCTGACCGCTTGCTGAGCCTGACCCTGTGCAATACCGCCGCGTTGATCGGCAGTGCGCAGGTGTGGAATGAGCGCATCGATACCGTACTGGCAGGCGGCCAAGCGGCGATGCTCGACCTGCGCGACGGCTCCCTGGCGCGCTGGTTCACCCCAGGCTTCGTCGAGGCTGAGCCCGCTGAGGCCCAGCGCATCACGCAGATGCTCGCCGGCACTTCGCCCGAAGGCTATGCCGCCAACTGCGCCGCCGTGCGCGATGCCGACTACCGCGAGCAGGTGCAGCACATTCAGGTGCCAACGCTGATCGTGGCCGGCACCCGTGACGTGGTGACCACACCCGAGCACGGTCGCTTCCTGCAGGCGCAGATTGTGGGTGCACAGTTCGTCGAGTTCCCTGCGGCGCACCTGTCGAACGTGGAGATCGGTGCGCGGTTCACGCGCCGTGTGCTCGATTTCCTGCACGCTCGCTGAGGACTGTTCGATGGACGAGCAACAACGTTACGAAGCCGGTATGCACGTGCGCCGCGAAGTGCTGGGCGATGCGCATGTGGACCGCAGCCTGGACAAGCTGACGGACTTCAACAGCGAGTTCCAGCACATGATCACCCGGCATGCCTGGGGCGATATCTGGACGCGGCCTGGGTTGCCGCGGCACACGCGCAGCCTGATCACGATCGCCATGCTGATCGGCATGAATCGCAACGATGAGCTGAAACTGCACTTGCGTGCGGCTGCGAACAACGGCGTGACGCGCGAGGAGATCAAGGAGGTGTTGATGCAGAGTGCGATCTATTGCGGGATTCCGGCGGCCAATGCGACGTTTCACTTGGCGGAGTCGGTGTGGGATGAGTTGGGGGTGGAGTCGCGTTGAGCGCTGGCTGCCGTTTTGCGGGTACGGCGAGGGCTAGCGGTTGCATTACATGCGGTGTGGTCGTGCCTGGGAGGCAGCTTTTCGCCTTTACGGCGACCTGCTTCTGCCGGGCAAAAGTAGGTAAAACCCCCATGCTCCACCAGCCGGCCCTTCACTGCGCTGCGCGGCGTGACGGGTCCCCTGCGTTGGGGCGCGCTTCAGGGCTGCGCGGCCTACGGTTTGCGCAGGAGCGAAGCCCCGAAGCGCGCCGTAACGCAGGGCATCTGCGGTTCGCTCTCGAGTCCAGGCAAGCCCTGAAGCCTAGCCGCGAACACCCCCGGCCACCGCCTCAACGGCCTGCTCCACCTCTCGCCGCCAGCCAAGCATGAACCCCAACTCAGCCACCACAAACAACGGCCCGATGATCAACCCGGTCAGATCATCGACGAACGCCGGTTTGCGCCCTTCAAAGTAATGCCCAACGAACTGAATCACCCACCCCAGCACAAACAGCCCCAGCCCTGTGCCCAGCCAGACACCCGCGCCCAACTGCGCAATCGCCTGCCCGAACCACAGGCACACGACCAGCAACCCCGCCATCACCACGCCAAACCGCCGATCCAGCCGCAGGTAAAACACCGCCGCCGCCAGCACCGCCAGCACCGCCGGCGACAGCCACACCCCCGCCACCCAGGCACCCGGCCTCGACAGCAGCGTCGCCACCGCCAGCACGATCAATGGAATACCCAGAAAATGCGTCAGCAGATTGCGCCGGTCACGGTGGTACCCGGCGTACTGGCTGAGATGATCGACCAAGGTTTTCATCTGCGACTCTCTGTAAGCAAAACCCTGAGCATAGAGTCACACAGCGCTCTTGCAGCGCCCGTCGGTCCACTCGGCCTGCATTGCGTGTGCCGGTCGGGTGGCCTAGACGGCCGTTAAGCGGGTTGAACCGCCACGATCAGCCGCTTCGCGTCAAACCGACCGTCGCTCGTCAGCCGCGCAGCCCTCAGAGCAAGCTAAACGGATAACTCACAATCAGTCGGTTCTCATCGAACGCATTGGTGCTGTAGTCCCGGCGCATGGTCGAGTTGCGCCACTTCACGGTGAGGTCCTTGAAGGCGCCCGACTGCACCGCGTAGGCCAGCTCGCTCTCGCGCGCCCATTCCTTGCCGTCATCGACCAATGCGGTGTGGACGTCATCGCCCTTGATGTAGCGGTTCATCAGGGTCAGCCCGGGCACACCGATGCTGGCGAAGTTGAAATCGTGGCGCACCTGCCAGGAGCGTTCCTTGGCGTTGTCGAAGCTGGCGTTGTAGCTGTCGTTGGCCAAGGTGCCGCCGCTGGTGCCATTGACTCGGAACCAGGCGTCATCGCCGCTGACTTTCTGCAGGCCGACATAGAACGTATGGCCCTGGTATCTGGCCGAGAGCAGTGCTGAAGCGGTGCGGTTGTCGAGGTCGCCGGCGCGCTGGCTGCCGTCTTCCTTGCCGATGAAGTAGCCGAGGTTGGCGGCCAGGGTCCAGTCGCCCACCGGCTGGCTGTGCTGCAGGTTCAGGTACTGCTGCTGGTAAACGTCCTTGAGCTGGGCGTTCCACAGGCCGACCAGGGTGCGCTTGTCGTTGAAGGTGTACTCACCGCCAGCAAAGTTGAAACGGTCGGAGGTGGCGGCGGGGCGGCCGTTGAAGGACAGGTCGTCCATGCTGGCGTCGTTGCGCGGGCTATTGCCACGGAACTGGCCGCCGTACAGGCTCAAGCCGTCGATTTCGCGCGACACCACCTGGGCACCGCGCAAGGTCTGCGGCAACGAGCGGCCGTCGTCGGCACGCAGGATCGGCAGCACGGGCATCCACTCGCCCACCTTCAGCTCGGTCTGGGAGATTTTCGCCTTGAAGGCGACGCCCAGCCGGCCAAAGTCATCGGCTGGGCGGCCATCGTCATGGATCGGCAGCAACTGCGTGCCGCCCGTGCCGCGACCGCCGTCGAGCTTGACCGCGTACAGCGAGAAAATCCACACCGAAGCCAACCGTGCCCTGGGTGAAGCCTGAGCGAGCGTCGAGGATGAAACTCTGCGTCCATTCCTCGGCTTTGCTCTGGCGATTGTCAGGGTCGACGAAATTGCGGTCGATGTAGAAGTTTCGCAGGTTCAGCGTGGCTTTGGCGTCTTCCACAAAGCCGCTGTCGGCGGCCAGGGCAGGCAGGCTGCAAGACACGGCCAACAGGCCAGGGAGCAGGTGGCGTGCGGGGTGCGAAGGGTTCATCTGTCGAAGATCTCTTGTTGTTATCGGTGCGGCAGTACGCTGCAGGACACCCTGCAGACAGAGCCCTGTAGAAAAGGGAACGTTTGGTACATTGCGAGGCCGATGGTGCTGCGAAGGGCAGGGCGGGGCAATTCGCCGCAGACGGAACAGGGCGATTACCGAACGAAATGTTCTAGTTGGTTCATTTTGCCAGCGCGGGGGAGAAAGTGCACGGGGTGCGGTAGGAATCAGGGCGAGGGAGGGGTGACATGGGGGACAGGAACCGAGCGTGCGCCGTCTGTTCAGCAATTGCGCTACGCCTGGATTGGAGCGGCGAAGCCGACCCCCTGCAGGCGCCGCGTTTTGCTGGCAATGGACGGGGGCGTTGGTCCATCAACGCCCTCGTGCCGTTGCGGTTACCGTGCCGCCTGCTGATTGGCCTCGCCAGTGCGCTCATACCAGCCGCCACCCAAGGCCTTGTACAGGTTCACTTCGCTGACCAGCTGTGACAACCGATCGGTGATCAGCGCCTGTTGCACGCTGAACAGCGAGCGCTGGGCGTCGAGGAAGGTCAGGTTGCTGTCGATGCCGATGCGGTAGCGGCGTTCGGCCAGGCGGTAGTAATCCTGGTTGGCGGCCACCAGGTCGCGCTGGGCTTGCAGCTGTTCTTCGTAGGTCTTGCGTGCGGTCAGGCCATCGGCGACTTCCTGGAAGGCGGTCTGGATGGTCTTCTCGTACTTGGCAACGTTGATGTCCTTCTGGATCTTCGAGTATTCGAGGCTGGCCTTGAGTGCCCCGGCATTGAAGATCGGCAGGTTGATCTGCGGTTGGAACAGCCAGGTGCCCGAGCCGCCGCTGAACAGACCGCTCATGTCCGGGCTCAAGGTGCCGGCGTTGGCGGTCAGGCTGATGCTTGGGAAGAACGCCGCGCGCGCCGCGCCGATGTTGGCGTTGGCAGCCTTGAGCAGGTGCTCGGCTTCCTGGATGTCCGGGCGGCGCTGCAGCAGGTCGGACGGCAACCCGGCAGGCACTTCGGCCAACTGGTCGGCGTCGAGCGCCAGCGGCTCCGGCAGGTTGCTCGGAATGCCGGTACCCAGCAGCACGGTCAGGCTGTTGGCGTCTTGCGCCACCAGGCGTTGGTACTGCGCCAGCTTGACCCGCGCGCCTTCCACAGCGGTGCGTGCCTGGCTCAGATCGAGCGCCGACGACACGCCCACCTCGGTGCTGCGCTGGGTCAGGTTCAAGCTCTGTTGGTAGGCCTTGAGGGTGTCTTGCGTCACCCGCAACTGAGCCTGGTCGGCCTGCCAGGTGTAGTAGGCGTTGGCCACGCTGGCCACCAGGGCGATCTGCGTGGAGCGGCGCGCCTCTTCACTGGACAGATACGTTTCCAGGGCCTGCTGGCTGAGGCTGCGCACACGGCCGAACAGGTCCAGCTCATAGGCACTCACGCCCACGGTGGCCGAGTACTGGCTGGTGATGCCGGAGCGACCAGTCTGCGACAGGTCGGAGGGCACGCGCTGGCGGCTGCCGCTGGCGTTGGCGGTCACCGCCGGGAACAGATCGGCACGCTGGATGCGGTACTGCGCGCGGTAGGCGTCGATGTTCAACGCGGCAACACGCAGGTCGCGGTTGTTTTCCAGCGAGGTCTGGATCAGTTGTTGCAGCGCACGGTCGGTGAAGAACTGGCGCCAGCCCTGTTCGGCCGCCGCCACGTTGGCCGACTCGGCCGGCGAGTACGCCGGGCCTTGCGGGAACTGCGCCGGTACCGGCGCCTCAGGCGTCTGGTAGTCAGGGATCAGCGAGCAGCCGCTCAGAATCAGGGCGGTTACTGCCAGGGACAGCAAGGACTTGGTCATTGCCCAGCCTCATAACGTGGGGTTTCAGGAGTGTCAGGGGTGTGATCGTCTTCCGGCTTTTTCTTGCCGCCGAAGACCGACGACACGGCCACGAAGAACAGCGGCACCCAGAAGATGGCCAGTACGGTTGCACTGATCATGCCGCCGATGACGCCGGTACCAATGGCGTGCTGGCTGCCCGAGCCTGCGCCGCTGGCGATGGTCAACGGTACCACGCCGAGAATGAACGCCAGCGAGGTCATGATGATCGGGCGCAAACGCATCCGGCAGGCTTCGATGGTGGCGTCGTACAGGCTCTTGCCTTGCTCGTGCAGCTCTTTGGCGAACTCGACGATCAGGATCGCGTTCTTCGCTGCCAGACCAATGGTGGTCAGCAGCCCCACCAGGAAGTACACATCGTTGGACAGCCCGCGCAAGCTGGTGGCGATCAGTGCACCGATGATCCCCAGCGGTACGACCAGCACGACTGCGATCGGGATCGACCAGCTTTCATACAGTGCCGCCAGGCAGAGGAAGACGAACAGGATCGACAGCGCAAACAGCGCCGGCATCTGCGAGCCTGAGAGTTTTTCCTCGTACGACATGCCGGTCCAGGCATAGCCGATGCCATCGGGCAACTCGCCGGCGATGCGTTCGACTTCGGCCATGGCTTCACCGGTGCTGTAGCCGGGCGCCGGAGTACCGAGCACTTCGACCGCTTCCACACCGTTGTAGCGCGACAGCTTCGGCGAACCGTAGGTCCACTCGCCACTGGCGAAGGAGGAGAACGGCACCATCTCGCCTTTACCGTTGCGCACGTACCATTTCTTCAGGTCTTCCGGGCTCATACGGGCGCTGGATTCGCCCTGGATGTAGACCTTCTTGACCCGGCCACGGTCGATGAAGTCGTTGACGTAGCTGCCGCCCAAGGCGATCGACAACGTGTTGTTGATGTCGGCGATGGTCACGCCCAAGGCACTGGCGCGCTCGTCATCGACGATCAACTGGTACTGCGGCTCATCGTTCAGGCCGTTCGGGCGTACACCGGCCAGGATCTTGCTCTGCGAGGCCTTGCCGAGGAACTGGTTACGCGCTTCCATCAGTTTCTCGTGGCCAACACCGGCGCGGTCCTGGAGGAACACGTCGAAGCCGCTGGCGTTACCCAGCTCCAGCACTGCGGGCGGGGCGAAGGCGAACACCATGGCGTCGCGGAAAGTGAAGAAGTGCTGCTGCGCGCGCTGGGCCAGGCCGAACACGCTGTTCTCTGCAGAACGCTCGCCCCACGGTTTGAGCATGATGAAGGCCATGCCCGAGCTTTGCCCACGGCCGGCGAAGTTGAAGCCGGTGACGGTGAAGACCGACGACACGGTGTCGGCTTCGTCTTTAAGCAAGTAGGCACGCATCTGGTCGACCACATCCTGGGTGCGCTCGGCACTGGAACCGGCCGGGGTCTGCACCTGGGCGAACAGCACGCCCTGGTCTTCTTCGGGCAGGAACGCGGCAGGAATGCGCATGAACAGCCAGATCATGCCGACCACGATCAGCGCATAAGCCAGCAGGAAGGGCAGTTTGCGGCGCAGGATGAAGCCCACGCTGCGCTCGTAGCCCTGCACGCTGCGGTCGAAGTTGCGGTTGAACCAGCGGAAGAAGCCGCTCTTGCCGGAGTGGTGCTCGCCCTTTTTCAGCGGCTTGAGCATGGTCGCGCACAGCGCCGGGGTGAACACCAGCGCCACGATCACCGACAGGGCCATGGCCGAGACGATGGTGATCGAGAACTGCCGGTAGATCACGCCCGTGGAGCCGCCGAAGAAGGCCATCGGCAGCAGGACCGCCGAGAGCACCAGAGCGATACCGACCAGCGCGCCCTGGATCTGCGCCATGGACTTCTTGGTCGCCTCTTTAGGCGGCAGCCCCTCCTCGGACATCACCCGCTCGACGTTTTCCACCACAACGATGGCGTCGTCCACCAGCAGGCCGATGGCCAGCACCATGGCGAACATGGTCAGGGTGTTGATGCTGAAACCGAACGCCGCCAGGATGCCGAACGTACCCAGCAACACCACCGGCACGGTCATCGTGGTGATGATGGTGGCGCGGAAGTTCTGCAGGAACAGGTACATCACCAGGAACACCAGCACCACCGCCTCGATCAGGGTGTGGATCACCCCGCTGATCGATTCGGTGACCACCGGCGTGGTGTCATACGGGAACACCGCTTTCATCCCCGGCGGGAAGAACGGTTCCAGGTCGCTGATGGTCTGGCGCAGGGCTTTGGCGGTGTCCAGCGCGTTGGCGCCGGTTGCCAGCTTGATCGCCAGGCCCGAGGCGGGCTTGCCGTTGAACTGGGCGCTGACCGAGTAGTTTTCACCCCCCAGGCCGACCTTGGCGACATCACTCACCCGCACCTGCGAGCCGTCGCTGTTGACCTTGAGCAGGATCTTCTCGAACTGCTCGGCGGTCTGCAGGCGGGTCTTGCCGATGATCGTGGCGTTGAGCTGGGTACCGGGCACGGCCGGCAGGCCGCCAAGCTGGCCGGACGACACCTGCACGTTCTGCGCGGTAATGGCGGTGCGGACATCGACCGGGGTCAGCTGGAATTTGTTCAGCTTGGCCGGGTCGAGCCAGATGCGCATGGCGTACTGCGCGCCGAACACCTGGAAGTCACCCACACCTGCGGTACGCGAGATCGGGTCCTGCATGGTCGAGACGATGTAGTTGGCCAGGTCATCCTTGGTCATGCTGCCGTCTTCGGACACCAGGCCGATGACCATCAGGAAGTTCTTCACCGCCTTGGTCACGCGGATACCCTGCTGCTGCACTTCTTGCGGCAGCAGCGGGGTAGCCAGGTTGAGCTTGTTCTGCACCTGCACCTGCGCCGTGTCAGGGTTGGTGCCCTGTTCGAAGGTAGCGGTGATGGTCATGCTGCCGTCGGAGTTACTTTCCGACGACACATAGCGCAGGTTGTCGATGCCGTTGAGCTGCTGCTCGATGACCTGCACCACGGTGTCTTGCACGGTCTGTGCGGACGCACCTGGGTAGCTCACGGCGATGGCGATGGCCGGCGGCGCGATACTCGGGTACTGGTTGATCGGCAACTTGAGGATCGACAGGGCGCCGACCAGCATGATGACCAGGGCGATGACCCACGCGAAGATCGGGCGATCGATAAAGAACTTCGACATGGTTTACTCCGCTTTGGCGTCTGCGTCGCTGGCCTTGGCCGGGTCAGGGTTGTTCGGCTTCTTCAGGTTGGTGGCCTCGCTGACCTTCACCTCGACGCCCGGGCGTACGTACTGCAGGCCCTCGGTGATCAGGCGATCGCCTGGGTTCAGGCCTTCCTCGATCAGCCAGTCGCTGCCTTGCGTACGGTTGGCCTTGAGCTCACGCAACTCGACCTTGTTGTCCTTGTTCACCACCAGCGCGGTCGGGGTGCCCTTGAGGTCGCGGGTCACGCCTTGCTGCGGCGCCAGAATGGCGTTGGAGCGAACCCCGGACTTGAGCCGCGCATGCACGAACATGCCAGGTAGCAGGGCGTGGTCGGGGTTGGGGAAGATCGCGCGCAGGGTCACGGAACCGGTGGTTTCGTCGACTGCGACTTCGGAGAACTCCAGGCGGCCCTGCTGCTGGAACAGGCTGCCGTCTTCGAGCACCAACTGCACTTGCGCAGCGTTGTCGCCGGCCTTCTGCAAGTTGCCGCTGGCCAGGTCACGGCGCAGCTTGAGCAGCTCGGCGGTGGACTGGGTGACGTCGACGTAGATCGGATCGAGCTGCTGGATAGTGGCCATGGCGTTGGCCTGACCGCTGTTGACCAGCGCACCTTCGGTGACCGCCGAACGGCCGATACGGCCACTGATCGGCGCCAGGACCTTGGTGTAGCGCAGGTCGATCTGGGCGCTCTTCAAGGTGGCTTCGGCCTGCAGGCGCTTGGCGTTGGCGTCGTCGTATTCCTGGCGGCTGACGGCTTGTTCGTCGATCAGCTGCTTGTAGCGACCGGCCAGCGAGCGCGTGGCTTGCAGGTTGGCCTGAGCCGTGGCCAGGGTGGTCTCGTAGACCGCGGGGTCGATCTGGTACAGCTGCTGCCCCTGCTTGACGTCGCTGCCTTCCTTGAACAGACGCTTGAGAATGATGCCGTTGACCTGCGGGCGCACTTCGGCCATGCGGAAGGCCGTGGTACGGCCCGGCAGCTCCGAGGTCAGGGTGAAGGCTTGCGCTTGCAGGGTGACAACGCCGACTTGAGGTGCCTGCGCAGCTGGCGGCGCCTCTTCTTTCTTACAGCCGCTGAGCAGTGTGGCCAGGGCGACGGCGGAAACCAGAGCGGTAACAGCTGGCTTGAAGTGCATGAGGATCCTCGGAACGCGGGAGCAGGGGGAGCTCAAGGGTAATAGATGTGTGATTGCGAATGATGCTATCGGGTGGATAAATAGCTTGCTAAGCAATATACTTACATTCACGGTTGTTTGTAAATACCGCAAGGTGGTACTCGGTGACTACCTGCAACCTGTCGAATACGGTCCGAGAGGCGCACGCCAGAGGCGTCCCAGTGGATTCCCGTGCTGGTTTTTCGGCCCGGGCCTGATGTGAGGTTTTTGCTGCCATGGTTCGTCGTACCAAAGAAGAAGCCCAGGAAACCCGCGCCCAGATCATCGAAGCGGCGGAACAAGCCTTCTATCGTCGTGGCGTCGCGCGGACGACCCTGACCGATATCGCGCAATTGGCGGGCGTCACTCGCGGCGCCATCTACTGGCACTTCAGCGACAAGGTGGAACTGGTCCAGGCGCTGCTCGATGTTCTGCACGAAACCCACGATCACCTGGCGCGTGCCAGTGAGAGTGAAGACGAAGTCGATCCGCTGGGCTGTACCCGCAAATTGTTGCTGCACATCTGCAAGGAGCTGGTACTGGATCCGCGCACGCGGCGTATCAATGAGATCCTGCACTACAAGTGCGAGTTCACCGACGACATGTGTGAAATCCGCCAGCAGCGCCAGCATTCGGTGCTCGACTGCCATCAGGGCATCGTCATCGCCATGACCAATGCAGTGCGCCGTGGCCAGCTGCCTGCAGACCTTGACCCTGAACGCGCCGCCTTGGTGCTGTTCGCTTACTTCGATGGCTTGTTTGGCCGCTGGTTGCTGCTGCCCGACAGCTTCGACCTGCTGGGCGATGCCGAGAAATGGGTCGATGCCGGGCTGGACATGCTGCGCTTGAGCCCCGCCCTGCGCAAACAGTGATTTGTGAACGATTGTAGAGCTGCGGTGCCTTGAGCGCACGGTTCGGCCAGCGCACGCCGCAGCCTTCAATGCCCGCGCAGTTGGCGGTCCGGCAGCGCCAGCGCAGCGAGCAACGCCAGTGCCGCAATACCGGCGCTGCCCAGCAAGACCTGACGAAACACCGCCAGCAACGCCTGCTGCGCCTGGCTATCGGCTGGGCTGCTGGCGGCGCCGCCCAGCAGCGGATCGCCCAACAGCGTCAGGCTGCCGTGCTGCAACAAGCCAAGCAACAGGCTGGACATGATCGCCACCCCCATCGCCCCACCCAACGAGCGGAACAGGTTGGTGGTGCTGGTGGCCACACCGATGTCCTGCTTGGCCACGGCGCTTTGCGTGCCCACCAGTGAGGTGGGGAACTGCAGACCACCGGCAATCCCGGTGAGCAACATGAACACTGCGCTCAAGGCCGTCGACTGTGGCGCGCTGAGGGCCATGCCGAGGATCGCCACCGGCATCAGCAGGGCACCGGCGAGGATTTGCGGCTTGTAACGCCCCGTGCGGCTGGTCAGGCGTCCGCCGGTAAAGGCGCCCAGCGGCAGGCCCATCGCCAGCGGCAACAGATGCAGCGCCGCAGCGTCGGCACTGCCACCGGTGATCGCCTGATAGCGCAGCGGCATCAGCATGGTCAGCGAGATCGACTGGAAGCTGGCGAAGAAGATGACGCACCAGCACAGCACCGCCACCCGGTTGCGAAACAGGCCCAACGGCAACAGCGGTTCGGGGAAGCGCCGTTCCTGCAGCCACAGCAGCAGCCCGCCGACCAGCGCGCCGGCAAACAGCGCCAGCACCACCGGCGAGTGCCAATCCTCTCCATGACCGATCAGGCTCACGCCCATCAGCAGGCTGCCCAGCCCAAGGATCATCCACACCGCGCCCACGTAGTCGACCCGCGCCTGGCGCCGGGCTACCGGCAGCCCGGCCAGCGCCCGATGAATCGCCCACAGTGCCACCAGGCCCAATGGCAGGTTGATCCAGAACACCCAGTGCCACGACAGGTACGCCGTCAGCCAGCCGCCGAGCACCGGCCCGGCCACGCTGGCCAAGGCGTACATACTGCTGAAATAGCCTTGGTAGCGGCCGCGCTCACGCGGCGGCACGTAGTCACCGATGATCGCCTGGCTGACCGACACCATGCCCCCCGCGCCAATCCCTTGCAGCACCCGCGCCAGCACCAGCTGTTCCATGTTCTGCGCCAGCGCGCAGGCCACCGAGGCCAGCGTGAACAGCGCCGTGCCGGTGAGGATCATCCGCCGACGGCCATACAAGTCGCCGAGCTTGCCGTAGATCGGCACAGCCACGGTCATTGCCACCAGGTAACCCGAGATCACCCAGGCGAGCAGGCCGATGTCGTTGAAGTCGGCAGAAATGGCGGGCAGCGAGACGGCAACGATGGTCTGGTCGAGGGCGCCAAGCAGAATGGCCAGCATCAGGGCGGTGAGCACCGCGCGCAGGGCGGGCTCGGTCAGGGCAGTGGTCACGGATTACCTGAGCGCTATCGAACTATGGAGGGGCATGCACCCCGTCGCTAATCCCTGAAGTGTATCCCGAGTTAGGAAGCTATCTATGTAAAATGTGCATCCCCTATGCACGATCGGCATAACCCCTTTCATCTTTTGAAACATGGCTGCGTGCTATCTTGGCAGCGCCAAACAAGCGGAATCACTGGCTTTGCACCACCTTGGTGCAGCGATTTGTCACGCGATTTCCCACTGCTGTATCCCACATTTTCTATTCCCTGCCTGCATGCTGTGCATGGAGTGCATCCCATGGCAATGATTGGAACAGGTCGGCAAGGCCGGCTCTGGGAGCCAGTTCAAATTTGACGTTACAGCGGAGTGACCATGCCCAAGGCTTCCCACCACGATCTGCGTTTTGCGTTCCGCCAGTTGCTCGAATCGGATTCCTGCTACCACACCGCCTCGGTGTTCGACCCCATGTCGGCGCGTATCGCCGCTGACCTGGGCTTTGAGGTCGGTATTCTTGGCGGCTCGGTCGCCTCCTTGCAGGTGCTGGCCGCCCCCGATTTCGCCCTGATCACCCTGAGCGAGTTCGTCGAGCAGGCCACTCGCATCGGCCGCGTCGCGCAGTTGCCGTTCCTCGCCGATGCCGACCATGGCTACGGCAACGCGCTGAACGTGATGCGCACGGTGATCGAGCTGGAGCGCGCAGGTGTCAGCGCCCTGACCATCGAAGACACGTTGCTGCCGGCGCAATTCGGCCGCAAGTCGACCGACCTGATCTCGGTCGATGAGGGTGTGGGCAAGGTCCGCGCGGCCATCGAGGCCCGGGTCGACTCGGCCATGGCGATCATCGCCCGCACCAATGCCGGGGTCTTGAGTACCGAAGAAGTCATCCACCGCACGCAGAGCTACCAGAAGGCTGGCGCCGATGGCATCTGCATGGTCGGCATCAAGGACTTCGACCACCTCGAACAGATTTCCCGCCACCTCAGCGTGCCGTTGATGCTGGTCAGCTATGGCAACCCGAACCTGCGCGACGACCAGCGCCTGGCCGAGCTGGGCGTGCGCATCGTGGTCGATGGCCACGCGGCCTACTTCGCCGCGATCAAGGCCACCTATGACTGCCTGCGCCTGCAACGCGGCCAGCAGAACCGCTCGGAAAACCTCAGTGCTACCGAGCTGTCGCACACCTACACCCAGCCTGAGGACTATATCCGCTGGGCCAAGGAATACATGAACGTCGAGGAGTGATCCCGTCTTCATGCCCCTGCTGGTCGCGCGTGGTCTGGCGTGCGACCGGCGCACCCTCGCGCCTCAGACACCCGGCGCCACGCGCTTGAGCGCGTCTTCGAAATCGCGCACGAAACGCGGCGAGTCGAACAGCACCGACGTTTCACGCCCCGATTTCAACCGCTCGCGCAGCACCTTCAGGCGCGCTCCATGGCTGGCCAGCTCGACCGCGCGGTCTTCATAGGCCTCTAGCGAGTGGCAGATCAGCTCCGGTAACCCCAATGACGTCAGCAGGCTGCCAGCCATGCGCGAGGCAAAGGTGCGCCCGGAGCGGGTCAACACCGGCAAACCCATCCACAGCGCATCGTTGGCGGTGGTGCCGGCGTTGAACGGGTAGGTGTCGAGGAACAGGTCGGCGGCGCTGTAGCGCGCCAGGTACTGCGAGGGCGGCACGCGTGGGGCGAACAGCAGGCGCTGCGGGTCGACGCCCTGTTCGGCTGCGCGCGCGCACAGGTTGGCTTGCGCCCAGGGGTTGTCGGCCAGAAGCCAGAGCACGCTGTTGGGGGTGCGCTGAAGGATGCGCATCCAGCAGTCGAACACCGGCTCGTTGAACTTGTAGTTGTTGTTGAACGAGCAGAACACGAAGCGATCATCCGGCAGCCCGCACTCGGCGCGGCTCGGCAGCGCAGCCACCGGGCGCTGGCGGTCGCTGCACTGGTAGATCTGCGCCAGGTACAGCGGCGTTTCGCTGTAGAAGGGCTGCTCGCTGTCGGGGATCAGGTAGCGGTCGGCAATCACGTAGTCGATACCCGGCAGGCCGGTGCTGCCGGGAAAGCCCAGGTAGGTCATCTGCACCGGTGCCGGGCGCAGCGCGGGGATGTTCGGGCGGGCGCCGGCGGTGAGGCCATGCAGGTCGATGAGAATGTCGATTTCATGGCGGCGGATGCACTGCGCAGCGGCCAGGTCATCGAGGTCTGCGATGCGCACGAAGTGGTCCATGGCCTGCTTGACCCGCTCGCGCAGCGGCGAGCCGTCCTCGCGGCTCCAGCAGAAGCCGTACACCTCGAACTGCTCGCGGTCGATCAGCTCGAACAGCTCCACGGTCAGCAACGACACCGCATGCAGGCAGAAGTCCGACGACAGGAAACCGATGCGCAGCTTGCCGTGGCCGTAGCCTTGGCTGGGCGCCAGGGTGGCGGCCGGCACCTTGACCCGTTCGCGCACGAAACGCATGGCTGCGGCCAGTTGCAGGCCTGGATCATCACTGGCGGCCAGCAGCGCCAGGGGTGACGAAGCCTTGAGCAAGTCGCCCCGGGTCAGCCCGGCGGGCGGCGCATAGACCGGCCACACGCACTGCTTCTGGCGCAGGTGCACCCAATGCTGGATCACTTTGGGCTGCGCCGGCGCGGCGGCCAGGCTGGCGGCCAGCGCCGCTTCGGCAGCCTGCAGCTGGCGGGTTTCTTCGCTCAGGCGGCCGATGGCGTTGCAGGTCATCAGATACAGCTCACGGCTTTGCGGCGTATCCACCAGGCGTTGATCGAGCACCGCCTGCCAGGTGGCCAGGGCCAACTGCGGCTGCTGTTGGCGTTCCTGCAGGGTGCCGAGGTTGAACCAGGCCTGGGCAAACTGTGGATTCTGCGCGATGGCCGCGCGGTAGGCCTGTTCGGCCTCGAGCCACTGGCCCAGTTGGGTCAGGGTCGCGCCGAGGTTGAACTGGATGATGTAGTTGACCGACGACTGGCAATGGCGCAGCCAGTGCTGGTACAGCGCCGCGACATCATGCGGGCGCTGCGCGGCGTTGAGCCGTTCGGCCACGTCCAGCAGCTGCATCGGCTCGAGCGCCAGGCGTTCTATGCGTTGCAAGGCGGTGGCCCGCACGCTGTCGAGGTCGGGGCTTTGCAGGGGATCGATTGGCATGGGTGCCAGGGTCTCCATAAAAAAATACCGAGCTCTTTCGAGCCCGGTATCAGGTCAGTCAAGGTTTAACACTGACGATCAGTGAATCCAAGTCTGCACATCGGTAGCCACCAACAATTGCACGTCGCCGTCGTTGAACACGTTGTAGCTGGCGCCGTCCACCTGCGTGGTGCCCGCCGCCTGCCACTGGCCGGCATCGCCGGTGATGTTCACGCTGTCATTGCTGTTGCCGTCGACGATCAGTTGCACCGGTGCCGCCGCGCCGTTGCCGGCTTCGGTGGCGTGGCCCAGGGCTGCTACCGCGGCAGCGTCCACCGTCAGGCTGGTGGCCTGGCCGTTGTCCGCCGCCAGGTCCAGGTGGTTGAGCACCTGGCCGCCGAGCGCTTTGACATCCACCTGGGTCAGGTCGATCGACTGCGCGCCATTGCCATCGGTGCGGAACCACACATCGGCGATGGTGTGGCTCTGGCCGTCGCTGGTCTCGAAGCTGCCGTTCAGGCCGATCAGGTTGCCGTGGTTGAGCTCGGCGGTCTTGTGCGCATCCAGGTTGAACTGAGTGATGCCCAGGTCGTGCAGGCTGTGCAGCTCGCCAGCATCGGTGACGCCGTCGTTGTTGCTATCGACCCACACTTGCAGCGACGAGAACAGCGCATCGGAGACGTTGACCACGCCATCATGGTTGCTGTCCAGGCTGGCCAGTGCTTCGAAGCCGTCCTTGGCCAGGGAACCGTCGGGCAGGCGGAACGACGAGCCGAACAGCTCGCTGCCGTCATTGACCTGGCCGTCGCCGTTGCGGTCGAGCACCAGCAGGCCGTCACCGCCGCTGGCCCAGCCGGTGGTTTCCTTGTGGCCGTCGGCGTTGAGGTCGAACTGCACCCCGCTGCGCAGATGCTGGGTTTGCACGCCGTCACCGTTGAGGTCGAGCACCAGCGGTGTGGACAACGCCAGGGCGTCGATCTGCGTGGCGCTCATGGCTTGCAACTGCGCGCTGGTGAAGGCGTCGACCTGGTTCATCGACAGGTGCGACAACTGCGCGGTGGTCAGTGCAGCAGCCTGGGCCGTGGTCAGTGCCGCCACCTGGGCGGTGGTCAGTGCGGCCATGTCAGCCGTTTCGATGGCCACGATCTGCGTGGTGGTCAGTGCCGCGACGTCGGCCGTTTCCAGGGCAGCGAACTGAGTCGGCTTGAGGGCGACGATCTGGGCGGTGGTCAGGGCCGCCACCTGCGCAGTGCTCAACGCCACCAGTTGCGGGGCAGTGAGCGCGGCGATGTCGGCCGTTTCCAAGGCCGCCACTTGCGTGGTGGTCAGGGCCGCGATCTGCGTGACCTTGAGCGCGGCCACCTGGGCGGTGCTCAGGGCTACCACCTGGGCAGTGGTCAACGCGGCGGTCTGCGCGGTGGTCAGGCTGGCCACGCTGGCCAGCGACAGGGCCGCGACGTCGGTGGTTTCCAGTGCCGCGATCTGCGTGGTGGTGAGGGCTGCGGCCTGGGCGGTGGTCAGGGCCGAGACCTGGGCGGTGCTCAGGGCCACCACTTGCGCGGTGGTCAAGGCGGCGATGTCAGCGGTTTCCATGGCGCTGATCTGCGTGGCCTTGAGGGCACCGATCTGCGCCGTGGTCAGCGCCGCCACCTGGGCGGTGGTCAGGGCCACCACTTGTGCGTTGCTCAGCACCGCAAGGTCGGCGTTTTCCAGTGCCGCCACTTGCGTGGTGGTCAGGGCTGCGATCTGCGCGGGTTTGAGCGCGGCGATCTGCGCGGTGCTCAGCGCCACCACCTGTGCGGTGGTCAGGGCGGCGAGGTCGGCGTTTTCCATTGCGGTGATCTGCGTGGGTTTGAGCGCGGCCACTTGCGCCGTGGTCAGGGCCGCCACTTGCGCGGTGGTGAGCGCGACGATACTGGCGCTGCTCAGCGCGGCAACATCGACGGTCTGCATGGCCGCCACTTGCGTGGTAGTCAGGGCAGCCACTTGCGCAGGCTTGAGCGCGGCCACTTGCGCCGTGGTCAAGGCCACCACCTGATCAGTGGTCAGGGCCGCGGTTTGCGCGGTGGTCAGTGCGCCGATGCTGTTGGCCGGTAGCGCGGCAAGGTCTGCGGTTTCCAGCGCCGCCACTTGCGCGGTGGTCAAGGCCGCGATCTGCGCGGTGGTGAAGGCGCTCATCTGCGCGGTGGTCAGGGCCACGATCTGGGCGGTGGTCAGAGCGGCGACATCGACAGTCTGCATGGCCGTCAGTTGCGCGGGTTTGAGCGCCGCGACCTGCGCGGTGGTGAGCGCCGCGACCTGGGCCGTCGTCAGGGCAACGATGCCGGCGGTGGTGAGCGCGCCGAGGTCGGCGGTCTCCAGGGCCGCGACCTGCGTGGTGGTCAATGCGGCCACTTGGCCGGTGGTCAAGGCCGCCACTTGTGCGGTGCCCAGGGCCACCACTTGCGCGGTGGTCAGGGCCGCGACATCGGCGGTGGTCATCACGGCCAACTGCGTGGGTTTGAGCGCGGCCACCTGGGCGGTGGTCAGCGCGGCAACCTGCGCCGTGGTCAGGGCGGTGATGCCCGCCGTGCTCAACGAGGCCAGGTCGACCGGCTGCATGGCCGCCACTTGCGTGGTGGTCAGTGCGCCGACCTGGGCGGCCTTGAGCGCCGCCACCTGGGCGGTGGTCAGGGCCACGATCTGGTCGGTGGTCAGTGCGGCGGTCTGCGCCGTGGTCAGGGCAGCGATGCTGGTGATGCTCAGCGCCGCCACGTCAGCGGTTTCCAAGGCCGCCACTTGCGTGGTGGTCAGGGCTGCGACCTGGGTCGGTTTGAGCGCTGCGACCTGAGCGGTGGTCAAGGCGACGACCTGGGCGGTGGTGAGCGCCGCGAGGTCAGCGTTTTCCATGGCCACGATCTGCGTGGGTTTAAGCGCCGCGACCTGGGCCACGGTCAGCGCGGCCACTTGAGCGGTGCTCAGGGCGACGACCTGGGCGGTGGTCAGCGCGGCCACATCGACCGCTTCGAGCGCCGCCACTTGTGTGGTGGTGAGGGCGGCGATCTGGGTGGGCTTGAGTGCAGCGACCTGGGCCGTGGTCAAGGCCACCACTTGCGCGGTGGTCAGCGCCGCCACATCGGCCGTTTCCAGGGCTTCGACCTGGGTCGGCTTGAGCGCGGCGACTTGAGCGGTGGTGAGCGCCGCGACTTGCGCGGTGGTCAGCGCGACGATCCCGGCGCTGGTCAGGGCCGCGACGTCAACGGTCTGCAGGGCCGCCACTTGGGTGGTGGTCAGGGCCGCGACCTGGGCTGGTTTCAGGGCTGCCACCTGGGCGGTGGTCAGGGCCACGACCTGGGCGGTGGTCAGCGCTGCGGTTTGCGCGGTGGTCAGGGCAGCGATGCTATTGACGGTCAGCGCGGCGATGTCGGCCGTTTCCATGGCCGCCACTTGTGTGGTGGTGAGCGCCGCCACTTGCGCCGTGGTCAGGGCGGCCACCTGGGCGGTGGTCAGGGCCACCACTTGTGCGGTGGTCAGCGCGGCGACATCGACGGTCTGCATGGCAGCGACTTGCGCCGGCTTCAGTGCGGCCACCTGCGCGGTGGTCAAGGCGGCGACCTGCGCCGTGGTCAAGGCCACGACACCTGCAGTGGTCAGCGCCGCGATGTCGGCGGTTTCAATGGCCGCCACCTGGGTGGTGGTCAAGGCAGCGACTTGCGCGGTGGTGAGGGCTGCGACCTGGGCAGTGGTCAGCGCCACCACCTGTGCAGTGGTCAATGCCGCCACATCAGCGGTTTCCATGGCCGCCACCTGGGTCGGCTTCAGGGCCGCGACCTGGGCGGTGGTGAGGGCAGCCACTTGCGCGGTGGTCAGGGCCACGACACTGGCGTTGCTGAGCATGGCCACGTCCACCGGCTGCATGGCAGCGATCTGGGTGGTGGTCAGTGCAGCCACTTGCGTGGGTTTCAGGGCGGCCACTTGAGCGGTGGTCAAGGCCACCACTTGCGCGGTGGTCAGGGCCGCCGCCTGGGCGGTGGTCAGCGCGGCCACGCTATTGATCGGCAGGGCGGCGATGTCGGCGACGGTCAGGGCGGCCACTTGGTCAGTGGTCAGGGCTGCTACTTGCGCGGTGGTCAGGGCCGCCACCTGGGCGGTGGTCAGCACCGCGACCTGGGCAGTGGTCAGGGCGGCGACATCCGCGGTTTCCATGGCCGCAACCTGGGTGCTCTTGAGCGCCGCGACTTGCGCGGTGGTCAGCGCCGCGACTTGCGCCGTGGTCAGTGCAACGACACTGGCGGTGGACAGCGAGGCCAGGTCAGCAGCCTGCAGGGCGGCCACTTGGGCGGTGGTCAGTGCGGCCACCTGGGCCGGTTTGAGTGCTGCGGCCTGGGCCGTGGTCAGGGCCACCACTTGCGCGGTGGTCAAGGCGGCGGCTTGCGCGGTGGTCAGCGCTGCCACGCTGGTGATCGGCAGGGCAGCGATATCGGCCGTCTCCATGGCCGCCACCTGCGTGGTGGTCAGGGCGGCCACCTGGGCGGTGGTCAGGGCTGCGACCTGGGCGGTGGTCAGTGCCACCACCTGCGCGGTGGTCAGCGAAGCCACATCGGCCGTCTGCATGGCGGCGATCTGCGCCGGTTTCAGCGCGGCTACCTGGGCGGTGGTGAGGGCGGCGACCTGAGCGGTGGTCAGCGCCACCACACTCGGGTTGGTCAAGGCAGCGATGTCGGCGGTTTCCAGGGCCGCCACTTGTGTGGTGGTGAGGGCGGCGACTTGCGCGGTGGTCAGGGTAGCCACTTGGGCGGTGGTCAGCGCCACCACTTGCGCGGTGGTCAGTGCCGCGACGTCAGCGGTCGTCATGGCCGCCACCTGTGCGGGCTTGAGCGCGGCCACCTGGGCGCTGGTGAGGGCGGCCACCTGGGCTGTGGTCAGGGCGACGACGCCGGCGGTGGTGAGCGCGGCCAGGTCACTGGGCTCCAGAGCGACCACTTGCGTGGTGGTCAGGGCGGCGACCTGGGCAGGCTTGAGCGCGGCGACCTGGGCAGTGGTCAAGGCCACGACCTGGGCTGTGGTGAGCGCCGCGGTTTGTGCGGTGGTCAGGGCGGCAACGCTGGTGGCTGGCAGGGCAGCGATGTCGGCCACTTCCAGGGCGGCAACCTGAGCGGTGGTCAGAGCGGCCACCTGGGTGGCCTTGAGGGCCGCGACCTGCGCGGTGGTCAGGGCCACGACTTGCGCGGTGGTCAGTGCCGCCAGGTCGGCGTTTTCCAGGGCAGCGACCTGCGTGACCTTCAGCGCGGCGATTTGCGCGTTGGTCAGCGCAGCCACTTGGCCGGTGGTCAGGGCGACGATGCTGGCCGTACTCAGCGCAGCCACATCGGCGGTTTCCAGGGCGGCCACTTGGGTGGTGGTCAGCGCGGCGACCTGGGTGGTCTTCAAGGCGGCCACTTGCGCGGTGGTCAGGGCCGCGACCTGGGCCGTGGTGAGGGCGGCGGTCTGCGCGGTGGTCAGGCTCGACACCAGGGTGGCGGGCAGGGCAGCGATGTCGACCGTTTCGATGGCCGCCACTTGCGTGGTGGTCAGGGCGGCAACCTGGGTGGTTTTCAGCGCGGTGACCTGGGCAGTGGTCAGCGCAACGATCTGTGCAGTGGTCAGTGCCGGCAACTGTGTCGTGGACAGCACGGCGATGTTGGTTTTGCTGATGACGGCGATCTGCGCGGTGGTCATCTGGGCGATCTGAGCGGTGCTCAGAGCCGCGACGTCCTGGGTTGCCAGCCCGGCGATCGTGGTCGTACTCAAGGCAGCGACTTGCGCTGGAGTCAACGAAGAGATGTAGCTCATGAACGCATCCTGTCTAGGTTTTAGTGCGCTGCCAGCGTTGTCGCCGTAGCCTTGGGTGGGTCAATCGGTAGCCCCCCAATCGTTTAGCGACACGGCCCTTCGAAACATTAAGAATATTTGTTGATGGCGTTTTGCCGTTTCCAGTCTTTTGGTTATAAAAAGCAAGCTATCTATAGGCTGAGCTTTTAACGGCATGGCCTGGCGGCGTGCCGCGCAAGGCCCGTCGCAGACGGGTTAAGAGGCTGTCCGACGAGTGGTCGAGCGGTTTCAAGCCGCGTCATCGGCTGGCTTGACCGCTCTTGGGCACATCACTAGTGTGCGCGGAACGCAGCGCGTGTCTTGCGGCGTGCGTCTGTGTCTTCTTCCCTGTCTTTGCGCTGCGAGTACCCGATTTGTGAAAACCTTTCTGCATGTAGGTTGCGGTCCCAAGAACAAGAGCGGCACGACCCAGGGCTTTGCCACGGCGGATTGGCAGGAACTGCGTTTCGACATCGACCAGAGCGTCAACCCGGACATCGTCGGCACCATGACCGACATGTCCCGGGTAGCCGATGCCTCGGTGGATGCGCTGTTCTCCAGCCACAACATCGAACACCTCTACCCGCACGAAGTGCCGGTGGCCTTGGCCGAGTTTCGCCGGGTCCTGAAGCCGGGCGGTTTCGTGATCATCACCTGTCCGGACTTGCAGTCGGTGTGCGCGCTGGTCGCCGAAGACAAGCTCACCGACGAGGCCTACCGTTCGCCGGCCGGCCCCATCGCGCCGATCGACATCCTCTACGGCCATCGCCCGGCCATGGCCAACGGCAACCTGTACATGGCCCACCGCTGCGGCTTCACCAAGCGCGTGCTGACCGGCTCGCTGCAGGCTGCGGGGTTCGACATGGTGCTGCCGATACAACGGGCCTATCCGGCCTTCGACCTGTGGGCAGTGGCGGCAGTGGCGCCGATCACCCAGGAAGAAGTGGTGGCGATTGCCAAGCAGCATTTCCCGGAGGGGTGAGGGCGGCGTAGCCGGCTCGATCATGCAACCGTGCTCTGGGCCGCGCTGTACGGCAGACTTCATTTAAGGTTTTGCAAATGCAGGTGTATCGTATTCGCCTTCGATCGCCAGCCATGCTGGCAGAATGATTTCGCGCTACGAGGTGCCCGCCGCAATGTCTTTTACCCGTCGACAGATTCTCATCGGCCTGAGTGGCCTGGCCGTCGTAGGCCTGGGCGCCGGGGGCACAGCGCGGTACTGGCTAGGCAAGGTCGAGGACGAGAACGCCGGGCATGACTACGTGCTGATCGCCGCGCCCCTGAGCGTCGAACTGGTGCCGGGCTATCAGACCGAGGCCTGGGCCTTTGGCCCTTCCGCGCCAGGCACCGAGTTGCGCGTGCGCCAAGGCACCTGGCTACGGGTGCGCTTCATCAACCACCTGCCGGTCGAGACCACCATCCATTGGCACGGCATCCGCTTGCCCCTGGAGATGGACGGCGTGCCCTATGTGTCGCAGCTGCCGGTCAAGCCAGGCGAGTATTTCGACTACAAATTCCGCGTGCCAGACGCCGGCAGCTACTGGTACCACCCCCACGTCAGCAGCTCGGAGGAGCTGGGCCGCGGCTTGGTCGGGCCGTTGATCGTCGAGGAGCGCGAGCCCACCGGCTTTGTTCACGAACGCACGCTCAGCCTGAAAACCTGGCACGTCGATGAGCAGGGCGCCTTCATGCCCTTCAGCGTGCCTCGCGAGGCCGCGCGCAACGGCACCGCTGGCCGGCTGATCACCATCAATGGCCACGCCGATGCGGTCACCGAGCTACCGGCCGGCCAGGTGGTGCGGGTGCGCCTGCTCAACCTGGACAACACCTGGACTTACCGTATCAACCTCAAAGGCCACTGCGAGGCGCGCATCTATGCCCTCGATGGCAACCCCATCACCCCACGGCCCCTGGAGGACGACTACTGGCTTGGCCCGGGCATGCGCATCTGCCTCGCCATTCGCATCCCCCAGGCAGGCGAAGACATCTCCTTGCGCGACGGCTTCGTGCGCCTGGGCACATTGCGCTCGGTCGCCAGCAGCGACGCCCCGAGCGACTGGCCCAAGGCGCTGCCGGCCAACCCCATCGCCGAGCCCGATCTGGCCAACGCCGAGAAGCTCAACTTCAATTTCGAGTGGGCGGGCAAGGTCTCGGTAGCCACCGACAGTGGCCGGCCACCGAGCCTCTGGCAGATCAACGGGCAAGCCTGGGACATCACCGATAAAACCTGCGCCGACCGCCCCATCGCCACGCTGCACAAGGGCAAGAGTTACATTTTCGAACTGAAGAACATGACCCAGTACCAGCACCCGATCCACCTGCATGGCATGAGCTTCAAAGTCATCAATTCCAACCGCCACGAGATCCGCGAGCCGTGGTTCACCGACACCTACCTGCTTGGCAAGAACGAACGCGCACAGGTGGCGTTGGTGGCCGATAACCCCGGCACCTGGATGTTCCACTGCCATGTCATCGACCACATGGAAACCGGCCTGATGGCTGCGATTGCGGTGGTCTGATGCGCCCGCTCATCATCGATCGCAGCCGCGATCAAGACTTCATGCGTTTGGCCCTGACCCTTGCCGCACAAGGCGCCGAGCTGGGCGAGGTGCCGGTGGGCGCGGTGCTGGTGCAGCAGGGCGAGGTGATCGGCCAGGGCTTCAACCGACCGATCCTCGACAGCGACCCCAGCGCCCATGCCGAGATGGTCGCCATCCGCGCCGCCGCGCAATCGGCGCGCAACTACCGGCTGCCGGGCAGCACCCTTTACGTCACCCTGGAGCCGTGCAGCATGTGCGCCGGGCTGATCGTGCATGCGCGGGTGGCGCGGGTGGTGTTCGGGGCGAGCGAGCCGAAGGCGGGTGTGGTGCAGAGCCAGGGGCAGTTCTTCGACCAGATGTTCCTCAACCATCGGGTGATGGTCGAAGGCGGGGTACTGGGCGAGGCGTGCGGGCAGGTGTTGAGTGCGTTTTTCAAGGCGCGTCGGGCCAAAGGGTAGCGCGCCGGGTGCAATCCGGGCCGCGTTTAGATCGAGTTGCAGGCACTGGGGCGGCGGCGCCGCCCATCGCGGCAATAGCCGCGGCTACAGACCGTGGTGGGCAGGGCCATGCGGTTTGCCCTCTGCGCCTTGTCCTGGAAAGAAACGCGCTCGGTGCTGGAGCTTTAGCCGCGATGGCCGGCGCAGCCGGCCCGGCCCCTTGAGTCAATGGCTTAAGGGTGTCCGGTGCGCCGTGCGGACGTTGGGAGTGACCCGTTGACCCGGGGGCATGCCGGGTCGGAGCAAGGCCTTCTACGCCAGCGCTGTAGATAGACCGGACGACTGCACGCTCAACGCTGGGCCGGTTGCTCGGCCGGCTTGTCCTTGCTCACCCCGGGTTGGTGCAGGTTGCCGTCGGCCGGCTGGCCTTCGAGCTGCGGCTGGGTCACCCAGGTGAGGATGTCGTAGTAGCGGCGGATGTTGGCCACGAAGTGCACCGGCTCGCCACCGCGGGCATAGCCGTAGCGGGTCTTGCTGTACCACTGCTTCTGCGCCAGGCGCGGCAGCATCTTTTTCACGTCCAGCCATTTGTTCGGGTTCAGGCCTTCGCGCTTGGCCAGGGTGCGGGCGTCTTCCAGGTGGCCACTGCCGACGTTGTAGCCCGCCAGGGCGAACCAGGTGCGGTCCGGTTCCTTGATGCTGTCGTCGAGCTGGTCCTTGACCAGCATGAAGTACTTGGCGCCGCCCATGATGCTCTGGCGCGGGTCGAGGCGGTTGGACACGCCCATGGCCTGAGCGGTGCGCTGGGTCAGCATCATCAGGCCGCGCACGCCGGTCTTGGAGGTGACTTCGGGCTGCCACATCGATTCCTGATAGCCGATGGCGGCCAGCAGGCGCCAGTCGACCTGCTCGGTCTTGGCAGTGGCCTTGAACTGTTTTTCGTACTTGGGCAGGCGCTGCTGCAGGTGCTGGGCAAAGGTGTAGGCGCCCACGTAGCCGAGCACATCCACGTGCCCGTAGTAGCGGTCTTTCAAGCGCTGCAGGGTGCCGTTCTTCTGCGCTTCATCGAGGAAGGCATTGATCTTGTTGAGCAGGCTGACGTCTTCACCGGCCGCCAAGGCCCAGCGCTGGTCGCGGGCATCGCCCAGGTCGAACGCCACGCGCACATTGGAGAAATACACCTGGTTCATGGCCAGTTCGTTGGAATCGACCAAGGTCAGGTCGATCTGGCCTTCGTCGACCATGCGCAGCAGGTCAACCACCTCGACCGCGTCGGATTCTTCGTATTGCAATGCCGGGTACTGTTTCTTCAGTGCGGCCAGCTGTTCGGCGTGGCTGCTGCCCTTGAGCACCATGATCTTCTTGCCGACCAGGCCACTGGGCTGGGTGGGGCGCGGGCGACCGTTGCGGTAGATGACCTGTGGCGTGACGTCGAGGTAGGCGTGGGAGAACTGCGCCTGGGCCTTGCGCTGCTCGCTGCTGACCAGGCCGGCAGCGGCCAGCACCGGGCCAGAGGGTTGGCCCAGTTGGCTGAACAGGTCATCGAGGTTGTCGGCGGTTTCGATCTTCAGTTCCACGCCCAGTTCGTCGGCGAAGCGCTTGACCAGCTCGTATTCAAAGCCGGTTTCACCGTTGCGGTCCTGGAAGTACGTGGCGGGGCTGTTGCGGGTGATGACGCGCAGCACGCCGTCTTCCTTGACGCGTTCGAGTGTGCTGGGTTTTTCAACACAGGCACCGAGCATCAGGAAGAGTCCGGTTGCGATGAGCCATCTGGCGCAGCGCTGGCGCAAAGCAGTGTGGGCGAACATGGGGTGCAGTATACGCAAAGGGCCCGTTTCGCCATATCTCGACAACGATGATCTTGTCTGATAGCGAATGCCCAGCGCTCGGCCGCAACCCACCCGTACAGGCAGCGAAGCGCTTGCGGTTGCCCTTTACCGCATCCGGACAGCGCTTTCTGCCCTGCGGCGGGTGCCGAATTCGCCGGACTTAGGCTAGAATGCCCGGCCTCCAAGCACACCCCTTCTTGAGGCTGTCCCGACGATGTTGATCCTGCGCGGCGCTCCTGCCCTTTCTGCCTTTCGCCACGGTAAGTTACTCGAGCAACTGAGCCAGAAAGTCCCCGCTGTTTCCGGCCTGTATGCCGAATTCGCCCATTTTGCCGACGTTGACGGCGAGTTGAGTGCCGACCAGCAGCAGGTGCTCGGGCGCCTGCTCAAGTACGGGCCAAGCGTGGCCGTGCAGGAGCCCCAGGGCCGCCTGTTCCTGGTCGTGCCGCGGCTTGGCACCATTTCGCCGTGGGCCAGCAAGGCCAGCGACATTGCCCACAACTGCGGGCTGCAGAGCATCGAGCGCCTGGAGCGGGGCATTGCCTACTACGTGGCCGGTGAGCTGAGCGACGCCCAGGCTGCTGAGGTCGCCGCGGTGCTGCACGACCGCATGACCCAGCGCGTACTGCCGCGCCTGGAAGACGCCGCCGACCTGTTCAGCCACGCCCAGCCCAGGCCGATGACCTCGGTCGATGTGCTCGGCGGTGGCCGCGCGGCCCTGGCCCAGGCCAACATTGACCTGGGCCTGGCGCTCGCCGACGACGAAGTCGACTACCTGGTCGAGGCCTTCCAGGGCCTCAAGCGCAACCCCAACGACATCGAACTGATGATGTTCGCCCAGGCCAACTCCGAGCATTGCCGACACAAGATCTTCAATGCCACCTGGGACATCGACGGCCAGGCCCAGGAAAAAAGCCTGTTCGGCATGATCAAGAACACCTACCAGATGCACAGCGAAGGCGTGCTCTCGGCTTATAAAGACAACGCCTCGGTCATCGTCGGCAGCGTGGCCGGGCGTTTCTTCCCGAACCCCGATAGCCGCGAATACGGCGCGGTGCAGGAACCTGTGCACATCCTGATGAAGGTCGAGACGCACAACCACCCGACCGCCATCGCCCCGTTCTCCGGCGCCTCCACCGGCTCCGGCGGGGAAATTCGCGACGAAGGTGCCACTGGCCGTGGCGCCAAGCCCAAGGCCGGCCTGACCGGCTTCACCGTGTCCAACCTGCGCATCCCGGGCTTCGCCCAGCCGTGGGAACAGGCCTATGGCAAGCCGGAGCGCATCGTCGATGCCCTCGACATCATGATCCACGGCCCGCTGGGCGGCGCTGCGTTCAACAACGAATTCGGCCGTCCGGCCCTGACCGGCTATTTCCGTACCTTCGAGCAGTCGATCAACACCCCCCACGGCAGTGAAGTGCGCGGCTACCACAAGCCGATCATGCTCGCCGGCGGCATGGGCAACATCCGTGAAGACCACGTGCAGAAGGCCGAGATCACCGTCGGCGCCAAGCTGATCGTGCTTGGCGGCCCGGCCATGCTCATCGGCCTGGGCGGCGGCGCCGCGTCGTCGGTGGCAACCGGCGCCAGCTCGGCAGACCTGGACTTCGCCTCGGTGCAGCGGGAAAACCCGGAAATGGAACGCCGCTGCCAGGAGGTCATCGACCGCTGCTGGCAGCTGGGCGAGCGCAACCCGATCGCCTTCATCCACGACGTCGGCGCTGGCGGCATCTCCAATGCCCTGCCCGAACTGGTCAACGACGGCGGCCGTGGTGGCCGCTTCGAGCTGCGTGACGTGCCCAACGACGAGCCGGGCATGGCCCCGCACGAGATCTGGAGCAACGAATCCCAGGAACGTTACGTGCTGGCCGTGAGCGCCGTCGATTTCGAGCGCTTCCAGGCGATCTGCGAACGTGAACGCTGCCCGTTCGCCGTGGTCGGCGAGGCCACCGCAGAGCCGCACCTCACCGTCACCGACCGCCACTTCGACAACACCCCGGTGGACATGCCCCTCGACGTATTGCTCGGCAAACCGCCACGCATGCACCGTTCGGCGACCCGTGAAGCCGAGCTTGGCGACGCTTTCGATCCCGCCACGCTGAAGCTGGACGACTCGCTGCAGCGTGTGTTGAATCACCCGGCCGTCGCCAGCAAGAGCTTCCTGATCACCATCGGCGACCGCACCATCACCGGCCTTGTGGCCCGTGACCAGATGGTCGGCCCGTGGCAGGTGCCGGTGGCCGACTGTGCAGTCACCGCCACCAGTTTCGATGTCTACACCGGCGAAGCCATGGCCATGGGCGAGCGTACCCCGCTGGCCCTGCTCGATGCCCCGGCCTCGGGCCGCATGGCCATCGGTGAAACCATCACCAACATGGCTGCCGCGCAGATCGGCAAGCTGTCGGACATCAAACTGTCGGCCAACTGGATGTCTGCCGCCGGCCACCCGGGCGAAGACGCGCGCTTGTACGACACGGTCAAGGCGGTGGGCATGGAGCTGTGCCCGGAGCTGGGCATCACCATTCCGGTCGGCAAAGACTCGATGTCGATGAAGACCCAGTGGAACGAGGCGGGCGTCGACAAGAGCGTGACCTCGCCGATGTCGCTGATCATCACCGGCTTCGCCCCGGTCACCGACGTGCGCAAGACCCTCACCCCGCAGTTGCGCATGGACAAGGGCGAGACCGACCTGATCCTGATCGATCTGGGCCGTGGGCAGAACCGCATGGGCGCCTCGATCCTGGCGCAGACCTATGGTCAACTGGCCGACAAGGCCCCCGACGTCGACAACGCCGAAGACCTCAAGGCCTTCTTCGCGGTCATTCAGGGGCTCAATGCCGATGGCCACCTGCTGGCCTACCACGACCGCTCCGACGGTGGCCTGATGACCACCGTGCTGGAAATGGCCTTCGCCGGCCACTGCGGTGTGAACCTCGACCTCAAGACCCTTACCGGCAGCCAGGATAAGGCCTGCGCCGTGCTCTTCAACGAAGAGCTGGGTGCGGTCGTTCAGGTCCGTCGCGATTCCACCCCCGTGGTGCTGAGCCAGTTCAGCGCAGCAGGCCTGGGTGAGAACTGTGCCTCGGTCATCGGTCAGCCGATCAATAACAACGATATCTACGTTCGCCTGGGCGATGACGTGCTCTACAGCGGCAAGCGCTCCACCTTGCAACGCCAGTGGGCCGAGACCAGCTACCAGATCCAGCGCCTGCGCGACAACGCCGACTGCGCCGACCAGGAATTCGACGCCCTGCTGGTGGAAGACAACCCGGGCCTGTCGGTCAAGCTCGGCTTTGACGTCAACGACAACATCGCGGCGCCCTACATCAAGAAAGGTGTACGGCCGCAAGTGGCGATCCTGCGCGAGCAGGGCGTCAACGGTCAGGTCGAGATGGCAGCGGCCTTCGACCGCGCAGGTTTCGCGGCAGTCGATGTGCACATGAGCGACATTCTCGCCGGCCGCGTCGACTTCGAAGCGTTCAAGGGCCTGGTCGCCTGCGGCGGCTTCTCCTATGGCGACGTACTGGGCGCCGGTGAAGGCTGGGCCAAATCGGCGTTGTTCAACAGCCGCGCCCGCGATGCCTTCCAGGCCTTCTTCGAGCGCGGCGACAGCTTCGCCCTGGGCGTGTGCAACGGTTGCCAGATGATGTCCAACCTGCACGAGCTGATTCCGGGCACCGACTACTGGCCGCACTTTGTGCGCAACCGCTCCGAGCAGTTCGAGGCACGTGTGGCGATGGTCGAGGTGCAGAAGTCCAACTCGATCTTCCTCGACGGCATGGCCGGTTCGCGCATGCCAATTGCCATCGCCCACGGTGAAGGGCATGCCGAGTTCAGCAATGAAAGCGCCATGCTCCAAGCCGATGCCTCTGGCTGCGTGGCCCTGCGCTTCGTCGACAACCACGGCAAGGTCACCGAAACCTACCCGGCCAACCCCAATGGTTCGCCACGGGGCATTACTGGCCTGACCAGCCGCGACGGCCGCGTGACCATCATGATGCCGCACCCCGAGCGCGTGTTCCGCGCGGTGCAGAACTCCTGGCGCCCGGACGAGTGGCAGGAAGATGCGGCCCTGATGCGCATGTTCCGCAATGCGCGGGTGTGGGTGAACTAAGGCGTGTACAAGCTCGCCTTCTTCGTGCCGGACAGCCATGTGGAGGCGGTCAAGGCCGCTGTGTTCGCCGCCGGCGGCGGACACATCGGCAATTACGACCACTGCGCCTGGCAGACCCTTGGCCATGGCCAGTTTCGTTCGTTGGATGGCAGCCAGCCGTTCACCGGGCGGGTCGGCGAGGTTGAGCGGCTTGAAGAATGGAAAGTCGAGCTGGTCGTTGCCAGTGACGCGATCACGCAGGTGGTGGCTGCGCTCAAAGCCCACCATCCTTACGAAACGCCCGCCTACGAAGTATGGCGCTTGCTCGACCTGTGAAACATTGCCCAGCATCGTCAGATGCTGAGCAATGGTCTCTCAAGTGCTGTATCCCGGCCCCAAGTCTGGCACGTTGGTAAACGTCCAGAACGAGGTGTTGGTCAACTCCTCGATTTCGTTGACATGCTCCTCGGCCGCTTGCAGTGCACCGTTGATGTCCTTGAGTACCTGATCAAGTTCATCGGTTTGCAGCGTCCTGAGCGTTTCCAACGACTTGCCTTGCTCGATCTTGTCCGCGTTACCCTGCGCCCACTCGTTCACGAGGTCTGTGAAACGTTCGGAGTCGTTCGGGTGAACGATGAAGCTCTCTGCCAGCGCGACCAGGCTGCCTGACGGGGCAACGTCACCGCTCCAGTGATCGAACATCGCCTGGCCCATCTCCCTGACCGCCTCGCGGGCCAGCAGCACCGCCAACGTGTGGAAGGGATGGGTTCCGTGGTCTTTGGCCAACTGCGAATGTGTGGCCCACGCGGACGCATCGGTGTTCGGATCGCGGTCCAGATGGACCTGCAACGTGGCCACATGATCCCCTGCCCATTTGAGGAGCGGTCGCTTGATCAGGCCAGTGGCGTACGCGATGGTCTTGCTCGGCAGTTCGATCAAGGTCTTGGCCTGGTTGATGAACTTGAAGAGCGAGTTCTCCTGCAATGCATCACGCGCGCTCAGATAAGCCTGATAGGCCTGGGACAACAGCGGCTGCGCTTCATCTTCCAGCAGAATCAGCATGGCCTTGTCAAAATCGCTGCGTTCTCCGGCAGGGAGGTTCTGCGGGGCAAGCGTATCGGCGGGGTAAAGCAGGTCCGCCAGGGGGTCGAGTGCGCTGCTGAGGATATCCAGGGTGCCGAACAGGCCGGTGATCACCGGGTACTCATGTCTGGACTCCTTGCGGTCCTCGATGCGAGTGGTCCACACCAGGACATCCTCGTGTCCGAGCTTTCTGAGCAGCAGTTCGACGTAGTTGGAGTGCGCGAAATAGTCTTCCAGTACATGCAGCGCTTCGCCGAAATAGCGCAGGCCGTCAGGGGTCATGCCTGCCTGCTCTACAGCTTTGATCTTCTTCGACATGTAGGCGATGGGCCGACGGATGTAGCGTTTCAAGGAGCGTTTGGGCAGGACCTTGTTGCGGATGTCGCCAGGCAGTATCAACGGGCCGAACGCTGGGTCGATGGTGCGGGGATCCTCGGCGTTGGGATCGAGCGTGGTGGGGTTGTCGATGTGTTCATGGGCCAGGTATACCCCAAGGCGCTCTGGCGTGACCGTGTACGCTTCACGGCCCTGCGGCGTGGTTTGCAGGTCGTTGAATTCCTTCAGGGCGAACAGATCGACGATGGCGGTGAGTTTCTTGCGCGAGATTCGCGGGAGCTCGCCGTTGGCGATCGCTGCAATAATTTCCGTAGCATCGGCAGCAGCCTGCCCATGCGGCGTGATGAGCTTGGGGTCAATGACTTGAGAGTAATCGCGCAGCCAGTTGCCGAAGTAGATCGCCTTGCACTGCGCTTTGTCGAAACCAACGGTGTTGAGGACGTACTCGATCGACTCATGGCCGAACGAGGTCTGGCCGTGCGTATCGCCCGTTCCTGACCCGAATTCCAAGATGTAGGGCGGCTCGGACGCCAGCGACAGCGTCAGCGGCTGTTCCTCGCTGCCTTGCACGTAGGTGGCGAACACGGTGCCCGATTGCACGGGGGTGTTGTAGAACAGCAAGGTCTGCACAAATAGCGTGGAAAAACCATCGGGTGCTACTTGCGTGGGCGTTGGCGCATCGCCGTCTGTGTGCTGGTAATCCTCGAGCACCGCTTTGATGTAGTAGGCGAAACCATCGGTCAGGCTGAGCAGCAGTGAGGGGGTGGCTTGCGGTTCGCTCAGTGCTTGTTCGATTGCGCTTTGGCTGACCTGGATGACACCTTGCTCAGTGTCATAGACCGTGCTCGAGTCAATGGCGGTGCTGACCGTGCAGGCTACATTGCCGAGCGAATCGTCTCGGAGCGACTTGTGCAGTCGCACGAAGTGCTTGGGCTCGATGCCTGCGCCAAACAGCGGTCGCCATCGATGGGTGAACAGCTGTGCCGTCAGGCCCTGGGCACTGCTTTTGAACTGCTCGAGCGCGAACGTGCTGTGCAGCGTGGGTAGGGGGTTTTGCTCATTGTCGTTTAGGGGGGCCATGGGGCGTCCTCGATCGTTCCGGGCGAACAGGATGGAAACTTGCCGCACCGGAATGAATCGGGGGATGTTGCCTCAAGAGGAATGCGTTCCGCGTCGCCCGCCTGCCCAGGCCTGCGCGACACCGTTGCGATCGGGTTGCCGCAGTGTGTGCCGCGAGGCCTGCCGAGCGCTCAGGCCGTGCCTATTTCCCCGCCGTCATCGCGCTGGATCACCACCGTGGCCGAACGCGGTCGTACGGATTGGCCGGCCGGTGTCGCGTCAGTGGCCTTGTCGTTGTAGGGCCAGTTGGCCGGGTGCTGGATGTTGACGAACAGCGTCTTGTTGTCAGGTGTGAACGCGAGCCCGGTGACCTCGCAACCGTTGGGCCCGACGAAAAAGCGCCGCAGCTCGGCCTGGTTACTGACGTTGATCGGCGCGGGCTTGCCGGCTGCATCCAGCAAGCGCTGCGGCACCACGGCCAGCAGCTGGTCGTTGGTGTAGTCGGTCAGGCTGCTCTCGCTGTTGTCCGTTTCGAACCACAGCACGCCGCGGCTATCGAAGCGCATGCCGTCAGGGCTGGCGAACTGGTTGTGCTCGGTCAGGCCGCTGCGGTTGAGCTCGGCGCTTCCAGCAGCGTTGGCGCCGAACACGAAGATGTCCCAGGTGAAGCTGCGCTGATCGTCGCTGTCGTGCCAGCGCACGATATGGCCGTGGCGGTTCGGCCCCCGTGGGTTGGCGGCATTGACCGTGTCGGCAGTGCGCACGCTGTTGTTGGTCAGGGTGACGTAGCCGTCGCCATTGAGCGGGTTGACGGCGGTCCATTCCGGGCGGTCCATGGGCGTGGCGCCCAGGGCATCGGCGGCGCCGCGGGTATTGAGGAGGATCCCCGGCAGGTCACCGAACCGCTTGCCCAGGGTGCTGCCGTCGGTGGTCGCGCTGGGCGTATCGAGCAGCAGCCACACGCCCTGGCCGTCGGCGTCGAAACGCGCCACATAGAGCTTGCCGTGGTCGAGGTACTTGGCGCCGGTGGCCAGGCGGTCGCGCGGGGTGGCATCGGCTGGGTCCCACAGTGCGTCGGAAACGAACTTGTACAAGTACTCGTTGTTGGAATCATCGCCCATGTACCAGACCAGCGGCTTGCCCGGCTGGGCAATGCCGGGGCAGCAGCCTTCATGCCGGAAACGCCCGAGCGCGGTGCGCTTGGTCGCCAGGGTGCGGGCGTCGTAGGGGTCGATCTCGACGATGTAGCCGTAGGTGCTGGCCTCGTTGCGGTAGTCCTCGCTGGCCTGGCCTGCGCGAGGGGTGATGTCGAAGCGGGCAAACTCGTCGTTCGTTTCGCCGGCATCGCCCGCCGCACTTTCCCAGCGGTACTGGCCGGTCGTGGTGGACACGCCGAGGCGCGCCTGGTCAGCCGGTAAGGGGGCCTTGTTGACGAAAATGGCCGGCCAGTTTTCTTCACAGGTCAGGTAGGTGCCCCACGGCGTGTAGCCGTTGCCGCAGTTGTTGTTGGTGCCGCGGCAGTGACTGGCCTCTGGCGAGTAGCGGGTCGAGAGGTGCGCGCTGCCGCGCAGCGGGCCGGCGATGGCCATGCGTGAGGCGGTGGTGAAGCGGCGGTTGAGAGGGTCGTTGTCGACCACCTGCCAGCGGCCCTGGCGTTTGCTCAGGCGCACCACGCCGGCGCCGTGGGCGTTGATCTCCTTGCGGATCTCGTCCACCGGGCGCTTGCCGTTGGCATCCACGGTCGGTCCGGCAGGGTGCAGGGCGGCCGGGTCGATGTACTCGAAGTTGATCGCCAGCAGGCCGTCCTCGGCGCTGCCGTCGAGGGGGAAGAAGTGCATGCCATCATGGTGCATGCCCATGGCATTGGCTTGATCGCTGGCGCTGTTGCTGCCGTCGGCTTGCCAGGGCTTGGCCGTGCCGTTGAGCGGGGTGCCCCAGGGGGCCAGCACGTAGGCGCTGTAACCCGCGGCCACGGTACAGCCGTCGGTGCGCGAGCCGGGGATGGACTCAAAGCCAAGGCTGACCGAGGGCGAGCGAGCGTTCGACGGCGAGCCGCCGGGCGCCGGGCTTGGGCCGGCCGATGACGGTACGCTGGCTAGGGCCGGTAGGGCGCCGCCGAGGCCGACGCCTGCGATCATGGCGATGGCCGCGCCCAGGCTGCCACGCAACATCGTGCGTCGGCTCAGGCGAGCCTCCATGACCTGGGCCATCGGCAGGTTGCCGCTGAGGTTGCGATCCAGGCTGTCGCCGCTTGCTCGACTCATCAGGTGTCCTTTCTGGTTTGACGTGACGGAAAACCGCGACTGTAGGCCGCGGTGATGAAGGTTTTGTGACGCCGAAACAGGTCACCGGACGGTGACGAAAAACCGGCGGCCCCGAGACGGGATCGCCGGCAGATCAGGCTGTCAGAGCTTGCTTTTTTGCTGGATCGCCGCTTTCCACTCGTTGTCGCGGCTGTGCCCACTGGTGCGCATCAGGCCCAGGTCGAGGGCGTTCTCGCCATCGGCCGCGCCCTTGCTCTTGCTGATCTCAGCCACCGCCGTGCCCATGTCCACCAGCGAGTTGGACGCATCGATGCTCACGTCGCGGCGGTAGTCCTGCCCGTGCAGGGTCTGCTGCCGGATGCTGCCGCTGCCCAGCTCGACGCTACCGCGCGGCGCCTGCAAGCGCGCGCCGATCAGTTGCGTGTCGCCGGCCACCGCCACGGCAATGCCCTGGCTGCCCTTGAGCCCGCTCTGCTGCGCCACGGTGTCGCTGGCGATGTGCGAGGCGTCGATGCGCAAGGTCGGCGACAGACCCGGGTCGAGCTTGCCCAGCGCCGAACCCGCTTTCTCTTCGACCTTGCCACCCGCCGGGCCCGCCACTGCCGTGGCGGCATTGATGTAGCCTTGCGGGTTCTTCTCGTGGCTCAGGCGTGCATCGACCTTCACTTGCGTGGTATCGATGTGGTCCAGGCGGCTGGCCACCTGCAGGTCGCCGTCGATGGCGCCGCGGATCTGCTCGGCTTCGACGCGCACGCCCTCGAAGCGCGCGTTGCCGGCGCTGTTCACGCTGACCTGATCGGCGCGCAGCGCGCCGTCGTTCCAGGTCTGGTTGTTGCGTTTGTCCAGATCGACGGTGACCCGTCCGTGCAGGCCGCGCACGTCATCGGCAGGTTTTTCGGCCTTGCTCAGGTTGAAGCCGGCGCCGCCGGTCACGGCCAGGTTGTCGCGCTGTTCACGGTTTTCCGAGGCCTCCACCAGCAGGCCGCCTTTACGGGCGTCGAGCTTCAGCGTGTGCGCACTGACCTGCAGGCCCTGCAAGTGAATCGCCTGGTCTTCGCGCGCCTGGCTGGCGATGCCGAGGGTGCCGGCGGTGTGTACGCTCGGGGCCTGGGCGGTGCGCGTGTCTTCATCGACCTTGGCCGAGGTCAGGTGGCCGCCAAGCCCGCCACCGCTGCTGGCACCTTGCGAGCCGGCCACTTCCATGCCGCCGCCCAGTGTGCTGCCCTGGGCCTGGTGGGTGTCGTAGGCGGCCACATCCTTGAGCACGCCCGCGCTTTCCAGGTGGGCCTCGCTCACCGGCGCCTCGCGGCGGCCGATGCGCACCCCTTCGAGCAACAGGTCGCCGCCGCTGCGCAAGGTCACCGGGCCTTGCGCATCGAGCTGGGCGACCTTGGCGGTGCTGTCGCTGGACTGCGCGCTGCTGTAGTCGCCATAGCCGCGGACATCCAGGCCGGTCTTGCCAGGCCGGTTGCCGCCCTTGGCCCAGAGGCTGGCATCGAGCTCGCTGCGGGTCTGTTCCTGGGTGTCGGCCGCGGCGTTGACGGTCAGCGAGCCTTTGCTGTCGATCAGGATCGGGCCGCTGCCACCGTCCATGCGCGTGCCTTCGTACCGGCCATCGCTGCCCAGTTGCACCTGGATGCCGGTCTGCCCTTGCAGGCTGCCGACCTGGGCGACGGCACTGCTGCCGGCGCTGCTGTCCTTGGCGACGGCCCCGGTGATGCGCGCGTTGATGTCCTGGCCGGTGCTGGTGTCGAGGCGCAGGCTGGCGTCGATCTTCAGTGCGTCCTCGGTGACCGTGTGGCGATCGTGCGCCGCGTGCATCTGGTGCTGCTCGGCGTCGAGGGTCACCTTGCCGGCGCCGGCGCCGTAGGTGGTGCCGACGTCGCTGACGGTCTGGGCCTTGATCTGAATGTCGCCGCTGTTGATCGCAGTCACCTGGGCGGTGCTCTGCGTCTGGACCTTGTGGCTGTTCTGATGCGCGAACGTGGCATCGGCACCGACGCTCGGCGGCGCCATGGCGTCTTCGGTCGAGGCCTGTTGGAAGCGTGCGGCTTCCTCGCCTTGCACCAGGCGTTCGATCGGGCGCGTGAGGTCGCGGTACTCGACGCTTGCGCCCAGGCTACCGCTCCAGTTCCGGGTGGTGGTGTCGGTCGTTTCGGTGTCGTCTGCGGCGCGGTTGTCGACGTGTTCGGCAACCACCTTGAAGGTCTTGCCGGGCTCGATCACGGCGGCTTCGTTGACCAGCGTCTCGGCCTGGACCTTGACGTCGCCTGCCGCCTGCAGCTCACTGCGCTGCACCTTGCTCTGCGTGTGCTCGGTGGTGGTCTGGTTGCGCTTGCCGTTGAAGGCGCTGCCGACCCGGTCGATACCCCCGGTGACGTGCAAGCCGCCCCCGCTTTCGGTGCGCGTGGTGGTGTCTTGTGTGTCGTTGCGGGTCACGCCCACCTCGACGGTCTTGGCGGTGAGGGTCAGGTCGCCTTGCTCGGCGGTCACCTTCGAGCCCATGACCTTCAGCGCCTCTCCGCTGCGCAGGTCGACGCTGCCGCCCTTGAGTTCGCTGGCGGTCTGACGGGTGTCCTGGCGGTGCCGCTCAACCGTTGCCACGTCATAGCCCACCCCGGCATCGAACTGCCGTGAGCCGGGCGTATCGCCCTCGGCCTCGCGGGTCTGTTCGGCATGCGCGGTCAGGCCGCGTTGCTGCTCAATACTGTCGAGGGTGTGGTGGCTGGCAGCGCTGCTGATGCTGAGGTTGCCGGCAGCCTCGACGTCGAGCTTTTGCGCGGCACTGATGCGCGCGCCCTCGATGGCCATTTCCCCGGCGCTGGCCAGGCGCAGGTTGGTGCGCGAATGCACATCGCTGGACAGCACCTGTTGCTCGCCGCGGGTCTGCTCGCTGCTGTCACCCAGCAGGCCGAATACCTGGCTGTCGGAGCGCGTACTCTTGCGCGTCTTGTCACCTACCGCTGCACCGATCTGCAGCAGGCCCGACTGGCTGTAGAGCACCGCGTCATCTCCGCTCAGCACTTCGCTGCCGCGAATGGTCGCACGCTGCGCGGTGACCTTCATCAGCCCGCCGGCCTTCACCGAGCTGCCGATCACCTCGCCACCGCGGTTTTCATGGCCGTTGCGGTTGGCGAAAAACCTGCCCGAGACCAGGTCGCCACGGTAGTTGCTCAGGGTGTCATGGCCGTTGAGGTGCTGCGCGTCGATCTCGAGGTGGCGAGCGTCGATCTGCAAGGAGCGCTGGCTGTCCACCTGGCTGGCGCTGATGCGCATGTCACCGGTGGCGGCGAGCTGCACATCGCCGCCTTTGAGGCTGCTCGGATCGGCGGTTTCGACGTAGGAGTCGCTGTCCTTGTCACCGCGCCAGAGGTGCTTGCGGTGGCGTACCCGGCTTTCCACCCGATGGCTATCCACGGCGGCGCTGAGCTGCAGGTTGCCGCCGGCTTCAACGCGCAACTGGTCTGTCGCCTCCACCTTGGCGCCCGTGAGGGTCATGTCGCCGGCTGCACGCAAGGTGATGTCATCGCTGGCGCTCAGCATCACGCCGTGGTGCGTGCGCTGGGTGGTGGTGGTGTCTTTGCCGTAGGTCTCATGGGTGACGAACAGCAGTTTCTTGTCCCAACTGTCGGTGTGCTGGGTGATTTTTTCCCGGGTCTTGCCGTCCAGGGTGAGCGCCTGGCCTGCGTTCAGGTCGATGCTCCGGGCACTGCCGGTGACGGCGCTCAGGCGCAGGTCGTGGGCGGCCTGCAGGGTCATGTCGCCGCGCTCGACCTGCAGGTGGCTCTTGCGCTGCTCGGTGCCTTCGACGGTCAGCCCGCCGGCTGAGCGCACGGTCAGTTCTTCGCCGGCCACCAGGCGCGAGGGCCCCATGCGCACGCCCGCGCCTTCGGCAGTGGAGATGATGCGGATGCGCCCGGCGTGCATCGCGCCGAACAGGCTGGCATCGATGCTGCCCGGCTCGCCGGGCCGGTGTTCGAGCACCTCCAGCGACTGGCGGTCCAGGCGGTTGCGCCCGACCAGCACATTGAGCTCGCCGGGGGTTTCCAGGGGGCCGTTGCTGATGACCTTCGGCGCGATCAGGTCCAGCCCGGTTTCACTGCGCAGGCCCCCTTCGAGCACCTGCAGCTGGCCGCTGGCCGCGAACGTGTCCAGGCGCTTGAGCTGTTGCTCCTCGACGATCGGTGTGCCGACCAGAAAGCCTGCGCGGGTGGTGTTGATGAAACGGCCGCCGTTGACCGTGATGCCATTGGGGTTGGCCAGGATGTAGTCGGCCGGGCGACCGAAGATTTCCTGCGGGCCGTTGACCAGGGAGGCGTTGCGACTGATCACTTCATTGAGGATGGTCGAGGCCGCCTGGCCCTGGAACTGCGCATTGCCCGCCAGCGCGCCGGCCAGTTGCGACTGGCCGGCGCTGAGGGCGTTGTTCAGCACCACCCCGGGCTGGCCGACGTTGTAGTCGAGGAACTGATTGTGCGACAGGCCGTGGCCATTGGGCGCCACGATATCGATCACCGGTACGCCATGGCTGAGGTCGATCAGCGGGGTGCCGGCCAGGCCGGTGGCCGCGTGCAGCGCGTCGTTGGCGACACTGGCGCCTGGGCTGGCCAGGCACAGGAAGATCGTCCAGCGCAGGATGTCGGGGCGCCGGGCGGAGGGTTCACGGGCTTCATTCATGGTGATGCTCTCTTGTGGGGGAAGGGTCGCGAGCTACAGGTTCAGTTGCCACGCCATGATCCAGAAGCCGGGTTCCAGGGCATGGCGGGGGAGATCGCTGGCGTACAGGGCGCGCTGGTAGTCCAGGCGCACGTGCTGGCTGCTGGGGAGGGTGAGTTGCAGGCCTGCGCTGGCGCCGATCAGGCGGTGTGCATCGACGTCTCGGTCGCGTGAGCTGCCGCGGGTGCGGTAGTGACGGGCCCAGCCGAGGTCCAGGCTCAGGCGCGGGCTTATCTGCAGGCCATGCCAGGTGGGCGACGAAAGGGTATGGCTGAGGGTGTTGCGCCAGGTCAGGCCGCTGGCGGCAGACACGCTGCGGGTGCGAAAGCCGCGTACCGCGTTGTCGCCGGTGAGACCAAAGTGCTCAGCGGCCGGCAAGTTGTCCGGGCTGTACTGGGCGCTGAGCTGGCTGTTCAGGCTCAGCGCCGGGCGCTCGGCCAACGCGCGGCGGTGCGCCAGGCTGGCGCGGTAGCGGGTGAAGCGCGGCGCCAGGGTTCTGCGCAGGGGGTCGTCGCTGACGCTGCGGCCCAAGGCGATCCCGGCCGAAGCGGTCCACAGCCCCTGGTGCAGCCACAGACCGTGCAGGCCGGTGTCGAGGGTGAGCAGCTCCGGGCTCTGCAGGCCGATGCGCCAGCCATTGATGGCGCTGTCGATGCGGGTGTGGTTCAACTGCGTCGAGAGGCTGAGCATACCGCGTTGTTCGCGCCACAGCACCCGCTCGATGCCGGCGCCCAGAAACCGCGTGTTGCAGGTACTGACGACGCGCAGCCAGCGCGGGCCGGGTAACTCGGTGGTGCATTCGGCCTTGGCGGCGGTGCCGGAAAAGGTCCAGGGGCCGTAGGGCACGGTGTAAGAAGCGCTGAGCCCTCTGAACTCATCGCGGGCACCCAATGCCAGCCTCTGCACGGACAGGCGCAGCTCATCATTGAGGCCCAGCGGGCTATCGAGACCCAGGTTGAGCATCAGGCGATGGCGGCCATGTTCGCTCAGCCCGCGATTGTCGACGGTGGGGTCCAGGTGCCAGCGCTTGCCCGGCTTTTCGTTGTGCAGCCTGACCCGTGAACCGCCCTGCAGCTGGCCTGGCAACACCTGCACGGCGAACTCGAACGCGCGCAACCGGTTGAGCTGGTCCAGCCCCTGTTCCAGGTCCGGCAAGTACAGCGGCTCGCCGAGCAGGCCGGGAAAGGCTCCGCCCAGCGACACGGCCGGGTCGGGCGGGTCCAGCTCGATGCGCTCGACAAACCCCTCGATGATCAGGATGTCCAGCGCCTGGCCGGCTTGCGGCTGGTTGACCAGCAGCGGGCGGCTGGCCGGATAGCCGGCTGCCACATAGCGCTGGGTGATCGCGCGCAACAGTCGGTTGATGCCATCAGTGCCCAGGCAGGGTTTGAGCAGCGGCTGCAAGGTGTCACGCAGGGCCTGGTCGCCGAGCCGTTGGTTGCCGCGCAGGCGCACCCCGCTGATGGCCCAGCAATGCGGTTCTTTCTGCACGGCCGGTGGGGGCGCTGCGTCATCCGGCGCGGGCTGATGGCGACCTTGCCAGCGTTGCAGACGCTGGCGGTCCTGCTCGGCCTCGAAGCGTTGTTGCTGCTCGCGCAGCTGGCGCGTGGCGAGGTCGTCGGCCACGGCCGGTGAGGTGAGGATCAGGCTGAGTAGCAGTAGGCTATGCCAGTAGCCGATTCGAAGCGTGCACACATTGAACATCGGTCATTTCCGCAGATGCGTACGTATTCGTACTTTTTTTGCGGAAATTCTAAGAACGTGCGTGTGCGTCTGGATGCCGTACCGTACTTACATGGACGTCAGGCGGAAGTGGAAAGTCTGTAGGCGTTTTCGCAGTGATCAGATCGGGACCGGGCGGTCACGGCCGGATTTCGATCATCGTGCCATCTTTGACCAGGCTCCAGACCTCGCGCATGTCGGCGTTGCGCATGGCAATGCAGCCCTCGGTCCAGTCCAGCGTATGGAAGTACCACTCCGGGTACTGCTCATCGAGCGGGGTGCCGTGGATCATGATCATGCTGCCGGCGGCAACCCCTTCACGCCGAGCACGGGCGGCATCGGTAACGTTGGGGTAGGAGATGTGCATGGCCAGGTTGTAGCGGCTGCTGTTCTTGCGCCAGTCGATCCAGTAGAAGCCTTCGGGGGTGCGCTTGTCGCCCTCGCGCACCTTGGCGCCCTTGGGCTGCTTGCCCAGGGAAATCCGGTAGGTCTTGAGCGGCTCGCCGCGGCTGATCAACTGCAGCCGGCGTTCGGACTTGAGCACCAGAATCTTGTCCACTGGCGCGACCGGCAGGGCTTTGGCGGGCATCGCCGGGCCCACCGCAGGCACGGGTTTGCGGATGATGGTTTCGGTGAAGGCCGCTTGGGCCATCGACGCCAGGCACAGGCAGAACACAGCAAGCAAACAACGCATGAAACGCTATTCCCGAGGAAGAGGGGTGGAGGAGGCGAGGTTCATCGGGGGCACATATTCATGACCAATGGGATAGCGCTGCTCGATGCGATCGCGATAGTAGCATTCCAATGTCTTCGCCACGGTGCGGAACGCCAGGCGGTCCCACGGAATTTCATGCTCCTCGAACAGCCGCACCTCAAGGCTTTCGGTGCCAATGGCGAACTCCAGATCGCTCAGCTCGGCGCGAAAGAACACATGCACCTGATTGATGTGCGGCAGGTCGAACAACTGGTACAGGCTGGCCTCTCCAACCCGCGCGCAGGCTTCCTCGTCGGTCTCGCGCCGCGCGGCCTGCTCCAGGGTTTCGCCGTTCTCCATGAAACCGGCCGGCAGGGTCCAGAAATCCCGGCGCGGTTCGATGGCGCGCCGGCATAGCAGCACCTGGCTGCCCCAGGTCGCCAGCACGCCGGCCACCATGTTGGGGTTCTGGTAATGAATGGTCTGGCACGCGGGGCAGACGAAACGCAGGCGGCTATCGCCTTCGGGGATGCGCTGGATGACCGGGTTACCGCAGGCGCTGCAGAATTTCATGCTGATGGCCGTTGCTTGAATGTGCAGCCATCTTGGCGTGCGCCTGGCCGGCTCGGCAAGCGGGCCTCGTCGGGACGCGCGTCGGCGCTGCCCAGGGCTTTAGCCGGTAGTGGCTTTTGGTGCATCATGTTCGGTAGGCCACGGAATCGAGAATGCGTAAATGCTGGACGAGCTTGTTCGCCGGATGGGCAGTCACACCCCTGTATCGGTAAGGGCGGACCGCCGCTTCCCGGAAGCCGCGGTGCTGCTGCCCATTACCCGTGGCGATTCGCCCGAGCTGGTCCTGACCCTGCGCGCCCAGGGTCTCTCGACCCACGGCGGCGAAGTGGCGTTTCCCGGTGGTCGGCGCGACCCCGAAGACCCCGACCTGGTGTTCACCGCCCTGCGCGAAACCGAAGAGGAGATCGGCCTGCCGCCGGGGCTGGTGGAAGTGCTCGGCCCGCTCAGCCCGCTGATTTCCCTGCATGGCTTGAAGGTCACGCCGTTTGTCGGGCTGATCCCCGACTATGTCGAATACCGCCCCAACGACGCCGAAATCGCTGCGGTGTTCAGCGTACCGCTGGCATTCTTTCGTCAGGACCCGCGCGAACACACCCACCGCATCGACTACCAGGGCCGTAGCTGGTACGTGCCCAGCTACCGCTATGGCGACTACAAGATCTGGGGGCTGTCGGCGATCATGATCGTCGAGTTGGTCAACCTGTTGTTTGACGCCGGCATCAGCTTGCATGAGCCGCCTGAGCGGTTCATCGAGCCCTAGGTTCTGTACGAAAAGCCTTGAGACGAAGGCCAGGCAAGGCGAAAACGGCCGAGGAAGCGGAGTGTACTGGAGTACATGAGCATTCCGAGGGCGTTTTCAACGCAGCATGGGCGAGTATCGAGGTTTTTCGTACACAACCTAGTCGCTGCCTGCCAAGCTCGACACTCGGTTGTGCTGCGTTGAAAACAGCCTGACCGTCGTTCAAGACGTTCCCTGCAGCCCCTGGGCTTTCCATCAAGAGACGGGCCCGGCAGCTGTTTCACCGTGAGGACTCCACCATGAACTATCGCCTGGGCAACCTGCGCGTCGATGCTCACCCCACCAGCTGGACCGCGCCTACCGCCACGCTGATCGGCAAAGTCCGCCTGCAGGCCCGCGCCAGCGTCTGGTTCGGCGCGGTGCTGCGCGGCGACAATGAGCTGATCGACATCGGCGAAGACAGCAACGTGCAGGATGGTGCGGTGATGCACACCGACATGGGCTCGCCGCTGACCCTGGGCAAGGGCGTGACCATCGGCCACAACGCCATGCTGCATGGTTGCAGCGTGGGCGATTACAGCCTGGTGGGCATCAATGCCGTGGTGCTCAACGGGGCACGCATCGGCAAGCACTGCATCATCGGCGCCAACGCGCTGATCCCCGAGGGTCGGGACATTCCCGACGGCTCCCTGGTGGTAGGCTCGCCCGGCAAGGTGGTGCGTGAACTCAGCGAGGCGCAGAAGCAGCTGCTCGAAGCCAGCGCTGCCCATTACGTGAGCAATGCCCAGCGTTATGCAACGGATCTGGTGGCTGACGATGAGTGAGGCAAAACCGCGCCCGGTGGCGTCGCCCTGCGTGAGCATCTGCGCACTGGACGAACAGGACATCTGCACCGGTTGCCAGCGCAGCGTGGAAGAGATCAGCCGCTGGTCGCAGATGGACGACGATGAGCGGCGCGCGGTGCTGACGGTGTGCCATCAGCGCGCCATGGCCGCAGGCCTGATGCTCTAGCGCGTGCGGCAAGTCCGTCGTTGGGCGCCGCGATCGGCCTTGATCGACCGCCCAGTGGGTCGCTGCAGATACCTGGCGCAGGCGGTGGCTGCCTTACCCAGGGAAATTTAGTACCCTGTGCGGCTTGTCCGAAGGTCTCTCTGCATGCTCTTTCTCATCGCTTACATCAGCAGCGTCGTGCTGATCAATTTCGCTTTTTCCAGCGCCCCGCACCTGGACGTGATCTGGTCGGCCTGGGGCGGGCTGGTATTCATCCTGCGCGACATGGTGCAGACCCGCTACGGCCACGGCGCGCTGCTGGCGATGCTGGCGGCGTTGGTGTTGTCCTACGTGACCTCGGAGCCGGCCATTGCCCTGGCCAGCGCCACTGCCTTCTTCATTTCCGAGCTGATCGACTGGCTGGTGTTCAGCGTGACCCGGCGCCCGCTGCGTGACCGGTTATGGCTGAGCTCGGCGCTGAGCATTCCAGTCGACACCCTGATTTTCTTCGGCATGATCGGCGCCTTGACGCCCGTTGTGATCGGCACGGCCATGGCCTCCAAGTTTGCGGGTGTCACCGTGGTCTGGCTGGCCATGAGCTGGCGCGCGCGGCGCCAGGCTGCCGCGCCGTGACCCGCGCCTGTATTCGCTTCGTTTGATCGCCCCGGGGCGATCGTCGTTACCCACCTAGAGGACCTGTGATGACCCGTATCGGAACCCCATTGTCGCCGTCGGCGACCCGTGTACTGCTCTGCGGCTGTGGCGAGCTAGGCAAGGAAGTGGTGATCGAACTGCAACGCCTGGGCGTCGAAGTCATCGCCGTCGATCGCTATGCCAACGCACCCGCCATGCAAGTGGCGCACCGCAGCCATGTGGTCAACATGCTCGACGGCGCCGCGCTGCGCGCCGTGATCGAGGCTGAAAAGCCGCACTACATCGTGCCGGAAATCGAAGCCATCGCCACCGCCACGCTGGTGGAACTGGAAAGCGAAGGCTTCAATGTGGTGCCCACCGCTCGCGCCACGCAGCTGACCATGAACCGTGAAGGCATTCGCCGCCTGGCCGCCGAAGCGCTCGACCTGCCCACCTCGCCCTACCATTTCGCCGACACCTACGAAGACTACGCCAAGGGCGTTGCCGACGTCGGCTACCCGTGTGTGGTCAAACCGGTGATGAGCTCGTCGGGCAAGGGCCAGAGCCTGCTGCGCAGCGATGCCGACCTGCAGAGCGCCTGGACCTACGCCCAGGAAGGCGGCCGCGCCGGGGGCGGGCGGGTGATCGTCGAGGGCTTCATCGACTTCGACTACGAAATCACCTTGCTCACCGTGCGTCATGTCGGCGGCACCACCTTCCTGGAGCCGGTCGGCCACCGTCAGGAGAAGGGCGACTATCAGGAATCGTGGCAGCCTCAGGCGATGAACCCCAAGGCCCTGGCCGAATCGCAGCGGGTCGCCAAGGCGGTCACCGATGCACTGGGTGGGCGTGGGCTGTTTGGTGTTGAGCTGTTCGTCAAAGGCGATCAGGTATGGTTCAGCGAAGTGTCGCCGCGCCCCCACGACACCGGCCTGGTGACGCTGATCTCCCAGGATCTGTCGCAGTTCGCCTTGCATGCGCGGGCCATTCTGGGCCTGCCGATTCCTGTGGTGCGCCAGTTCGGCCCCTCGGCCTCGGCGGTGATCCTGCCCCAAGGCACCTCCACGCAAACCGCCTTCGCCAACCTCGGCGCAGCGTTGAGCGAGCCTGACACGGCCCTGCGCCTGTTCGGCAAGCCGCAGATCGATGGCCAGCGACGCATGGGCGTGTGCCTGGCGCGCGATGAATCGATCGAAGCCGCGCGGGCCAAGGCCAGCCGGGCGGCGCAGGCCGTCAGCGTCGAGTTCTGATCGCCAGGCAGGCCGTTGCGGCCTGCCGCATGCCTCCCGCCCACGGCGTCGGCGCGACACGTGGCGGGGTATCCGCTACATTTTGTTTCATGCCCCCTCGCGCTCGCCTCACAAGGATCAGCCCATGCGCTACGAATTCGCCGAAGTGCTCAATGAGCTGATCGACTACTTTCTGCTCGGCGACATCCAGCTACTCAAGCGCTTTCAGGAGGACCACGACCTGCCTGACGACCTGGCGCACGCCTTCACCCATTCCGACAGCGGTGACCAGGCTGTGCTGGAGGGGGTGATCCTGCCGCTGGCTGGGGTGGAAAACCTGCCCTACCGCATCATCTTCACCCTCGATGGCGAGGCGCCCGCGCTGCTTGCTGCGGACAGCCGCCTGCTGCATCGCCGCTGCGGTTATGTGCTGCAGGTCGAGCACCGCGCGGTAATGCTGTTCACCTGGCGGGTGCTGCAGCATTTCACCAACAAGACGTTGGGCGATTTTCTGGTGCGCTATCAGTCGCCTGAGCGGCCGGTCATCGAGCTGGACAATGGTTGGTATGAGGTCGAGGTGCTGGGCGGCGCCGTGCTGCGTGAGGCGCTGTATGAGCCGGCTTTCGAGTTCGTCCTGACCAGGACCTGGAGCCGGCCGCAGCCAGGTGACATCGATGTGAGCTATCGCTACAGCCTGCAAGACCATGACCTCGAAAGCTCAGCACAGCGCTCGTGCTGAGTTCGAGGCTGCGTTCGTCTAGCGCGAGACGCCCCACACCAGCACTTTGCTGACGCAGTTCTCTTCGGTGTCGACGATTTCCAGTCGGTAGCGACCGACCTTCAGGCACACCGCCGTTGCCGGGATGCTTTCCAGCACTTCGGTCACCAGGCCGTTGAGCGTTTTCGGCCCGTCATCGCAGGGCAGGTGCCAGCCCAGGCAGCGGTTGATTTCCCTGAGCGAGGCTGCGCCGTCGATCAGGTAGCTGCCATCGACCTGCGGCACGATGTGCGGATTGTCGAGGTTCTGCTCGTCCTCGAACTCGCCGACGATTTCTTCGAGGATGTCTTCGAGGGTGACGATGCCCAGCACGTCGCCGTATTCATCGACCACGACCGCCAGGCGCCGCTGCTGCTTGTGGAAGTTCAGCAACTGCAACTGCAGGGGCGTGGTTTCGGGAATGAAGTACGGATCGTGGCAGGCGGCCAGGAGGGTGGCGTGGGTCAGCTCGGCGGTGGCGAGCAGATGCTGCACCAGCTTGATGTTGAGCACGGCCTCGACCTGGTTGATGTCGGCATGGAAGACCGGCAGCCGTGTGTGCTGGCTGGCGTGCAGCTGTGCGCTGATCAGCGCGATGGGGTCATCGAGGTTGATGCCGTCGACGTCGTTGCGCGGGATCAGGATGTCGTTGACGGTGACGCGCTCCAGCGCCTGCAAGCCCTCACGCAGGCGTGAGCGTGGCGCCTGGGCCAGGGGCTCGTCATCGAACGGATCGTCGGCCTGCGCGTGCAGGTCGGTGGCCTGCGGTGAGCGGCGAAACGGTCGCAGCAGCAGGCGCGCGCAGCCATCGAACAGGCAGGCCAGCGGCTGCATGAGCAGCGCCGGCAGTTTCAGCAGGTGCTCGCCCAGGTTGCGGCAAGCTGAAGTGTGACGCCGGGCCATGCGCCGGGGTAGAAACTCGGCCAGCACCAGCAGCGCCACGGCTGCCCCTGCGCCGGCCAGCCAGAAACCGGGCTCGCCGGCCTGGCGCTGGCCAAGCAGGCAGGCCAGGCCGAGCACCAGGCACTTGCCCAGCGTGGCACCCAGGACCAGGGCTTGCGAGGGCAGGGCGAGGTCGTCGCCGGCTTCGCGGTCATCGGGCTGTTGGCGAGCGGCGTCCACGGCAGTGAACAGCGCTGACCAGAGCAGCGCCAGGGCGAGCATGCCGAACACGGTGGCAGGCGGCAGGGCGTTCATGGGCGATGTTCAGATATGCAGGATGAATTCACGCACCAGCTTGCTGCCGAAATAGGCCAGCATCAGCAGGCAGAAACCGGCCAGGGTCCAGCGGATGGCCTTGTGACCGCGCCAGCCCAGGCGGGTGCGCCCCCATAGCAGCACGCTGAACACCACCCAGGCCACGCAGGCAAGCGAGGTTTTGTGCACCAGGTGTTGGGCGAACAGGTTGTCGAGGAACAGCCAGCCCGACACCAGCGAAGCGCTGAGCAACACCCAGCCGGCCCAGAGGAAGCCGAACAGCAGGCTTTCCATGGTCTGCAGTGGCGGGAAGTTGCGGATCAGCCCGGATGGATGCTTGTGCTTGAGCTGGTGATCCTGCAACAGCAGCAGCAGCGACTGGAACACCGCGATGGTGAACAGGCCATAGGCCAGGATCGACAACAGGATGTGGGCGAGAATGCCCGGCTCCTCGTTGATCAGCGGCACCGTGCCGGCTGGGGCGAACTGCGACAGCAGCGCAGTGATGGCGCCGAGCGGGAACAGCAGCACCAGCAGGTTTTCAACCGGGATGCTCAGGCAGGCCAGCAGCGTCAGCGCGATGACGGCCACGGCGATCAGGCTGGCGGCGCTGAAGAAGTCCAGGCTCAGGCCGAGCGGCGTGATCAACTGGAAAAACAGGGCGCCGCCCTGGGCGATCACCGCCAAGGCGCCAAGCAGGCCCAGCAGGCGTTTGTCGGCCGGTAAGCCCTGGCGAATGCGCGAGGCCTGGTAGAACGTAGCGATCAGGTACAGGCCGGCGGCGAGCAGATTGGGAATGAGGCTGGGTGAGGAGAGCATAAGTCCTGGGAGGCAAGCCCTGAAAAGAAATGGAGTGTGGCATAGAAGGTAGCGGGCAAGGAAGTCTGCGCCAGTGCGGCGGGCCTTGTAGCGGGGCTGGATCAGCAAAGGACGCGTCTGTCAGTGCCGAGGTGTGCGCAATCTCAGGTCTGCGCTATAATCGCCGGCTTGCTGCGCCTTGGGCGCGTCCATATTAGTAGTGGTACCCGGACTCGTAGTGGTACCCGGACGCCTGACCACCCTCGGCTTTACCTGGGCCTGAAAGGATCACCATGTTCGAAAACCTGACCGACCGCCTGTCACAGACGCTGCGCCATGTTACCGGTAAGGCCAAGCTGACCGAAGACAACATCAAGGACACCCTGCGCGAAGTGCGCATGGCGCTGCTTGAGGCCGACGTTGCCCTGCCGGTGGTCAAGGATTTCGTCAACAGCGTCAAGGAGCGTGCGGTCGGCACCGAAGTCTCGCGCAGCCTCACGCCGGGCCAGGCCTTCGTCAAGATCGTCCAGGCCGAACTCGAAAGCCTGATGGGCGCAGCCAACGAAGAGCTCGCGCTCAATGCCACGCCGCCGGCCGTGGTGCTGATGGCCGGCCTGCAGGGTGCGGGCAAGACCACCACCGCTGGCAAGCTGGCGCGCCACCTCAAGGAGCGCAAGAAAAAGAGCGTGATGGTGGTCTCGGCCGACGTGTACCGCCCGGCGGCGATCAAGCAGCTGGAAACCCTGGCCAACGAAGTGGGCGTCACCTTCTTCCCTTCCGACCTCAGCCAGAAGCCGTTGGCCATTGCCGAAGCGGCCATCCGTGAAGCGAAGCTGAAGTACATCGACGTGGTCATCGTCGATACCGCCGGCCGTTTGCACATCGACGCCGACATGATGGACGAGATCAAGGCCCTGCACGCCGCGGTCAAGCCGGTCGAAACGCTGTTCGTGGTCGATGCCATGACCGGCCAGGACGCCGCCAACACCGCCAAGGCCTTCGGTGAAGCGCTACCGCTGACCGGCGTGATCCTGACCAAGGTCGACGGCGACGCCCGTGGCGGTGCCGCGCTCTCGGTACGTGCCATCACCGGTAAGCCCATCAAGTTCCTCGGCATGGGCGAGAAGAGCGATGCGCTCGAACCGTTCCATCCCGATCGGGTCGCCTCGCGCATTCTCGGCATGGGCGACGTGCTCAGCCTGATCGAGCAGGCCGAGCAGACCATCGACAAGGCCAAGGCCGACAAGCTGGCGCAGAAGCTGAAGAAGGGCAAAGGCTTCGATCTGGAAGACTTCCGCGACCAGCTGCAACAAATGAAGAACATGGGCGGCCTGGGCGGCCTGATGGACAAGCTGCCGAGCATTGGCGGCGTCAACCTGTCGCAGATGGGCAACGTTCAAGGCGCCGCCGAGAAGCAGTTCAAGCAGATGGAAGCGATCATCGGCTCCATGACCCCCGCAGAGCGCCGTGACCCTGATTTGCTCAGTGGTTCGCGCAAGCGTCGCATCGCGCTGGGCTCCGGCACCCAGGTGCAGGACGTCGGCCGCTTGATCAAGCAGCACAAGCAGATGCAGAAAATGATGAAGAAATTCTCCACCAAAGGTGGCATGGCCAAGATGATGCGTGGCCTGGGCGGCATGATGCCAGGTGGTGGCATGCCGAAGATGTAACCCATTCAGGGCGCTGGTGGCTCGCCACCAGGCCCGGAACCCCCGTTTCAACGGGGTCATCGCTGCCCGCTCTGGCAGGCAGCTTATCGTGCAAGTCGACAGGCAAGCCTTTCTCCGATGAAAAAGGCATTTGCAAAAGTCCGTGTATTCCCTGAGAATATGCGGCCTTTCGGGCACCTGTGTGCCCGCTGGGATCATGATTTGCAGTACCGACTACAGGAACGATGTTCAATGCTAACCATTCGTCTTGCCCGTGGCGGCTCCAAAAAGCGCCCATTCTACCAACTGACCGTAACCGACTCGCGTAACCCGCGTGACGGCTCGCACATCGAGCAGGTTGGCTTCTTCAACCCTGTCGCTCGTGGTCAGGAAACCCGCCTGTCCATCAAGGAAGACCGTGTCGCTCACTGGCTGAGCGTCGGTGCACAGCCGTCTGAGCGCGTTGCTCAGCTGCTGAAGGAAGCGGCCAAGGCTGCAGCCTGAACCGTATGAACGCGACGCCAGAGATGGCTGACGACCTCATCGTCGTTGGCAAGATTTTTTCGGTACACGGCGTTCGCGGCGAGGTGAAGGTCTATTCCTTTACCGATCCGATTGAAAACCTGTTGGATTACCGCCACTGGACGCTTCGGCGCGAAGGGTCGGTCAAACAGGTCGAGCTGGTGAGTGGTCGCTCCAATAAAAAGGAGTTGGTCGCAAAACTCAAAGGGCTAGAGGATCGTGATGAAGCGCGTCTTCTGAGCGGTTACGAGATTTGTGTCTCGCGCAGCCTTTTGCCCAACCTGAACGACGACGAGTACTACTGGTACCAGTTGGTCGGTCTGAGTGTCATCAATCAAGACGAACAGCTGTTCGGCAAGGTTGATCACCTGTTGGAAACCGGCGCCAATGATGTAGTAGTGGTCAAGCCTTGCGCAGGTAGCCTGGATGATCGTGAGCGTCTGTTGCCCTATACGCGGCAATGTGTGCTTGCCATCGACCTCGAAGCCGGTGTGATGCGGGTCGAATGGGATGCGGATTTCTAACTGATGGGCAACCTTCGCGTAGAAGTCGTCACGTTGTTCCCTGAGATGTTTTCGGCCATTACCGAGTACGGCATTACCAGCCGCGCGGTGAAGCAGGGGTTGTTGCAACTCACCTGCTGGAATCCGCGGGACTACACCAGTGATCGCCACCACACAGTGGATGATCGGCCTTTTGGCGGTGGTCCGGGGATGGTAATGAAAATCAAGCCTCTGGAAGATGCCTTGGCCTGTGCCAAGCAAGCGACCGGAGCTGGGGCGAAGGTGATCTATCTCTCGCCACAAGGCCGTACGCTGAGTCAGCAAGCGGTCAAAGACCTGGCTGAACAGGAGTCGTTGATCCTGATCGCCGGTCGTTACGAAGGCATCGACGAGCGGTTCATTCAGGCTCATGTCGATGAAGAGTGGTCGATTGGTGACTATGTGCTTTCCGGTGGCGAGCTGCCGGCCATGGTACTGATCGATGCGGTTACACGACTGCTGCCCGGAGCTTTGGGGCATGCAGGCTCGGCGGAGGAAGACTCCTTCACCGATGGCCTGCTCGATTGCCCGCACTACACCCGACCTGAGGTGTATGCGGATCAGCGTGTACCCGACGTGTTGCTAAGTGGCAACCATGCACACATCCGGCAATGGCGGTTGAAGCAGTCCTTAGGCAGGACCTTCGAACGGCGTGCCGATCTTCTGGAAAGTCGCTCACTTTCTGGAGAAGAGAAAAAGCTGCTCGAGGAATACCTCCGAGAGCGGAACGATAGTTAACGTATCGATGGTGGATCAAGTTATCCATCTTAGGAGCACAGCATGACCAACAAGATCATCCAGCAGCTCGAAGCCGAGCAGATGAGCAAGGAAATCCCAACCTTCGCACCCGGCGACACCGTTGTCGTCCAGGTTAAAGTGAAGGAAGGTGAGCGTTCCCGTCTGCAGGCATTCGAAGGCGTTGTCATCGCCAAGCGTAACCGCGGTCTGAACAGCGCCTTCACCGTGCGCAAGATCTCCAGCGGCGTGGGCGTTGAGCGTACCTTCCAGACCTACAGCCCGCAGATCGACAGCCTGGCCGTGAAACGTCGTGGTGACGTGCGTAAAGCCAAGCTGTACTACCTGCGTGACCTGTCCGGTAAAGCAGCTCGCATCAAGGAAAAACTGTCCTGAGTGCAGTTTGACCGGTAGCCCAGGCTGCCATGCGAAAGAGAAAGCAGCCTTCGGGCTGCTTTTTTGCGTCTTGAATTCGGAGCAACCCATGACCCCACGTGACCAGGAAATCCAGCGCCGCACCGAGCTGTCCGTCACCCGTGTGACCAAAGCGGTCTTCCCCAATACGACCAATCATCACAACACCCTGTTTGGCGGCACTGCGCTGGCCTGGATGGACGAAGTGTCGTTCATCGCAGCCACCCGCTTCTGTCGCCTGGCGCTGGTGACGGTCTCCACTGACCGCATCGACTTCAAGCACCCCATCCCTGCGGGCACGATCGTCGAGCTGGTGGGGAGCGTGATCAAGGTCGGCAACACCAGCCTGCAGGTGCAGGTCGATGTGTTCGTCGAGAACATGTACCTCGACGGCCGCGAGCGCGCCATTCATGGCGTGTTCAGTTTTGTCGCCATCGACGAAAACAAGCGCCCGGTGCCCGTCTTGCCGATGGCATGACGCCCAGCCAAGGGCCTGGTGCTGACCTGCCGAGCGCGGAGGCAGACAGGCCGCCACCGGCTGTGAAACACTTGCCGGCTATTCACATACCAGCGCCAGACCATGCCCACCCTGGATCATCCTCTGATCGATCAGTTCCTCGACGCCCTGTGGCTCGAAAAAGGCCTGTCGGACAACACCCGCGCGTCCTACCGCAGCGACTTGACCCTGTTCAACGGCTGGTTGCAGGAGCGCGACATTGCCCTGCCGGACGCCGGTCGTGAGCTGATTCTCGATCACCTGGCCTGGCGCGTGGATCAGGGCTACAAGCCGCGCTCCACGGCGCGCTTCATCTCCGGGTTGCGCGGCTTCTTCCGCTACTTGCTGCGGGAAAAACTGATCGCCGTGGACCCGACGTTGCAGGTGGACATGCCGCAACTGGGCCGGCCGCTGCCCAAATCACTTTCCGAAGCCGATGTCGAAGCGCTGCTGCAAGCGCCAGACCTGGGCGAAGCCATTGGCCAGCGCGACCGTGCCATGCTCGAAGTGCTGTACGCCTGTGGCCTGCGGGTCACCGAGCTGATCAGCCTGACCCTGGATCAGGTCAACCTGCGCCAGGGTGTGCTGCGGGTGATGGGCAAGGGCAGCAAGGAGCGACTGGTGCCCATGGGTGAAGAGGCCATCCTCTGGGTCGAGCGCTACCTGCGCGGTGCTCGCGCCGAGTTGCTCAACGAGCGCCCCAGCGACGTCATGTTCCCCAGCCTGCGCGGCGAGCAGATGACCCGCCAGACGTTCTGGCACCGCATCAAGCAGCATGCCCGTGTGGCCTGCATCGACAAGCCGCTATCGCCGCACACCTTGCGCCACGCCTTCGCCACGCACCTGCTCAACCACGGTGCGGACTTGCGCGTGGTGCAGATGCTGCTGGGCCACAGCGACCTGTCGACCACGCAGATCTACACCCACGTCGCCAAGGCCCGCCTGCAGCAGCTGCATGCCCAGCACCATCCACGTGGGTGAATGAAATTCATGTTCTGCCCGGTGGTACGCGCAGCCACAGCCAGCGCGGGCCTGTTGTGGTAGGCTTGAGCGGTTTTGTTACAGGGGCCGTCTGGTCGTCGCGCCATGTGCGCAGGCCACATTCTCGTGCCCCGTCCGTCCTCAGGAGTTTCCATGCGCGTGACCCGGATTTTCGCTGCTGCCGCCCTGGCGCTGGTCAGCACCTTTGCCGCCGCTGCGGCCCCGGCTGCTGCACCCGTAGCCAAGACAGCGGCCGCTGCCGACGCCAACACCGGCGCCGAGCAGGCCATTCGCAAGACCTTGCAGACCCTCGAGCTGGATGTGCCCATCGAAAGCGTGGCCAGCAGCCCGGTGGGCGGTCTGTATGAAGTCAAACTGCAAGGTGGCCGCGTGCTCTACGCCAGCCCCGATGGCGAGTTCGTGATGCAGGGCTACCTGTACCAGATCAAGGACGGCAAGCCGGTCAACCTCACCGAGAAGACCGAGCGTCTGGGCGTGGCCAAGCTCATCAATGGCATCCCGACCGCCGAGATGGTGATTTACCCTGCCAAGGGCGAGACCAGATCGCACATCACGGTGTTCACTGACACCACCTGCCCGTACTGCCACAAACTGCACGCCGAAGTGCCTGAGCTCAATCGCCAGGGCATCGAGGTGCGTTACCTGGCCTTCCCGCGTCAGGGCATGGGTTCGGAAGGGGACCAGCAGCTGCAGGCCGTGTGGTGCTCCAGCGACCGCCGTGCGTCTTTGGACAAAATGGTCGAGGGCAAGGACATCAAGGCTGCCAAATGCGCCAACCCGGTCAGCAAGCAGTTCGAGCTGGGCCAGTCGATTGGGGTGAACGGTACGCCGGCCATCGTTCTGGAGAGCGGGCAGGTGATACCGGGCTATCAGCCGGCGCCGCAGTTGGCCAAGCTGGCCTTGGCCAAGTAATTCAATTTCAGCACGCCGTCGCTATGGGGTGACGGCACGTTTCACGGTCGGCGCAAGGCGTCGCCCGTTCTATGGGGAGTTCACAGTGAAACCGGTCAAAGTAGGCATCTGTGGGTTAGGGACCGTCGGTGGCGGAACCTTCAATGTGCTTCAGCGTAACGCCGAGGAGATCGCCCGCCGTGCCGGGCGCGGTATTGAAGTGGCACAGATTGCCATGCGCTCGCCCAACCCGAACTGCCAGATTACCGGTACCCCCATTACCGCGGACGTGTTCGATGTAGCCAGCAACCCTGAAATCGACATCGTCATCGAGCTGATCGGTGGCTACACCGTGGCCCGCGACCTGGTGCTCAAGGCCATCGACAACGGCAAGCATGTGGTCACCGCGAACAAGGCGCTGATTGCCGTGCACGGCAACGAAATCTTCGCCCGCGCGCGTGAGAAAGGTGTGATCGTGGCGTTCGAAGCCGCAGTGGCCGGTGGCATTCCGGTGATCAAGGCCATTCGCGAGGGTCTCTCGGCCAACCGCATCAACTGGCTGGCCGGCATCATCAACGGCACTGGCAACTTCATCCTCACCGAGATGCGCGAGAAAGGCCGTGCCTTCCCCGACGTGCTGGCCGAAGCCCAGGCGCTGGGTTACGCCGAAGCTGACCCGACGTTCGATGTCGAAGGCATCGACGCTGCGCACAAGCTGACGATTCTGGCGTCCATTGCCTTCGGCATTCCGCTGCAGTTCGACAAGGCCTACACCGAGGGCATCACCCAGCTGACCACCGCTGATGTGAACTACGCCGAAGCCCTGGGCTACCGCATCAAGCACCTGGGCGTGGCGCGCAGCACCTGCGCCGGTATCGAATTGCGCGTGCACCCCACCCTGATCCCCAGCGATCGCCTGATCGCCAACGTCAATGGGGTGATGAACGCAGTGATGGTCAATGGCGATGCAGCCGGCTCCACGCTGTACTACGGCGCGGGCGCCGGCATGGAGCCGACGGCGTCCTCGGTGGTGGCTGATCTGGTCGATGTGGTCCGCGCGATGACCTCTGATCCGGAAAACCGCGTGCCGCACCTGGCCTTCCAGCCCGATTCGCTGTCAGCCCACCCGATCCTGCCGATCGAAGCCTGTGAAAGCGCCTATTACCTGCGCATCCAGGCCAAGGATCATCCAGGCGTGCTGGCCCAGGTGGCAAGCATTCTGTCCGAGCGCGGCATCAACATCGAATCGATCATGCAGAAGGAAGCCGAGGAGCAAGACGGCCTGGTGCCGATGATCCTGCTCACCCACCGGGTGATCGAGCAGGGCATCAACGACGCCATCGTCGCCCTTGAGGACCTGCAGGACGTGGTGGGCAAAGTGGTGCGCATTCGCGTCGAACAACTGAATTAACTGGCATGCCTCGATCCGCCTGCGGCCAGGTCGGCGCCAGGCGCTATCGAGGCTTCAAACAGAACATATTTGCGCCAGTGCCCAGACGCCGCGCGCAAGAACGACGCCAATGCGCGTCTTCTCGCCGCGCAGCTCAAGGTCTGCCGCTCACACCAGAGGTTTGCCCCCATGCGTTATATCAGTACCCGTGGCCAGGCCCCCGCCCTGAATTTCGAAGACGTACTGCTCACTGGCCTGGCCAGCGACGGCGGCCTGTACGTGCCGGAAAACCTGCCACGCTTCACCCAGGAAGAAATCGCCTCATGGGCCGGTCTGCCGTACCACGAGCTGGCCTTCCGAGTGATGCGTCCGTTCGTCGAGGGCAGCATCGCCGATGCCGACTTCAAGAAGATCCTGGAAGAAACCTACGGCGCCTTTGCGCACTCGGCCGTGGCGCCACTGCGCCAGCTCGAGGGCAACGAGTGGGTGATGGAGCTGTTCCACGGCCCGACCTTGGCGTTCAAGGACTTCGCCCTGCAATTGCTGGGGCGCCTGCTCGACCATGTGCTGGCCAAGCGCAACGAGCGTGTAGTGATCGTCGGCGCCACCAGTGGTGACACCGGTTCTGCCGCCATCGAAGGCTGCCGCCGTTGCGACAACGTCGACATCTTCATCCTGCACCCGCACCAGCGCGTGTCGGAAGTGCAGCGCCGGCAGATGACCACCATCCTTGGCGAAAACATTCACAACATTGCCATCGAGGGCAACTTCGACGACTGCCAGGAGATGGTCAAGGCCAGCTTCGCCGATCAGTCGTTCCTCAAGGGCACACGCCTGGTGGCCGTGAACTCGATCAACTGGGCGCGGATCATGGCCCAGATCGTCTACTACTTCCATGCCGCCTTGCAGCTCGGCGGCCCGGCGCGTTCGGTGGCGTTCTCGGTGCCGACCGGCAACTTCGGTGACATTTTTGCCGGGTACCTGGCGCGCAACATGGGCTTGCCGATCAGCCAACTGGTGGTCGCCACCAACCGCAACGACATCCTGCACCGCTTCATGAGCGGCAATCAATATGTGAAGGACACCCTGCACGCCACGCTCTCGCCGTCCATGGACATCATGGTGTCGTCGAACTTCGAGCGCTTGCTGTTCGACCTGCACGGTCGAAATGGCGCGGCGATCGCCGAGCTGATGAGCACCTTCAAGCAAGGCGGCGGCTTCAGCGTCGACGAGGACCGCTGGACCGAAGCGCGCAAGCTGTTCGACTCGCTGGCGGTGACCGACGAGCAGACCTGCGAGACCATCGCCGAGGTGTTTGCCAGCACCGGCGAGGTGCTCGACCCGCATACCGCCATCGGCGTGCGCGCTGCGCGCGACTGCCGCCGTAGCCTGAGCACGCCGATGGTGGTGCTGGGCACGGCGCACCCGGTGAAATTCCCCGAGGCGGTAGAGCAGGCGGGCGTGGCCAGAGCGCTGGAACTGCCCGCGCACTTGAGCGATCTGTTCAGCCGTGAAGAGCGTTGCACGGTACTGGCCAATGACCTCAAGGCGGTGCAGGCCTTCGTCAGCCAGCACGGCAATCGCGGCAAGCCGCTGTAAGCCTGCAGCGTCCAATGAGAAGCCCGTCACCCGACGGGCTTTTTAGTGCGCCGGACTCAGGAAATGCTTCACGACCGAATAAGCAATTTCCTATATATCTAGCGCAGAACGCTTCTTAAAGTGACGGGCTTTTCCGGCCGCGCGTGCGGCGTCGCGGAGCGACTCATGAACCGGCTCACCGTTCTCATTCATCAGCAGCACCCGTTTCACCAGATCACCTTGCACCAGGCTTGCAATGCGCAGGGCATCTTTCGCGTGCGGCTGGTCAACGACCTGCTCACTGCACCGCTGTCGCTGCAAGCTCCCAGCCCCGCCGACCTGCTGATTCTCGATCAGGCCATGCCCGCTCGCTCCGGCAAAGTGCTGCTTGAGCGACTGCGCCTTGCGCCTGCGACTCCGGCGTTGCTGTTTGTCGGCAAGCCGCAGGCCAAGCGCCCGGATTTTGCCCGTCTGGCCCGCGAACGTGGGTTATGGGTCCTGGATGAGCTGACTTGGCCGCTGTCCGCGCCAGCGCTCAGCCAGGCGCTGCGGCGGCTCAACGGGATCACGCGTCCGTTGGCGCAGCAACCCGCTTAGGCTGCGGGGTACAGAACTTTCCGCTTCGCTTGCAGGTCAGTACGTCTGTATCCAACAGAACAAGCGAGTACGCCGGATGGAACGAATCTGCAGACTGCTCAACGATGCCTTGACCCCTTATCACACCCGGCTCGACGAAGAAGACGCCGGTGGCCAGCGCCTGCTCACCGTTCTCGATAGCCACGGCGGTGAAGTCCTCAGCCGCGCGGTCAGCCACTATCAATTGCAGGACCACCGCCTGCTGGTCGACCTGGTCGATGGCTTGCACCGCGACCTGCAGATCGCCGAAGGGCGTTTGCAGCCCTGCGTGATCGCCGCGTCGCAACAGTGCAAGGTGGCGCAGGGAACCTTCGCCTGAGGTTGCCGTCAGATCAGTCAATGGTCGTCGGTCGTTGCTTTGCTCCGGTACCGACAGGACGGCCACGCAAAGCCCAAGGTTGGCTTTGACTTCAACCCCGGTCGGTTACCCCAGCGACCGGGGTTTCTTTTGCCTGCGATTTCCGAGGGGCTGCTCGCCGCCCTCAGATGGCGCCAGCGCGTCGCAACTGGGCAATCGCCGCCGCGTCGTAGCCCAAGGCCGCCAGCACCGCATCGGTGTGTTCGCCCAGCGCCGGCCCCACCCACTCCGTGCCGCCCGGTGTTTCCGACAGTTTGGGCACGATGCCAGGCATCTTGAACGGCTTGCCGTCGGGAAGGGTGGCCTGCAACAGCATGTCGCGGGCCAGAAATTGCGGATCGCTGAACATGTCTTCGGCTGAATAGATACGGCTGGCCGGCACCTGGGCAGCCGTCAGCGCGCGCATCACCTCGTCCAGCGACAAACCATTGACCCAACGGTCGATGACCCCATACAGCTCGTCGCGGCGCAGATCGCGGCCGTCGTTGCTGGCCAGTGCCGGGTCTTCGGCAAGGTCGGGGCGGCCCAGCGCGTGCATCAGCCGCTTGAAGATGGCATCACCATTGGCGCCGATCTGCACGTGCCGGCCATCGGCGCTGGTGTGGATACATGAGGGGGTGATGCCCGGCATGATGTTGCCGGTGCGCTCGCGGATGAAACCAAACACGTCGAATTCCGGGACCATGCTTTCCATCATGGCGAAGATTGCTTCGTACAGCGCCACGTCGACCACTTGTCCGCCACCGCCGTTGACCTCGCGATGGCGCAAGGCCATAAGCGCACCGATCACGCCCCACAATGCGGCAATCGAGTCGCCGATGGAGATGCCCGTGCGCACCGGCGGGCGATCGGCGAAGCCGGTGATGTAGCGCAGCCCGCCCATGGATTCGCCCACCGCGCCAAATCCCGGCTGATCTTTCATCGGCCCGGTCTGGCCAAAGCCCGACAGGCGCACCATCACCAGTCGCGGGTTGAGCGCATGCAGCACGTCCCAGCCCAGGCCGAGCTTTTCCAGCACGCCGGGGCGGAAGTTCTCGATCAGGATGTCGGCCTCGCCGAGCAGGCGCTTGAGCACGTCGCGGCCGGCTTCGTGCTTGAGGTTGAGGGTCAGCGACTGTTTGTTGCGTGCTTGCACGAACCACCATAGCGAGGTGCCTTCATAGAGCTTTCGCCATTTGCGCAGCGGATCACCGCCATCCGGGGATTCGACCTTGATCACCTCGGCGCCGAACTCGGCGCAGATGCGTGAGGCGAAAGGGCCGGCGATCAAGGTGCCGAGTTCGATGACTTTGAGGCCGGCGAGCGGTTTGCTGGGCGTAGACATGCGACGTTCCATGGCAGCGGGGCAGAGCGGGGGTTCTATCACAGGCGGCAGCGACCCGATACCGCCTGCCCCTGGGTCAGCGGGCCGCCGTTGAGGGTTCGGATCGGTTAGACTGGCGGACTTTTTCGACACCGAGCACGAAGCCCTTCCTATGGCCCAGCCGTCCACCACCTACAAATTCGAACTGAACCTGACCGACCTCGACCGCAGCGTTTACGAAAGCGTGCGTCAGACCATCGCCCGCCACCCTTCGGAAACCGAGGAGCGCATGACCGTTCGTCTGCTGGCCTACGCGCTTTGGTACAACGAGCAGTTGTCGTTTGGCCGTGGCCTGTCAGACGTGGATGAAGCGGCATTGTGGGAAAAGAGCCTGGATGACCGCATCCTGCACTGGATCGAAGTCGGCCAGCCCGATGCCGACCGTCTCACCTGGTGTTCACGGCGGACCGAACGCACCAGCTTGCTGGCCTACGGCAGCCTGCGCGTCTGGGAGACCAAGGTGGTCGGCGCGGTGAAGTCGCTGAAGAACCTCAACATCGCTGCCGTGCCGCAAGAGGTGCTGGACGTGCTGTCCAAGGACATGCCGCGCACCATCAAGTGGGACGTGATGATCAGCGAGGGCACGGTGTTCGTCACCGATGACCGCGGCCAGCACGAAGTGCAACTGCAATGGCTGCTCGGTGAGCGCGGCTGACCTGACTTTCACCTGATTACCGAAGACCCCATGCGTATCGAACCTCGAGCACTGCCTTCGCCGTTGCCTGTGCTGGGCAACCTGCCACCCTTGCTGACCCGCTTGTATGCCGCCCGTGGCGTTCAGAGTGAAGCCGAACTGGACAAGAGCCTGGCACGGCTGCTGCCCTATCAGCAGCTCAAGGGTATCGACGCTGCGGTCGAACTGCTGGTCGAGGCCATCGACCAGGGCCAGCGCCTGCTCATCGTCGGTGACTTCGACGCCGACGGCGCCACGGCCAGCACCGTGGGGGTGCTGGGGTTGCGCCTGCTGGGTGCGGCGCACGTCGATTACCTGGTGCCCAACCGCTTCGAATATGGCTATGGGCTCACCCCGGAGATCGTTGCAGTGGCGCTGCAGCGTCAGCCGCAGTTGCTGATCACGGTCGATAACGGCATTTCCAGCGTCGAAGGCGTGGCGGCGGCCAAGGCCGCGGGGCTCAAGGTGCTGGTCACCGACCATCACTTGCCAGGCCAGCAGTTGCCCGACGCCGATGCCATCGTCAACCCGAACCAGCCGGGCTGCGAGTTTCCCAGCAAGGCGCTGGCTGGCGTCGGCGTGATCTTCTACGTGCTCATGGCCTTGCGCGCGCGCCTGCGCAGCCTTGGCCGCTACGCCCACCAGCCGCAGCCGAACATCGGCGAACTGCTCGATCTGGTGGCCCTGGGCAGCGTGGCTGACGTGGTGCCGCTCGATGCCAACAACCGCATCCTTGTCCACCAGGGCCTGGAGCGGATCAGGGCCGGGCGCGCGCGACCGGGGCTCAAGGCCATCCTGGACGTGGCGCGTCGTGACCACAGCCGGCTGACCTCCACCGACCTGGGCTTTATCCTGGGCCCGCGTTTGAACGCCGCTGGGCGTCTGGACGACATGAGCCTGGGCATCGAATGCCTGCTCTGCGAAGACGCAGCCACGGCGCTCGACATGGCCCAGCAACTGGACGGGCTCAACCAGGATCGCAAGAGCATCGAGCAAGGCATGCAGCGCGAGGCCCTGGCCCAGCTCAAGGACATTGCCGTCGAGACCTTGCCCTACGGCCTGTGCCTGTTCGACGCCGACTGGCACCAAGGCGTCATCGGTATCCTCGCCTCGCGCCTGAAAGAGCGCTATCACCGGCCCACCATCGCCTTTGCCGACGCCGGTGACGGGTTGCTCAAAGGCTCGGCGCGTTCGGTCCAGGGCTTTCACATTCGCGATGCACTGGACGCCGTTGCGGCCCGCCACCCTGATCTGATCAGCAAGTTCGGCGGGCATGCCATGGCAGCGGGTCTAACCCTGCCTGCCGAGCATTTTTCGGCGTTTTCCCAGGCGTTTGACGACGAAGTGCGCCGGCAGCTGGTCGAAGAAGACCTCACCGGGCGGCTGCTGTCCGATGGCAGCCTGGCGGTTGAAGAGTTTCACCTGGAACTGGCCCGCGCCCTGCGCAATGCCGGGCCATGGGGCCAGCACTTTCCCGAGCCGCTGTTCCACGGCGTGTTCCAGCTGGTGGAGCAGCGCATCGTCGGTGAGCGTCATCTGAAGGTGGTGCTGAAAAGCGAATGTGGCGCCGTGCGCCTGGACGGTATCGCCTTCGGTGTGGATCGCGACATCTGGCCCAATCCGACCGTGCAATGGGTGGAGCTGGCCTACAAGCTCGACGTCAACGAGTTCCGTGGCAATGAAAGCGTGCAATTGTTGATTGCCCATATCGAGCCTCGCTGAGGGCGCTGTGCGGCCGGGTGGACTGCGCGCTGGGTGGCGTCAGGCGGGCATCGTCTCAACTCCTCTCAAGCCGCGCGCAGTGCCAGGTGCGTTAAAACCCGTCGAACCTTTGAACCGGTGAAATAACCCCAGCCGCGGGCGTTGCCCCAGGCAGTGATCAGCCCCGCCATGTGCCAGGTGGAGTCAGGCCTGCTGGGCCTTATGCCACGTGAAATTATCCCGGCGGCGTGCGTCGCCCCAGCCGGTATTCGGCCCGGCCCAGCGCCAGGTGCAGTCAGGCCTGCTGGGCCGTTGAGCACGTGAAACTAACCCCGGGCAGCAGGCGTCGCCCCAGCCGGTATTCGGCCCGGCCCAGCGCCAGGTGCAGTCAGGCCTGCTGGGCCGTTGAGCACGTGAGACTACCCTGGGCAGCAAGCGTCGCCCCAGCCGGTATTCGGCCCGGCCCAGCGCCAGGTGCAGTCAGGCCTGCGGGGCCGGTCGGGACGCTGGGCGAATCGAGGCAAGGGCGTTTCCCTAGCCACTGTCCGCTTGCAGGGCTGGCCGGTTGCGACCTGAAAACCGCACCGCTCAGGGCTCGCCCGGCGAATCAGTGGGAACCATTGCCCTGGGCAAACTGGTCTAGTCTCAGAGAAGTGGTACCGGATCCAGGCTGCACATGAGTGTCCGGGCCGCATTACCCTTGGAGTCCTGGGAGGTCTTTCCATGAGCCTGCTGCTAGAGCCCTACACCCTGCGTCAGTTGACCCTGCCCAATCGCATCGCCGTATCCCCCATGTGCCAGTACTCTGCGGCCGATGGCCTGGCCAACGACTGGCATCTGGTGCACCTGGGCAGCCGCGCGGTGGGCGGCGCCGGGTTGGTCATCAGCGAAGCGACGGCAGTGACGGCCGATGGCCGCATCACCGCCGGCGATCTTGGCCTGTGGTGTGACGAGCAGATTGCGCCGCTGCAGCGTATCACCCGCTTCATCACCGCCCAGGGCGTCGTGCCCGGTATCCAGCTGGCCCATGCCGGTCGCAAGGCCAGCACCCACCGACCCTGGGTCGGCAAGCATGGCAGCGTGGCCGAAGGGGAGGGCGGCTGGCAGCCGGTCGGGCCTTCGCCCATCGCGTTCGATCCCGAACACAGCGCACCGCGCGAGCTGTCCGAACAGGACATCGCCGACATCATCCAGGCCTTCACGGACGCCGCTCGCCGTGCGCTGACGGCAGGTTTCAAGGTGGTAGAGGTGCACGCCGCCCACGGCTACCTGCTGCATCAGTTCCTCTCGCCCCTGAGCAATCAGCGTCGCGACGGTTACGGCAGCTGCTTTGAGAACCGCATCCGCTTGACCCTCGAGGTGACTCAGGCGGTGCGCGATGTGTGGCCTGCCGAGCTGCCACTGTTCGTGCGCGTGTCGGCCACCGATTGGGTGGAAGACGGTTGGAATCCGGACGAGACCGTGGAGCTGGCGCGACGTCTGCGGGCCATGGGTGTCGATCTCATCGATGTGTCTTCGGGCGGCACCTCGGCCAATGCCGAGATCCCGACGGGGCCTGGCTACCAGACGCGTTTCGCCGAGCGCGTGCGCAAGGAGTCTGAAATGGCCACCGGTACCGTGGGCATGATCACCGAACCCGCCCAAGCCGAACACATCCTGCGTACCGGCCAGGCGGACTTGATATTCCTCGCCCGCGAGTTGCTGCGCGACCCGTACTGGCCACTGCATGCCGATGATGACCTGGGCGGGCATCAGGCGACCTGGCCCGCGCAGTATCAACGTGCGACCAGCCGGGCTAGCCCGATTCATGAATCCGATTTGCGTGACTGAGACGGTGCGCAGCGCAGGGTGGCTTCACCGCTCACCGCGCTGAAGCGGGCTGGCGGGCCGGTCGCGCCAACAGCGGCGTGTAACGTTTGAAATGGGTACGCACTCGTGGAAGCGGCCGATCGGGCGCCCCGGAGGGTCGTGATGGGCGGCTCAGCTGGCCTGGCTCGGGCCGCGGCAGTGGTGGTGTATCAGGTGGCAGCGTTGGGCCGGCTGCGCCGGCCATCGCGGCAACAGCCGCTCCTACCCCGCTGTGCTCGCCAAACCCTCACGCTGGCAGACACACGCAACCCTTGTAGGGGCGAGTTTGCTCGCAATGGGCGGCACCGCCGCCCACGACCTGCTCGCCGTACCGCCTGAACGAGCGGGTTGCTGTCGCCGGGCTGCTGCGCAGCCACCGCGAGCAAGCTCGCTCCTACATGCTCCATCAAGCGGCCCCTCGCGGCTGAAGTCAGGCCACTTGTAGGCGCGAGCTTGCTCGCGATGGGCGGCGCAGCCGACCCAAGGCTGCCACATCGATATCCCTGCCTATGCGCGCGCCACCGCCACCACGCGCAACGCCGAGTAACATCCCGTCTCAAATCCCTCGACCGCTCGCCGCCCACCTCTGAACCGCCGTCGGCACGGGCCAGTCTCACGTTGGGTACCCCATTCCCTGTTCTCGGAGACACCGGCATGAACACCCGCGGCTTGCTCGACCAATTGCTCAAATCCGGCCAAGACCTGCTTAAGCAGCACGCCGGCAAAACACCGGGTGCCTCATCGGGTTCCGGTTCCGGTTCCGGCCTGGGTGGCCTGTTGTCCGGCATGGGCAGCGGAGCCTTGGGCGCGGGGGCGCTGGGCGCGCTTCTGGGCAACAAGCGAACCCGCAAGGCGGGCGGCAAGGCCGTCAGCTACGGCGGTCTGGCCGCGCTCGGCATGCTGGCCTACAAGGCTTATGGTGCTTGGCAGGCCAATCAGGCCAACGCCAATCAAGCCAATCAAGCCAACCAGGCCTATCAGGCCAACCCCAACCAGGCCCCTCAAGCCGATTCGACGAGTTCTGCCAACGCCGCCTTTGCTTCCCACTCAGCCAACCCCATCACCAACCTGTCCCGCGAGCCGCAAACCCTCGACCGCGTACCCGCTGACCAGGCCGAACAACACTGCCAAGCCGTGCTGCAGGCGCTGGTCGCTGCCGCCAAGGCCGATGGCCATGTCGATGAGCGCGAACGCGCCTTGATCGAGGGTGAGCTCAGCCGCCTGGACAGTGACCCCGAACTGCGCCAGTGGCTGCAAGCCGAACTGGCCAAACCGCTGGATCCGACCGAGGTGGCGCAAGCCGCCAAGACGCCGGAAATGGCCGCCGAAATGTTCCTGGCCAGCCTGATGATGGTCGATGAGGAGAACTTCATGGAGCGTGCCTACCTGGACGAGCTGGCCCGGCAACTGAGCCTGGACCCGGGCCTGCGCCAGGAGCTGGAGTCTCAGGCACGGCTCGCGGGCGCTCAGCAAGCTGGCTAAATGCTATTGATGTAGGCAAGGACGCCTTCGCTACCGGAACTTCTCCCGCAATTGCGTAGGAAGCCTAGGCTATACTCGTGCGATTTTCCCCCGCTTGTAGTGGACCCCTGAGGGCTGAACGTGAAGAACTGGACCATGCGCCAACGGATTCTGGCGAGTTTCGCCGTGATCATCGCCATCATGCTGCTGATGATCGTGGCGGCCTATTCCAAGCTGGTGGCCATCGAGTCCAGCGAAGAGGCGGTCGGCTCCGACAGCATTCCCGGGGTGTACTACAGCTCGATGATCCGCAGCGCCTGGGTCGACAGTTACGTCAGCACCCAGCAGCTGGTCGGGCTGTCGCGCCACCGTGAGGTCACCACCGCCGATGGCGAGATGTTCAAGGCCTTCGACGAGCGCCTGCATCAGTCGATGAGCAGCTACCAGCAGACCATCCGCACCCCTGAAGACCGCGCCAGTTTCGACGCCTTCGTGGTCATGCAGCAGCGCTATGTGGAGCTGATCGGGCAGGTGCTCCAGGCTTACCGTGAGCAGAACTACCCCGAGGCCGAGCGGCTGATCATCGAAGTCCTGACCCCGGCCTGGGCCGAAGGCCGCAAACACCTCAACGATGTCATCGAACGCAACCGTGACCGTGCCAATGACGCCTCCAGCGACATCGTCGCGGCCGTGGCCACGGCCAAGGTCAGCATGATCGTGTCGCTGGGGCTGGCGATCATCGCTGCGGGCATTTGCGGCTTGCTGCTGATGCGCGCGATCTTCGACCCCATGCAGAAAATCGTCATGGCGCTCGACCGCCTGCGTTCGGGCGATCTGAGCATGCGCCTGGACCTGGCGCGGCGTGACGAATTCGGCGCCATCGAGACCGGCTTCAACGAAATGGCCGAGTCGCTCGCCAGCCTGGTGTCCCAGGCCCAGCGTTCATCGGTGCAGGTGACCACCTCGGTGACCGAGATCGCCGCCACCTCCAAGCAGCAGCAGGCCACCGCCACGGAAACCGCCGCCACCACCACCGAGATCGGCGCCACCTCGCGTGAAATCGCCGCTACCTCGCGCGATCTGGTGCGTACCATGAGCGAAGTCACCAGTGCCGCCGACCAGGCGTCGAGCCTGGCCGGTGCCGGTCAGCAAGGCGTGGCGCGCATGGAAGACACCATGCACCAGGTGATGGGCGCCGCCGAGCTGGTCAACGCCAAGCTGGGCATCCTCAATGAGAAGGCCGGCAACATCAATCAGGTGGTGGTGACCATCGTCAAGGTGGCCGACCAGACCAACCTGCTCTCGCTCAACGCCGCCATCGAAGCCGAGAAAGCCGGTGAATATGGCCGCGGCTTTGCCGTGGTCGCCACCGAAGTGCGCCGCCTGGCGGACCAGACAGCCGTGGCCACCTACGACATCGAGCAGATGGTGCGTGAAATCCAGTCGGCGGTGTCGGCCGGTGTCATGGGCATGGACAAGTTTTCCGAAGAAGTGCGCCGCGGCATGTTCGAGGTGACCCAGGTCGGCGAGCAGCTCACGCAGATCATCCAGCAGGTGCAGGCCCTGGCCCCGCGCGTGCTGATGGTCAATGAGGGCATGCAGGCCCAGGCCACCGGCGCCGAGCAGATCAACCAGGCGCTGGCCCAGCTCAGCGATGCCAGCACCCAGACCGTGGAATCCCTGCGCCAGGCCAGCTTCGCCATCGACGAACTGAGCCAGGTCGCGGCAGGCCTGCGCGGCGGCGTTTCGCGGTTCAAAGTCTGACCGGCCATGAGCGACTCGAGTGATCGCGTGGCGCCGCAGCGCCCAGGCAAGGGCACGTTGTACCTGCTGTTTCGGCTCAAGGCCGAACGCTTTGCCCTGGATGTGCGTGAAGTGATCGAAGTGCTGCACCATCGCCCGCTCAAGCCCATTGCCCAGGCGCCGGACTGGGTTGCGGGGGTGTTCGCCCATCGCGGCGTGCTGATCCCGGTCATCGACCTGGCGCAACTGACCTTCGGTGCGCCCTCGCAGCAGCGCACCAGCACGCGTCTGGTGCGGGTGCATTACCGGCCGCGCGACGGACGTGACCTGCAACTGGGGCTGATCCTCGAACAGGCCAGCGAGACCTTGCGCTGCCATGCCGAAGACTTTCAGCCCTATGGCCTGGACAACCCCGATGCGGCCTACCTGGGCCCGGTGCGCCAAGACGAGCGCGGCCTGGTGCAGCGTATCCAGGTCGCTGACCTGCTGCCCGAGGCCGTGCGCCAGTTGCTGTTCCCGCTGGGCGACAGCGAGGTGCTGGCATGAGCGACAATCGCTTCTTCCGCTTCTTGCAGGTGCGCATCGGGCTCGATGTCGAATCGGTCGGGGCCGGCATGGTCGAGCGCGCATTGCAGCAGCGTTGCCTGGCGATACAGGCGCGTGACCTGGACGACTATTGGCTGCACCTGCAGCAGTCGGCGGTCGAGCAACAGGCGCTGATCGAGGCGGTGATCGTTCCGGAGACCTGGTTCTTCCGCTACCCGGACTCGTTCGCAGCCCTGGTGACCCTGGCCCGCAAGTGCATCGCCGCGCACGGCCCGAGCCGCCCGCTGCGCCTGCTCAGCCTGCCGTGCTCGACCGGCGAAGAGCCCTATTCGATCGCCATGGCCCTGCTCGACAGCGGCCTTGCGCCCAGCAGCTTCAGCATCGATGCGATGGACATCAGCCCGTTGTCGATCGCCAAGGCCGAGCAGGCGCTGTATGGCCGTAACTCGTTCCGTGGTACCGATGTGGCGTTTCGCGAGCGGCATTTCAGTGAAGGCGAGGAGGGCCACCACCTGCATCCGCGCGTGCGTGCGCAGGTCACGTTGCAGGTCGGTAACGTGTTGGACCCGGCGCTGCAGGCGCGTGACGGGCAGTACGATTTCGTTTTCTGTCGCAACCTGCTGATCTACTTCGACCTGCCCACCCAACAACGCGTGTTCGAGGTGCTCAAACGCCTGATGCAACCCAGTGGCGTGCTGTTCATCGGCCCGGCCGAAGGCAGCCTGCTGGCGCGCCTGGGCATGCGCCCGGTGGGCATTGCGCAGTCGTTCGCCTACGTGCGCCATGAACCGCCAGCGCGGGTGCCGCCCACACCGCGCGCGGCGCTGGCCAAGCCACCTGCGCCTGCGGCCCCTTTTGCGGCAACGCCACCTGCGCCCGCCGCCCCGAGCCCGTTCGCGACAGCGCCACGTGTGCAGGGCAGCCTGCGCCCGACGCTTGCGCCGAGCCCGCCGGCACGTGGCGCCGCGCCCGAGACCGAAGGCCAACTGCTGGCGCAGATCGCTCAGCAGGCCAATGCCGGTGACAGCCGCAGCGCACGTGCCAGCTGCGAGCGCTACCTGCGCCAGTTCGCCCCCAAGGCCCAGGTGTATTACTGGCTGGGCCTGCTCAGCGACACCGAAGGCCAGGCCCAGCAGGCCCAGGGCCACTACCGCAAGGCGCTGTACCTTGACCCTCAGCACCTTGAGGCACTGATGCACCTGGCCGCGCTGCTCGCCGCCCAGGGCGATGAGACGGGTGCCCGGCGCCTGCAGCAACGCGCCGCGCGGGCCACGCGGGAGGCTGAACGATGAGCGACACCGATTCCCTGAGCGTGCTGAGCGACACCGACGCGCCAATCGACGATTGCTGGAACCGCATCGGCGTGCACGGCAACAAGCAATGCCCGTTGCTCGTTCCGCACATTCACTGCCGCAACTGCGAGGTCTACGCCGCGGCCGCAACGCGCTTGCTCGACCGCTACGCACTGATGAGCGACGACCCGCCCGAGGCCTTGGCGACCGGCGAAGACAGCACCGGCCGCTCGCTGTTGCTGCTGCGCCTGGGCGAGGAGTGGATGGCGCTGGCCACGGTGTGCCTGGCGCAAATCGCCCCGGTCCAGCGTGTGCATGCCTTGCCGCACCAGCGTGCGCGGGCATTGCAAGGGGTGGTCAACGTGCGCGGCGCGCTGGTGCCGTGTCTGTCGCTGGCGCAACTGCTCGGCCTGACGCCGGGCCCGGCCCCGGAGCGCGCGACCCGCAGTGTGCCGCGCATGCTGATCGTTGCCGCCGACGGCGGCCCGGTGGTGCTGGCGGTCGATGAGGTGGACGGTATCCACCGCCTTGATCCGGCACGCCTGGACGACGACCACGAGGCTGCCGAGTTCACCCAGGCGGTGTTGCAGTGGCGCGGCCGCAGCGTGCGGGTACTGGATGAACGACAGCTGTTGTCTGCCATCAACCGGAGCCTGTCATGACCCCCGAGCAAATGCGCGACGCCTCGTTGCTCGAACTGTTCGGCCTGGAAGCCGAAGCGCAGACCCAGGTGCTCAGCGCCGGCCTGATGGCCCTGGAACGCAGCCCGACCCAGGCCGATCAGCTGGAAGCCTGCATGCGTGCGGCGCACTCGCTCAAGGGCGCGGCGCGGATCGTTGGCGTCGATGCCGGGGTCAGCGTCGCCCATGTGATGGAAGACTGCCTGGTGGCGGCGCAGGAGGGTCGCTTGCTGCTGCGCCCGGAGCACATCGATGCGCTGTTGCAGGGCACCGACCTGCTGATGCGCATCGCCACGCCCAGCGACACCGCCAGCGCTGCCGGCGTGGCGCCGTTCCTGGCACTGATGGCCAACCTCCTTGACCCCGCTGCGCTGGCGCCTGCCGGCCGCCTGGCACCGCCCCTTGCTACGCAGCGGGCTGCGACGGTGCCAGCGGCGCCATCGAGGCCGGCCCTGGCGGCGGCTGAACCCAGCATGCCCGAGCCGGCCGAGCCCGTACCCCGGCGCACGGCGGGCGAGGGTGGCGAGCGGGTGTTGCGGGTGACCGCCGACCGCCTCAACAGCCTGCTCGACCTGTCGAGCAAATCCCTGGTCGAGACCCAGCGCCTCAAACCCTACCTGGCCACCTTGCAGCGCCTCAAACGCATGCACGGCCAAGGCATGCGCGCCCTCGATGGTCTGCGCGCGCAGCTGGAACGTGGCGGGCAGAGCCTTGAGGTGCTTGAAGCCTTGGCGCAGACCCAGCGCATGCTGGTCGAGACCCAGCAGATTCTTGCCCAGCAAGCCGCCGACCTCGACGAGTTCGGCTGGCAGGCCAGCCAGCGCGCGCAACTGCTGTATGACACCGCGCTGGCCTGCCGCATGCGCCCCTTCGCCGACGTGCTCACCGGGCAGAGCCGAATGGTGCGTGACCTTGGCCGTTCATTGGACAAGCAGGTGACGTTGCAGATCGAGGGTGAAAAGACCCAGGTCGACCGCGACGTGCTGGAGAAGCTCGACGCGCCGTTGACCCACCTGCTGCGCAATGCCGTGGACCACGGCATCGAGCTGCCGGAGCAGCGCCTGCTCGCAGGCAAGCCGGAGGCTGGGGTGATTCGTCTGCGCGCCTCGCACCAGGCCGGCTTGCTGGTGCTGGAGCTGACCGACGACGGCGCCGGCATCGACCTCGCGCGCCTGGGCCAGAGCATCGTAGCGCGCGGCTTGTCGCCCGCCGAAACGGTGGCGCAGATGAGCGAGGATGAGCTGCTGAGCTTCCTCTTCCTGCCCGGTTTCAGCCTGCGTGACACCGTCACCGAGGTGTCCGGGCGGGGCGTCGGGCTGGATGCCGTGCAGCACATGGTGCGCAACCTGCGCGGCTCGATCACGCTGAGCCACACGCCAGGGCAGGGCTGCCGTTTCCACGTCGAAGTGCCGCTGACCCTGTCAGTGGTGCGCAGCCTGGTGGTTGAGGTGGGCGGTGAGGCGTACGCGTTCCCGCTCGCGCATATCGAGCGCACCCTCGATGTGCCCGCCGAAGACATCGTGCAGATCGAGGGGCGCCAGCATTTCTGGCATGAAAGTCGACACATTGGCCTGGTGGCCGCCAGCCAGCTGCTCAACCGGCCGGCCGCCCAAGGCGAACAGGCCAGCTTGCGGGTGGTGGTCATACGTGAGCGTGAACAATTGTACGGGGTGGCCGTGGAGCGCCTGGTCGGTGAGCGGGTGTTGGTGGTGATGCCGCTCGACCCGCGCCTGGGCAAGGTGCAGGACATCTCCTCGGGCGCTTTGCTCGACGACGGCTCGGTGGTGCTGATCATCGACGTCGAAGACCTGCTGCGTTCGGTGGAAAAACTGCTCACCACCGGGCGTCTGGAGCGCATCGAGCGTAGCCCGCAGGCAGGCCGCGGCCTGGTACGCAAACGCGTGCTGGTGGTCGATGACTCGCTGACCGTGCGCGAGCTGCAGCGCAAGCTGCTCGGCAATCGCGGCTACGAGGTCGCGGTCGCGGTCGACGGCATGGACGGCTGGAATGCCCTGCGCAGCGAAGACTTCGATCTGCTGATCACCGACATCGACATGCCGCGCATGGACGGTATCGAGCTGGTGACGCTGGTGCGGCGCGACAATCGGTTGCAGTCATTGCCCGTGATGGTGGTGTCCTACAAAGACCGCGAAGAGGACCGCCGCCGCGGTCTGGACGCTGGCGCCGATTACTACCTGGCCAAGGCCAGCTTCCATGATGATGCCTTGCTGGATGCGGTGGTCGAGCTCATTGGAGGGGCACAGGGATGAAGATCGCCATCGTCAACGACATGCCAATGGCCGTGGAGGCCTTGCGCCGCGCCATTGCCTTCGAACCGGCGCACCAGGTGATCTGGGTGGCGAGCAACGGCGCCGAAGCGGTCAGTCGCTGCAAGGAACAGACCCCGGATGTGCTGCTGATGGACTTGATCATGCCGGTCATGGATGGCGTCGAAGCCACCCGCCTGATCATGGCCGAGACGCCGTGCGCCATCGTTATCGTGACTGTCGACCGCAAGCAGAACGTGCACCGCGTGTTCGAGGCCATGGGCCACGGCGCGCTGGATGTGGTCGACACCCCCGCGCTGGGGGCGGGAGATGCCCGCGAAGCCGCCGCGCCCTTGCTGCGCAAGATCTTCAACATCGGCTGGCTGATCGGCCAGCAGCGCCCCAGCGCGCCGCGCAGCATGCCGGCGCCGTTGCGCCAGGGCACACAGCGCCGTGCGCTGGTGGCGATCGGCTCCTCGGCCGGTGGGCCGGCGGCGCTGGAAGTGCTGCTCAAAGGGCTGCCCAAGGATTTTCCGGCCGCCATCGTGCTGGTCCAGCACGTCGACCAGGTGTTTGCCAGCGGCATGGCCGACTGGCTGGCCAGTGCCTCGGGCCTGCCGGTGCGCCTCGCCCAGGAGGGCGAAGCGCCGCAGCCGGGGCAGGTATTGCTGGCCGGGACCAACCACCACCTGCGGCTGTTGCAGAACGGCACGCTGGCCTACACGCCCGAGCCGGTCAACGAAATCTACCGACCCTCGATTGATGTGTTCTTTGAAAGCGTGGCGCGCTACTGGGACGGTGACGCGGTCGGGGTGCTGCTCACCGGCATGGGCCGCGACGGCGCCCAAGGGCTGAAGCTGATGCGCGAGCAAGGTTTTCTGACCCTCGCCCAGGACCAGCAGAGCAGCGCGGTGTATGGCATGCCCAAGGCTGCGGCGGCGATCGACGCTGCCGTGGAAATCCGCCCGCTGGAACGTATCGCCGGGCGCCTGACGGAAATTTTTTCGAAATGACGATAGTTGAGTCTTGCCGTGTGATCGGCAGTGGCCAGGTGAACAGGCATGAATGATTTACTGCTGGAGGGCTTCAACGCGGCCGATGAAAATTCGGCGATGGTCCTGCTGGTCGACGACCAGGCAATGATTGGTGAAGCGGTGCGCCGCGGGCTGGCCAATGAAGACAACATCGACTTCCATTTCTGCGCCGACCCGCACCAGGCGGTGGCCCAGGCCATCCGCATCAAGCCGACGGTCATCCTGCAGGATCTGATCATGCCTGGCCTTGACGGCCTGACTCTGGTGCGCGAGTACCGCAACAACCCGGCGACCCAGGACATTCCGATCATCGTCCTGTCGACCAAGGAAGACCCGCTGGTCAAGAGCGCGGCCTTCGCCGCCGGGGCCAACGACTACCTGGTCAAGCTGCCCGACAACATCGAGCTGGTGGCGCGCATCCGTTATCACTCGCGCTCGTACATGACCCTGCTGCAGCGCGACGAGGCCTACCGCGCCCTGCGCGTGAGCCAGCAGCAGTTGCTCGACACCAACCTGATGCTGCAGCGGCTGATGAACTCCGACGGCCTGACCGGGCTGTCCAACCGCCGCCACTTCGACGAGTACCTGGAGCTGGAATGGCGCCGCGCCATGCGCGAGCAGAACCAACTGTCGCTGCTGATGATCGATGTCGACTATTTCAAGGCGTTCAACGACACCTTCGGCCACCTGGCCGGCGACGAAGCGCTGCGCCAGGTGGCCGACGCCATCCGCCGCTCCTGTGCCCGCCCCAGCGACCTGCCAGCGCGTTATGGCGGCGAAGAGTTCGCCTTGGTGCTGCCCAACACCTCGCCCGGCGGCGCGCGCCTGGTGGCTGAAAAACTGCGCCAGACCGTACTGGCGCTGGACATCGCCCACACCACGCCGCAGGCCGATTCGCGCCTGACCGTGAGCATCGGCCTGGCCACCCACACACCCGCCATCGGCAGCCCATGCCGGCAACTGATTTCGGCGGCGGACAAGGGGCTGTATACGGCCAAGAACGAGGGGCGTAACCGGGTGGTGGTGGCTTGAGGCAGGCAGGAGGGTGCGCGCGGCTTGCGGGCAGTGATTGCGGTTGACACGCACCGTCAGACGGCCTGCCGTCGACCGGCAGACTGGTTTATACTCGTCGGCTTTTCACCGAATCCTGCGCGAGAGTCCCCGACCATGGAAATCCAACCGATCCGTAACACCATCAAGGACCTCACCGAGCGGTCCCAGTCGATTCGGGGGTATCTTTGACTACGATCACAAGCATGATCGTCTGACCGAAGTTAACCGCGAGCTGGAAGACCCCAACGTCTGGAACAAGCCTGAATACGCCCAGGCCCTGGGCCGCGAGCGCGCCATGCTCGAACAGGTCGTCAATACCCTCGACACCCTCGCCAACGGCCTGGCCGACTGCGAAGCCTTGCTCGAGATGGCGGTCGAGGAAGATGACGAAGGCACCGCCAACGACGTCGAGACCGAGCTGCAGGCCCTCGAAGAGGCCCTGGCCAAGCTCGAGTTCCGCCGCATGTTCAGCGGCGAGATGGACATGAACAACGCCTACGTCGACATCCAGGCCGGCTCTGGCGGCACCGAAGCGCAGGACTGGGCCAACATCCTCCTGCGCATGTACCTGCGCTGGGCGGACAAACGCGGTTTCGACGCCACCATCATCGAGCTGTCCGAAGGTGAAGTGGCCGGCATCAAAGGCGCCACCGTGCACATCAAAGGTGAATACGCCTTCGGCTGGCTGCGTACCGAAATCGGTGTGCACCGCTTGGTGCGCAAGAGCCCGTTCGACTCCGGCGCGCGCCGCCACACCTCGTTCTCGGCCGTGTTCGTGTCGCCCGAAATCGACGACAAGGTCGAGATCGACATCAACCCGTCCGACCTGCGCATCGACACCTACCGCTCCTCCGGCGCCGGCGGCCAGCACGTCAACACCACCGACTCGGCGGTGCGGATTACCCACGTGCCGACCAACACCGTGGTGGCGTGCCAGAACGAACGCTCCCAGCACGCGAACAAGGACACCGCCATGAAAATGCTGCGGGCCAAGTTGTACGAGCTGGAAATGCAGAAGCGCAATGCCGCGTCCCAGGCCCTGGAAGACACCAAGTCGGACATCGGCTGGGGTCATCAGATCCGCTCCTACGTGCTCGATGACTCGCGCATCAAAGACCTGCGCACCGGCGTCGAGCGCAGCGACTGCAACAAGGTGCTGGACGGCGACATCGACCAGTACCTCGAAGCGAGCCTCAAGCAGGGGCTGTAAGCCGCACACCTCCGTCGCGGTGCCGGCCCCTGAGCCGTACCGCGCGCCTGCCCGACAGGGGCATCGAACACTGATGGAAAGAATGACGAAATGAGCGACCTCAAGACCGAAGCGCAAGACCTGCAACAGGAAGAAAACACCCTGATCGCCCTGCGCAAGGAAAAGCTGGCAGCCGAGCGCGCCAAGGGCCAGGCCTTCCCCAACGACTTCCGCCGCGACAGCTACTGCAATGACCTGCAGAAGCAGTATGTCGATCAGACCAAGGAAGCCCTGGAAGCTGCAGCGATTCCGGTCAAGGTCGCTGGGCGCATCATGCTCAACCGTGGCTCGTTCATGGTCATTCAGGACATGACCGGGCGCATCCAGGTCTACGTCAACCGCAAGACCCTGCCAGCCGAAACCCTGGCCGAGGTGAAAACCTGGGACCTGGGCGACATCATCAGCGCCGAAGGCACCCTGGCCCGTTCCGGCAAAGGTGACCTGTACGTCGAGATGACCCAGGTGCGCCTGCTGACCAAGTCCCTGCGCCCGCTGCCAGACAAACACCACGGCCTGACCGACACCGAGCAGCGCTACCGCCAGCGCTACGTCGACCTGATGGTCAACGAAGACACCCGCCACACCTTCCGTGTGCGCTCGCAGGTGATTTCGCACATTCGCCAGTTCCTCATCGAGCGCGACTTCCTCGAAGTCGAGACGCCGATGCTGCAGACCATCCCCGGCGGCGCCGCGGCCAAGCCGTTCGAGACGCACCACAATGCCTTGGACATGGCCATGTTCCTGCGCATCGCCCCGGAGCTGTACTTGAAGCGCCTGGTGGTTGGCGGCTTTGAAAAGGTCTTCGAGATCAACCGCAACTTCCGTAACGAAGGCGTCTCGACCCGGCACAACCCCGAGTTCACCATGCTCGAGTTCTACCAGGCCTACGCCGACTACCGCGACAACATGGACCTCACCGAGGAACTGTTCCGCGAGCTGGCGCAGAAGGTCCTGGGCAGCACCGACGTGCCGTACGGCGACAAGCTGTTCCACTTCGGCGAGCCGTTCGTGCGCCTGTCGGTGTTCGATTCGATCCTCAAGTACAACCCCGAGCTCACCGCCGCTGACCTGCAGGACGTCGATCGCGCCCGCGCCATCGCCAAGCAGGCCGGCGCCAAGGTGCTCGGCCACGAAGGCCTGGGCAAGCTGCAGGTGATGATTTTCGAAGAGTTGGTCGAGCACAAGCTGGAGCAGCCGCACTTCATTACCGAGTACCCGTTCGAGGTCTCGCCGCTGGCACGTCGCAACGACGACAACCCTGCCGTGACCGACCGCTTCGAGCTGTTCATCGGTGGCCGCGAAATCGCCAACGCCTACTCCGAGCTCAATGACGCCGAAGACCAGGCCGAACGCTTCCTGGCCCAGGTGGCCGAGAAGGACGCCGGCGACGACGAAGCCATGCACTATGACGCCGACTTCGTGCGCGCGCTCGAATACGGCATGCCGCCTACGGCCGGCGAGGGCATCGGTATCGACCGCCTGGTGATGCTGCTCACCAACTCCCCGTCGATTCGCGACGTGATCCTGTTCCCGCACATGCGTCCACAGGCCTGAGCTGAATGAACGAGCCGCCTTTCGAGGCGGCTTTTTATTGTCTGATTCTACTGTTTGGCTGCACTGGCCTCTCTGCGGCCAAGCCTGCCATGAGGTGCTCTGATTGACCGCAGCCACCCCTCCACAAGGCGCCGCCGGCATCGCCAGCGCCGTCGCCGAAAGCGTGCAGTACCAGGGTCGCAAGACCGCCCGCCAAGGCAGCGAGCAGCGCCGCCAGCAGATACTCGATGCGGCCATGCGCATTGTCGTGCGCGACGGCGTGCGCGGCGTGCGTCATCGCGCAGTGGCGGCGCAGGCGCAGGTGCCGCTGTCGGCCACCACCTACTATTTCAAAGACATCGAAGACCTGCTGACCGACACCTTCGCCCAGTACGTCGCGCGCAGCGCCGACTACATGGCCACACGCTGGGCGGCCACCGAAGGGGTGCTGCTCGAATTGATCGCCCGCGGCGATGGCAGCCCAGCGGCGCGGGCGCAGCTGGCCGATGAAGTGGCGCGCATGGCGGTGGACTATGTCATCCGGCAACTGCACACCCGCCGCGACTACCTCATCGCCGAGCAGGCGTTTCGCCAGGAGGCGCTGCTGTGTCCGCGCCTGGCCGAACTGGTCAGGGCCCATGAGCAGATCCTCCTGCACGGTGCGCACCAGCTGCTGCAGGTGATCGGCTCGCCGCAGCCCGAGCAGGACGCGCTGATGTTGACGGCCCTCATCGAGCAGATGGAATATCAGGGCCTGCTCAACAACGCCGATGCACAGGCCGAAACCCGGATGCTCGCGTTGCTCACGCGCTTTCTGCACCTGGTGCTGGCGGCGGGGTAGGCCAGGTTTGCACGGCGATCTGATGATGCCCACGCACGCGCAGATCCCGCTCAGGGGGCGACGGACGTTCGGTCAAGCGATTGGCGCCGCTGCGCGATCCATCGCGGCCGACCGCAGCGCCGGACCGGCCGCTCCTGCAGGACCGTGTGCATTTCAGGCGATACGTCAGTCGTTGAGGAGCAACGTGGGTCGCGGTGGGCTGCAAAGCAGCCTCACATACCCGCCATTGAGCGCATGTGAGCGACATTGCGCCCAACTACTGCCTGCTGTCGACACCGCAAGAGCGAGCCACACATTCCACAGATACAACCGATGCGCGAACCCGTCATTCAAGGAGCTCTCGATGAAACCCTGGCAAGTGCTGTTGACGTTGTCATTCCTGCTGTTGGGTGGTTGTCTGGACACCTTCGAAACCCCCTTGCCCGGCGCTCAGGCCGCGCCCAAGGCGTTGCTCGGCCAGTGGCGCAGCAAGGACGCCTGGGGCGAGCCGCTGACGTTGACCATCACCCAGGCCAAGGGCACCACCTACCAGGCTGTGGCTCGCGGCAAAGACAGATCGGTACACACCTATCGCTTCAGCGTGACTCGGCATGGCAACCGCTGGTACGTGTCGGGCGCCGCGCCGGCGGCCAGTGGCCATGGCTTCGTCATCGGCGGCTTCGAGCTGAACGACGAGCATCAATTGCTGCTCTACACCCTGGACCGTGAGCAACTGCGCCAGGCCGTGCGCCAGCAGGAACTGAGCGGGCGCAGCGTGGCCGACAGCAACGACAGCAGCGACAACGGCCAGGGACTGCACATCGACAGCCCTGCCGAGCGCGTGCTGGCCTACCTCGACGACCCTGCCAATTCCGACGTCTTCGTGGAAACCGCGCGCTTGCAGCGCGCTCGCCCGTAAGCGCCTCAAGGAGTCCGCCGTGGACGAGTACCAACAAACCATTCGCGCGCTGTCAGACCGTATCGTTGCCGCGCAAACCCCGATTCGCGTGCTCGATGCGGTGAAATGGGACGACAGCATCAAACAGGCGTTTCTCGACGGCAAAGGCAAGATCGCGCCCGCTGTCGACCGCGCCTATTACCAGAACCGCCCCCTGGGCTTCGACTCCGCGGCAGTCAAGGCCGAGTTCCAGAGCATCGAGCGCGACATCACCCGGCGCCTGGGCCAGTTCAACCCGGTCGGGCAGATCATGCGGCGCATGTGCAAGGAATACCGCATGGTGGTGCGCATGCTCGAAGCGCGTGGCACCGAGGACTTCGGCCTGATCTCCCAGGAGCTGTATGGCGCCGCGTCCGATGCCTTCCACGCCGGCGACCCGACCCTCGCAGACCTGGGCCTGATGCTGTCGAACTACCTCGACAACATCGACGGTCGTGGCGACCTCAAGGACGAGCCCAAGACCCTTACGGCCAAGCAAGCCGTGGAGATTCTCCAGCAGCGCCTGAACAAGGTGTTCGGCGAGGCGGAAAGCACCATCCGCGTGTTCGAGTCCGATGGCATCGTCGCCGATGCCGCCGCCGGCGCCGACTACATCAAGGTTCGCGCCGATGCGATGTTCAACAGCCGTGACGTGCGCGCTTTGGAAGTCCACGAAGGGCTGGTGCACGTCGGCACCACGCTGAACGGGCTGAACCAGCCGATCTGCACCTTTCTGGCCAAGGGCCCGCCCTCATCGACCGTGACCCAGGAAGGGCTGGCGATTCTGATGGAGGTGATTGCCTTCGCATCCTACCCCAGCCGCCTGCGCAAGCTGGCCAACCGCACCCGCGCCATCCACATGGTCGAAGAGGGCGCCGACTTCATGCAGGTCTACGCCTTCTTCCGCGAGCAAGGGTTCGACCTGGGCCAGAGCTACAGCAACGCCAGCCGTGTGTTCCGCGGCTCGGTGCCCGATGGCCTGCCGTTTACCAAAGACTTGTCCTACCTCAAAGGCTTCATCATGGTTTACAACTACATTCAGTTGGCCGTGAAGAAGGGCAAGCTGGAACAGATTCCGCTGCTGTTCTGCGGCAAGACCACCCTCGAAGACATGCGTACCCTGCGCCAACTGGTCGAAGAAGGCCTGGTGGAGCCGCCGAAGTACCTGCCCGAGCAGTTCCGTGACATCAACGCGCTGGCAGCCTGGATGTGCTTCTCCAACTTCCTCAACCACTTGAGCCTCGACCGCATTGAAGCCGACTACGCGAACATTCTCTAAGCGCTTGCGCAGCCTGGCCATGGCGTCGGCCCTGATGCTGGCCAGCGGTTGCAGCAGCCTGCTGTTCTACCCCGAGCCCGGCCAGGCGTTCACCCCCGCGCGCGCGCAGATCGCCTGGAACGACCTGACCCTGACCACCGCCGACGGCGTGCGCCTGCATGCCTGGTGGCTGCCGGCCAAGGCTGGGGTGAAGGTCAAGGGTACGGTGTTGCACCTGCATGGCAACGGCGGCAACTTGCCGGGCCATCTGGGCGGCAGCTACTGGCTGCCTGCGCAGGGCTATCAGGTGCTGATGCTCGACTACCGCGGCTATGGCCTGTCCGAAGGCACGCCCAGCCTGCCGGCGGTCTACCAGGACATCGCCGCCGCGCTGGACTGGCTCGACCACGCTCCCGAGGTCCAGGGCACGCCGCGCTACCTGCTGGGCCAGAGCTTGGGTGGTGCGATCGCCATCCACTACCTCGCGGCCCATCCCGAGCAGCGCCGGCGCTTCACCGCGTTGGTCTTCGACGGTGTACCCGCCAGCTACCGCGACGTCGGCCGCTACGCACTCGGCACCTCATGGCTGACCTGGCCGCTGCAAGTGCCGCTGGCCTGGCTGGTGCCCGACGGCGACAGCGCAATCCACTCCATCGCCCAGCTCGACAGCCCGCCCAAGCTGTTCTTCCACAGCATCGACGACAACCTCGTGCCGCTGGACAACGGCATTCGCCTGTACCAGCACGCACCGCCCCCGAGGGTGCTGCAACTGACCCGAGGTGGCCATGTGCAGACCTTCGCCGACCCTAACTGGCGTGAGGTGATGCTGCGCTTTCTTGACGATCCGAACCGCTTCGACGGCCTGCGGCGTTTGGCCGAAGTGCCCCTGACTCAGATGCCCCCAGCTGAAGCGCCCAACGCCCCTGACGAGAAACCCCGCAATGAGTGAAGAACGCAACGCCATCCCGCTGATCCTGACGGCAGTGGGCACCATCATCGTCACCGTGGGCGCGCTCTGGTACTACGGCTACCTGCACTTCGCCAAGCCCGAAGACGCCCTGTTGCTGCAGGACTACACTATGCTCAAGACCGTGCCTGGCGAAGACTACAAAGTCTCGCTGACCCCGGCCGAGCAGGTGGCGCAGTGCATCGATGGCGTGCTGGTGCTGTTCGATACCCAGCAGAAAGGCCTGACCGGCGTGCTGGTCGACAACCGCAAGCGCGCAGTGCGCTGCGCGGTAGCGCCGGCCCAGCCCTGAAGGGTAGCTCCGGCAGGGCGATCGCCTCGGTAGGCGCAGGTGTCAGGCATAAAAAACCCGCCATGAAGGCGGGTTTTTTGTGCATCAGACGGTGCGCTTAGCGCATGGTCGAACGCGCTTTCACAGGCTGGTTGTCGTTGGAAATGGTCACTTCCACACGACGGTTCTGCGCACGGCCCGAGTTGCTGGTGTTGTCGGCAACTGGGTATTCCTTGCCATAACCCTGCGAGACGATACGCGCTGGGTCGACACCGGCACGCACCAGGGCGGTGCTCACGGCGCCGGCACGGCGATCGGACAGCGACAGGTTGTAGCTGGCCGAACCGACGCTGTCGGTGTAGCCCTCTACGATGACTTTACGCTCTGGGTTTTCGGCGAGGAACTGCGCCAGCTTGGTGATGTTCGGCAGGGCGCTGCTTTTCAGCTGAGCCTTGTTGAAGTCGAACAGCACGTCACCGAAGGTCACCAGGGTGCCGCGTTCGGTCTGCTTGGCGTTCAGCTCGTTCTGCAGTTTCTTGATCTGCGCGTCACGGGCGTCCAGACGGGCCTTGGCACGTTCGGCGGCAGCGCCTTTGAGCTCGCCTTCGGCGGTGCGCAGGGCGATGGTCTGCTTGGCGACTTCAACACGCTGGTTGGTCAGGTAGGCCAGTTGGTCAACCTTGTTGTCGTCTTCGCGGTCCATGTAGGCTTTGTCGGCCTTGTTCAGGAAGTCTTGCGCGTCCTTGGTTTCCAGGGCGGCGACTTTGCTCGACTGCGGATCGCTTTGCAGCGCCGAGAAGTTGGTGCGAGCCGATTCCAGGTTAGGGTTCGGATCGTGCGAGCAAGCTGCAAGACCGACGCTCATGGCGAGGAGGGCAGGGATCATGACGTGTTTGCGCATAGTGTTCTTCCTTTGATCGTTAACGAAGTCTGGAGAGGGTGGGGCGGCGCTTATTCAGCGGCGCGCAGACCTTCTTCACGTACGTCCTGGACCCCTTGGCGAGCGTCCTGTACAGCTTTCTGGGCTTTGGCGGCCTGAGCCTTACGCTCGGCTACGCGGGCATCCCATTCGGCCTGCTCGGCGAGGACCTTGGCGTCTTCGTACTTCTTGTCGTGCATGGCAATTTCGGCTTTCTTGAACTTGTCCTGAGCAGCCTTCATTTCGACTGCTGCGAACTCGGTGCCGCCAGCGCTGACCGCAGAGTTCACCGCCGACTGGGTCACGGCATACTGCTCGGTCGGGGGCTTGCCTGCGCAACCGGCCAGGACCAGGCTGCTGCCCAGGGCCAGTGCCGCCAGCTTGAGCCCGCGCACGTTGAAGGAAGAGGGTTTTGCGATGCGGGTCTTCATGGTGGTCAACTCCATTGGTCACTCCTGATAACGACGATGGCCTTAAGATGGCCATCGCTGTTTCCCTGATGTTATCGAGCGCCGCAACGCCCGTGCTTACAGGGTTCTGCCGTGATGGCTACTGGGTGTGACCGGGGCGATTTTTGAATAGTTCCGATAAATTCGCGCGCTAACGATCTTTTTGACTGACTGCTCGGTCAGCGTTTTTTCCGGGGAACTTACCGTCTTCGATGGGGTAATGCGGCCCCCACAGCCACCCCTTTCCCAGCCGCACTCACAGGCAACCGGAGGCCGCCCGACCGTGGCCCAGCGCTGTGCACGCACTCAGCGCTGCGGGTCGTCTTCTGGGCCATCGAGCTTGTGCAGATGCTCCTTGGCCAACGCCAGGAATCGCGGCGTCGGGCCGACGTCCTCATACAAGGGATCACCCTCTTCGTCAGTGGCGATCACCTGCGGCCCGCGCACATACGGAAAGCTTGCTTCCAGCTCTTCCAAGGCCGCCCCGACCAGCTCACCGAGCAGTTCCTGCGCGGTGCGCTTGGGGTACATGTCGATCAGCGCGGCCAGGCGCGCTTCAGCTTCCAGGTCCAGGTGCAGCACGTGCGAGGTCGGGCTCATGCGGCCTTTTGCGCTGTGTTCCCAATGTTGGGCCAGTTCGCGGATTTTCATGGTTGTCTCCATCGGTCAGGTATCACCTAGTGTCAGAGGCGCGCAACGCAGCTTAGTTGCGCGGCGCGCCGCTTGCCTTGGCCGTGGCGGCGTGTGCACTCTTGGGCAGGAGCTGTTTCCTGGAGTGGAGAAGGGCCGATGACTGATATCGATGTGCGCCTGCGTGAAGATGTCCATGTGTTGGGAGAACTCTTGGGTGAAACGATTCGTCAGCAGCACGGCGAAGCTTTTTTGCACAAGATCGAAGCCATCCGCCACAGCGCCAAGGCCGACCGCAGCGGCGCCGGCGAGCAACTGAGCAGCACGCTCGACAGCCTCGAAGATGACGAGCTGCTGCCAGTGGCGCGCGCGTTCAACCAGTTCCTCAACCTGGCCAACATCGCTGAGCAGTATCAGTTGATCCACCGCCGCCGCGACGACCAGCCACCGGCTTTCGAGGCGCGGGTCCTGCCCGACCTGCTCGACCGGCTCAAAGCCGAAGGTCACGATGAACATACCTTGGCGCGGCACGTCGGCGCACTGGACATCGAACTGGTGCTCACCGCGCACCCCACCGAGGTGGCCCGTCGCACCCTCATCCAGAAATACGACGCCATCGCCGCGCAGTTGGCCGCGCAGGACCACCGTGACCTCACCGAGGCCGAACGCCAACAGGTGCGCGAGCGCCTGCAGCGGCTGATCGCCGAGGCCTGGCACACCGAAGAGATCCGCCGCACGCGACCGACCCCGGTGGATGAAGCCAAGTGGGGTTTTGCGGTCATCGAACATTCGCTCTGGCAGGCCATTCCCAACCACCTGCGCCAAGTCGATGGCGCTCTGCGCGCGGCCACCGGCCAGCGCCTGCCGCTAGACGCCGCGCCCGTGCGCTTCGCCTCGTGGATGGGCGGCGACCGCGACGGCAACCCCAATGTCACCGCGCCTGTGACCCGTGAAGTGTTGCTGCTGGCGCGCTGGATGGCCGCCGACCTGTTTCTGCGCGACATCGATGCACTGGCCGCCGAGCTATCGATGCAGCAGGCCAGCGCTGCGCTACGTGAAAAGGTCGGCGACAGCGCCGAGCCCTATCGCGCCTTGTTGAAGCAATTGCGTGAGCGCCTGCGTGCCACCCGTGCCTGGGCCCAGGCGTCGTTGAGCCAGCCTCAGCCGGTGGCGGCCGATGTGCTGGTCGACAACCAGGACCTGGTCGCCCCGCTGCAGCTCTGCTACCAGTCGTTGCACGCCTGCGGCATGGGCGTGATCGCCGAAGGGCCGTTGCTCGATTGCCTGCGCCGGGCGGTGACCTTCGGCCTGTTCCTGGTGCGCCTGGACGTGCGCCAGGACGCCACCCGGCACCGCGATGCCCTGGCAGAAATCACCCGCTACCTGGGCTTGGGTGACTATGCCGAGTGGGATGAGGCGCAGCGCGTGAAATTCCTCCAGGCCGAGCTGGACAATCCGCGCCCGCTGCTGCCCGCGCATTTTCGCGCCGAAGACGACACCGCCGAAGTGCTGGCGACCTGCCGCGAAATCGCGGCCGCCCCTGCTGCCTCCCTGGGCTCTTATGTGATTTCCATGGCCGGTGCGGCCTCCGACGTGCTGGCTGTGCAGTTGCTGCTGAAAGAAGCCGGGTTGACCCGGCACATGCGTGTGGTGCCGCTGTTCGAGACCCTGGCAGACCTGGACAACGCCGGCCCGGTCATCGAGCAACTGCTGCAGCTACCGAGCTACCGCGCCAGCCTGCAAGGCCCGCAGGAAGTGATGATCGGCTACTCCGACTCGGCCAAGGACGCTGGTACCACGGCAGCGGCCTGGGCGCAGTACCGCGCGCAGGAAAGCCTGGTGGCGATCTGCAAGACACATGCGGTCGAGCTGCTGCTGTTCCACGGCCGCGGCGGCACCGTGGGGCGCGGCGGCGGTCCGGCCCATGCGGCTATCCTGTCGCAGCCGCCGGGCTCGGTAGCGGGGCGTTTCCGTACCACGGAGCAGGGCGAAATGATCCGTTTCAAGTTCGGCCTGCCGGGCATCGCCGAACAGAACCTCAACCTGTATCTGGCCGCTGTGCTGGAGGCAACCTTGCTGCCGCCACCGCTGCCGCAGCCGGCCTGGCGCGACGTCATGGACCAGCTGGCGGCAGATGGCGTGGCGGCCTATCGCGGCGTGGTGCGCGAGCACGCCGATTTCGTCGAATATTTCCGCCAGTCCACCCCGGAGCAGGAGCTGGGCCGGCTGCCGCTGGGCAGTCGGCCGGCCAAGCGCCGCGCCGGTGGCATCGAAAGCCTGCGGGCCATTCCGTGGATCTTTGGCTGGACCCAGACGCGCCTGATGCTGCCCGCCTGGCTGGGCTGGGAAACCGCACTGAGCAATGCCCTGGAGCGTGGCCAGGGCGAGCTGCTGGGGCAGATGCGTGAACAGTGGCCGTTCTTCCGCACCCGCATCGACATGCTCGAAATGGTCCTGGCCAAGGCCGACGCGCAGATCGCCGAGGCCTACGACCAACGTCTGGTGCAACCCGAACTGCTGCCGTTGGGGGTTCATCTGCGCGACCTATTGTCGCAGTCGTGCCAGGTGGTACTGGGCCTGACAGGGCAGTCGGTGCTACTGGCGCACAGCCCGGATACCCTGGAGTTCATCCGCCTGCGCAACACCTATCTGGACCCGCTGCACCGCTTGCAAGCCGAGCTGCTGGCCCGCACGCGGGGCCGTGAGGCGGCCCTGGACAGCCCGCTGGAGCAGGCCCTGCTGGTCACCGTGGCGGGAATCGCCGCCGGCTTGCGCAATACCGGTTGAGGTGACCGTGCAGTGATCAGCGTCTGCCCCACACTGGGGCAGGTGCGCACATCCAGTGCGGGGTTGCGCTCATCGCAACCCCTGCGTCCTACGGTCGCAAGGGGTGTATTCCTGCCACTTTGGGATGCTTGTCTGGCTGACAGGCGCTGTGTATCTTGAGCAGCCTTTTGACCGATTTTCGGTCGAGACCGATTTTCCGGAGTTGGCCCGTTCAGCCGAATCCATTGATTTACATAAAAATTATGAGGAGCACGAGATGCGCGTAATTCTGCTGGGAGCTCCCGGGGCCGGTAAAGGTACTCAGGCAAAATTCATCACCGAAAAGTTCGGTATTCCGCAGATCTCCACCGGCGACATGCTGCGTGCTGCGGTGAAGGCCGGCACCCCGCTGGGCCTGGAACTGAAGAAGGTCATGGACCTCGGGCAACTGGTCTCCGACGAGCTGATCATCAACCTGGTGAAAGAGCGCCTGACCCAACCTGACTGCAAAAACGGCTGCCTGTTCGACGGTTTCCCGCGCACCATCCCTCAGGCCGAAGCCATGAAGGCCTCGGGCGTTGAAATTGATCACGTGATCGAGATTGCCGTTGACGACGAAGAGATCGTCGGCCGTGTGATTGGTCGCCGTGTGCACCCGGCGTCGGGGCGTACGTACCACATTCAACACAACCCGCCGAAGGTCGAAGGCAAAGACGACGTCACCGGTGAAGACCTGATTCAGCGCGACGACGATAGCGAAGAAACCGTTCGTGACCGCCTGGCGGTCTACCACTCCCAGACCAAGCCGCTGGTGGAGTTCTACCAGAAGCTCTCGGCTGTCGATGGCAAGCCCAAGTGCAGCCACGTGCCTGGCGTCGGCTCGGTAGAAGCGATCACCGCCAAAGTGCTCGCTGTGCTCGACTGATCCACCTGCTGTCTCGCCACGGCCCGCTTGCGGGCCGTTGTCGTTTATACTGCCGCTCCTTTTTTTCCTGCCTGGATACCCCGTTCGATGACCACCTTGCTGGCCCTGGATACCGCTACCGAAGCCTGTTCCGTTGCGCTGCTGCATGAGGGCAAGGTCACCAGCCACCACGAGGTGATTCCCCGCCAGCACGCGCAGAAGCTGCTGCCGATGATCAAGCAACTGCTGGCCGACGCCGGCCTGCCCCTGAGCGCGCTGGATGCCATCGCCTTCGGCCGCGGCCCTGGCGCGTTCACCGGGGTGCGCATCGCGATCGGCGTGGTCCAGGGTCTGGGCTTTGCCCTCGACCGGCCGGTGCTGCCGGTGTCCAACCTCGCCGCGCTGGCCCAAGGTGCGTTGCGCACCCGTGGCGTACAGCACGTGGCCGCGGCCATCGATGCCCGCATGGACGAGGTGTATTGGGGGTGCTACCAGGCAGAGGCTGGCGAAATGCGTGTGCGCGGCCGGGAAGCGGTGCTAGCGCCTGAACGGGTGGTGTTGCCGGAGCTGGCCGGTGCCGAGTGGTTCGGCGCCGGCACGGGCTGGGCCTATGCCGAGCGCCTGGCCGCGTCGGTCGGCAGTTTCGATGCTCACTTGCTGCCCACCGCACACGATGTACTGGCCCTGGCCAGCTTCGCCTGGGCGCGTGGCGAAGCGGTCGCGGCTGACCAGGCGCAGCCTGTGTACCTGCGCGACAACGTGGCCACGCCCAAGGCCCGCTGAGCCGGGCCGCGTGCCTGCAGGCCGCAGGGTGGGGCGCGCTTGTGCGCGGTCAGCGTGGCGCCCGTCGGCTAATCACCTGCGGCGATAAACCTTCCCTCGGAACTGTGGTCCAGTTATCAGCAGGCAGTACCGCAGCGTCATCGAATACTGCTAGATTGCCATTACTGGTCCCGAGTATGTCTTCATGCGTATCAATGGTTTCTCTCCACCGTCCTATCCGGTCAAACGTACGCCGCCGCGCAAGTCGCCTGCGGCCGATGAAACCGTGGACGATGCAGACACCCTCGAAGAGGCCGACCTCGTCGCCTTGGCCAAAGGCCCCCGCCGCGGCGGCCTGCCGGCCCGCCAGCAAGACCTCATCTTTCCCCGCAGCCGTGATCGGCGCACCGCCAGTGCGCTGGCCAGCTACCTGGCAACGGCCGGCTACAGCGAGTGGGACATGGATGTGCTCGGGCTCGACCTGTACATCTGACGCATGAGCGCCGCACTTCAGCCTTATCACCTGGGCTGCCCCTCATGGGGCGATGACGCCTGGCGCGATTACCTTTATCCGGCCGATGCCCGCCCGACCGACTACCTTGCGCTGTACACCCAGGTGTTCAATGCGGTCGAAGGCAATACCACCTTCTATGCGCGCCCTGCGCAGCACACCTTGCAACGCTGGGCGCAGGCGATGCCGGAAACGTTTCGCTTCACCGCCAAGTTCCCCCGCGAGGTCAGCCATGAGGGCGACCTGCGCAACACCCTCGACGCGGCCCTGGACTTCACCCGCCTGCTGGCCCCTTTGGGTCAGCGGGTCTCGCCGTACTGGCTGCAACTGCCTGCCAGCTTCGGCCCGCAGCGGCTGGCTGAGCTGGAGCACTTCTTGCGCGAGATCGGCGTGCCGGTGGCGGTGGAGGTCCGCAATCAGGCCTTCTTCGCCAAGGGTGAAGAGGAGCGACAGCTCAACCGCCTGTTGCATGGCCTGCACGTGGAGCGCATTTGCCTGGACCCGCGCGCCTTGTTCAGTTGCACCTCGCGTGAACCCGCCATACTCCACGCGCAAAGCAAGAAACCACGGGTGCCCCCGCGCCCTGCGGCCTTCACCGACCATCCGCAGGTACGTTTCATCGGCCATCCGCAACTGGCTGAAAACGAGCCGTTCATGACGCCGTGGATCGACAAGGTGGCGAGCTGGATCGAGCAGGGCAAGTGCCCGTATGTATTCCTGCACACCGCCGACAATCACCTGGCCGCAGCGTTGGCTTTGCGCTTTCACGAGCGTCTGAGCGAGCGCCTGCCGGGCCTGGCGCCCCTGCCGGTGCTTCCCCGTGAGCCTGAGGTAGAACAACTTGGGCTGCTTTGAACGCTTTGCTGTAGCGAGAGGATGACGGGCCATGCGCGTGCTGGGGATTGTGCTGTTCTGCCTGGCGCTGATCGCCGGCCAGGCCTGGTACCTGGGCTGGCGCCCGCCCGCGGCTTTGAATCCCTGGGCTGCGCTGGATGTCAGCCAGCCGCCGAACTGGCTGACGCCCTATAAACTCTCCCGCCTGCGCAACGATCCTGACCTGTGCCGCCAAGCGCTGCAGACCTCGGGCCTGCGGTATCGCCCTCAGGCCGACAGCCCGGCGACGGCGAATTGTCCGCTGAGCAATGTGTGGCGGATCGACGGCGGGCAGGCGCAACTGAGCAGCAGTTTTCTCGCCAGTTGCCCGCTGGCCGTGGCCTACGCCGTGTTCGAGCGCCACGGCCTGCAGCCCGCCGCACAGCGGCGGTTCGGCCAGCCGGTGGTGCAGGTCGATCACCTGGGCAGCTTCGCCTGTCGCAACGTGTACCACCGCAAGCAGGGCCGGCTCAGCCAGCACGCCACGGCCAACGCCCTGGACATCAGCGGTTTCCGGCTCAAGGACGGGCAACGCATCACGCTGGCGCGCGACTGGTCGGGCGAGGGGCAGAAGGCGCAGTTCCTGCGCGAAGTGCAACAGGCCGGGTGCATAGCCTTCAGCACGGTGCTGGGGCCTGACTACAACGCGGCACATGCCAACCACTTTCACCTCGACATGGGCCTGTGGCAGGCCTGCCGTTGACCTCAGGCGTAGGCGCGCAGGTTGTTCAGCACCACCGGGCGGGCCCAGTGCAAATCGAAGGCCAGCGCATGTTCCTGGTCAGCCAGCGCGCCGTCGGTATAGGGTTCGGCAGCCGGTTCGAGCAGGTCGAGCTCGAATTCGGCGATCGGCAGGTGCAGTGGCCGTGGCGCAGGGCCGGGGCCGGACTCGGCCAGCGGGTGGCCCTGGCTCATCACCACCGGGCGCAGCCAGCTGTTGCTCAGGTCCAGGTCACGCTGCTGGGCGATCAGCTCGGCGGCGTCGAACGGTTCAGCAGCCGGCGGCAACAGCGTGGCGTCGAGCTCGGCCTTGGGCAGAAACAGCGGCTCGGGCGGGTCGACGGTGTGATCAGCCACCGCGCAATGGCGTTGAGCGTCGATCAGTTGCAGGGCCCGCGCACCGCCCAAGGGCTCGCCGCTGACGGGGTCTTGCTGCACCAGCGACTGGCTGAAGGCATCGACCGGCAGCGCCTGCTGATCCGCCACCGCCTGGGCAAAGAAATCCTGCCAGAGCTGGCTTACGCCGCTCAATGCCTGGGTGTTCTGCTTGCCGTAGTGGCCAACAGGCGACAGGTAGGTCAAGCCGATGGGAAGGGTGTCAGTCATGGCGGTGGCGGATGAGGCGCTCTGGCACAATGGTGATTACCGCTTTTATCGGCCCCGGCCGCAGTTTCATTAATTTTTGGGTACGCACGTGATGGACGAGCAAGAGCAAAGCACCGCAATTCGGGTCGAGGCGCTGTCTGCCCCGCTTCAGGTCCAGGCCCAGGCTTGGGCGCAGCGCCTGGGCTTGCCGCTGGAGGATGACCAGGCGGGGTTTGCCGTGCAGGTGAGCGGCGATGGGCTGCAGGTCCAGCAACTGGGGCCGCAGGCACCGGGACCGGTACGGGTCGATTTCGTCGAGGGCCAGGCGGCGCACCGGCGTCTGTTCGGTGGCGGTAGCGGGCAGATGATCGCCAAGGCGGTGGGGATTGCCCAAGGCATCCGGCCGACGGTGCTCGATGCCACGGCGGGCCTTGGCAAGGATGCGTTCGTGTTGGCCAGCCTGGGCTGCAGCATGACCCTGATCGAGCGCCAGCCCTTGATCGCGGCCCTGCTGGAAGACGGCCTGAGCCGTGCTCGCCTGGTGGCCGAGGTAGCGCCCATCGTCGAGCGCATGCGCTTGCTGACCGGCAACGCCATCGAGCACATGCAGCACTGGCAAGGCGAAGCACCGCAGGTGATCTACCTTGACCCGATGTTTCCGCACCGCGACAAGAGCGCGCTGGTGAAAAAGGAAATGCGCGTGTTCCGCCCGCTGGTGGGCGATGACCAGGATGCTCCGGCGCTGCTGGCTGCAGCCTTGGCGCTGGCCACCCACCGCGTGGTGGTCAAGCGCCCGCGCAAGGCGCCGATCATCGAAGGCGCCAAGCCCAGCCACAGCATCGACGGCAAGTCGAGCCGCTACGACATCTACCCGAAGAAGACCCTGAAAGCCTGACCCTTGAGCGGGCGCTACTTGCGCGCCAGCAAGGTCGCGCGGCGCGGCGCGGGCAGGCCCTCGACGGTGCGCGTAGGGTCGTTGGGGTCGAGGAAGTCGCCCAGTGACTGATAGCGCATCCACTCGGTGCTGCGCTGCTCCTCGACACTGGTGACGCTGACGTCCACGCAGCGCACGTCGGTGAAGCCGGCGCGGCGCAGCCAGCGTTCCAGGGCCGGCACCGAGGGCAGGAACCACACGTTGCGCATCTGCGCGTAGCGGTCCTCGGGCACCAGCACTTGCTGTTCATCGCCTTCGATCACCAGGGTTTCCAGCACCAGCTCACCGCCCTTGACCAGGCAGTCTTTGAGCGCCAGCAGGTGCTCGATTGGCGAGCGCCGGTGGTAGAACACGCCCATGGAAAACACCGTGTCGAAGCCTTCGAGCTGCGCCGGCAGCTCCTCCAGGGCGAACGGCAGGTGCCAGGCGGCGTGTTCGGGCAAGTAGCGCTGCACGGCCTGGAACTGGCAGAAGAACAGCCAGTTGGGGTCTACGCCGATCACCGTTTCGGCGCCCGCGCCGAGCATGCGCCATTGGTAGTAACCGTTGCCGCAACCCACATCCAGCACGCGCTTGCCTTGCAGGTTCAGGTGCGGGGCGATGCGTGCCCATTTCCAGTCCGAGCGCCATTCGGTATCCACCTGCACGCCGAACAGCTCGAACGGACCTTTGCGCCACGGCGACAGGCCCATCAAGGCCTCGCGCATCTGCGCGCGGGTGGCCTCGTCGCAGGCGCAGTCAAGGCGCAGGCCGTCGCGCAGCTCGATGTCGGTCGCCTGCACATCCGGCAGGGCGGCGAGCGCACCGCGCCAGCGCTCCAGGTCGCCGTGGCCCTTGCTCATCTTGCTGTCGAGTTGCGCTTGCAGGCCGTGAGACCAGCGCGCCAGTGGGGTGCCAGCCAGACGCTGGACGAGGGGAGACAAATCGATCATGGCAGGGCTATCAAAGAGGCGAAGTTGAGGCACTGGAACCACGGCACCACCTGGGAGAAGCCCGCAGCGCGCAAGCGCTCGGCGTGGGTGTCCAGGGTGTCGGGTTTCATCACGTGTTCGATGGCGCTGCGTTTCTGGGCGATTTCCAGTTCGCTGTAGCCGTTGGCGCGCTTGAAGTCCAGGTGCAGGTCGTTGAGCAACTGTTGGGCGTGCGTATCGGCCATCAGCAGTTTCTCGGAAAGAATCAACGCGCCACCCGGCAGCAAGGCCTGATGAATCCGCGTGAGCAACGCCAGGCGCTGCTCGGGCGCGATGAACTGCAGGGTGAAGTTCATGGCCACCACCGAGGCCTGTTGCAGTGGCAGCTCGAGGATATCGGCCTCGAGCACCTGCACCGGCAACAGCTCCTGGAACATCGAGTCCTGGGCGGTCAGGTACTGCCGGCAGCGCTCGACCATGGCCGCAGAATTGTCCACGGCGATGACCCGGCAGCCCTCGGTGCGCACATGGCGGCGCAGGGCCTGGCTGACCGCACCCAGCGAGGCGCCCAAGTCATACAGTGCACTGTTGGGCTGCGCAAAGCGCGCGGCGAGCACACCAAGGTTCTCGACGATGGTCGGGTAGCCGGGCACCGAGCGCTTGATCATGTCAGGAAAGACCTGCACCACGTCTTCGTTGAAGACAAAGTCAGGGACCTGCTCCAAAGGCTGGGCGAACAGGCGGTCGGGGGTTTTGCTCACGGCGAATCCACTGCAGGTGACGTTGAAAGGGCACGCATTCTAGCCAAACTGAGTGCGCCGTGCATGGCCGCTGGGCATGGCTCAGCGCACGTTGATCGTGCAGGAGAAGGTTTCCACGGGTTTGACCTCCGGCGCCCAGGGCTGCTGGTAGACCAGCGTCAGCTGGCGCTTGCCCGGATGCTGCGCCTGAAAGCGCCACTGCGTCACGCCGGCACTGCCCACCAGGCCGATGTCTTCGGGCGCCGTATACACCTGTGGGCCAAGCAGGCGCAGCACCTCTGCGCCAGGTTGCGCCAGGCGCCAGCGGTACCCGGTGGTTGGATTGCTGGACAGTTGCAAGGTCAGGGTTTGGCCCACCGACAGGTGCAGCGGACAGTCGTCGGCGTCACTGACGATCAGCGCGTTGTCGTGGGGCGAGAAGGTGCAGGCGCTGAGCAGGGCCATGCCCAAGGGAAACAGCAGGCGGCATACGCTCATGGTGTGGATCGACCTCTTGGGCACTGGCGGGGGAGCGGGAAGGTGTACCGACTGCCTGCTGGCAGCGGGTGGCCTTAGCGTAGCGCTCCCGGGCCATTCTGGCCTGAGTAGAGGAACACAACCATGAGTGTAGAAAGTCCCGAGTACCTTGCTTTACAAGAGGCTGCTGCCAAGCAGCCCGGCAAGGTCGTCAATGCGTTGGCCGAGTTGGACGGGGTCAATCAAGGTGGGCTGACGCTGAGCCGAGAGCACATCATCACCCTCAACCGCTACGCCAACCATGTGTTGACCCTGCCTACCGAGGCAGAGGCTGTGGAGAACTGGCTAGGCTACAGCACCATCAGCGAACCCACGCTGATGCCCAGCAGCATGGCTGAGCTGTTCGTCCAGCTGCGTGCCCATGGGCTGAGCTGGCGGCCGCTTTCCGACAACAGCAGGAAGCTTGCGAGCCAGCTGAGTACGACCGCCAGCTCAATCGCAGTGGCGGGCGCCGCCATTCTAGAGGCCTGTGGCGCCACCGCTGCCTTGGGTCCCGACGAGAGGGGCTGGGAGGCCATCGTCTTGAGCGAGCCCGTTGCCCTGGACACCTCCGATAAAGCTGAGCTCACCACGCTCAGCGAGATTTTCCCGATTCTCCTGGAAGATGTGCGCAACTATGGGCTGAGCGTGGATGCGGTCAGCGATCAGACCAAGGCATTTCGCGACACCGCTGCCCAGACACTGATTCCGGCGGTGTATGACAAGCGCCGCTCGGTATTACGCGAACGCTCCAGTGACGAGGTCGAGAGCCTGCGCCAAAGGCTCGTCGAGCTGGACAATGACATCAAGGCGATGAACAGCCAATACGACCAGTATGTCCAGGCCGCCCTGAGTGGTCTGGCAGCCGGCCCGATTGGCGTGGCCATCACCGGCGGTATCTACGGCAGCATGGCCGAGCAGGTACGCAAGCGCCGTAACCAGGCTCAAGAAGAACGCCGCAGCGTCAGTGAGCAGCTCAAGCGCCGCATCAAACTCGAAGGCTCGCTTGAGGAGCTGACGACGTTCGTAGACGAGCTCAAGTCTCGCTTGGACGAAGTCGTGGTGGCCTCTTCCCATCTGCACACCGCATGGGAAAGCGTCGACGCGTATGTCGCCGAATCAATTCGCAAGCTCGACTCCATTTCAAACAGACGCCAATTAGCGTTGTTCTCGATCTATTTCAAACAGTTCCTGGCGCAGTGGGCGCAAATCAAAAACAAAGCCGAGCAACTGACTCAAATTTTCGATGAAGCCTCCGTGGCCTGAGTGAAGGAAAAGATCATGACCAACCCTGTTTCGCAACTCGATACCCATGCTCAAACGGCCAACATCCTGGAGATGGTCCAGGCTACCCGGACGTATCTGCGGGTCTGGCAGGAAGGCAATTTCAAGTTTCTGTCGCTCTTGCAAGAAAACCTGCAACGCCACAAGGCAGTCTTCGGCGAGTGTCAGGACCAGACGCTCAGCATGGCTCAAGGAGTGATCGCACAGCTTCAGCCCTCTGGACTGGTCCATATCGTTGAGGCCTTGGCCGAGGAGCCGAGTTCCGAGCTACTCGCGTTGGCCGAGGAAGAAGCCCAGGCTGTCGTCGCCTCGCTCGATAGGCAAGTTGCGCTGCTCACGCGTGAAAGCCGAGCCGTTGACGGCCTGCCGTTGGTCGAAGGCGCGGCTGACAAAGAACGCCTGATCGATGAACTGGCCAATGCCGAGTCGCTGGCCAAGGGCGCGGCTGGTGACTCGGCACGTTTCAAGGCTGAGCTGGACGTGGTGCAGAAGGCGATCGACATTCTGCAGGCCAACGGGCTGCAGACCCGCTTTGGTGGCACTGTGCCTTCGCTGGAAACCCTGAGCGCGTTGGCGACACCGGGTGGCGAGGCCGTGGTGGCCGTCGAGGTGATCAGCCAGGCAATCAAAGACCTGCAGACGTTGCTCGGCGATATCGTAATCGGCATGCGCTATTCCGAGCTTCAGCGCCAGGCACAGTTGCTGCGTGACCGCGCCAGCGAGGCTGACGAAGGGATACGCAACGCCGGGCAAAAGCAGAAATGGCTGACCAGCAACATTGCCCTGCTCGAAACGCTTCCCGCGCTGAAACAGCACCGTGAACAGTGGCAGGCCGCCGCTGCGCACTTGATTCAGACATTGGAGCATCACCGCGCCGCCGTTGGCTCCATCGGCTTCGAGGAGGCAGCCGACGTGAATACGCTCGACACAGCGTTCAACCGCCTGCTGAACCTGGAACTGGACATCGTCAAACAGATCCTCTCCTGACATCTGGCTGACACACCGACACCGCCATTAGGCGGTGTCAGTGTGTCAGCGCAGACCCGGGGCCGTTAGCGACGGGACTGGACGGTCAAGACCCACTACGCTAACGGTCCTGGGATGGCTCGGCAGGTGGCCGAGGTCCGCGGTGCGAGCGGTCCATCAAGCAAACTGCACCTTAACCGAACAACACTTTCGCCACATCGGCATAACGCCGCGCGAAGTGCACCGTGACCCCTTCGCGCAGGTAATCCGGCAGCTCCTCGTAATCACCCCGATTCGCCTCGGGCAGAATCAGCTCGAAGATCTTCTGCCGCCGCGCCGCAATCACCTTCTCGCGCACCCCGCCGATCGGCAGCACCTGCCCGGTCAAGGTCAGTTCGCCGGTCATCGCCACACCTTTTTTCGGTGCCTGATCGCGCGCCAGCGACAGCAGCGCGCTGGCCATCGTCACACCCGCGCTGGGGCCATCCTTGGGCGTTGCGCCTTCCGGGACGTGCACGTGGATGAACGCTTCGTCGAAGAACGTCGGATCGCCGCCAAACTGCTTGAGGTTGGAGCTGACATAACTCAGCGCGATGTCAGCCGATTCTTTCATCACATCGCCCAGCTTGCCAGTCAGCTTGAAGCCGCGGTTCAGGGTGTGGATGCGCGTGGCCTCGATCGGCAGCGTGGCGCCGCCCATGCTGGTCCAGGCAAGCCCGGTGATGATGCCCTTGCCCGACAGCACCTGTTCGCTGCGGAAGACCGCAACCCCCAGCGCAGGCTCCAGGTCCTTCGGACCGATCTTGAGTTTGGCCTGCGGGTCTTCCAGCAGCTTGAGCACGGATTTACGCACCAGCTTGCCCAGTTGTTTCTCCAGCTGGCGCACGCCGGCTTCGCGGGCATAGCCTTCGATCACCAGGCGCAGGGCGCTGTCGCTGATGCTCAGGCTGGTCTTGGCCACACCGGCCTTGGCCAGTTGCTTGGGCCACAGGTGGCGCTTGGCGATGGCCAGTTTTTCTTCGGTGATGTAGCCCGACAGGCGAATCACTTCCATGCGGTCCAGCAGCGGCCCGGGGATCGAGTCCAATGTGTTCGCGGTGCAGATGAACAGCACCTTGGACAGGTCCAGGCGCAGGTCCAGGTAATGGTCGAGGAAGTCGACGTTCTGCTCGGGATCAAGGGTTTCCAGCAGCGCCGAGGCCGGGTCGCCCTGGAAGCTCTGGCCCATCTTGTCGATCTCATCGAGCATGATCACCGGGTTCATCACTTCGACATCTTTGAGCGCCTGCACCAGCTTGCCGGGCTGGGCGCCAATGTAGGTGCGCCGGTGCCCCTTGATCTCGGCTTCGTCGCGCATGCCGCCCAGGCTGAAGCGGTAGAACGGCCGGCCCAGGGATTCGGCGATCGACTTGCCGACGCTGGTCTTGCCCACGCCCGGCGGGCCGACCAGCAGCACGATCGAGCCACTGATCTCGCCTTTCCAGGCACCGACCGCCAGGAACTCGAGGATGCGTTCCTTGATGTCATCGAGCCCGGCATGGTGCTGGTCGAGCACTTTGCGTGCGTGCTTGAGGTCGAGCTTGTCCTTGCCGTAAACGCCCCATGGCAGGGCACTGGCCCAGTCGAGGTAGTTGCGGGTAACGGCGTATTCAGGCGAGCCGGTTTCGAGGATCGCCAGCTTGCCCATCTCCTCGTCGATGCGCTTTTGTGCCTGCTCGGGCAAGGTCTTGCCTTCCAGGCGCTGCTTGAACTGTTCGATATCGGCGCTGCGGTCGTCCTTGCTCAGCCCCAGCTCTTGCTGGATGACCTTGAGCTGTTCCTTGAGGAAGAACTGCCGTTGGTGCTCGCCAACCTGGCGATTGACCTCGGCGGAGATCTCGTTCTGCAACCGCGCAACTTCCACTTCCTTGCGCAGCATCGGCAGCACTTTTTCCATGCGCTTGAGCATCGGCACGCAGTCGAGCACTTCTTGCAGCTGGCTGCCGGTGGCGGAGGTGAGGGCGGCGGCGAAGTCGGTCAGCGGGGAAGGGTCGTTGGGGCTGAAGCGGTTGAGGTAATTCTTCAGCTCTTCGCTGTACAGCGGGTTGAGCGGCAGCAGTTCCTTGATCGCATTGATCAGCGCCATGCCGTAGGCCTTCACCTCATCGGTGGGTTCGGACAACTGGCGCGGGTATTCCACTTCCACCAGGTACGGTGGGCGATGGTGCTTGAGCCAGGTGCGGATACGCACGCGGGTCAGGCCCTGGGCGACGAACTGCAGCTTGCCGTTCTCGCGGGTGGCGTGGTGCACCTTGACCAGGGTGCCGTACTCGGGCAACGCCTTGGTATCGAAGTGCCGGTGGTCCTCGGCCGGGGTGTCCATGAAGAACAGCGCCAGGGAGTGGTGTGGGGTTTTCTCGACCAGGTCGAGGGTTTCCGCCCACGGCTCTTCGTTGACGATGACCGGCAAGACCTGGGCCGGAAAGAACGGACGGTTGTGGATAGGGATGACATACACCTTGTCGGGCAACTGCTGGCCGGGCAAGGCCAGGTAGCGGCCGGTGTCTTTGTCGGCTTCGATGTGCTCGACTTCGCTGCTTTCGTCGTGCGCGTCCGGATGATCCTGCTGGTCGCTCATGGGGCACCTGCGTGATGGGCAATGGTGCTTAGATGGGGCGCGGGGGAAGTGGTTTCAATGGACAGGAGCGGGGAAGGGGCCAGCCTACGCCGCGCGCTGGGCGCGCGGGTTGGCAGAGGCGCCCCGCAGGCGGGGCGCGGTGGATCAGTTGGGCAGTTTGTAAGCGATGATGTAGTCGCCCATGTGGGTGCCCAGCGAGCCATGACCGCCGGCGGTGACCAGCACGTACTGCTGGCCGTCCTTGCCGGTGTAGGTCATCGGTGTGGCCTGGCCACCCGCTGGCAGGCGACCTTTCCACAGCTCCTTGCCGTTGTTCACGTCATAGGCGCGCAGGTACTGGTCGAGTGTGCCGCTGAGGAAACCGACGCCACCGGCGGTGACCATCGAGCCGCCCATGCTGGGCACACCGACCGGCAGGCCGATCGGCACCGGGGTGCTGTCCCGGGTGGTGCCGTTCTTGTGCTTCCACACCACTTTGTGGGTGAACAGATCGATAGCGGCCACATAGCCCCAGGCCGGTGCCTGGCACGGCAGGCCGAGCGGCGAGAGGAACGGGTGCATGGTCACGGCATACGGCGCGCCGGCGTTGGGTTGCACGCCGCTGGTTTCGCTCTCGCGCTTGCTGCCAGCATCGACCTGCTCGCGCGGAATCATCTTCGACACGAAGGCCATGTAGTTCGGCGAGGTGAACAGCAGCTGGCGCACCGGATCGATCGACACACCGCCCCAGTTGAACACACCGACGTTACCAGGGTAGATCAGCGAGCCCTGCTCGGACGGCGGGGTGTACTGGCCTTCGTAGCGCAGGTTGCGGAACTGGATGCGGCACATCAACTGGTCGAACGGGGTGGCACCCCACATGGCCTCTTCGGTCAGTTCCGGGCCCAGCAGGTTGAGGTCCGAGCGGGCCTGGGTCGGCGCGGTGTGGTCACCTTTGACCGCGCCTTGTGGCACCGGAATCTCGCGAATCGGCACGATCGGGGTGCCGTCGCGGCGATCCAGTACGTACAGGCTGCCCTGTTTGCTTGGCACGATCACCGCAGGCTTGACGCCGTCATCGGTCTTCAGGTGCGTCAGGGTCGGCTGGCTGCCCAGGTCCATGTCCCACAGGTCGTGGTGGGTGAACTGGTAGTTCCAGCGCACCTTGCCGGTGGCCAGGTCCAGCGCGACGATGCCGGCGCTGTATTTTTCGGCACCTGGCGTGCGGTCGGCACCCCATTGGTCAGGCGTCTGGTTGCCCAGCGGCAGGTAGACCATGCCCAGCGATTCGTCGACGCTGGCCAACGACCACATGTTGGCCGAATTGCGGCTGTACATCTGGCCGTCAGCCAGGGGCTTGGTGTCTTCGGGGCGGTTGCTGTCCCAGTTCCACACCAGGCGCCCGTCGTGCACGTCATAGGCGCGGATCACGCCCGACGGCTCGTTGGTCGACTCGTTATCGGTGACGTGGCCGCCGATGATCACCAGGTCGCGGGTCACGGCCACTGGCGAGGTGGAATAGTAGCCGCCGGCGCTGAACGGGCCGATGCCGCGGGTGAGGTCGATCGCGCCCTGGTTGGCGAAACCTTCGCAGACCTTGCCGGTGTCGGCGTTGATGGCGATCAGGCGTGCGTCGGCAGTGGGCAGGTACAGGCGACGTGGGCAGGCCTGGGCCACCACTTTGCCGGCGTCGGAGATTTTCGGTGCAGGGCTGCCGTCACGGCTGACGTACTGGTTCTCGTCATAGTACGACACGCCGCGGCAGGTCATGTGGGCAAAGCCCTTGAACGATTTCGTCGGGCTGGTGATCTGCGGGTCGAAGCGCCAGATTTCGGCACCGGTGTCCGGGTTCAACGCCAGCACCTTGCTGTGTGCGGTGCAGGCATAGAGCATGCCGTTGGCCTTGAGTGGGGTGTTTTCGTTGGTCAGCTCGACCGGATCGTCACCGCTGGGCAGGTCGCCGGTCTGAATGCGCCAAGCCTCTTCCAGGCCGTGCACGTTCTGCGCAGTGATCTGGCGCAGCGGCGAGTAGCGGTCGCCATATTCGGTGCGGCCATAGGCCTGCCAGTCGCCCTCGGGCATGGCCGGCGCGGCGCTGGCCATCTCACTGCTGTCGCGGCCCAGTTCGCCGCGGATCTCACCCGGGTGGGTGAACTGGCTGCCCACGGCGCAGGCACCGGAGGCGATGACGGCGATGCTCAGCAGCGCGGTATTGGCACCCGCTTGCGAACCGATCAGCGGGCGGCGTGCCCAGGGCAGCAACAGCACCACGCCGAGGGCGAACCACAGCGACAGGCGCGGCACCAGCTGCCACCAGTCCAGGCCGACCTCCAGCAGCGCCCAGACGGTGCTGCCCAGCAACATCAGGCCGTACAGACCAAGGCCCAGGCGCCGGCGCGCCAGCAGCAGGATGCCCGACAGCACCAGGGCGGCCCCGGCGATCAGGTAGTACCACGAGCCGTGGGCCGAGATCAGTTGCAGACCCCCGACCACCAGGCCCAGGCCCATCAGCAACAGCAGCACGCCCATCAGCCGAGGCAGCCAGGGCGAGGCGTGTTTGGCACTGTCAGTGCTCATTGCAGGTTCTCCGTCATGTCAAAGTGAAAAATGTTCAAAAGCTGCTCTGCAGTTTCAGGCCAGCCACCAGCGCGTCGTCGACCTGGCTGACCCCGCCCGGATGGCGAATGTACTGCAGGTTGGGGCGCACGGTGAGCCAATTGGCCAGGTGAATGCCGTAATAGAGCTCAGCGCTGTACTCGGTGTCTTGCACCGGCACAAAGCCTGGGTTCTGGTAGTCGTCGATGCCGCTCGCCTGGTTGGCCAGGCGGGCGTTCTTGCGGTAGGCAGGGTTGACGTGCACGCCCGCGACGGCGAAGCCGACATCGTCCTTGGGGCGCGCATCGAGGGGGCCTCGGTACACCAGGCCGGCTTGCAGATAATGGTCAATGGCGTTGGTCTTCTTGTCGTGCAGCGTGGCATTGGCGAACAGCGTCAAGCCGCGAGAATGATCGCTGGCCTGCGCGCTCACTTGCTGCTGCACGCCCAACCACAGGCCATGCTTGCTGGCACTGCTGCGGTAGGCGGCGCCACTGAGTGCGGCGGGCTGTCCGTGCTCATCCTTGAGCACATCCTTGGCGCTGGCACTGCTGTAGTAGTAGCCGGCGCGGTATTCCCCCTTAAGCCCATTGACCATCGGGCTCCACACCAGTTCGATGGGCATCACCGCGCCTTGCGTGCCGCTGCCACTGAGCTTGAAGCCGTTGCCGGTTTCCAGGTTCGACGGGTTCTGCTCGAACACCCCGACCTGCGCGTACAGCGTGTCGTTGAGGTGATAGCGCGCGCGCAGCGCCCACTGGCTCACCGGCCAGTTGTACCAGATGCCACCCACCCAGTTGCCCACCTGCGAGCCGCAGAACGCCAGGTTCTGGAAGTCGCAGGGAAAGCTGTTGAAGTCTTCGCCTTCACCGAAGCGGCCGAACTTCATGTCCAGGGCGCCGTCGAGGTATTGCTGACGAATCCACAGCTGGGTCAGACGCCAGGTCTGGCCACGGCCCCAGACCTCCTGCGCCGAGGTGAAGCCACCGACCCGGGGGTCATTGATGCGGTCGTTGCTGATGTTCTGGCCGCTGCGCTCGGTGACGGTGAACTGCACGTCGGTGGCGTGCCAGCCGAGGATCTTTTCCAAGTCCAGGTGGCTGCCAATGGTGAACTGGTCGCTGTAGCGCGCCGTGCGATCGTGGTCGTAGCCGCCCTGCAGGTTGCTGCCCATCTCGCCGGTGTAGCCGAAGGTGAAGTCATAGCCCTGCGCTTGCAACGCGCTGCGCGTGCCGTTCCAGTCGCCGAGCATCCAGGGGGAGTCGCTGCTGAACGCCGACTGCCCGTTGGCGGCCGGCGCAAGCCCGGCCAGCAGGGCGGCAAGGGCAATGGGTACAGCAAGAGGGCGAGGCACGGGGCTCGAAAGGTAGCGCTGTCTTGTCATGGTCAGAACGAATGCCAAAAGCACCGAGGGTGGCGGCCACCGTCGATGGGAAACAGGGAGTGTGGGGGCTGAAGCGGTTCAGCGAGGCGGCGAGGATATAGAGGAACGTGCGGAAAAAAAAGACAAAATGTCGCAGGGGTTTGTTGCCCGGTTTGTAACAGTGCTGACGCGAGGGCCGGCTAGGCGGGCCGGCGCCAGGGCGTTTGGGTAAGCGTCCGGAGCGGCGGCCCGCTGCTCCAGACGGCTTGGCCCCTGCCTGGCTGGCGTCAGGCTCGGCAGCGCCTCATGGGCAAGGTTCCTGGCTCAGAACGTGGTGCGCAAGCCCACCTGCACGCTACGGCCCGGTGCCGGGGCGATGTCGCGCAGGATGGAGCTGGCGTAACGCACGGTTTCGTTGCTCAGGTTCTCGCCGCGCACGAAGGCCAGCCACTGGCTGTCACCGATGTCGAAGCGATAACCCATGCTGGCGCCGAGCGTGGTGTAGCCGGCGGTGTGGGTTTCATTGCTGGGCGTACGGCGCTGGGCGGCGGCGTGCTGCACATCGACCCGCGCTTGCCAGCGGTCCAGCTCCCACAGCAGGCCGCTGCTCAAGCGCAGCGGGGCGATGCGTGGCAACGGCTGGCCGTTGTCGAGGTTCTTGGCGCGGGTGTAGTCGCCGGCCAGCTCCAGGGCAAAGCGGCCATAGCGGTTCTCCAGCAACTGCCAGCGGTCCTGTGCTTCGAGGCCGTAGAAGCGTGCGCGCACGCCCTGGTAAAGGTACTCCGGGATACCGCCGTGATCATGATCGTGGTCGTGGTCGTGGTCATCCTCATCGCCATGGTCGTGGCCTTCGCGCAGGTTGCCGCTGCCGATCAGACCGATGTAGTTGCGAAAGTGGCTGTAGAACACGCCAACGCTGCCCTTGTGCGTGCCGTTGTCAAAGCGCAGGGCCAGATCGGCTGAGGCGGCCTTTTCTTTGTTCAGCCCGGCGTCGCCCACTTCATAGGCACCGGTGGCGACGTGGGCGCCGTCGGCGTACAGCTCGTAGAACGTGGGCGCGCGTTCGGTATAGCCAAGGTTGGCCGCCAGCGCCCAGACAGGATCAAGCTGGTACAGCGCACCTGAGGACAGGCTCAGGGCATTGAACTGGCGGGTGTTGCCGACGTTGGCGAAGGTTTCGTTGCCCTTCGCATCGGGCTCGACGCGGGTGTGATCCAGGCGTGCGCCGACGCTCAGGTCCAGGCGCTCGGTGGCCTGCCACTGTTCGAGCATGAACAGCGCCAGGGTGTCGGTATCGGTGTGCGGCACGAAGGCTTCTTCACCCAGGGCCGAGAACTGATTGCGACTGACCTGCGCACCGATCACTCCTTCGACCGGCCCCAATGGCTGGTGCCGCGCCTCGACGCGGGCGTCGAAGCCCTTGTTCTTGAAGGTGGTGTGCACCTCGTCGCTTTCGATCTCGCGGTGCTGGTAGTCGGTGTAGCCGGCGTCGAACTTCACCGAGGTGAAGGGGCCGTCCAAGTCGCGCAGTTGCGAAGCGAAAGCGTAGTGGTCCTGTTGCATGTCCAGGCGCACGCCGGGTTCGGCCACCGAGCCGTAGTTGCTGTCGTAACGGCTGTAGGACAGGCCGCTGTAGCCGTGTTCCCACTGGTACGAGCCGCCGATGGCGCCGCCATCCTGACGGCCGTCGCTGTTCTCCAGGCGGCCATGGCTGCCCGGTTCATCGGCCTCGCGCACCTTGCTGCTGCGGGCGTAGCCGGGAATGCGCAGGTCGTTGAACTGGCGGCTGTTGGCGTCCAGGTGCAGGGCAAAGGTGCCGTCGCCGGCCTCGAGCTTGCCGGCGCTGCTGCGGGTGGTGTCGGCGCCGCCGTAACGCAGCTCACCGCCGCCGTGCAGGCCATCGATGGGCGCGTCCGGGATACGGTTGTCGAAGGTGTTGACCACCCCGCCAATGGCGTTGCCGCCGTAGAGCAGGGCGGCCGGCCCGCGGACGATCTCGATGCGCTCGACGCTGCTGGGGTCGAGCGGCACGGCGTGGTCGTAGGACAGCGATGAGGCATCCAGCGCACCGACGCCGTTGCGCAGGATGCGGATGCGGTCACCGTCCAGGCCACGAATCACCGGGCGGCTGGCGCCGGGCCCGAACCAGGTGGAGGCAACCCCGGGTTGGCCGTTGAGGGTTTCGCCCAGGCTGGCGTGCTGGTGCTGCAGCAGGTCATCGCCGTCGAGCACCGTGGTGGGTGCGGCGAGTTGCGCATTGCCCAGCGGGTTGGCAGTGATGACCTGGGTCGGCAGTTCCACGGCGTGACTTGAAAGCGAGGCCAGGCACAGGGCGGCAGCCAGGGGGGAGAGGGTAGAGGGAGAGCGGCGCATGAGCGGTGACGTTCCTTGGCAAAGAGCGGTATCGTTATAATATAACGTTGCCATTGCAGCATGGGCGTGTGTCATCTGGCCAGCAGTTTTTTGTCGGTTGCAGGTGCTGTACTCAATCTTCATGGCAAGGGGTGATCACGCCTTGAGGTGTCATTCCCCCTCGCCTCACGCGAGCGGTGTAAAGTGCGCCCTTTCCCATCGGAGCCGCCCATGAGCATGCCTGAGCACAACGTCCTGCACGGTAAGACACTCGAACAGATCCTCACCGAACTGGTGGCCCACTACCAATGGTCCGGCTTGGCCGAGCGTGTGGACGTGCGTTGTTTCAAGAGCGACCCGAGCATCAAGTCGAGCCTGACGTTTCTGCGCAAAACGCCGTGGGCGCGCACCAAGGTCGAGCAGCTGTACGTCGCCTTGCAGCGCGGCCGTTGATGCGGCCTCACCCCTTTTTGTCATGGGCCGCAGCGCTGGGCTGGGCCGGCCTTGCCGTGCAGGTCTGGCTGGTACTGCTGGCCCGCTGGCAGGCCGACGCCAGCCTGATGGGCGGGCTGGTCAGCGTGTTCACCTATTTCACGGTGTTGACCAACACCCTGGTGGCCACCGTGTTCAGCTATGCCGCCTGGGGGCAAGCGGGTGCGGTACGGCGCTGGTTTCTCTCACCGGCGGTAACGACCGCTGTGGGTGTGAGTATCGTGATGGTGGCAATGGTCTACACCTTGCTGCTGCGCAACCTGTGGCAGCCGGAAGGTTGGCAGTGGCTGGCAGACGTGCTGCTGCACAACGTGATGCCGCTGTTGTTCGTGGTGTATTGGTGGCGCGCGGTGCCCAAGGGCCGCTTGCGGGTGTGGCACCTGGTGCCATGGAGCCTGTACCCGGCCGGGTACTTCGCCTATGCGCTGTGGCGCGGCTTCGAGATCGGTCTGTACCCGTATCCGTTCATCGATGTGGCCAAGCTCGGTTATGCACAGGTCATGCTCAATGCCTTGGCCGTCCTGGCCGGTTTCTGGGTCACCGGCCTGGTCTTCATCGCTGTGGACCGCTGGCAGGGTGCACGCGCCGCGGCGGGGCGCTGAGCGTCTCAGTCGTCTGGGGTGTCATCAGCGCGCCAGTAGGCGACTGCTTTGAGGGCCTGCTCGTCAACGCCTTTTTCCAGCAGCAGGCCTTTGATTTCGCGGCTCAAGCGCTTTTCCAAGGCTACCCAGCTGTACAAGGTGCCAGCCGGCACGCTCAGCCTGCGGACCCGCTCGACCAGGTCGTCTGCATGACGCAACACCCACGTCACCTCAACGTCGGCCTGGCTCGCCAAGGGCTGGCGTTCCTGCGCGTCTTCCACCTGGATGAGCACCACGGCCCGGCGCCCGGCGGGTAGCTCGTGCAAGCGCCGGGCGATGGCCGGAATGGCGGTTTCGTCGCCAATCAACAGGTAGCTGTCGAACACATCGGTGACCACCAGCGACGCCCGCGGGCCGGCGATGTGCAGGGTTTGCCCGACCGCCGCCTGGGCCGCCCACGTGGATGCAGGGCCGTCGCCGTGTAGCACGAAGTCGATGTCCAGCTGCAAGGCATCCAGGTCGATGCGCCGCGGCGTGTATTCGCGCATCACCGGGCGGGCGCTGCCCTCACGGCTCATTTCGCCCGCCTCCAGCGCGGCCTGCTGCTGGGCATCGGCAGCGAACAGCAGCTTGACGTGGTCATCGCTGCCCAGGCTGGTGAAGCCTTCCAGCGCCGGGCCGCCGAGGGTGATGCGGCGCATGCGCGGGGTCAGGTCGCTGACCCGCAGCACCTGCAGGGCGCGTTGGCGCAGGGTATGGTTGACGCGGTAGACGGTGTCGTTCATGGGGCTTTTCCCTCAGCAAGGGGCGTGGGGCCAGCGGCGATGGCCTTGGCGGTATCGTTCAGCAGGCGGCTGACGCGCTCGATTTCCTCGGCGCTCCACTGGCCGCTGTGCAGGTGCAGGGCGTGGCGCAGATTGCCGACCGCCTGATGAATGGGTTCCGGGCGCTCATGGCCGACGAGGGCGCGCTTGCTGACCTCGATGCGCATGCGCACACCGTCCAGCGCCGCCGCCTGTTCCAGCAGGCTGTGCCGGCCAAGCGCGGTGATGGCGTAGAGGCGCTTGCTGCCCTGGCTTTGGCCCTGGATCAGCTCGGCTTCTTCAAGAAAATTCAGGGTGGGGTAGATCACCCCAGGGCTGGGGCTGTACTGGGCGTCGAACAGGCTTTCGATCTGGCGGATCAGGTCGTAGCCATGGCCGGGGTGCTCGGCGAGCATCGACAACAGCAGCAGTTTCAGGTCACCCGGTGCGAACACCCGGGGGCCACGGCCGCCCCGGCGCTCGAACGGATCTTGAGCAAGAGGATTGCGCATCGAAGGATGTCCAGGCTTCGGATAACGCTTGAGAGCTTACTCAAGATATATCTTAAGACCAATCTTAAATGCGCCTCGTTCTCATCGACTAAATCGATGGATTGTCTGGCAGCCCTGCTACGGCCGGCTGCTGGTCAGCCTTGCCGACCGTCCCCGGGGCCTTGCATTCGGTAGCGCTGCCCGGTTCCAGGTACGGCATTAGAATCGGTGCCATGCCCTTGAGCACCTGCACCGGCAGTGCCGAAGTGAAGGTGAAGGTTTCTGCCGAACGGCCCGGGACGAAGGCCGTCAAGGTACCGAAGTGATGCTCGCCGAGGAAGAACACGAAGGTGGCGGTGCGGTTCAGCGAGCGTGAGCCGATCAGCCGCCCACCGGCGCCGAAGCTTTCGATGCGGTTGTCGCCGGTTCCGGTCTTGCCGCCCATCACCAGTGGAGTGCCGTCACGCAGGACGAAGCTGCCGGCGATGCGCCGCGCGGTACCGGCGTCGACCACTTGCGACATCGCGCCTTTGAGCGCCCGCGCCACCTCGACCGGCAAGATGCGCTGGCCGCGGTCCGGGTCGCTGACCAGTTTCACTTCGTAGGGCGTGTCGGCCGCCAGGTGCAGGGTGTCGATGCGCAAGGTGGGCAAGCGCACGCCATCGTTCTGAATGATGCCTACCAGCTCGGACAGCGCCGCTGGGCGATCACCCGAGCTGCCGATGGCGGTGGCCAGCGACGGCACCAGGTGATCGAACGGGTAGCCCACGCGTTTCCAGCGTTGGTGGATGTCGAGGAACGCCTCGATCTCGACCATGGTACGGATGCGGCTGTCGCGCGCGCCCTGGTGGCGGCTCTTGAACAGCCAGCTGTACACCTCCTGGCGCTCGAAGCGACTGGCGTTGATCGCCTCGCGCTGGCTGGCGCCAGGGTTTTTCAGCAAGTAGCCGAGCAACCACAGGTCCAGCGGGTGGACCTTGGCGATATAGCCCTGGTCGGGCAGGTCGTACTTGCCCGGACCGTAGGCGGCGTACATCTCCACCAGGCGGCTGTCACTCAGCTTGGCCAGCACGGCTTTGTTGTCCTGGCTGTGGGCACGCACGAAAGCGTTGAAGGTTTCCTGGCGCGCTTCGGGGAACAGGTAGCGGTGCACTGCGGCGAGCCGTTGCGGCGTGGTGCGCAGGCTGTCGAGGAAGGTGTCCAGGCGCTGCTGAGAGGTCTTGCGCTGGTACTTTTTCCAGAAGCGCATCAGGTAGTTGGTGCCCTCGCGGTCGGCGAAACGTGCCAGGTATTCCTGGCGGCGGGGGTCGGCATCGTCTTTGAGCAGCGGCTCGCGGTTGTAGGGCTGCTGGTAGGTGACGTAGCGCACCACGTCACGCATCAGACGAATGAACGGCAGGTTGATCGATTCGCGCAGGGCGTCTTTGAGGCTTGGATTGCGGCCGTTGTCTTCGCGGCGGAAGTTGTTGAACACGTGCATGCCGCCACCGGTGAAGAACGACTCGCCGGTGCTGGCCGAATAGTTGCGTTCCAGCGCAGCGTCGAGCATGGCGTCGAGGTTGGGGTCCTTGCTGTTCTGCATCAGCCAGTTCAGGGACCAGCGGCTGATGGCGTCGAGGTCGGCCACCTCGACCTTGCGCAGCTCGGCTACCGGCTTGCCGGCGTAGCGCTCGTGCAGCTCGGCGATGATCTCGAGGTAGGTGGTCAGTACCCGCAGCTTGGCGGTGGAGCCCAGTTCCAGCTTGCTGCCCTCGTTGATGTCGAAGGGCTGGTTGGTGCTGTCGGTCTGTACCCGCACCCGCGAGCCGTCGGCGGTGCGCTCGAAGAGGGTGAAGCTGTAGCTCACCTGGTCGGTGGTCTTGGCGGTCAGCAGGCGCTGGCCGATCAGGCCGATCTGCCCGGCGAAGACGGGGTCGGCGAGGTTCTTCAGGTACTGGCTGGCCTGCAACTGCAAGCCAGCCTGCAGGGTGCTGGTGGCTGACAGGTCAAGGCGGTCGAGGTCGTACAAGGGGCGGGCGAACATCGCCGCCAGGCGGTTGCGCGCCAGGCTGATGCCCTTGTTGGTGACGATCGGCACGATGGTCGGCTGGGCTACCCAGTCGCGGTACACCGCCTTGCTGGCCAGTGCGGCGTCCGCCAATGGCTGCTCGATGATGCCGTTGGCGGCCAGTACGCGCAGGTGCGAATCGGTCAGCTCGGCCAGCTCGATGCGGCCCTTGGACAGGTAATGGGAAGGCCGGCGCTGGGCAATGATCAGCGACAGCACCTCGCGCAGCGCCAGGCCGCGCTCTGCCAGGCTTTTCTGATCGAGGGCGGTGCTGGTCAGCGCGGCGTTGATCTGGTCGAAATCAGCGCCATACCAGACCCGTAGACCCTCGGCCATGCCATGCACCTCGCCGTGCCCGGGTACTGCCGAGAGCGGCACGCTGTTGAGGTAGTCACGCACGATGCGTTGGCGCGCCAGGGTGGTGTCCGGGCCACCTTGGTAGGCGCGCACGCTGGCCGAGAACATCTGCCGCAGCTTTTCGGCGCCTGACACTGTCAGGCCATCGGGCGAGTGGCGGTACTTTTCCAGCTGCGTCGCCAACGTGCTCCCGCCGGCGGACTGGCCGGGCAGGGCGAGGTATTTGGCGACCTGGCTGTACGCCGCCTTGGCAAAGCGGGGCCAGTCGACGGCCGGGTTGTTCTGCACGGTTTGCGGATTGAGCAGGTCACGGTTTTCGATGAACAGCAGGCTGTTGACCATCACCGGCGGGATGTCGGCGAAGGTTGGGTAGAGGTGCTGGGGGTAGGTGTACTGGTACAGCGTGTCGCCACGGCAATCGGTGATCGACAGGCCGGCCTGGCTCTTTTCCTCGAAGGGCACGAACAGGCCATGGCCGACGTAATCCACCAGCGCTGGGGAAAAGCGGGTCTGTTCGCTGATCACATAATCACGCTTGAGCAGGCGTGGCAGAAATTCGCCAATGCTGCTGTAACCCAGGCGTTTGTCGAACGGGCCCTCGCCCGGGTACACCACGGCGTCACTGGCGCCGGGCTGCAGCGAGTAGGTGAGGGTGCTGGCCAGGCGGCTGAAGGTGCGCGATTGCAGCTTGGAGGTCTGCGTTTCGTCATACACGGCGATGCCCAAGGCGATCAGGCCCAGCAGCACGATGAGGACCAGCAGGCGCCACCATGGTCTGCGCCGCCGGCGGGTTTCAGGCTGAGGGGCGGGGGCGTGTTCGGTATCGCGTGCTTCCATTCGAGGAGGTTCCGTGTGCCGCGGGGCGCCCATAGTTCAAAATCCGACCGAGTAGTTTTCACCTGCTCGCTGAAGTCTAGACGTTGGGCGCAAGATGTGAAAATTTTGTCAACGATAGCGCAGACTTGCTTGTGACACCCGTTACCCCGCTCAGGTTGCGCGCATTTTCCGGCACATTACGCTGACGCCGGTCGCACCTGCCGGGCATGCCCCAGTTGCCGGCTCCAATCCAGCCACAAGGCCAGCAGCGCCATTGCCGCCACGCCGGCCAGGGCCGTGGCTATCTGCACCGGCCAGCGGTCGCCGCCCAGGGCGTTGAGCATGTCAGCCAGGGGCGCCAGCAGTACGCCCAGGCAGAACACTTCCAGCGAGAATCGCCCCATGCGGCAGCTTTGCCGGGCCAGCCAGCCGTTGAGCCAGGCGCCTGCGCGGACCAGTCGGGCGGTGCAATAGGCCAACGCCAGGAACTGCAGCAAGCGCGCGGGGGCCAGGCCGGTCTTGTCGATCGGGTACAGCCACTGGGCAAGGGCCGCTGGCATCACCGCGTCGTGCAGTGCGGGCCAGCGCCAGAGCAAGGTGATCGCCGCGCACCCCAGCACCAGCGCCGCCGAGAGCACGAACAGCGGTTGTCGCCAGGGGCTGGCGGGCGCAGCTGTCACGGCTTGAGCCCGGCCCGCGTGCAACGCTACCGCACCGCCGAGGACGAACAGCAATTGCCAGGCCAGCGGGTTGAAGTACCAGAAATGCCCCTGCTGCGCGGGCAGGTTCCAGTGGAACACCTGCACCAGGCCATACAGCGCAAGGGACACGCCGACCGTCAGCGCGGTACGCCGCATCAGCAGCGGCAGAATGGCCGGCAACCCGGCCAGCAGCAGGATGTACAGCGGCAGCGGGTCCATCAGGTTGGGCTTGAAGCGCAGCAGCAGCTCATCAACCAGCGCCTGCTGGGGGTGGTCGATGAAATAGGTCAGGCCCATGGCATCGACCATGTCGCGGGTCTGTACTTGGTCGTTGGCCACGAACACCATGCCCATCAGCACCACCAGCAAGAAGATGTGCGCCACGTAGAGCACCCAGGCGCGGCGCAGCATGCGCAGGCAGGCCACCAGCCAGCCATCGCGCCGGGCGATCTTGCCGTAAGCCATGACGGCGGCGAAGCCTGCCAGGAACACGAAGATCTCTGCGGCATCGCTGAAGCCGATGTTGCGGATCGTCAGGTTGGCCAGGGGGTTGTCAGGGACGTGGTCCCAGAAGATGAACACCAGTGCCAGGCCCCGGAAGAAGTCGATGCGCAGATCGCGTTGGGTGTTCATGGGCACGGCCTGGTAGGGAGGGCATGAGCAGAGGATCATCGGCGAGCGGTGGCGGTTCCGCACAAGGCGTGCGGCCTGATCGGTGGTGAAATGCAGCGCAGGGGTTGTCGAGAGTGATTCTTAAGTAATATGTTATACAGTATCAATAACCTAAACAGGCGAGTCCCATGAAACCCGGTATCCATCCTTCCTATCGCCCCGTGCTGTTCCATGACACGGCGGCAGACACCTATTTCCTCATTGGTTCGACCGTCGACACCGACCGTACCCAGCAGCACACCGATGGCCAGACCTACCCCTATGTGGCATTGGATGTCTCCAGTGCCTCGCACCCGGTCTACACCGGTCAGCAGCGCAAGACCACGGTCGAGGGCCGAGTGGCTGGCTTCAACAAACGCTTTGCCGGCTTCTCCAGCCCGCGCAGCGTGTGAGGTTGTCGACCCTGCCAAGGGAGGGTTGCCTGAGGTGGGTGGGCGTGGGAAGCTCGCCCGCCCATTTCCAGGCAGGTTATCAATGTCGAGCGTTATCCGTGTTGCCGCCGCACTGCTGATCGATCCGCACCAGCGCACCCTGCTGGTGCGCAAACGCGGCACCGCCGCCTTCATGCAGCCCGGCGGCAAGATCGACGCCGGTGAGACCGCGCAACAGGCGTTGGCCCGCGAGCTGTTCGAGGAGCTGGGCTTGCGCATCGATCCGGCCCAGGCCGTGCCCTTGGGCCGCTTCAGCGCGCCGGCTGCGAACGAGCCCGGCCATGAGGTGCAGGCTGAGTTGTTCGAGGTGCTCACCGCCGAGAGCGTGACCCCGGCGGCTGAAATCGAAGAAATCCGCTGGGTGAGCGCCGACGACACCGCGGACGTGGCCCTGGCGCCGCTGACCGGCGAACAGATCCTGCCGCTGTACCGCGCGCGCCTCAACGCGCCGCGCTGACGCCCTCGAGGGTGGCGAACGAGGTGTCCTTGGCGGTCAGCAGAAAATCGCGCATGTACGGCGCATCGAGCATGTCGGTGCGCACCGCCGCATAGAGCGTGGCGAACAGGCCTTTCTCGCCCAGCCGCTTGCCTTTCACGTAGCCACGGGCGCTGTACTCGTGCAGCGCCCAGTGCGGCATGCCGCACACGCCACGGCCGCTGGCCACCAGCTGCATCATCATCACCGTCAGTTCCGAGGTGCGCACGGCCGCCGGCTCGATGTCGGCCGGCTCCAGGAAGCGGGTGAAGATGTCCAGCCGATCGCGTTCGACCGGGTAGGTGATCAGGGTCTGGTCGATCAGGTCCTGGGGCACGATGTACGGTTTGCTGGCCAGCGCATGTTGATTGGCCACGGCCAGCATCGCTTCATAGGTGAACAGCGGCACGTAGGTGATGCCGGCCAGGTCCAGCGGGTCGGAGGTGACCACCAGATCCAGGTCGCCACGGGCCAGTGCCGGTAGCGGTGCGAAGGCAAAGCCCGAGGCCAGGTCCAGCTCCACTTCCGGCCAGCAATCGCGGAACTGATCGATGGTCGGCATCAGCCATTGGAAACAACTGTGGCATTCGATGGCCATGTGCAGCCGCCCAGCGGTGCCGCCGGCCAGGCGCGCGATGTCCCGCTCGGCGCCGCGCAGCAGCGGTAGGGTGGCATCGGCCAGTTGCAGCAGGCGCAACCCGGCGCTGGTGAAGCGCAGCGGTTTGCTCTTGCGCACGAACAGCGGCAGGCCCAGGCGCTCTTCAAGCTCCTTGAACTGATGCGAAAGTGCGGATTGGGTCAGGTGCAGACGTTCCGCAGCCTCGACCAGGCTATCGGCCTCGCGCAGGGCCTGAAGGGTTTTCAGGTGACGAATTTCCAGCACACGCAGCTCCGGGGTAAACGCCATCGGCATCTTGAGGGGGGATGAGTTTCGCTCATGTTGCAACCGGTGTCGACAGGCGCTGGGCCGACCGTTCAGCCGGCTTCATCAAACTGTCATCCAAGTGTGGCAGCGCGCTGTCGCCGCTTTGCGCAGACTCGCGCGCTTCTGGGAATCGGGAAGCAGGTGCTGGGCTGATGCGTGTGTTCATGGTGATGGTGTGGTGGTGGTTGGCAGTGCCTTGTGGGGTGGCGGCGTCGCGTTGTGATGTGCAGGCGCCGTTGCAGCGCGTCGAACTGAACGATGTGAGCCTGGCGTACCAGAGCGTGGGCGCCGCGCATGACCCGGCCTTGTTGCTGGTCATGGGCCTGGGCGGGCAGTTGATCGACTGGCCCGACGAGGTGGTTGAAGCGCTCTGTCTACAAGGCTTTCGGGTCATCCGCTACGACAATCGCGACGCCGGCCTGAGCCGTTGGCGCCAGCCGCCTGCCTCGCCCAGCCTCACCTTGGGCTTGTTGCGCTTCAAGCTGGGCATGACGGTGAACGCGCCCTACAGCCTGACCGACATGGCCGACGATGGCCTGGGCTTGATGGATCGACTGGGCATCGAGCGGTTTCACGTACTGGGGGTCAGCATGGGCGGCATGATCGCCCAGCACCTGGCGGCGCGAGCCCCGCAGCGGGTGCGCAGCCTGACCTTGGTGATGAGCAGTTCCGGCGCCCCGGGCCTGCCTGCGCCGAGTGCGGCGCTGGTGCAGCTGTTTGCCCGGCCGCGCGCCACGGGCCGCGAAGACGCCTTGCAGCAACAGGTCGATCTGCTGGCCGCCCTGGGCAGCCCGCAGGTGAGTGACGACCGCGCCGAGCTGCTACGCCAGGCCGCTACCGCCTACGACCGCGCCTATCAGCCTGAGGGCGGGCGGCGGCAGATCATGGCGATTCTGGCCGAACCCAGTCGGGTGCCGTTGCTCGATCAGTTACGCGTACCGGCGCTGGTGGTGCACGGCACCGCCGATCCGCTGCTGCCGGTGATGCATGGCGTGCACCTGGCCGCGCACCTTCGTGGTAGCCAACTGCGCTTGATCCCAGGCCTGGCTCACCGTTTCCAGGCACCGTTCAAAGAGGCATTGCTGGGCGCCATCCTGCCTTACTTGCGAGCGCAGCAGGAAACGGCGCGCTTGGCGGGGCTGTAGGTGATTCGGTGAACGGCCTCAGCCCAGCCCGTATTTTTTCACCTTGTCGAACAGCGTGGTCTTGGCCATGCCCAACTCTTGGCTGGCCTGGCTGAGGTTGCCGCCGGTGCGCAGCAACGCTTCGCTGAGCAGGTTGCGCTCGAAGGCTTCGACGGCCTCTGCAAAACCCAGCCCCTGGCTGGCGCCGGCGGCGCTCTTCTTGAAGGCCGGCAGGCCGAGGGCGAAGCGTTCGGCCACGTTGCGCAGTTCGCGCACGTTGCCCAGCCACTCATGGGCCATGATCTGAGACAGGGTCTGGCTGTCGATTTGCGGCAGTTCGCGGTCAAAGCGCAACGCGGCCTGTTCCAGGAAGTGCTCGAACAATTGCAGGATGTCTTCGCGCCGCTCGCGCAGCGGCGGCAATTCCAGAGTGATCACGTTCAGGCGGTAGTACAGGTCGCTGCGGAATTCGCCGCGCTGGCCGAGAGCCTGCAGGTCGGACTTGGTCGCCGCGATGACCCGGCAGTCCACCGGGATGCTCTGGTTCGAGCCGAGCCGCTCCAGGGTCCGCTCCTGCAACACGCGCAGCAGCTTGATCTGCAGGTTGATCGGCATGCTCTCCACTTCATCGAGGAACAACGTACCGCCGTTGGCATGCTCGATCTTGCCGATGCGCCGCTTGCCCGCGCCGGTGAAGGCATTGGCCTCGTGGCCGAAGATCTCGCTTTCGAAGAGGTTTTCCGGCAGCCCGCCACAGTTGATGGCCACGAATGGCTGGCTGTGGCGACGGCTGAACTCGTGCAGACACCGCGCAACCAGTTCCTTGCCGCTGCCGGTTTCACCTTCGATCAGCACGTTGGCTGACGTGTCGCCGACATTGCTGATCAACTCACGCAAGTGGTGCATCGCCGGCGAGCGCCCGATGATCCGCGCTTGCAGTGAGCCGTGCCCGGCCAGTTGCTTGCGCAGTGCGCTGACCTCGCGCGACAGGCCGCGCTGTTCCAGCGCGCGGCGTACCACGTCCACCAAGCGCTCGGGGGAAAAGGGTTTTTCCATGAAGTCGTAGGCGCCGTTGCGCATCGCGCCGACCGCCATGTCGATATCGCCATGCCCGGTGATCAGCACCACGGGCAGGCTGCGGTCGCGAGCCTTGAGCCTGGACAGCAGCTCCAGGCCATCGATACCTGGCAGGCGAATATCGCTGACCACGATGCCGGCGAAGTCGTCACCGATGCGCTCGAGCGCCAGCTCGGCGCTGCCCACGCCTTCGCAGGCAATGTCCTCGAGGGCCAGGGCCTGCTGGCAGCCGAGCAGCACATGGGGGTCGTCTTCGACGATCAGGACGGTGAGGGGGGCTTGGGTCATGGTAGCGGGGCCGTGTCAGTAGGAGGTGTGACCAGTGGCAGCAACAGCACGAAGGCACTGCCGCCAGCGACCGGGTGCTCGACGTTGAGGCTGCCCTTGGCGGCCGCCGCGAGGCTGGCCGAGAGGGTCAGGCCCAGGCCGAGGCCCTGCTCGCCGGGTTTGGTGGTGAAGAAGGGCTCGAACAGGTGCTTGCGCGTTTCGTCGTCGATGCCATGGCCGTTGTCACGCACTTGCAGGCGGTACTTGTCGCCCAGCAGTTCGCCCTCCAGCCACAACGTAGGGCGTTCCTGATCGCGGGTGGCGTCCAGGGCATTGCTGATCAGGTTGGCGAGGATCTGTTCGAGCCGGGTCTGGTCGATGGCCAGGCGCTGTTCATCGAAGTCGCGGTGCACGCGCAGACCACTGCTGGCCAGGCGCGCGGCGAGCAGCTGCTGACAGGCGTCGACGGCCTTGCACAGCGAGGCCTGGCCGCCGTCGTCGCCGCGCCGGGCAAAGGAACGCAGACTGGCGGTGATGCGGCCCATGCGGTCGATCAGTTCGTTCATGGTGCGCAAGTTGGTCGAGGCGACATCGATCGCGCCTCGTTCGAGAAACCGCACGGTGTTGCCCGACAGCGTGCGCAGCGCGGCCAACGGCTGGTTCAGCTCATGGGCGATGCTGGTGGACATCTGGCCGATGGCCGCCAGCTTGCCGGCCTGAACCAGCTCGTCCTGGGCCTGGCGCAAGGTTTGTTCGGCGTGCCGGCGCTCGCGGATCTGGCCCTTGAGGCGTTCATTGCTGGCGCGCAGGTCGACCGTGCGTTCGGTGATGCGCCGTTCCAGCTGGCTGTTGGCTTCTTCCAGGGCTTCACGGGCAGCCAGGCGCGTGGCGAGCACCTTGCGCCGTTCGTTCCAGGCGATGCCAAGGATCGTCAACAGGGCAAAGGCGAAGGCGACCAGAGCGCCCTGTACCATCGACTCCCGGCGCAAGTCCTGCAGCGGGGTGAGCAGGGTGAAGTTCCACGGTGTGTCGGCCAGGCGACGGGTCTGCGACAGGTAGGTCACGTCCTTCTGCTCGGTCGGCTCGGTTTCGCTGTTGACCGCAAAGGTGAGCTTCTCTACCCCATCGCCCAACGGCTCGCGCGCCAGCGGCTGCAGCTCATTGAGTGGCCACCAGTAATACTGCAGGCTGCGGGCCAGCCGCTCCTTGACCTGCGGCGTCAGCGGCTGCAGCGACTTGAGCCGGCGCTCGGGATCGCTGGAGAGAATGATGATGCCATTCTCGTCACTGACGAAGGCCTCCAGGCGCGCGCGCTGCCAGCGCTCTTCCAGGGTGTCCAGACGCACCTTGATCACGGCCACGCCGATGATCTTGCCGTGCTCTTCCAGGCCGTGGGACAAGTAGTAGCCCGCTTCGCCGGTGGTGCTGCCGATGCCGTAGAAACGCCCGGGTTTGCCGCGCACCGCATCCTGAAAATAGGGGCGGAACGACAGGTCTTCGCCCAGGAAGGAATCGGCATCGCGCCAGTTGCTGGTGGCTTGTACACGGCCGCTGGTGTCGAGAATGTAGATCGCCCGGCTACGGCTGCGCCGCTTCATGCCTTCGAGGTATTCGTTGACGAACTGCCGGTCGGCGCCGTCCGGCTGCAGCAGCAATTTCGACACCGAGCCTTCCAGTTCCAGCAGGCTGGGCAGGTAGGTGTACTTGCTGATCTCGCTTTCGACAGTACGCGCATGCAGCTCCAACTGACGCTCGCCGTTTTCGCTGAGGGTACGGATACCGTTGTTTTCGCTGATCAGATAGGCGACCACGCCAAAGCCGAGCATCAGCAGGATGATCAGGGGTGGAATGAGCAGTTGGCGGAGCAGGCGGGATTTCACGGCAGGCTTGGTGAGGCGAAGAAGCGCGGGGTTGCATTTCATCACAGTGGCCTTGTCATCGCCAGCCTGCGCCACCGAAGCGGCGCAGGCCGACGACACTCAGTGCTGCAGGATCTTGCTGAGGAAGTGCTGGGTGCGTTCGTGACGGGCAGTCGGGTCGCCGAAGAAGGCGTCTTTCTGGCAGTCCTCGATGATGTGGCCCTTGTCCATGAAGATCACGCGGTTGGCCACTTTGCGGGCGAAGCCCATCTCGTGAGTCACGCACATCATGGTCATGCCCTCGTGGGCGAGTTCGACCATGACATCGAGCACTTCGTTGACCATCTCCGGGTCCAGCGCCGAAGTGGGTTCGTCGAACAGCATGACGATCGGGTCCATCGACAGGGCACGGGCGATCGCCACGCGCTGCTGCTGACCGCCGGACAACTGCCCCGGGTGCTTCTTGGCATGTGCGCTGAGGCCCACGCGGTCGAGCAGCGCCAGGCCTTTCTTGGTGGCCTCGGCTTCGCTGCGGCCAAGCACCTTGCGTTGGGCGATGGTGAGGTTTTCGGTGATGGTCAGGTGCGGGAACAGCTCGAAGTGCTGGAACACCATGCCCACCCGCGAGCGCAGCTTGGGCAGGTTGGTCTTGGCGTCGGCGATCGAGGTGCCGTCGACCACGATGTCGCCTTTCTGGAACGGCTCCAGGGCGTTCACGCACTTGATCAGGGTCGACTTGCCCGAGCCCGAGGGGCCGCAGACCACCACCACTTCACCTTTCTTCACCTCGGTGTTGCAGTCGGTCAGTACCTGGAAGTCCCCGTACCACTTGTTGACGTTCTTGATGGAAATCATACGGCGATCCTTTTTTGCAGACGCTTGACCAGCCAGGAAGCGGAGAAGCTGATGATGAAGTACACGACACCGGCGAAGATCAGGAACTCGTGGGAGCGTCCGATGATGTCGCCGTTGGCGCGCGAAGCGTTGAGGAAGTCCACCAGGCCCACGGTGTACACCAGCGAGGTGTCCTGGAACAGGATGATGCTCTGTTGCAGCAGCAGCGGGGTCATCTTGCGAAACGCCTGGGGCAGGATGATCAGGCGCATGGTCTGGCCATAGGTCATGCCCAGTGCCTGAGCGGCGCCCATCTGGCCTTTGGAGATCGCCTGCACGCCAGCCCGGACGATTTCGCAGAAGTACGCCGCTTCGAACATCATGAAGGCCACGACGCACGAGGTGAACGCGCCGATGGGGGTATCTTCACCGGTGATCCAGCGCAGCACGAACGGCACCGCCAGGTAGAACCAGGTGATCACCAGCAGCAGCGGGATGGAGCGGAAGTAGTTGACGTAGGCGCCGGCCAACCGCGACAGCAGCTTGCTCGACGACAGGCGCATCAGTGCCAGCACCGTACCCAGTGCAATGCCGCCGATGATGCCCATCACCATCAGCTCCAGGGTCAGCAGCATGCCGCCCCACAGCGCGGGCAGGGCGGGAATGATTTCGCTGAAATCCAGTTCCATTTACTTGCCTCCTACGGAAATCAGACCCGGTACTGCCACTTTCTTCTCGACCACGCGCATGAGCAGCATCAGGCCCATGTTCAGGGTGAAGTAGATCAGCGTCGCCAGGGTGAAGGCTTCGAAGAGGTTGGCGGAGAACTCGGCGGTTTGTTTGGTCTGCGCGAGCAGTTCCATCAGGCCGATCAGCGAAGCCACCGAGGAGTTCTTGAAGACGTTGAGGAACTCGGAGGTAAGCGGCGGAATGATGATCCGGTAGGCCTGCGGCAGCAGCACGTTAGTGTAGATCTGCGACAGGCTGAACCCCATGGCGCGCGCGGCCGATTCCTGACCCCGCGGCAACGCCTGGATGCCGGTACGCACCTGTTCGCAGACGCGCGCGGCGGTAAACAGGCCCAGGCAGATGATCACGCTGATCAGTGCGGAGGTGGTCGGGTTGAGGTCTTGCTTGAACCACTCCTGCAGCCCTTCAGGTAGCAGGTCCGGCACCAGGAAGTACCAGATGAACAGTTGCACCAGCAGCGGCACGTTACGGAACAGCTCTACGTAGGCAGTGGCGATTCCCGATACCAGGCGATTCGGCACGGTGCGCATGACGCCGAGCACCGAACCCAGAAGCAGGGCAATGATCCAGGCGGAAATGGCGATGGCGATGGTCCAGCCCAGACCTGTGATGTACCAGTCAAGGTAGGTTTCGCTACCGACGCCGGTGGACTTGAAGAAAACGCCCCAGTCCCAGTTGTAATTCATCGGGATTTCCCTTCAGACGGTTGTTTCACGGGCACCTTTGAACATCCGGGGGCGCGGGCGCCCTCGGATGAAAGGTTAGACACTAACGGAAGGCCTGCCGGGTTATTTGGCGTGTGTAACGCACTGCAGGCCTGGAGTGGGGGTCAGGATTGCTTGTCGTCAGCCGCTTTGTCGGTGGGCTCGGCGATCAGCTTTTTCAGCTCGTCGCTCATCTTGAACTGCAGGTTCAGACCTTTCGGTGGGATGGGCTGCTGGAACCACTTGTCGTAGCTCTTGTTGACATCGCCCGATTTGAAGTAGGCCACGATCGCTTCATCCACGGCTTTCTTGAACTGGACGTCTTCCTTGCGGACCATGCAGCCATAGATTTCGTAGGATTGCGGAGTGCCGGTGATCACCCAGTCCGCCGGTTTGCGGGCCTTGGCCATTTCGCCCGCCAGCAGGGCGTCGTCCATCATGAACGCAACGGCGCGACCGCTTTCGAGCATGTTGAAGGCTTCGCCGTGGTCTTTGGCCGAGATGACGTTCATCTTCATCTGCTTGTCGGCGTTCATGGCCTTTAGCAGGCGCTCGGAGGTGGTGCCGGCGGTGGTCACCACGTTCTTGCCAGCCAGGTCCGGGAAGTCCTTGTAGGCCGGTAGACCGTCCTTGACCTTGGTCAGCAGGCGCGTGCCCACTTCGAAGATGCCGACGGTAAAGCCCACTTGCTGTTGGCGCTCGACGTTGTTGGTCGTAGAGCCACATTCCAGGTCAACGGTGCCGTTTTGCACCAAAGGGATGCGGGTCTGGGAGGTCACCAGGTTGTACTTGACCTTGATGTCGGTGCCCAGCTGCTTTTGCAGGGCATCAACCACGGCGAGCTGGATGTCGTGGGAGTAGCCCACAGGCTCAGGCTTGCCGGCCAGGTAGGAAAAGGGGATGGACGAGTCACGGTGGCCCAGGGTGATGGTGCCGGAATCCTTGATCTTCTTCAGGGTACCGGTCAGCTCTTCAGCCATGACCGGAGAGGCGATTACCGCAGCGGCGATGGCTGCGCCCAGCAATTGACGAACGATTCGCATCAAATTTTCCTCGACATGTTTGTTTTTTTTATGGAGCCGTTGGCGGACTCTTTCGTTTCAACGAATACATGAACTCGCTGCATTCGGTTGGCAAGTGTAGAGCATGAGTCGTGCCAAAGGGCACCTGTAGCGTCGAAACCTTTGTGGCAGAGCATTTGATGCGCTACCCGCCGCGCACTGAGACGCTCGTTCGTACGAAATTCCGAATGCAGAACCAGTAAATATTCGGAATCCCGAACGGAGTGGGCTCGAATCCCGGTTTTTGCCGGTCAAAGCGGTATCAGGGTCAAGCCCAGTCGAGGGCGTAACGGTTTTTCCTGTGCTTTTGCCACAGGAAGCCCGTTCATGCCTACCGAGTTCACCCCCCGTGATTCGATCGATCGTTTGATCGCTCGCCAATTGCCGCCATGGCTGGCCTCTGCCGATGTCGATCAGCTGCGCGCGCTGCACCAGGCCCTGCGCCGCCAACAGCAGATGGCCGCCCAAGTGGCGGCCCACTTCAAAGGGCTGCCGTCGCTCGACACATTCGCTGCCGCGCTGCTCGAACAGGCGCTGCGTACAGCGGGGGTGGTCTCACCCGATGTTCGCAAGATGGCGGTAGTGATCGACCAGATCATCGAACTGCCGAGTATGTCGCCCTTGTTGCTGACCAATCGCGTGACTTATCAGTCGCGGCGCAGCCTGCTGAGTGCGGCGCTGCATAATTTTTCCGCAGAAGAGCTCAGCCCCTCCGAGCAGCGCGATGCCTGGCTGGTCGGGGTCGACGGGAAACGGCTGGAGTTGAGTTTCGAAGCCTTCGCCAGCGGTTGCAGGCAGCTTGATCTGGGGGGGCGATATCAGCAGCTGCTAAACAGCCTGTTGTCGCCAAAGACACGCCCGACCACGCCCACCAGCGCGCCCGCCAAAGCAGTCGAGCGGATGTTGGAGAGCAACCTGCGCGCGCAGATGGAAGTGGCCATGCGCCTCGCCCGGCTCAAAGGCCAACTCGATGAGTTTGCCTTCTATCGGCTGTTGCCGTTCTGGGTGAGTGCGCCGATCGTTGACCCCGTGCCAGGCAGCGCAACGCCGCAGCAGCTGTATCTGTTGGGTAAATGTGTTCAAGGGGTGGTCACGCTGGAGCAACGTCAGACGCGCCAGGGCGCACTGCAGGGGATCACCGTCTGGATTCCTCAGGACCCGTCAGCCGCAGTCACCGAGCACGCCTCGTGGGAGGCGCTGTACCACTGGTTCGGCGAGCGTTTGCGTGATGAACGGTACGAGGATTTCTTCAGCCGTTTCATCAGTGTCCGTGACCGGCCAGACTTTGCCACGGCGTTGGGTCGACTGCGCCACGCCACAGCCGAGGGCACACCGCTGCAGCTCGATGGACGACACTTTCCCTTGCCTGCCCCACTGATCGAATACCTGCGGCAAGGGCAAACCCGCAAGATGCTGGACGATGCGCGACTGCTCGCGGTGCCCACTGCAGACGAAGACCTGACCAGCCGCCACCTGCGCTTGCAAGCGGCGATCGCTGGCGGGCTCGATCTGCTGAACCTCGCTGCGCTGTTTGTGCCAGTACTGGGTGAGATCATGCTTGTGGTGGCGGCCGTGCAGATTGCCCAGCAGGTGTATGAAGGCTACGAAGACTGGAGCCTTGGCGACCGGCAAGGGGCGCTTGACCACGTGTTCGGGGTTGCCGAAACGGTGGTGTTGGGGGCGGCCGCAGGGGCCATTGGGTCGGCGGCGGTGAGCAGCTTGAAGCGGGTCGCATTCGTCGATGGCCTGACCCCGGTGTCGGACATTGGTGGCTCCTTGCGTCTGAGTAACGCCAGGGCCCCGATTCAAACGGTCGCCGACACGGGCGATCTGATCAGACGCTTTGATGGGCCGTTCGCCGAGACGCCCGATTGGCAAGCCCAGGCGATCGAGCAGGCGACGGGCCTGACCGCCGATCGACTGCGCCGGCTGCACGTGGAAGGCGCCCACCCTCTGGCTCGGCTACACGACGCTCATGAGCGCCTGGAACTCCACAACCAGTTGCCCAGCCTGCGCGGTAGTGCGTTCGAGGGCGAGTTTGCACACCGCCAGCTGGCCGAATCGGCAGATCAGCGGCGTTTGAGGCGCGTCTTTCCCCGTCTGTCGGTCCGCCAAGCGGGCGAGATTCTCGAACACGCCAGCAGTGACCAGCTCGAGCACCTGCGAACGACCGGCCGCCTTCCTCTGGCGATGGCCGAGCAGGCGCGCTGGGCGATACGCGATGCACGTCTGGATCAGGCCTGCCTCGGCTTGCAATTGCCGCAAGCGGTGAACGCTGACACAGAACGCCTGGCAATCGGGCTCGTACAACGATCAGCGCCTTGGCCGACTCATCTGCGCCTGGAACTGCGCGAGGGTACGGCTCAGGGGCCGCTGCTCGCAGCGACCGACAGCACGCAGATGAGTCAGGTGCGGGTGATCGTGCGCACGGCGCAGGGCTACCGGACCGAGCGTGCCCCCTCCGCAGCCCAGGCTGCCCCGAGTACCACGCTCTGGGAGGCCCTGCTGGCGAACCTGGAGCCTGCGCAAAAGAGCCGGTTGGGCCGTTCCGAGCTGACTGAGGAGCAGTTGCGCCAGTGGCTGGCCGAACAGGCTGGCATGGATCGCCAACGCTGCGCCGAGGTGCTCGGCATGGCACCTGTCGGCATGGGCCTGCGGCCGCCGAGGCGGTTGAGCGATGGACGGCTGGGCTACCCGCTCAGCGGCAGGCTGTCGGGTGGTCGCCAGGCGATCCGCAGCGGCATTCACCGTATCTATCCGATGCTCGACAGCGCGCAGATGGATGCCTACGTCCTCGACCTGCTCGATCGTCACGTGGACATCTGGGAGCACTATCACGACTTGAACCAAACCTTGCTCAGCCTGAACCAGGCGCTTGAGCAGTGGCGAGGTGAGGTGGATCTGATCAGCAGCTTGCGGCGCAGGCGGGTCGCCACGCAACTGCGCCGCTGCTGGCGGCGAAAGTTGATGGACTACGCAGGCGACTATGTCTTGGCAATCGATGGCGAGCGAGTCGCCAGCCTGCCGCAATTGCCGCCCCGCGTGGATTTTTCGCACGTCAAACGACTGGTGCTGCGCAACATGGGCCTGCCGAGTATCGACGAAGATTTCCTCAGTCGTTTCAGCCAGATCACGGAACTGGATCTACGTGGCAATCGACTCACTCGCCTACCTGATGGTCTCAGGCACCTCACTCGATTGCGTCAGCTTCAGCTGGCAAACAACCAGATTGTCATGTCGGCTGAGGGCAGCCGGCAACTGTCCAGGCTGTCGCACTTGCTGTTGATCGACCTCAGCCACAACCCGCTGGGCCAAGCACCAGCGCTCGGCGGTCTGGATCGCCTGCTGCATGTGAACTTGCGTGATACCGGGTTGGAATCTCTGCCCGATCTGGCCCAGACACTGCCATGGCGCGCCCAGCTGGACCTGCGCCAAAACCGTATCAGGCAACTGCGTGAGGATGCCCTCGGCCTGTGGCATGACCTGCAGCGCGTAAGGCTGCACGACAACCCGCTGGAGGCGCAGAGCGCCCAGGCTCTCCACAGGCTGACCGGCGCAGGCGCCTCGGGCTCCAGATTCGCTGAGGCGCATGCGCAGGGCGCGTCGGACGATGCGTCGCGCGAGCACTGGATGGGCGCCGCGACCGAGGCTGAGCGTGTGCAGCGCACTCAGTGGTGGGATGCACTGCGCGAACAAGAAGGCTCAAGCGATCTTTTCCGGTTCCTGGCGGATTTCGCCGAAACCGAGGATTTCGAGCTCAACCCAGAACACTATGAGCGCCGCGTCTGGTCCATGCTCGAAGCTGCGCATGGGCATGAAGCCCTGCGCACTCGGCTGTTCGAGACCGCTGGCGGGCCGAGAACCTGTGAGGATCGTCTGCTGCTGATCATGGGCCAACTGGAGCTGAGTGTTCTGGTCGAGCGGGCCATGATCGACGGCCCTGCGCAATACGTGGAGGCACGCCTGCTTGGGCTGGAACGCTCGCTGTTCAGGATCGACATACTCGATGGCATTGCCTCCGAGCATATCGCGCGCATGCGCGAGGCCGACTTGCTGGGCATCGATGAAATCGAGATCCGGCTCTACTACCGGGTCAAGCTCAAGCAAGTGCTTGGCTTGCCTGCCACGCCAGATACCATGCATTACGAATTGTTCGCACAGGTCACTGAAGCGGATCTGCGCCATGCGGCGCAGACGATACTGGCAGCGGAAAACCCACAGGCCCTTGCCGCATCGCTTGCGCAACGTCCGTTCTGGCAGAGCTACGTGCGCACGCGTGACCGTCAGCGCTTCGAAGCGCTTGCCGAGCCCTTCTACGAACGCCTCGAGGCCCTGGAGTCGGACACCGTGACCTCGGGCCAGCTGGTGGAAGCCAGTAACCAGCTCAAAGCAGAGCTCGAACATGCCGAGCAAGCGCTGGTCCGTACCTTGGCAGATGAAGCGTATGCGCGTGCGGCGGCTGACCTGCCAGCCGTTGCGCAATGATCAGGCGGCGTGACCGCTGACTGACAAGGCACTCCGGCGCGCCAGGTACTCGCGCAGCACCTGCTGCTCGGCAGGCGTAGTCAGCAGGCCAAGCTTGGTGCGGCGCCAGAGAATGTCTTCAGCGTCCACCGCCCATTCGTGGTCGCACAGGTAGTCGACTTCCCTGGCGAACAAGCCGGCGCCGATGCGCTGGCCAAGTTCGTCGGGGCCGTTGACGCCCTCGAGCAGTTGCCACACGCGGCTGCCGTAGGTCAGCACCCAGCGGCGGGCGATATCGGCAGACAACCAGGTGTGCGTGGCCAGCACCTGATCCACCAGCGCTTGAACGGTGCTCATCTGTTCGCCACCTGGCAGGGGCGCGGTGGCCGTCCAGCTGCCACGCATCTGCGCGAAGAACGGCTTGAGCTGGCCCATGGCCGATTCGGCCAGCTTGCGGTAAGTGGTCAGCTTGCCGCCGAACACCGACAGCAGCGGCGCTTTTCCGGCCTCTGCCGAGAGTGCCAGCGTGTAGTCCCGGGTCACCGCCGACGGGTTGTCGGACTCGTCGTTGCACAGTGGTCGCACACCCGAGAACGTGTGCTTGATATCGTCGCGGCTCAATTGATGATTGAAATGCGCATTGACCACGTTCAGCAGATAGTCGGTCTCGGCCTCGGTGATCGCCACCTTGGCCGGATCGCCGCTGTATTCACGGTCGGTGGTGCCGACCAGGGTGAAGCGATCCAGGTAGGGAATGCAGAACACGATGCGCTGGTCTTCGTTCTGCAGGATGTAGGCCTGCTCCCCTTCGTAAAGGCGCGGCACGATCAGGTGGCTGCCCTGGATCAGGCGGATGCCGTACGGTGCGCTGAGCTGCAGGTCGTCCTTGATGAAGCTGGCGACCCAAGGGCCGGCCGCGTTGACCAGTGCGCGTGCCTTGATCGACACACGGCTGCCGTCAGCCTGCTGCAACTCGACCTGCCACAGCCCGTCGACGCGCTTGGCGCTCAGGCACCGGGTGCGGGTGCGAATGTCTGCGCCCTGTTCGCGTGCGGCCATGGCATTGAGCGCGACCAGGCGGGCGTCATCGACCCAGCAGTCGGCATATTCGAAACCGCGTGTGATTGCCGGCTTGAGCGGGTAGCCCGGGCCAAAGCGCAGGCTACGCGAGGCGCCAAGGCGTTTGCGCTTGCCCAGGTGATCGTAGAGAAACAAGCCGGCACGGATCATCCAGGCCGGACGCAGGTGCGGACGGTGCGGCAGCACGAAGCGCATTGGCTTGACGATGTGCGGCGCCTTGGCCAACAGCACTTCACGTTCGGCCAACGCCTCGCGCACCAGACGAAATTCGTAATGCTCCAGGTAGCGCAAGCCGCCGTGGATCAGCTTGCTGCTGGCCGAAGAGGTGTGTTGCGCCAGGTCGTCCCTTTCGCAGAGGAAAACCTTCAGGCCACGCCCGGCAGCGTCGGCGGCGATACCCACGCCATTGATGCCGCCACCGATCACGGCAACGTCGTAGCAGTCAGCGAGGTGAGGGGTGGGGCGGGCGGACTGGGACACGGCAACGGCCTCCTGGACGCAATCAATCATCGAAAATGAGCATTTGTGTTCGTTTGCGAAAATACTAACGCAACAGATCACTGGCTTCCAGTCTGATTGTCGGGAAATCGACCAGATGACGAACAAATGAACATTAGCGAACATTTTCAGGGCAAAAGCGCTGCGGTTTTGCTCAGACCACGTCGAGGCGAACCTTGTGCTGGGTCAGCAACTGGCCGAGTGCCGGGCTGGGCAAACGGTCGGTCACCAGGCAGTCGACCAGGCTGATCGAGCCCAGGCGCACCATGGCGTTACGCCCGAACTTGCTGGAGTCTGCGGCCAGAATCACCTGCCGCGCGTTGGCGATGATCGCCTGGGAAACGCGCACTTCCTGGTAGTCGAAGTCGAGCAGGCTGCCGTCTTCGTCGATCCCGCTGATGCCGACCACGGCGAAGTCCACCTTGAACTGGCTGATGAAGTCGACACTCGCCTGGCCGACCACGCCGCCATCGGGCCGTACCGTGCCGCCGGCCACCAAGACTTCGAAATCTTCCTTGGCGCCGAGGATCGAGGCAACGTGCAGGTTGTTGGTGATCACTTTGAGGTGATGGTGATTGAGCAGGGCGCGTGCGATCGACTCGGTGGTGGTGCCGATGTTGATGAACAACGAGGCGTGGTCGGGAATCTGCTGCGCCACGGTCTCGGCGATCCGCTGCTTTTCGTCGCGCATCTGATCGGCACGCATGGTGTAGGCGGTGTTTTCGATGCTCGAGTCATGGGCGGCGCCACCGTGGTAGCGGCGTAGCAAGGAGTGCTCGGCGAGCTGATTGATATCCCGGCGGATGGTTTGCGGGGTAACGACGAACAACTGCGCCATTTCTTCGATACTGACGTAGCCGCGATCGCGTACCAGCTCGAGAATTTGTTGTTGGCGTGGGGGCAGGTTCATGGGCGGTCCTTCTGGGCAGCCGGAAAAATCCTGCAATCATGCCGTAGGAAACGGCTGACGACCAGTGTACCGGTGGGGCGCTCGAGCGCAGCCCTGCAGTACCCCCGAGCACTGACGCCTCGGGGTGTGCAGGGTGGCGGTGGATCAGGCGTCGTGGTCTTCCCAGTCGCGGGTCCGGGCAATGGCTTTCTTCCAGCCCGCGTAGAGTTTTTCCTTCTGCGCATCATCGAGCTGCGGGCTGAACTCGCGTTCGATCACTGCCTTGTTGCGCAGCTCGTCCAACCCGCTCCAGAACCCGCACGCCAGGCCCGCCAGATAAGCGGCGCCAAGCGCTGTGGTCTCGCGCATTTTCGGGCGCTCGACACAGGTGCCGAGGATGTCTGCCTGGAACTGCATGAGGAAGTTGTTGGCCACAGCACCGCCATCGACGCGCAACTCCGAGAGGCGCTCGCCGCAGTCCTGCTGCATGGCGTCAAGCACATCGCGGGTCTGATAGGCGATCGATTCCAGGGCCGCGCGAATGATGTGGTCGACCTTGACGCCTCGGGTCAGGCCGAACAATGCACCGCGGGCGTACGGGTCCCAGTAGGGCGCGCCCAAGCCAGTGAAGGCGGGCACCAGATAGACGCCGTTGCTGTCCTTGACCTTGCTGGCGAAATACTCGGTATCCAGGGCATCGTTGACGATCTTCAGCTCGTCGCGCAGCCACTGAACCGTGGAACCGCCATTGAAGACGGCGCCTTCCAATGCGTAGGCCACTTCGCCCCGCGGGCCGCAGGCGATGGTGGTCAGCAGGCCGTGGGACGACTTCACCGCCTTGCTGCCGGTATTCATCAGCAGGAAGCAGCCGGTGCCATAGGTGTTCTTGGTCTGGCCAGGCTCCACGCACATCTGGCCGAACAGGGCCGACTGCTGGTCACCGGCGATGCCGGCGATGGCAATGCCGCTCTTGGTATGGCCATACACCTCGGACGAGGCCTTCACCTCAGGCAGCATCTGCCGAGGGATGCCGAGGATCTGCAGCAGTTTCTCATCCCATTGCAGGGTATGGATGTTGAACATCAGGGTGCGCGAGGCGTTGGTGTAGTCGGTGACGTGCACCTTGCCGCCCGTGAACTTCCAGATCAGCCAGGTATCGATGGTGCCGAACAGCAGTTCGCCACGCTCGGCGCGCTCGCGCACGCCGTCTACGTTATCGAGGATCCATTTGAGTTTGGAACCGGAGAAGTAGGGGTCGGTGACCAGGCCGGTGGCCTCACGGATGTAGTCTTCGTGGCCGTCGCGCTTGAGCTGCGCGCAGATCTCGGTGCTGCGTCGGCACTGCCAGACGATGGCGTTGTACACCGGGCGGCCGGTCTCGCGGTCCCACACGACGGTGGTTTCACGCTGGTTGGTGATACCGATGGCGGCGACCTGCGCATGGCTGATGCCGGCTTGCGCCAGGGCTTCGACCATGGTGCCGCTCTGGGTGGCGAAGATTTCCATCGGGTCGTGCTCGACCCAGCCCGCCTGCGGGTAGTGCTGGACGAACTCGCGCTGGGCAGTGCCTACCACGTTGGCGTCGCGGTCGAAGATGATCGCCCGCGAGCTGGTGGTGCCCTGGTCCAGAGCGATGATGTATTGCTGATCCTGGGTAGCAGTCATGGTCGTTGGCCTTGCAAAGGGGAGGGACAGGTCTTGCGGGTGAGGCCACCCGGCATGACGTCAGGAAATCTGGGTTTCGGTCTGGGTAGTATCACCGGGCTCGGGCGCTTGCCCAACCGGCAGATGGCGCGCGATCAGGACGCGATACAGCCCGGCGCCGACACAGGCGCCCAAGATCGGCGCAAAGATCGGAACCAGGAAATACGGCACGCTGCGCCCGCCGGTAAAGGCGATTTCACCCCAGCCGGCGAAGAAGGTCATGAGTTTGGGGCCAAAATCGCGCGCCGGGTTCATCGCAAAGCCGGTGAGCGGGCCCATGGCGCTGCCGATCACTGCGATCAGCAGGCCGATCAGCAGCGGCGCCATGGCACCGCGCGGCAGGCCATTGTTGTCATCGGTCAAGGCCATGATCACGGCCATCAGGATTGCAGTGATCACCACCTCCACCAGGAACGCGCCGCCCAGTGTGAGAGACGGATGCGGGTAGGTGGAGAACACCGAGGCCAGATCGAGGCTCGCTTCGCTACCCCGCAGCATCGCGTGGGCATGTTCGTAATCGAAAAACAACGCGCTGTAGAGGGTGTACACCAGCGCGGCGGCGCAGAAGGCGCCGAACACCTGGGCGATGATGTAGAACGGCAGTTTGCGCTTGTCGAAGTCGGCGAACACCGTCAGCGCGATACTTACCGCCGGATTCAGGTGTGCACCCGACACCCCGGCCGTGAGGTAGATCGCCATGCTGACGCCGATGCCCCAGATGACGCTGATTTCCCAGAGTCCGAAGCTGGCGCCGGCGACCTTGAGCGCTGCTACGCAGCCGGTGCCGAAGAAGATGAGCAGTGCGGTGCCGAGAAACTCGGCCAGGCATTGAGCTGCCAGCGTGGGTTGGCGTAGTGCAGTCGTCATATATGACCTCTTTTCTTGTTGTAGTGAGGCGCGCAAGGCACCTGACAGCAAGGCCCGTGGTCGTCCGGTTGACGTCGGGCTAGCAGCGTTGGCGCACCAGGAAAGTGCACCCTCTATTCAAAAACGAAAAAATATAGACAAGAAACGCAGATGTCAAAGGTCGAAAGTGAACGTTCGGCCATATTCTGACTGAGCGCAATGATCTTGATCATTTACATGACGGTCGATGCGTTGGCCGGGTCTGCGCTTTCGCCTACAGTAGCCACCCCCCACTGATGCTCACCGGAGTAGCTCATGACCCCCGCCCTTGACCTGCTGAAGAAGGCGCGCGCCGACCACCGCGTGCACAGTTATGCGCACGATCCGAAGGCGGCATCGTATGGTCTGGAGGCGGCCGAGAAGCTTGGCCTCGATCCGCAGCAGGTATTCAAGACGCTGCTGGCCTGCACCGAAAAAAACGAGTTGCTGGTGGCCGTGGTGCCCGTGGTCGGCACTCTGGACCTCAAGGCGCTGGCCCATGCGGCAGGCGTGAAGAAATGCGAGATGGCCGACCCCACCGCTGCGCAGCGGGCCACCGGGTATCTGGTGGGTGGTATCAGTCCGTTAGGGCAGAAGAAACGCTTGCGCACCTTCATCGACACCTCGGCTCAGACGTTTGCGACGATTCACGTCAGCGCCGGGCGTCGGGGGTTGGAGGTCGAGCTGACAGCGGCAGTGCTGGCGCAGTGCACGCAAGGCAGCTTTGCCGTGATCGGCAAACGCTGACAGCCCGCCAGGCCCATCCCAGGGGACGGGCCTGACGGCGTTCACACGGCCGAGCTGTGCCGGCGAACGCTGCTGTCGGGGGGATTCAACTGCGCGGCGACGCTGCCAGGCACGGCGAACAGCACCAGGTGGTCTGCTGCAACGCTGACGCCGACATCCTCGCCCAACTGATGGTCGTTATGGCTGGGGAAGATCGCTTCGAGCTGGCTGCCGGTGGGCAGTTGCAGGCGGTACAAGGTCGAGGCGCCGAGGAAGCTCTTGCCGACCACGCGCGCGCGCAGCGGGCTGTGCGGGGCATAGACGATGTCGTCCGGGCGCAGCAGCACATCGACCGAGGTGCCGGCCGCCATGGGGTAGGCGCGGTTGCCGCGCAACTCGCCCAGCTCGGTGGTGACGGCTTCATGGCTGCTCATCTGGCCGCGGATGAAGTAGCCCTGACCGACAAAACTGGCGACAAAAGGCGTTTGGGGTTCGTGGTACAGGTTATAGGGCGTGTCCCACTGCTCAAGCCGTCCCGCCTTGAATACCCCGACCTGGTCGCTGACAGCGAACGCCTCTTCCTGGTCATGGGTGACCAGGATGGCACTGGTGCCGCGACTCTTGAGAATGTCGCGCACTTCATGGCTCAGGCGTCGGCGCAGCTCGACATCCAGGTTGGAGAACGGCTCGTCGAGCAGCAGCAATTGAGGTTCGGGCGCCAGCGCCCTGGCCAGGGCAACCCGTTGCTGCTGGCCGCCCGACAACTCATGGGGGTAACGCCCGCCCAGGCCGCCGAGCTTGACCAGGTCGAGCATCTCTTCGACTACCGCGGCCTGACGTGGATGCTTGCCGATGCCAAACGCAATGTTCTGCGCCACGGTCAGGTGCGGGAAGAGGGCGTAGTCCTGGAACACCATGCCGATCCGGCGTTTTTCCGGCGAAAGGGTGAAGCCCGGGCGAGAGATCACCTCGCCCGCCAGGCTGATTTCACCCTCGTGCACGGGCTCGAAACCGGCGATGGCACGCAGGGTGGTGGTCTTGCCGCAGCCCGATGAGCCCAGCAGGCAACCGATGTCGCCTGCGTTGAGGTGCAAGTTGAGCGACTGGACGATACGCTGATCGCCATAGCCGCAGGCCAGGTTCCGCAGGTTCAGCAGTAGGGATTGACTCATGCGTGATGGTAAGCCGGTTCGATGACGAATTCGAGGAGGGCCTTCTGCGCATGCAGGCGGTTTTCAGCCTGGTCCCAGGCGACCGAGCGCGGGTCGTCCAACAGGTCCTGGCTGATTTCTTCCCCACGGTGAGCGGGCAAGCAGTGCATGAACAGGGCGTCGGGTGCCGCCAGGTCGAGCAGTTCGCGGGTGACCTGGTAAGGCGCAAAGTGCGCCAGGCGCCGTGCAGTTTCCTCTTCCTGACCCATGGAAGTCCAGACGTCCGTGGTCACCAGATGGGCGCCGCTGACGGCCGCTCTGGGGTCACGGACGATCTGCACGCGGTCACCGCCCAAGGCCATGAAGCGCGGATCGGGCTCGTAGCCTTCCGGGCAGGCGATGCGCAGCTGAAAGTCGAACTGAACGGCCGCTTCTATATAGGAGTTGCACATATTGAAGCCGTCGCCCACCCAGGCCACGGTCTTGCCTTGGATCGAGCCGCGGTGCTCGATGAAGGTCTGCATGTCTGCCAGCAGCTGGCAAGGGTGCGATTCGTCCGACAGGCCATTGATGACCGGTACGCGAGAGTGTTCGGCGAAGTCGGTCAGCGTCGAGTGAGCGTGGGTACGGATCATGATGGCGTCGACCATCCGCGACAGTACCTTGGCGCTGTCGCAGATCGGCTCGCCGCGGCCCAGTTGCGTATCGCGCGGCGAGAGGAAGATGGCTTGGCCGCCGAGCTGGATCATGCCAGCCTCGAACGACACCCGCGTCCGCGTCGATGACTTCTCGAACACCATCCCTAGCACGCGGTTTTTCAACGGCTCGAACAGCACGCCGCGGTTACGCAGGTCTTTTAGCTCGATGCCTCGACGGACCACGCCGAGCAATTCGTCAGCAGTGAAATCCATCAGGGAGAGAAAGTGCCTAGCGCTCATGATTGACTACCTTAATTACAACGTTTTGCAGGTGCGCCGTTGAGTTTTCTTGACAACGGGCATGACCTGCGGCGTAAGCCGCATAACGCGGACAGGGAAGGGGAAGGGCGCAATACTATAATTAAATGTCGCCCGAAACCAAGGGGGTGAACCTTTGCATTGTTACAGGGCGCTCACGCTACCAGCGCCGTCGCGTTGTTTATTTATTACATCGTTTGTACAGGGGCAGGGCAGGGGTGTGCAAATGCGGCCGTTCGCCAGCCTGAGCCGGATCGGTGCCTGTGCCGCGATCGACGACACCCGCGAGCCGGTCGGGTGATGGCACGCGTCAGTCAGACCGAGCAGCGTGGTCGGGTTTCCGATACAATGCGGCACCGTGCCGACGAACCTGTCGGAAAGTTCAGCAGAGGTGCTTCATGGATATCATCGAAACAATCAAAGAGCAGATCGCCAACAACACCATTCTGCTCTATATGAAAGGCTCCCCCAATGCGCCGCAGTGCGGCTTTTCGGCCAAGGCCTCGCAAGCTGTGATGGGCTGTGGTGAGAAGTTCGCGTATGTCGACATCCTGCAGAATCCTGAAATCCGCGCCAACCTGCCCAAGTACGCCAACTGGCCTACGTTCCCACAATTGTGGGTGGGCGGCGAACTGGTCGGCGGCAGCGACATCATGATGGAGATGTTTGAAAACGGCGAACTGCAAACCCTGGTCAAGGACGCTGCCGCCAAGGCCAAGGCTGCCCAAGCCTGAGTGCATTCGGCGGGCCGGGCAGCCGACTGCTCGCCCGGTAGCCCATGAAAAAGCCCCGCTACGCGTAAACGTAGCGGGGCTTTTTAGTGCAAGCGGGCTTTTATTCTTCGCCCATCTGCGACTGCAGGTAGTTCTCGATGCTGATCTTGTCGATCAGGCCCAGCTGGGTTTCCAACCAGTCGATGTGCTCTTCCTCGGACTCGAGGATGTCTTCGAGCATGTCGCGGCTGCCGAAGTCACCCGCCGTTTCGCAATGTGCGATTGCAGCTTTGAGATCCAGCAGGCCCTTGCGCTCCAGCGTGAGGTCGCATTCGAGCATTTCCTTGGTGTGTTCACCAATGAGCAGTTTGCCCAGGTCTTGAACGTTGGGAATGCCTTCGAGGAACAGAATGCGCTTGATGAGCTTGTCAGCGTGCTTCATCTCATCGATGGACTCTTTGTACTCGTGCTTGCCGAGTTTGTTCAGGCCCCAGTCTTCGTACATGCGAGCGTGCAGGAAGTACTGGTTGATCGCGACCAGCTCGTTTCCGAGGATCTTGTTGAGATGCTGGATGACGCTGATATCGCCTTTCATGTCTGGGTGCCTGCCATGTGAAGTGTGCCAATAGCCGAAGTTTGAGCGCCGCCACTCAGACTGTCAAACCTAAGTTATTGAATAATAAGTGAAAATTAATAGGAATAAGAATGTTTGTGAACCGCGTTGGCACGCTAACTTATTGAATTTAAGGCATAAAAAAACCGGACGCGAGGTCCGGTTCTTTAAATAGGGTGTTTTATGCTGCGGTAAATTCCACAGGATAAACAGACGCGGTTTGCTGGCTGAGCTGCAATTCCGTCAGGGTTTCGCGAACCACCTGCTTGGCGAGGCAGGCACATTTACCGCACTGCGTGCCCACTTGGGTGGCCTCGCGTACTTCTCGGTAGCTACAGCATCCTTCGTAGATCGCTTCGCGGATCTTACCATCGGTGACACCGACACAAAGACACACATACATGGGGCTGACCATCGCTGGGTGGTTCGATGGTTTGGAGCTTAATGGTAATGATAATGCTTGTCAAAACACCCGCTCCTTCCATGGGTCCAGAGCGACCGGCGGTAGATTCGGACTGTCACCTCAAGGTGTGTATGATGGGCGGCCTTGTGTAATCCCGGGTGAAGTCGTTCCTCGGGTGACAACCGTTTCCCCCTCATCAGGAGATAAAGAATGAGCGTACTCGTTGGCAAGAAAGCCCCAGACTTCACCGTACCTGCCGTCCTTGGCAGCGGCGAGATCGTCGACAGCTTCAACCTGGCCTCGGCCATCAAGGGCAAGTACGGCCTGGTGTTCTTCTACCCACTGGACTTCACCTTCGTCTGCCCGTCCGAGCTGATCGCCCTGGACAACCGCATTCCAGACTTCGTCGCTCGCAACGTGGAAGTGATCGGTGTCTCCATCGACTCGCACTTCACCCACAACGCCTGGCGTAACACCCCGGTCAACAATGGCGGCATCGGCCAGGTGAAGTACACCCTGGCTGCCGACATGACCCACGAAATCTGCAAAGCCTACGACGTCGAGTCCGAAGGCGGTGTCGCTTTCCGTGGCGCGTTCCTGATCGACACCAACGGCGTGGTTCGCTCGCAGATCATCAACGACCTGCCACTGGGTCGTAACATGGACGAGCTGCTGCGTCTGGTAGACGCCCTGCAATTCCACGAAGAGCACGGCGAAGTCTGCCCTGCCAACTGGAAGAAAGGCGACAAGGGCATGAGCGCCTCGCCAGAAGGTGTCGCTGCCTACCTGAGCGAAAATGCTGGCAAGCTGTAAGCTTTCGCCAGATACCAAAAAACCGGCCTGAGAAGGCCGGTTTTTTTATGCGCGTGTTTCAACGAACACACTCAGTCGTTGAAGTCGCGCCAGCCGCCCATGTCTTTCCAGCGGTTGACGATGGAGCAGAACAGCTCCGCCGTCTTTTCGGTGTCATAACGCGCCGAGTGCGCTTCGCGGCCATCGAAATCGATGTCGGCGCTCTGGCAGGCGCGGGCCAGAACGGTCTGCCCGTAGGCGAGGCCGGCGAGGGTGGCGGTATCGAAGCTGGAGAAGGGGTGGAACGGGTTGCGCTTGATGTCATTGCGCGCGACCGCGGCATTGAGAAAGCCCAAGTCGAAGCTGCTGTTGTGCCCAACCAGGATGGCGCGTTTGCAGCCATTGGCCTTCAGGGCCTTGCGCACGCCACGGAAGATATCGGTCAGCGCCACATCTTCATTGACGGCCATGCGCAGCGGATGGTCGAGCTTGATCCCGGTGAACTCCAGGGCTGCGGCTTCGACGTTGGCCCCTTCGAAGGGCTCGACGCGGAAGAAGTAGGTGTGCTCGGGGAACAGGAAACCCTTCTCGTCCATGCCGATGGTGACCGCAGCGATTTCCAGCAAGGCATCGGTGGCGCTGTTGAAACCGCCGGTCTCGACGTCCACCACCACCGGCAGGTAGCCGCGGAAACGCTCTGCCATCGGGTGACGCGTGCCTGGGCTGCCGGAGGTTTCCTGCTCGTCTTCGTAGTGTTCGTCGCTCACGCTTGGTTCTCCAGCAGGCGCCAGCGCAGGGTTTCACCTGCGCGCAGCGGAATCACGGTCTGCTCGCCGAAAGGCAGGCTGTCAGGGGCGGTCCATTCTTCGCGCACCAAGGTGATGCGGTCGGTGTTGGCCGGCAAGCCATAGAACGCCGGGCCGTGCAGGCTGGCGAAGCCTTCGAGCTTGTCCAGCGCATCACGCGACTCGAATGCCTCGGCATAGAGCTCGATGGCGGCGTAGGCGGTATAGCAGCCGGCGCAACCGCAGGCATTTTCCTTGGCATGACGCGCATGCGGCGCCGAATCGGTGCCCAGGAAGAACTTCGGGCTGCCGCTGGTAGCCGCATCGAGCAGTGCCACCTGGTGGGTGTTGCGCTTGAGGATCGGCAGGCAATAGAAGTGCGGACGGATACCGCCCACCAGCATGTGGTTGCGGTTGTACAGCAGGTGCTGGGGGGTGATGGTGGCGCCCACGTTGGCCGAGGCCTCGTTGACGAACTGCGCCGCATCGCCTGTGGTGATGTGCTCGAAAACCACCTTCAGGTCGGGGAAACGCTCGACCAGACGGCGCATGTGCTCGTCGATAAAGCGCTTTTCACGGTCGAACACGTCGATCTCGGGGCGCGTCACTTCGCCGTGCACCAAGAGCGGCAGGCCGGTTTCGGCCAAGGCTTCGATGGCCGGGAAGATCTTGTCGATGCTGGTCACGCCGGAGTCGGAGTTGGTCGTGGCGCCTGCCGGATAGAGCTTGGCGGCATACACGAAGCCACTGGCCTTGGCGGCCAGGACGTCCTCGCGGGTGGTGCGGTCGGTGAGGTACAGCACCATCAGCGGCTCGAAGCGGCTGCCCGCTGGACGGGCGGCGAGGATGCGCTCGCGATAGGCGCCGGCTTCATCGGCACTGCGCACCGGGGGCACCAGATTAGGCATGATGATGGCGCGGGCGAAGGTGCGTGCGACATCCGCAACGGTGTGACGCAGCACAGCACCATCGCGCAGATGGATGTGCCAGTCGTCGGGGCGCAGGAGGGTCAGGCGATCGGACATTGGGGATTCCAGGCGGGTCGAACTCAGGGCGCCAATGCTACCGGAAAAGCGCCGTCCGAGCATCTGCGCTGCCAAGGCTGCAGGGCCACTATCAAGTTTTAGCCGACACGTCCGATAGCCTGCAGGTATGCCGCAACGATTCATGGAGCCACCCGTGCGCCAGCGTTACCTGTTCATCCTCACGCTGCTCGCCAGCCTGCCGGCAGGGGCCATGACCCTGCAGAGCCGCTTGGAAGACGTCGCCTGGAAGGTCGAGGGCGATCAGTTCGAGTGCCGTCTGGTCCAGCCGATCAAAGGGTTTGGCAGCGGTGAATTCGTTCGCCGGGCTGGCGAGCAGCCGACCTTCAGCCTGCGCTCTGACAGCCACTTGCTGGGCACTGGCAGCGCCTCCCTGCTGGCCGCAGCAGCGCCCTGGCAGCCGGGGCGTGGCGATATCGGCCTGGGCTCGGTGCGCCTGGCGGCCAGTGGCCTGTTGTTCACCTCGACTCAGGCCCAGGCCAGCCGGGTGATCAGTGGCCTGCTGGAGGGGCGCAGCGCCGTGGTGCGCAAAGCCTCCGGCATGGGTGGGCAGGCCATCGAAGTGCGTGTGTTGCCGGTGAGCTTCGCCAAGGGGTTCGATGACTACCTGGCCTGCGCGGGCAAACTGTTGCCGATGAACTACGACCAGGTGCGGCAGACCCAGGTCGCGTTCCCTGGCACGGGCGCCGAGCTGGACAGTGCTGCGCGCACGCGGCTGGACCTGATTCTGGACTACCTCAAGGCTGATCCGTCGGTGAACCACATCGAGCTCGATGGCCATTCCGACAACAGCGGCAACCGCCTGAGCAACCGTGACATGTCCCGCCGCCGTGCGTTGGCCGTGGCGGATTATCTGGTCGGCCATGGCGTACCGATGGAGCAGATTCTGGTGCGCTTCCATGGCGAGCGTTACCCGCTGGTGAAAAACAACACCGCCGCCAACCGTGCGCGAAATCGGCGGGTGAACATCCAGCTCGAGCGTGTCACGCCAGCTCCTCGGCCTGCCGAGAAGCCCGCGCAGGCACCGCAAGCGGCCTCCGCGGAGCCTGGCCCAGCGGCGGCTGAGGGCAAGGCATCCACCTCAGCCCCTGCATCGCCTGCCACGCCTGCCGCTGCCCAGGCCGCCCCTGTTCCAGCGGCCGCGCCTGCCCAGGGCAAATGAGGGTCAAGCCATGAACGGCGGCGCACGTTCGGCCACTGTCGCTTTGTCATCACAAGCTGTCGCGCCCCTGTAAATCTGTGCGCAAGGCCGGTAGAATCGGAGGCTTTCCGTACAACCCCGTGGAGTGATGGCATGGCGGACGTAAAGAAGGTCGTACTGGCGTATTCCGGCGGCCTTGATACTTCGGTGATTCTCAAGTGGCTGCAGGATACCTACGACTGCGAAGTGGTGACCTTCACCGCTGACCTCGGTCAGGGCGAAGAGGTCGAGCCGGCTCGCGCCAAAGCCCAGGCGATGGGCGTCAAAGAAATCTACATCGACGATCTTCGCGAAGAATTCGTGCGTGATTTCGTCTTCCCGATGTTCCGCGCCAACACCGTTTACGAAGGTGAGTACCTGCTGGGTACGTCCATCGCTCGTCCGTTGATCGCCAAGCGCCTGATCGAAATCGCCAACGAGACCGGCGCCGACGCCATCTCCCACGGCGCCACCGGCAAAGGCAACGACCAGGTGCGCTTCGAGTTGGGCGCCTATGCGCTCAAGCCGGGCGTCAAAGTCATCGCCCCGTGGCGCGAATGGGACCTGCTCTCGCGTGAAAAGCTGATGGACTACGCCGAGAAGCATGCCATTCCAATCGAGCGTCACGGCAAGAAGAAATCGCCGTACTCGATGGATGCCAACCTGCTGCACATCTCCTACGAAGGCGGCGTCCTGGAAGACACCTGGACCGAGCACGAAGAAGACATGTGGCGCTGGAGCGTCTCGCCTGAGAATGCTCCTGACCAGGCGACCTACCTCGAACTGACCTACCGCAACGGCGACATCGTTGCCATCGACGGCGTCGAGAAGAGCCCGGCTACCGTACTGGCTGAACTGAACGCCATTGGCGGCGCCAACGGTATCGGTCGTCTCGACATCGTCGAGAACCGTTATGTGGGCATGAAATCGCGTGGCTGCTACGAGACCCCAGGCGGCACCATCATGCTGCGTGCCCACCGCGCCATCGAGTCGATCACCCTCGACCGCGAAGTGGCTCACCTCAAAGACGAGCTGATGCCCAAGTACGCCAGCCTGATCTACACCGGTTACTGGTGGAGCCCGGAGCGCGCGATGCTGCAGCAGATGATCGACGCCTCGCAGGTCAATGTGAATGGCGTTGTGCGCCTGAAGCTGTACAAAGGCAACGTGACGGTCGTGGGCCGCAAGTCCGACGATTCGCTGTTCGATGCCAACATCGCCACCTTCGAAGAAGACGGCGGCGCTTACAACCAGGCCGATGCGGCAGGTTTCATCAAGCTCAACGCGCTGCGCATGCGCATTGCTGCGAACAAGGGTCGTTCGCTGCTCTGACGCCCAGCCGTAGTCCAACCAACCCCAGCCATTGGCTGGGGTTTTTTGTGCGTGCAGATCCGCTTCAGTAGGCGGGCGGATCGACGTTCGGGGTCAGCGTGAGGCAAATACGCTTGTGGTTGTCGAGGTCGTAGATGACCCACGAGCGCTCCTCGGGCAACGCCTGGCTGACCGCCTGGATCAGACGATTTTGGATTTCCTGTTCGGTGTTGGACCCGGACAGTGCCAGGGTCAGCGTTCGCTCCCAGGTGGTGCTGTCGCAGCGGTTGGCCGGCGGGCTGCGCTCGGCTTCTCGATGGGCCAGCCAGCTCGAGGGCTTCCACAGCGATTGGTAGTTGAAGTTCAGGGTGAGGAAAAACAGCACCGTGAGGAAGAAGGGAAAGCCAACGAGGAACCATGTGTAGATGTACTGGCTTTCGGTGCTCAGGAACGGCAGCGAAGCCAGCGCTGAGGCTTCGATGATGCCTGCGAAAATGGCGATGATCGTCAAGGGGCTTATCGAGTCGGGTCTGTTCATGGCGGCGGTATCGGAAGAAGCTTGGTAGCTATGTACGCTGTCGTACCCGCGATTGACACCTGACGGACTTCCCTGCGCCCCTGAAAGTGATGAACGGCGCTCGCCGTTAAAAGCATGCGATCTTTGGCAAACAACCCGGCAGCGCGTTTCAGGAGCAGCACTGTTTTGCATTGAGATCTTATGTAGGAAATTTCCCTACTTGTCGTAGGCGTGATCTGCAGGTGTCAAAGAGGCCGGACAGCGACTGCTCGTGCGCGTAGTCTTGCTTGTTGTTGCGCTTCTCTAATACAACAACGAAAAGATGGATATTGCATGAACAAAGTGCTGATCGTGGATGATCACCCGGTCATTCGTCTGGCCGTACGGATGTTGATGGAGCGGCATGGTTACGATGTCGTCGCGGAAACCGACAACGGTGTCGATGCGCTCCAGCTCACACGCGACATGCTTCCTGACATCGTCATCTTGGACATCGGTATTCCCAAGCTCGATGGCCTGGAAGTCATTGCGCGAATGAAAGCATTGAGCCCGGAGAGCAAGGTGCTGGTGCTGACCTCGCAATCACCTGGGCACTTCTCGATGCGCTGCATGCAGGCTGGCGCTGCAGGTTATGTGTGCAAGCAACAGGAACTCACCGAACTGTTGAGTGCCATCAAGGCAGTGTTATCCGGTTACAGCTACTTCCCCAATCAGGCTATCCATACCGCACGCAATCCGGGGGGCAGTACCGAGTCGGAAATGGTCGAGCGGCTTTCAAGTCGTGAAATGATGGTGCTTCAGCAACTGGCCAAGGGGCGCTCCAACAAAGAGATCGCTGACAGCATGTTTCTAAGCAATAAAACGGTAAGCACTTACAAAAGCCGTTTGCTGTTCAAACTCAACGCTCGTTCACTGGTGGATCTGATCGAGCTGGCGCAGCGGCATAGCCTGATTTGACCGCTGCAGGGAGGTGCACGTTACAGCGGTCTACAGGTCGAAATCGAAGTCCGCAAGTTGTCGCTGCAAGCGTCGTTCTTCAAGCAGGTTATCAATGGTCCGGCGCTTGCTCAGGTCGGCTCTGATGCGTTCGACAGGGGCAGGCGTTTCGTCGTCGCCCACCTCGTCATCGTCAAGCAATTCATCTTCTTTATCACTGCTCATGGGTCACTCCACGCCTAAGGGCTATTGGCCGTTCTTATAGCGAGAATGAGCATTCCGGTAAAAAAGATTTTTTCAATCAGGAGCGTCTGCCCGCTCTATTGGCTCAATCGTCCGAGGGCTTGTCCTTGTAATCGCAAAGGTCTTCGATGCGGCAGCTGCCGCAACGTGGCTTGCGCGCCTGGCACACGTAACGGCCATGCAGGATCAGCCAGTGGTGGGCATCGAGCAGGTAGGCCTTGGGCACGAACTTGACCAACTGCCTCTCCACTTCCACGACATTCTTGCCGGGCGCGATGCCTGTGCGGTTGCTCACGCGAAAAATGTGGGTATCCACGGCCATTACCGGCTGCCTGAATGCCGTATTGAGCACCACATTGGCGGTCTTGCGGCCAACCCCTGGCAGCGCCTCCAGTGCCTCGCGCGTATCGGGCACCTGGCTGGCATGGTGTTCGATGAGCAGCCGGCAGGTCGCGATGACATTCTTGGCCTTGCTGTTGTACAGACCAATGGTCTTGATGTACTCGCTCAAGCCCTCCACGCCCAAGGCAAGGATGGCTTCAGGCGTGTTGGCGACCGGGTAGAGGCGGGCGGTGGCCTTGTTGACGCCAACGTCTGTCGATTGCGCCGACAAGATCACGGCAATGAGCAACTCAAACGGTGAGGTGTAGGCCAGCTCTGTTTTCGGATCGGGGTTGTCTTCATGCAGCCTGCGAAAGATTTCCAGGCGTTTGGCAGCGTTCATGGTTGGGTTTCCATGACGACGTCTGGGTGACTTTGCCCTGGCTCGCCCAGGCGTCATCGTTGAGCAGGAGAAGCACTGGCCAGGGCGCGAGCGCCGTGGCCAGTCATCTGGAGGAGCTTACTTGATGCGCTGACCCGGCTTGGCACCGCTGTCCGGGCTGAGCAGGTAGATGTCTTCCCCGCCAGGGCCGGCCGCCATCACCATGCCTTCAGACACGCCGAACCGCATTTTCCGTGGCTTCAGGTTGGCCACCATCATGGTCAGGCGGCCTTCCAGTTTGGCGGGGTCGGGGTATGCGGATTTGATGCCGGAAAACACATTGCGGCGCTCGTCGCCGATGTCCAGAGTCAGGCGCAGCAGCTTGTCTGCGCCTTCTACGGCTTCGGCCTTGAGGATCAACGCGACCCGCAGGTCAACCGCGTCGAAGGCGTCGAATTCGATCTGCGCCGCCAGCGGGTCCTTGGTCAGCTCACCGTTGCCGGTTGCCACTTGCGTGGCCGCCAGGTCTTCTTTGCTGGCTGCGATCATGGCCTCGACCTTGGCCGGCTCGATCCGGCTCATCAGTGGCTTGAAGGGCTTGAGCGCATGGTTCTCGAGGCGCGAACCCAGGTCGCTCCACGTCAACGGTTGTACATTGAGGAACGCCTCGGCGTCTGCGGCCAGCAACGGCAGAACCGGCTTGAGGAAGATCACCAGCTGACGGAACAGGTTGATGCCCTGAGCGCAGATGGCCTGCACCTCGGCGTGTTTGCCGTCCTGCTTGGCCAGCGACCAGGGGGCCTGGTCCGCAATCCAGGCATTGGCGCGATCTGCAAGGGCCATGATTTCGCGCATGGCGCGGGCGAAGTCGCGGTTTTCATAGGCCTCGGTGATCGACGGCGTCGCGCTACGAAAGGCTTCGGTGAGCTCCGGCGCAGCGTCGCCGCTCACCAGCAGGCCGTCGTTGCCCTTGTGAATGAAGCCTGCGCAGCGGCTGGCGATGTTGACGACCTTGCCCACCAGGTCGGAGTTGACCTTCTGGATGAAGTCTTCCAGGTTCAGGTCGAGGTCATCGACGCCCCGGCCGAGCTTGGCTGCGTAGTAATAACGCAGGTATTCCGGTGCCAGGTGATCCAGGTAGGTGCGCGCCTTGATGAAGGTGCCGCGCGACTTGGACATCTTGGCCCCGTTCACTGTGAGGTAGCCGTGCACGTTGACGGCTGTCGGCTTGCGCAGGCCGGCACCTTCGAGCATGGCGGGCCAGAACAGGGCGTGGAAATTGACGATGTCCTTGCCGATGAAGTGGTAGAGCTCGGCCGTGGAGCCCGCTTTCCAGAACGCATCGAAGTCCAGTTCGGGGCGGCGCGCGCAGAGGTTCTTGAAGCTGGCCATGTAGCCGATGGGCGCATCCAGCCAGACATAGAAGAACTTGCCAGGCTCGCCCGGAATCTCGAAGCCGAAATATGGCGCGTCGCGGGAAATGTCCCACTCCTGCAAGCCGGCATCGAGCCACTCGGCGAGTTTGTTGGCGACCGCATCCTGCAAGGTGCCGCTGCGGGTCCATTGTTCGAGCATGGCCTGGAAGTCGGGCAGCTTGAAGAAAAAGTGCTGGGAGTCGCGCAGTTCGGGCGTAGCGCCGGAAATGGCCGACTTGGGGTCTTTCAGCTCGGTGGGCGCATAGGTGGCGCCGCACTTTTCGCAGTTATCGCCGTACTGGTCTTGCGCCGCGCACTTGGGGCAGGTGCCTTTGATGAACCGATCGGCGAGGAACATGCCTTTTTCAGGATCGAAGTACTGCGTGACTGAGCGGGTTGAGATATGCCCGGCTTTTTTCAGGCGGGTGTACACCAGCGCCGACAGTTCGCGGTTCTCTTCGCAGTGGGTGGAGTGGAAGTTGTCGAAGTCCACCAGGAAGTCAGCGAAATCACCGCTGTGCTCGGCCTGTACATTGGCAATCAGTTGCTCGGGCGTGATGCCTTCCTTTTCCGCACGCAACATGATGGCCGAGCCATGGGCGTCGTCAGCGCAAACGTAGATGCACTGGTTGCCACGCATCTTCTGGAAACGCACCCACATGTCCGTCTGAATGTACTCGAGCATATGACCAAGGTGAATGGAACCATTGGCATAGGGCAAGGCGCTGGTGACGAGAATCTGGCGTGGCTCGGACATGGTGGCTCGGCTACTTATCTGGCGTTTGAATGGCAAAAAGTTGATCGGCCACTATAAAGCGCCAGGGAATATATTTCACCCCGTGTGCACATCTGCTGACGATTGACGGGTTAGCATAGCCCCTCTGATCCATTGACTGTCTTGCAGCGGGAGCCTCCATGAGTGCCGTCACACGTGCCGCAGTAGAAGATGTACTGCGCCAGTACACCGACCCTTATCTGAACCAGGATCCGCTCAGCGCGGGTTGCGTGCGGGCCATCGACATCAATGGTGGCCGGGTCAGCGTGCAGCTGCAACTTGGCTACGCCGCCGGGCTGTTCGTCAACGGCTGGGCGCAGGTGCTGACCACCGCACTCGAGAACCTGGACGGTGTCGAGCAGGCGCAGGTGAGCATCGAGTCGGTCATCACTGCACATAAGGCCCAGGCTCAGGTGCCGGGCATGAGTAACGTCAAGAACATCATTGCCGTGGCCTCGGGCAAGGGCGGTGTCGGTAAATCCACGACCGCTGCCAACCTGGCGCTGGCGCTGGCGCGCGAGGGCGCGCGGGTCGGCATTCTGGATGCCGACATCTATGGGCCGAGCCAAGGCATCATGTTCGGTATCGCCGAGGGCACGCGGCCCGAGGTGCGTGAGCAGAAGTGGTTCGTGCCGATCAAGGCGCATGGGGTCGAGGTGATGTCGATGGCGTTCCTGACCGATGAAAATACCCCGATGGTCTGGCGCGGGCCCATGGTTTCCGGGGCGCTGTTGCAGCTGGTCACCCAGACCGCCTGGGATGATCTTGATTACCTGGTCATCGACATGCCGCCGGGCACCGGTGACATCCAGCTGACCCTGGCGCAGAAGGTGCCGGTCGCAGGCGCGGTGATCGTCACCACGCCGCAGGACCTCGCCCTGCTCGATGCCAAGAAGGGGGTGGAGATGTTCCGCAAGGTCAGCATTCCGGTGCTGGGCGTGGTGGAGAACATGGCGGTGCACATCTGCTCGAACTGCGGCCATGCCGAGCACCTGTTCGGCGAGGGTGGGGGTGAGAAGCTGGCTAGCCACTATGGCGTCGACCTGCTGGCATCGCTTCCGCTGTCGATGTTGATTCGTGAGCAGGCAGACAACGGCAAGCCTACGGTAATCGCTGAGCCTGACAGCCAGATCGCGCTGGTGTATCAGGAGCTGGCGCGGCAGGTGGGCGCGCGAATCGTCTCGCAAGCGGCGGCAGCGCCGGACATGCCTACCATCACGGTCAGCGAAGACTGACGGCATCATTCTGTTGCGATGGCGAGCCGTTGGCCGTCGCAACAGTGGGTCGCCGCACCCAACGGGCATTGTGCGCGCCCATAAAAAAACCCGCCGAAGCGGGTTTTTTTGAAGCGAGGAAGCTAAACCGACTTAGGCGGTTTGAACTTCTTCAGCCTGCATGCCTTTCTGGCCGCGGGTAGCGACGAAAGTAACAGCCTGGCCTTCTTTCAGGGATTTAAAGCCGTCGGACTGGATGGCTTTGAAATGCACGAACAGGTCATCGCCCGATTGCGGGGTGATGAAGCCGTAGCCTTTCTCATCGTTGAACCACTTAACAGTACCGTTTTGACGGTTGGACATGTGTCTGTCTCCTTGGACAAAGTTGATTTCGGCACAGGAATTGCCCTGGCCGGACTGAGTGCAAAGAGTCGGAAAATTCAGCGATGGGCAGATGGAAATCGTGCATCTAACTAGAGTTCTCGGTGTCACGTGCAGCACAGTGGCAACACCATAACCCACTTTGTACGGCCTGCCAATGGTCTGAGTGTGCATTGTCGTGATTGATCGCGACCGACGGCTCAGGCCGCGTGCCGCGTGGGGCCGGGCGTGGAACTTTAACCCTGGCGCCGGGACCGGTAAGATGCGCACCTCGTTTTCTTTTCGCACCTTCAGGACACCCCGCCATGAGCATCAAATCGGATAAGTGGATTCGCCGCATGGCACAGGAACACGGCATGATCGAGCCGTTTGTCGAGCGCCAGATGCGCGGTGACGAAGGCAGTCGTGTCATTTCCTTCGGCGTTTCCAGCTATGGCTACGACGTGCGCTGCGCCGATGAATTCAAGGTCTTCACCAACATCAATTCCGCCACCGTCGACCCGAAAAATTTTGATGCCGGCAGTTTCGTCGATGTCAAAAGCGACGTATGCATCATTCCACCCAACTCGTTCGCCCTGGCCCGCACCGTCGAGTACTTCCGCATTCCGCGCAATGTACTGACCATCTGCCTGGGTAAAAGCACCTATGCGCGTTGCGGCATCATCGTCAACGTGACGCCGCTCGAGCCGGAGTGGGAAGGCCACGTGACCCTCGAATTCTCCAACACCACCACGCTGCCGGCGAAGATCTACGCCAACGAAGGGGTAGCGCAGATGCTGTTCCTCGAATCGGATGAAGAATGCGAAGTGTCCTATAAGGATCGCGGCGGCAAGTACCAGGGCCAACGCGGCGTCACCCTGCCGCGCACCTGATCTGCTCACCTCGGGGGAATTGTTTCCCCGCCAGGCACTCCAACCAGTCAGTAACGCTGCTCGCGCATAACGCGCGGCGGCGCTCGACAGGAGAAGCCTATGAAACTCCATGCTGCTGTCAGTGCAAAGCTGGCGGGTCTACAGCCTAACCAGATCGGCGCGCCTGTGTGGTCACTGTTGGCTCATCCGCCAGTGCCGCCGATGCCGCATTATCTTGGCGGTGTACCCGGTCAGCCGGAACCGGATTATCCTCAGCCCACGCCCCCCGGCGAGCCTACGATTCCGGACGAGCCGCCACCCACGCCCATGGCCTGATCAACCTGCCACGCCCCACACCTTGCCAGCGCCCGCCACGAACAGGCGGGCGCCTGCGGGTTTGTCGATGGTCCAGCCACCGGTGAATTCGCCGAAGGCCGGCAACAAGCTGACCTTGGCGTCGAGCACGAAACACGGCAGGCGCAACCGTTGCCGCCCCCTGCCGCGTAGCACATAAGCCGGATGCACATGCCCCGCCAGCACTGGCCGCTGCATGTGGGGGTCGGGCTCATGCTGCAGTGCGAACGGGCCCAGTAGCCAAGGCTCTTCGACCACCTCGATGTTCAAGGCGCTGGGCGGATCCCCGGCATGCTTGTCGTGGTTGCCCCGCACCAGCGTCATTTCGATGTGTGCGTGCCTTTCTCGCCATGCCTGCAAAAGGGCGAGCGTGGCCGGCGCGCGGCCCGTGCGGGCGTGCAGAAAATCCCCCAGTACGATCAGCCGCTTGCATGGATAGTGCCTGAGCAAGGCGTCGAGCCGCGCCAACGTGGCCTGGGTCGTACCACGCGGCACGGGTTGATGCAGCGCGCGGTAGCTGGCTGCCTTGCCGATGTGCACATCGGCGACCAACAGCGCCTTTTGCGCGGGCCAATACACGGCTTTTTCAGGCAGCAGCCAGAGCATTTCACCACAGTGGTCAGTCACGTGGTATTCCCCGACACAGGGATGTTCGTCGGCCAGAGCGGCAGGCTGCAACCGCTCATCCACGGTCGGCTACCTTCTCCAGATCAGCCACCATGCGGGCAATGCGGTCGGCGAGTTTTTCGCTGCTCATCGTGTCGCGTAATCCTTCTACGAGTAGTGCAAAGGCCAATGGGCTCGGCCGTTTCAGGTCATGCAGATCCAGGCGCAGGCCGCCAATGCGCAGCAACTGGCCGTTCAGACGATCGATGTCCAGTTCCTCACGCAGTACCTCATCGCGTGCCTGGCCAAGCAACAGATTGTTGGCATCGTGCTTGCGAAACACTTCGTAGAACAGCCCGCTGGAGGCCTGGATCTGCCGCATGCTTTTTTGCGCTGCTGGATAGCCGCCAAACACCAGCCCGGCGATCTGGGCAATTTCGCGGAACCGCCGCAGGGCCATCTCGCCGGCATTCAGGCTGGCGGTGACATCGTCGAGCAGATTTTCGGTCGACAGCGCCAGGGGCAGGTAGGCCGCCCAATCGACGTTGCTCGGGCTGAGCAGCTCGAAGCCGTAGTCGTTGACCGCGATGGAAATCGACAGCGGTTGCGCCTGGCTGACCCGCCAGGCGATCAGGTTTGCCAGGCCCAGATTGGCCATGCGCCCGCCAAAGGGGTAGAGGAACAGGTGCGAGCCTTGACGGGTCGACAGCGTTTCGGCCAGCAGCGTGCCCATGGTGGGCAGCGCTGACCAGCTTGCCTGCAATGCCAGCAGCGGCCTGACCGCACGCATTTCCGGGCCATCGAACCGCCCGTGCGCGGCGGCATCGAGCTGCTCCACCAGTGCTTGGGCCAATTCGCTGGACAGCGGCATGCGCCCGCCGCTCCAGCGTGCTACCGCGGCTTTGCGCGCCGTGCTGCGGCGCACGTAGGCAGTCATGTTTTCGACCCGAACCAACTCCAGGACACGGCCACCGAACACCAGCGCATCGCCAGGTTTCAGGCGCGCGATGAACGACTCTTCGACACTGCCCAGCTGCTTGCCACCGCCGCCCTTGCTCCAGTATTTGAGCTGCAAGGTGGCGTCGCTGACGATGGTGCCGATGCCCATGCGATGGCGCCGCGCCAGGCGTTCGCTGACCACTCGCCAGCGCCCGTCGGGGTGCATGTCCACGCGCTGGTAGTCGGGGTAGGCGGTGAGCGAATCGCCGCCATGGCGGACGAAGTTCAACGCCCATTGCCATTGGCTGTCGCGCAGCTCGTGAAAGGCCCAGGTACTGCGCACTTCTGCCAGTAGCTCTTGGGCCACGAAACCGCTGCCCAAGGCCATGCTCACCAGATGCTGGACCAGCACATCCATGCACAGCCGGGGCGACTGCCGCCCTTCCAGATGCCCCTGCGCCAAGGCCTGCCGTACCGCAGCAGCCTCTACCAGCTCCAGGCTGTGGGTGGGCACCAAGGTGATGCGTGAAGGTCGGCCGGGGGCGTGGCCGGAGCGCCCGGCACGCTGCACCAGGCGCGCGATGCCTTTGGTCGAGCCGATCTGCAACACCCGCTCCACGGGCAGAAAATCCACGCCAAGGTCGAGGCTGGAGGTGCAGATCACCGCTTTCAGCGTCCCTTCCTTGAGGCTGCGTTCGACCCAGTCGCGAGTGTCCCTTGCCAGCGAGGCATGATGCAGCGCGATCAGCCCCGCCCAGTCCGGGCGCGCATCGAGCACGGCCTGGTACCACAGCTCTGACTGCGCGCGGGTGTTGGTGAACACCAGGCAACTGCTGCTTGACTCGATTTGTTCGACGACCTGGCGCAGCAGCTTGAGGCCCATGTGCCCGGCCCACGGGAAGCGTTCGATATCGGGTGGCAGCAGTGTGTCGACGTCCAGACGTTTGTCCTGCCGGCCCTCGACCAGCTCGCCGCCACCGGGCAACAGCACCTCGCGCGCATGGTCGAGGTTACCCAGGGTCGCTGACAGCCCCCATACCACCAGCCCCGGTTGCCAGCGGCGCAGCCGTGCCAACGCCAGCTGCAACTGCACACCGCGCTTGTTGCCCAGCAGCTCGTGCCATTCGTCTACCACCACCATGCGCAGGCTGGCGAAATCCTGCTCAGCCTGGGCGCGGGTCAGCAGCAGGGTGAGGCTTTCGGGTGTGGTGATCAGTGCGGTGGGCAGGCGCCGGGCTTGTCTGGCGCGTTCGGCCGCGCGGGTGTCGCCGCTGCGCACACCGACCGTCCAGTTGAGCTGCAGGTCGTCCAGCGGGGCTTGCAGCGCCTTGGCGGTGTCTGCCGCCAACGCGCGCATGGGGGTGATCCAAAGCACCTGCAGCGGGGCAGGCTTGCCGCCGGTTGTCTGGGCCTTGCCGATCAGTGCGCGCAGGGCGGCCAGCCACACCGCGTAGGTCTTACCGGCGCCGGTGCTGGCGTGCAGCAGGCCGGATTCGCCGCGCCCGACTGCCGCCCAGACCCGCCGCTGAAAGGCGAACGGGCGCCACCCGCGGGTGGCGAACCAAGAGCTGGCAGGATCAGAAGGTGCAGGCATGCGGGGCCGGTCCGGACGAAGGCTGTGTTGCAACAGACCGCACGTCGCGCCGGTTGGTTTTATTCGCTCAGTGCCACCGGTTCGAGGGCACAGCGTCAGCGGGCCTGGATCAGTGCCCTAGCAGGTAGCCCCTGCGGCACACCTGCTCGCCGGCCACATGGGCGATCACCATGCCAGCGGTGGCCAGGCGTCGCACGCTGCGGGCGTAGAGCAGCCCGGCCTGGACGCTGCGCAACACCTGCACCTGATCAGTCAGCGGGTCGATGACTTCGGCGATCACCGCGCCGGCCTCGACCCACTGCCCGGGCTTCGCCTGGTACACCAGCAAACCGCCCGTGGCGGCCACCACCAGCTCCACGGCGGCCAGCGGTGTGGCGGGCCGGGGCAGCGCAGGCAGCGCTGCGGTTTCACCCGCGATGACGTCGCGGTAGCCGAGGAAATCGAGGATCGCCTGGCAATCCTGCTCGGCCAGGGCATGGCTGACATCGGCCTGGCCGCGCAGCTCCAGGGTGACGCAAATGCTGCCCAGCGGAATCGGAAAGCGTTTGCCAAAGCGCTGTTGCAGCTGCCACCACACCAGGCTGAAGCATTCGTCGAACGACTGCCCGCCCGAGTCGCTGGCCAGCAGGCTGGCCTGGGCCCCCAGATAGCGCGCCAGCGGCTCGACCTGCGGCCAGGCGTCTGGTGTGGTGTAGAGGTGTTCGACAGCTTCGAAGTCGCAGTGCAGGTCGAGCACTATTTCCGCATCGCAGGCCAACCGCTGCAGGGCCAGGCGCAACGATTGCAACGGCGTCTGGGCCTGATGCTGAGCCAGGGCTTCACACAGATGCTGGCGAATCAGTGCCTGGTTACGCTCGGCGTTGTCGGTCAACAGCGCTTCGATGCGATCACCGACGTCATCCGACAGGTCGACGAAGCGGCGATTGAAGTTCTCGCCGCTGTGCAGCTCGAAACGCCCCAGCGGTGCATCGAGCACGACCTGCTCCAGGCCCACCGGATTGGCCACAGGCACCAGCACGATTTCGCGGCGCAAGCGCCCGGCCGCTTCCAGCGCGGCCAACCGCTGCTTCAAGTGCCAGGCCACGAGCATGCCGGGGAGTTCGTCGGCGTGCAGCGAGGCCTGGATGTACACCTTGCCGGCGCCACGTGGGCCGAAGTGAAAGCTGTGCAGTTGGCGGGTGACGCCGGGAACGGGCGAGAGCAGGTCGTGGCTGACGAGTTGCATGAAGGGTCCTGAGTGCGCGAGGTGAAGAGGGGCGAGCGGGCCAAGAAAGCAGCGCCTGCAATGAAAGCACAGGATCGCCCACACCGCTCGCACTCACTTCATTCGAGCAACCCTTGCAGGATGGCCAGGTCATCGGCCTGTTCGACGGTCTTGTCCTGGCGCCAGCGCAGCATGCGCGGGAAGCGCACAGCGATGCCGCTCTTGTGCCGTTTGGACAGGGCAATGCCCTCGAAGCCCAGCTCGAAGACCAGCGTCGGGGTGACGCTGCGCACCGGGCCGAAGGTCTCGACGGTGGTCTTGCGCACGATGGCGTCGACCTTGCGCATCTCTTCATCGCTGAGCCCTGAGTAGGCCTTGGCGAAGGGCACCAGGGTGCGCTCGGGGGTGCCCGGTGGTGCGTCCCAGACCGCGAAGGTGTAGTCGCTGTAGAGGCTGGCGCGGCGTCCATGGCCGCGTTGTGCGTAGATCAGCACGGCATCGACGCTGAACGGGTCGACCTTCCATTTCCACCAGACGCCCATGTCTTTGGTTCGTCCCACGCCGTACAACGCTTCGCGCTGCTTGAGCATCATGCCCTCGACGCCCAGGCGCCGGGAGTCTTCGCGCTGGCGCGCCAGATCGGCCCAGTCCTCGCCGGTCAGCAGCGGTGACAGCAGCACGGGCACCAATGGGTGCGCCTCGACCAGCCGTTCCAGCTGGCTGCGCCGTTCATGCTGCGGGCGGCTGCGCCAATCGTCGCCTTGCCATTCGAGCAGGTCATAGGCTTGCAGCACCACCGGTGCATCGGTGAGCAGTTTCTTGCCCAGGGTCTTGCGGCCCAGGCGTTGCTGGAGCAAGGCAAAGGGCTGTACCGCCACATCCTCAGCGGTGCTGCCGGGTTTCCACACCAGGATCTCGCCATCGAGCACCACGCCGTCCGGCAAGGCTTCGAGCAGGCTGTGCAGTTCCGGGAAGCGCTCGGTGACCAACTCTTCACCGCGCGACCAGATCCACAGCTGGCCTTCACGCTTGACCACTTGCGCGCGAATGCCATCCCACTTCCATTCGATCTGCCAGTCGCTGGGCGCACCCAGCAGCGCGTCGAACTGTTCGACCGGCGCCTGCAGCGCATGCGCCAGGAAGAACGGGTAAGGCTGGCCGCCGCGCTCGCGGTGTTCCTGGTCCGATTCATCAGCAATCAGCTTGAGGTAGCGCTCGGCCGTGGGCCGGTGGCTGAGATCGGTGTAGCCGACCATGCGCTGGGCCACGCGCTTGGGGTCAAGCTCGGCCAGCTGCGCCAGGGCCCGGGTGACCAGCAGCTTGGACACCCCGACGCGAAAGCTGCCGGTGATGAGTTTGAGGCACAGCATCAGGCTCGGGCGATCGAGTTGCGCCCAGAGTGTGGGCAAGTGTTCGTGCAACGCCTCCGGGCTCTGCCCACGCAACGGCAGCAGGTAGGCCTCGACCCAGTGCGCCAGGCCTTCGTCACTGGCGTACTCGGCTTCGGGCAGCAACAGGGAAATGGTTTCGGCCATGTCGCCGACCGCCTGGTAGCTTTCCTCGAACAACCATTCCGGCAAGCCCGACATCCGCGTGGCCAACTCGCGCAGCACCCGCGTGGGCACCAGTTGCCGCGGCCGACCGCCGGACAGGAAGTACACCGCCCAGGCTGCATCGGCCGGCGGCGCATCGGCGAAATAGTCGCGCATCGCTTGCAGTTTGGCGTTGCTCGAGGTGGTGGCGTCCAGGCGCAGGTACAGCGCGGCGAAGGCTTTCATGGGCTCGGCTCCGCGGCGCCAGCGTCGTCTTCCTCGCCGTATTCGGTGACGAAGCCGCGCGCATCCAGACCCCGCTCGCAGAGGTAGCGCACCAGCACGTTGACCGAGCCGTGGGTGACCATTACCCGCTCGGCGCCGGTCTGTTCGATGGCCCAGAGCAGGCCGGGCCAGTCGGCGTGGTCGGACAGCACGAAGCCACGGTCCACTCCGCGCCGACGACGGGTGCCGCGCAGGCGCATCCAGCCGCTGGCGAACGCATCGCTGTAGTCGCCGAAACGGCGCATCCAGCTGCTACCACCGGCTGAGGGGGGAGCGACGATCAGGGCCTGGCGCATCAACGGGTCGTTACGTGCGATATCCCCGACATAGCGGGTTTCGGGCAGGGCAATGCCGGCTTCGCGGTAGACCCGGTTCAGCGGCTCGACCGCGCCATGCACAAGGATCGGGCCAATGCTCGAATCGATACCGTGCAGCAGGCGCTGCGCCTTGCCGAAGGCATAGCAGAACAGCACGCTGGCCTTGCCTTGGGCACAGTTGCCGCGCCACCAGTCGTTGACCTGGGCGAAGATCTCGGCCTGGCGGGGCCAGCGGTAGATCGGTAGACCAAAGGTCGATTCGGTGATGAAGGTGTGGCAGCGCACGGGCTCGAACGGGTCACAGGTGCCGTCCGGCTCGACTTTGTAGTCGCCCGAGGCCACCCAGACCTCGCCTTGATATTCAAGACGCACCTGCGCCGACCCCAGCACATGGCCGGCTGGGTGCAGGCTCAGGGTCACGCCGTGGTGCACCAGGCGCTCGCCATAGGGCAAGGTCTGCAGGTTGATGTCCTGGCCCAGGCGGCTGCGCAGCACGCCGGCACCGGGCGCGGCGGTGAGGTAGTGAGCGTTGCCGGGGCGCGAGTGGTCGCCATGGCCGTGGGTGATCACCGCCCGCGACACGGGGCGCCAGGGGTCGATGTAGAAGTCGCCCGGCGGGCAGTACAGCCCTTCGGGTCTTGCGATGACGAGGTCCATGGCGGTGGCGCCGATCAGGGGGTTCCTGTTGGGAGCGCCACGCCACGCTGGAAGTTCGACCGGATCAGGCCGTCACTTGGCCGGCACCAGCGACAGGCGCTGCTTGCCATAGGCCCGCTCGAAGTTCTGCGGCTGCACCGGCAGGCTCATGTAACGGCCCTTGAACCAGGCCTCCAGACCATCGCCGAAGTGCGCGCTGGAGGGGTTGCCCGACTGCCCGGCGCTGGTCATCAGTTGCAGTGGCTCGACCTGGCTGAAGTCAACGACCATGCGTGCCGAGGCGGGAAGGGCGGTATCGAAGCTGCTGCCCCAGGCATAGGGGGTCAGGGCCAGGGTGCTGAAGTCGCCGCCGGCCGCCATGGGGGCGTGGGCCAGGCGATCACCGAGGCCGCCCAGGCTTGGCGCTGGCCAACGGTACTGGTGCAGCGCGCCCCATTGCCAGGCACGGCGGTCGGCGCCAAGCTCGGTGATGCCGGTTTTCATGGCGCTCGCCAGGCTGCGCGCGAGGATGGCAGGTTTGCCTTCACGTTGCGCGGTGTTGCGGTCGTCCCAGAACGGGCTGTCGTCGCGGCCCAGCAGATGGTCGGCCTGGGCGGAATAGGACAGTTGGGCACCGCTGACGAAGGCCTGCCAGGCCGGGCTCGATTCAGGGCCCAGTTCGTCGAGGAAGGTCAGCCGTACGAACGCTTGCAGGAACAGTTCGTACAGCGCCGCGTCCGCCGAGCCTGTGCTGAGCCGTCCATCGAAGGCCTTGAGCCGGGTCAGCGCTTCGCGGGCCTGTTCGCGCTCGCCTGCAGGCAGGGCGTCGATGGCCTGCTTGAGCGGTTGCGCCATGCCAGGGGCCTCGAACATCTGCTTGAGCTTGTCGGCCAGCGGGGTGGTCTGGTCGTTGAACATCGCCATCAGGCTGCGGCTGTCGTGCCGGCCGCTGCCGGCCAGCTGCGCCAGGCGTTCGGCGCGCTCGGGGTAGTACCAGCTGCTGGACAGCTGCATGCCATAACCCTTGGGCTGGCTGCGCTGGTTGGCGTGGCCGATCCAGCCGCTGGTCGGGTCTTGGTCGTAGGGGTGCAGCATCGGGTCGGCGTAGCCGTCCCAGTCATAGCGCGCGTCCCAGCCGGGCGAGGGCACCAGGCCCTGGCCGTCGCGACGGTTCGGGTAGCGGCCACTGACCTGCCAGCCGATGTGCTGGGGTTCGGCGAAGACGAAGTTGAGCGCGGCGGCGCCGACCTCGCGGGTGCTGTCGAAGGCCTTCTCGACCGAGCCGGCGCGGGTCAGGTCGAACAGCGCATCAAGGCTGCGATCGCCCTTGAGTGACGGCATGTGCAGCGCCAGGGCCAGGCCGCTGGTGCCCGGCTGGCCCAGCAAGGTACCGTGGCGGGTGTCATACAGCACGTCGCGCTGTGGCCGCTGGCCTTTGACGAAGAAGGTTTCGCTGCGGGCGCGGGCCGGCAGCCACTTGCCGTCAGCGAGGTAGGTCAGCTGGTTGCCCTGGCGGCGGATCTGTTCCAGGTACAGGTCCTGGTCGTCGGCCATCACCGCGCTGCTGCTCCAGGCCAGCTTGCCGTTGTAGCCGGCCAGCACGATCGGCAAACCCGGTAGCGACAAGCCGGCCACCTGGTACTTGCCGGTGTGCATCTGTACGGGGCTCAGCGCCCACGCTGCGCGACTGTCGCTGGCCAGCAGGCTCTTGCCATTGCGGCTGCGTTGCGCAGCCAGGGCCAGGTTGGCCGAGCCCGGGTTGCCCAGCAGGTGGTGGTCGGCCAGTGTCTGCGCAGCGCCGGCGAGGGCGGCCAGGCCTGGCAACTGGCGGGTGAGGTCGATACCCTTGAGCTTGTCTGCCTCGCCTTCGGCCAGCGGCTCGTCGGCGGCGACCGGCAGCAGCCAGGCCAGTTTATCGCTGCCGACCTGCTGGGCCAGGGTCAAGGCAGACAGCTCTTCCTGCAGGTTCACCGACTGGCTGAAGGCATACAGACTGAACATCAGCGCCGAATCCTCGGGCTTCCAGTATTCGCTGCGATAGCCGCTACGGACCAGGCCCTCCGGCAAGTTGTCGCGGTAGCGGAACAGGTAGGCGTTGACCCCGCGAGCGTAGACCTCGAAGAAACGCTGCAGCCGCGGCGAGGCGTCGGCGTACAGCTGGGCGGCGCTCTGGCGCAGGTTGACCGCCCGCATCAGGCGGTCGATGTCCAGCGCATCTTCACCGGCCACTTCAGCCATGCGCCCCTGGGCCAGCAGGCGCAGGGTGATCATCTGCTCGATGCGGTCCACGCCATGCACGTAGCCCAAGCTGAACAGCGCATCATGGAAGTTGCTGCTTTCGATCAGCGGCGCGCCCATGCCGTTGCGCCGTACCGAGGCGCCCTGGGCCAGGCCCTTGAGCGGCTGCACGCCGACGGTGGGGGGCACGCTACCGGGTTGAGCGGCCATCTGGCAGCCGGCCAGGCCGAGCATGCCGAGCAAGGCGGCAGCCGCGGTGAGGCGTGGGCGAAAAGGCGCGAAGGCGGCGGCCATGGCGGGGGCTCCTGGAGGGCGGGGGTGATTTTTTGAAGGCGCTACGTTAGTGAGGGCAGGGTCGCTGCGCAAGCGCCGCTGTAGGCTTTTTTACTGTACGCGTCGTGACACTGCCCAGAAGCCGATAGAGGGCGCTACACAGACCGCGTGCAGTCTGACTGAATGGGCGATGACAGGTTGCATGATGGCACTGTCGAACCACTGACCCGCTGCGAGCGTCAAAGCCAGTCACAGCGCAACTGGCCACCCGAGGTAGACACACATGACACGCCCATCGACACCCATCGATTCACCCCGCCCGGTCGGTTGCCGCCGGTGCGCAGATCAGGCACCGCTGCCGTTCGACTTCAGTATGGCCTTCCAGCCGATCGTCCAAGCCGCTGGACATCACATCTTCGGGTACGAGGCGCTGGTGCGTGGCACCGATGGCAGTGGCGCGTACAGCATTCTGCAGCAGGTCACCGAAGACAATCGCTACACCTTCGACCAGACCTGCCGGATCAAAGCCGTGGAACTGGCCGCAAAGCTGCAACTGCAGGGTTACCTGAGCATCAACTTCTTGCCCAACGCCGTGTACCAGCCGGCGGCGTGCATCCGCGCCACCCTCGACGCGGCGCAGCGAGTCGGCTTTCCGACCGAGCGGATCATCTTCGAGGTCACTGAAAACGAGCAGCTCACCGACCGTACGCACCTGAAGAACATCCTGCTGGAGTACCAGCGCCAGGGCTTCAAGACGGCTATCGATGACTTTGGTGCCGGCTATTCGGGGCTCGGCCTGCTAGCCGAATTTCAGCCCGACATCATCAAGCTGGACATGGAACTGATTCGCGGCATCCACAACGACGCGGCACGCTTTGCCATCGTCGAGGGGATCGTCGGCATCTGCCGCAAGCTCAACATCCAGATCATTGCCGAGGGCATCGAGCACGTCGATGAATATGCGGCGCTCAAGGCGCTGGGGATCTCGTTGTTTCAGGGCTACCTGTTCGCCAGGCCCGCCTACGAGGCCTTGCCGGTGCCGCAGTGGCCGCTGGCCTGAGGCGGCCAGCGACCGGTCACATCACGCGCCTCAGGCGCCGTGGCACTTCTTGAATTTCTTCTCGCTGCCGCACGGGCAAGGGTCGTTGCGGCCGACGTCTTTGAGGGTGTTGCGCACCGGCTCCTGAGGGGCGTGGTTGCAGTGCGGGCCATGCACGTGGCCGTGGTCATGAGCATGATGATGGTCATGGCCGTGGTCATGGTCGTGGTTGCAGTCAGGGCCGTGCACGTGGGGTTGCTGGGTCATTGCGGGTCACTCCGGTAGAAAATCGCTGTGCAGTATCTCACCACTGCGCGAGACATGCAGGGTGTCGTGGAAGAACACCCCGGTATTGATCTCGGCCTCCAGGCTGTACAGCAGCGGCTTCTTGCTGCGGATCAGACGCGCCAGCGGTTTGAGATGACGCCACAGGTTGGTGCGCACGGTGATCTTGAAGGTGCGCGAATCATGTGCGGCCACGCTGCGCCAGAGGCTGGCGTTGTCGAGCACCAGCGGGATGTCGTTGAGCTTCACCGCATAGTCGAGGTTGCGGATGAACAGCCGGCTGTCGTTGGGGTTGTCGACCCGCAGGTGGAGGATGAACTCCTGCTGGTGCAGGCGGGCCTTGACCGTCTTCACCTTGACCAGATGGACCTGCGGCTCGCGCCATTGGCTGGCGCCCCAGCTCATGCAGCCGGTCAGCAGGCTCAGCAGGGCACCCAACAGTAACGCACGGCTCAATAGGATCATCGGTCACCCGGCCAGGTAGCTGGCGCAGCATTTCTTGAATTTCTGCCCGCTGTCGCAAGGGCAGGGATCGTTGCGACCGGCCTTGAGGGGCACGGTGGGATCGATGAAGTACCAACGGCCCTCGCGCTGCACGAACGCCGATCGCTCGCGGTGCTGATGATCGCCCTCGGCGTCGTGCCAGCGTGCGGTAAAGGTGACGAAGGCGTGTTCGGGCTGGCCGCCGAGGACCTCGACGGCGTCGACCTCCAGCCCCAGCCAGGTGCTTTGCGCGCTCCAGGCGCTGATCGCAGCGCGGTCCAGGCCAGGTTGCTGGGCGGGCAGGGTGGTGGCGTAGAGGTAGTCGACCAGGCCCAGCACGTAGGCGCTGTAGCGACTGCGCATCAACGACTGCGCGTCGGGGGCCGGGGTACCGGCGTGCCAGTGGCCGCAACAGGCGTCGAGGAGATTGCCACTGCCGCAAGGGCAGACCGAAACGCTCATGAAATCACCACCAGTACTTGCCAAAATTTTCCGGGTTGGCCCAGAACCTGGCGTTGAGCCAGTCAGGGACCTGCTTGTAATCACGTAGATCATAGGTGAACAGGCACAGATGCTGCTCGCCACGGCTGAAGCGTTCGCTGGCCGACAGGGCCAGGGCGAAGAAGTCGGTGTCCTGCCAACCGCACGCCTGGAGATCGGCCAGCACCGCCACTTTGCTGGCGTTCAGATTGCGGATGCCGCCCAGCAGTTCCAAGCCGCTGCGCCTGGGCAGGTGTTCGAGGCATTCCACCAGCAGCGCCAGGTCGTAGCGGCGTGCGGCCAGCGGGGCGGGCAGCGGGCCTGGTGGGGCGGTGTCGATGGTGCAGTCAGGGTGCGTCTGGGCAAAGGCGTCCAAGGCGGGGAAATGGCTGCCGACCAGCAACAGGCGCTGCGGTTGGACGCGTTCGAGCAGGGCCGCCAAGGCGTGCTGCGGGGTGCGCTCGGAAAAAATCGTGGTCATTGCCGCTCCTCGTTGGAATCGCTCAAGACTAGCGGTCTGCGGCCCGTCGGCATAGGGGCTGCAGCGTTGGATGCTGGCGCAACGCTGGCAGAGCCGCACGCTGCAGTCTTTACTCCGGTGAGCCGGCCCGCAGGCCGGCTCCCATCCTCAGGAGAAGCAACGAATGAGCATAGTCCGCACGGCGATACCTCTGGTTCTGCTCACCGGCCTGTTGAGCGGTTGCGCTGGCCTGCAAAAAACCGACTGGCCCAAATGCGCTGCGGTAGGCGGCGTCGGTGGCGCTGCCCTCGGCGCCATTGAAAGCTCCAGCTGGGCCGGTTGGGGCGCACTGCTCGGCGGCGGCCTGGCGGCCGGTTACTGCTGGGCCCATGGCGACGGTGACGAAGATGGCGATGGCGTGCCAGACAGCCGTGACAAGTGCCCCGCAACGCCACGCGGTGTGCAGGTCGATGCCACGGGTTGCCCGCTGCAGCCGCCAGCGCCGCCGCCGGTGGTCGAAGAGGTGGTGGTGGTCGAGCGGGAAGAAACCATCGTGATCCGCGACGTGCACTTCGAGTTCGACTCGGCGCGCCTGACAGCGGCCGACAAAGACCGCCTCAATACCATCGCCACGCGCCTGAAACAGGAAGCGGCCAGTGCTCGGCTGAGCGTGACCGGGCATACCGACAGCGTCGGCGCCGACAGCTACAACCAGAAGCTGTCTGACCGCCGCGCGCATTCGGTGACCGATTACCTGATCAGCAGCGGCGTGCCACGCGCTAGCTTCGTCGCGGTGCGCGGCGCCGGTGAAAGCCAGCCAGTGGCCGACAATGCGACTGCCGATGGCCGGGCGATGAACCGCCGTACGGAAATCAAGATCCAACGCTGAAGACCGGCTCGCCCGCGTGTGATTCATCCAGCATGCGCGGGCGGGCATCGAGTGGGGCGGCGAGGTGAATCACCCCGTCCAGGTGCCTGGCTGAGGCCACCGCCTGAAGCGACATGCCTGCCGACCGTTTGGGTTCGATACAACCGCTATCAGCAATGTCACCGTTCACGGGGGAGGCGCGCGATGAAAGTCATTCTGGCCCTGGGCAAGGCCCTGACCGTGTTGTTCTGGGGAGTGGTGCTGTTCAACGGCCTGCGGCCACAGGCCATGCCCTTCGACCTGCTGATTCGGGCCGCCGGCAGTGGGCTGTTCGGGCTGCATGTGCTGGAGGTGCTGCTGTTCAATGGCAGCCTGCGCGAGCGTAGCCACCGCTGGTTCGATCGCCTGCAGATTCTGCTGACCGGGATATTCCACATCATGGCCATCCCCAGGCCGTTGCCTCGACGCTGACCACCCGATTGCTCAAAAGCTCCAGCGAGCGCTGGCCAGTGCAACCACCAGCAAGCCCAGCAGCAGGTTCAGGCCCACCATCCGTCGGATGCGCGCCAGCACCTGTGCGCCTTCTGTCCATGCCTCGCTGTGCACCGCCGCGCGCAATTGCGGCAGTAGTAGCGCGTGCACGCGCAGGAACACCGCGACCATGACGATGGCCCCACCCATCATCCACTGCACATAGCGCGGGGCGGTCTCGAAGCCGTTGAAGCGCAGGTGAATCATGGCCACGCCGCTGATCGCCAAGGTCGCTATCGACACCCAGACCCATCCGAAGAAGCGTGGGAAAACTTCCGCCCAGGCGCGCAGCCGCGATGGCCCGTCCAAGGCTGCAGCCAGCGCCGGGCGGAGTATCAGCCAGGCGAAGAACATGCCGCCGACCCAGATCAGGGCCGCCAGAACATGCAGTGTGTAGGGCAGGGTAAAGGCGAGCATGCAGAACTCCCTCGGGCATAACGGGCAATAGCCGGGTATGATAGCCGGCCCGTGAAAGCACTGAAAATATATCCAGCCCTTCGGGCGCGCAGACCATGATCAGCAACGAACTCAAAGCCACCATCCAAGGCGCCTACTCGCGTTTCCTCGAAGCCAAGAGCCTCAAGCCGCGCTATGGCCAGCGACTGATGATCGCCGAGGTCGCCAAGGTACTCGGCGACATCGCCGTGGACGAAGAAGGCAAGCGCTCAGGCGAACCCGCCGTGGTTGCGGTCGAGGCCGGCACCGGTACCGGCAAGACGGTGGCCTACAGCCTGGCGGCCATCCCTGCCGCCAAGGCTGCCGGCAAGCGCCTGGTCATCGCCACCGCCACGGTGGCCCTGCAGGAGCAGATCGTCTTCAAAGACCTGCCTGACCTGATGCGCAACAGCGGCCTGAACTTCAGCTTCGCCCTGGCCAAGGGCCGCGGTCGCTACCTGTGCCTGTCCAAGCTCGACGTACTGCTGCAGGAAGGTCAGGCGCAGTCGGCCACTGCCCAATTGTTCGAGGAGGAAGGCTTCCACATCGAGGTGGACGAGCGCAGCCAGAAACTGTTCAACGGCATGATCGAAAAGCTCGCCGGCAACCGCTGGGACGGCGACCGCGACAGCTGGCCAGAGGCCCTGGAAGACCAGGACTGGTCACGCCTGACCACCGACCACAGCCAGTGCACCGGCCGTCATTGTCCGAATTTCCAGCAGTGCGTGTTCTACAAGGCACGTGAAGGCATGGGCAAGGTCGATGTCATCGTCACCAACCACGACATGGTCCTGGCCGACCTCGCCCTGGGCGGCGGTGCGGTGCTGCCCGACCCGCGCGAAACGATGTACGTGTTCGACGAAGGGCACCACCTGCCCGACAAGGCCATCGGCCATTTCGCGCATTTCTCGCGCCTGCGTTCCACCGCCGATTGGTTGGAGCAGACGGCCAAGAACCTCACCAAGCTGCTGGCTCAGCAAACCCTGCCCGGTGATCTGGGCAAATGGATCGAGCAGGTGCCAGAGCTGGCTCGGGAAATCCGTACCCAGCAGCAGTTCATGTTCACCCTGTGCGAGCAGGTGGCCGAGTTCCGCCCCAGCGAAGACCCGGAAGGTCGCGACCGCCCACGCTACCGCTTCGTTGGCGGCGTGGTGCCCGACGAGATCCGCGACGCCGGCATTGAGCTGAAAAAAGGCTTTGCGCGTCTCAATGACCTCTTCACACGCCTGGCTGATCTGCTCAAGGAAGGCATGGACAGCGAGGTCAGCATTGGCATCCCCAGCCACCAGGCCGAGGAGTGGTACCCGCTGTTCGGCAGCCTGGTGACCCGCGCCCAGGGCAACTGGGAGCTGTGGACGGCATTCACCGCCGAAGACCCCGAAGACAGCCCGCCCATGGCGCGTTGGTTGTCGTTGGCCGAAAGCGGTGCCCAGTACGACATCGAGGTCAATGCCAGCCCGATCCTGGCTGCTGAAATGCTGCGACGCAACCTGTGGAACGTGGCCTATGGCGCGCTGGTGACCTCAGCCACGCTGACCGCGCTGGGCAAGTTCGATCGCTTCCGCATGCGCTCGGGTTTGCCGCGCGACGCCATGACCTGCGTCGTGCCGAGCCCGTTCGTGCACGGTGACGCCGGCGTGTTGCGGGTGCCTGATCTACGCGCCGATCCGCGTGATGCCACGGCGCATACCGCGGCCATCATCCGCGACCTGCCGGGTATCGTCGAAGACGCCCGCGGCGCGCTGGTGCTGTTCTCCTCGCGCAAGCAGATGCAGGACGTGTTCGATGGCCTGGACCGCGACTGGCGCAAGCTGGTGCTGATTCAGGGCAACCTGTCCAAGCAGGAAACCCTCAACAAGCACAAGGCGCGCGTCGATGACGGTCAGCACAGCGTGTTGTTCGGGCTGGCCAGCTTCGCCGAGGGGGTCGACCTGCCGGGCGCCTATTGCGAGCACGTGGTCATCGCCAAGATTCCCTTTGCGGTGCCAGACGACCCGGTCGAAGCCGCCCTTGCCGAGTGGATCGAAGCTCGCGGCGGCAATCCCTTCATGGAAATCGCCGTACCCGATGCCTCACTGCGGCTTATCCAGGCCTGCGGTCGATTGCTGCGTACCGAGCAGGACCGTGGCGTCATTACCTTGCTCGATCGGCGTCTGGTCACCCAGCGCTATGGGAAAGCTATCCTCAATGCGCTGCCGCCCTTCCGGCGGGAAATCGGCTGATGCCCGGCGCATGATGCGTCGGGCCGTTGTCATCTATTAGGTCGTGAGCCCACTGGGGCTCTTCAAGGAGTACTACCGCCCCATGATCCCTCGCAGCCTGCCTGCCGTGCTTGCCCTGATGTTCAGCTCGCCCCTCTGGGCCGGGCAGCAGACGTTGTTCAGTTTCGTCCGGCCCACTTCGGTGATCAATGTGGTCACCCAGGACACTGCCTTGCCGCAGTACAACGCTGAACAGACGGCTCAGGGCGAAGTGCTCCGGCGGGTGGTGTTCAATCCGGCCGAGCGGCCCACGCTGCAGCTCACCGCGCAGACTGGCAGCTGGGACTGGTCCACTGGGCAGTTTCTCACCCTGCGCCTGCAAAGTGGCATGGACTGGGCATTGAGCGTGGATGTCGTGGTCAAGAGCCAGGATGGACAGACCCTGACCAGCCGCATCGACGTGCCCTCGGGCCCCGCGCAAACGGTGATGGTGCCGCTGACGGCGCGCTCGGCACTGAGCCAGGGCATGCGCGCCGGGCCGCCGATGCCTTGGAACCATGAAGGGCAACGTCTGCTGTTGACCAGCAGCGCGGGGGCTGTGGACTTGAAGCAGGTGAGCTCGGTCAGCCTGAGCATTCCCAAGCCCAATGTCGCGCAGAGCCTGCTGATCGAAAAGGTCGGCCTGCAAGACGACGACCAGGCCTACACGGCAGCCTATGCGGGCCTGATCGACGGCTACGGCCAGTCGACCCGCGGCAACTGGCCAGACAAGATCGTCAATGACGAGCAGCTCAAAGCGGCCGCCAGCCGTGAGCATCAACACGTGCAGGCATGGCTGGGCGAGCGTGGCGCGCTCGAGCTCGACCCTTATGGCGGAGTGCTGGCAGGCCCTGCCTTCGAGGCCAGGGGGTTTTTCCGCACCGAGAAACGTAACGGTCACTGGTACCTGGTAACGCCCGACGGGCACGGGTTCTTCTCGCTGGGTGTCAATGCGGTCGCGGCCGACGGTGGGCGGACCTATGTCACCGGGCGCGAGGGCATGTTCAAGGCGTTGCCAGCGCCAGGCGAACCGCTCGCCGCGTTCTCCGGCAAAGGCAACAACGACGACGGCAATGCGTCTTCGCAAGGCCGTGGCTTCAAGCAGGGCAATTGGTACGACTTCTATGCGGCCAATCTGTATCGCAGCCATGCCAGCCCATGCCCGGCGCAGGTCGAAGGGCAGCCGCCAGGCGCGTGTCCGGCGCCAGGCGTTGACACTGACCGCTGGCAGACCCAGGCCATCGATCGGCTGCTCGCCTGGGGCTTCAACACCCTGGGTAACTGGAGCGACCCGGCGCTGGGCCAGACGCAACGCATTCCCTATACCTTGCCGCTGGCCATCGTTGGCGACTACGCAAGCATCAGCACTGGCATGGACTGGTGGGGGCGCATGCCTGACCCGTTCGATCCGCGCTTTGCCATGGCCACCGAGCGTGCTGTGGCGATCGCCACACGTGATCACCGCGACGACCCTTGGCTGATCGGTTACTTCGCCGACAACGAACTGGCGTGGGCCGCGCCTGGCGCCGATGCCAAGGCCCGATACGGCCTGGCTTTCGGCACCTTGCGCCTGACCACCGATGTGCCGGCCAAGCGCGCTTTCCTCAAGCAGCTGCGCGACAAATACCGTAACCAGCAGGGGCTGTCCAAGGCGTGGGGCATCGATCTGCAAGCCTGGGAACTGATGGAAGACCCAGGATTCGAGGCGCCGCTGCCCAACCCTGAACACCCGGAGATCGAGCGCGATTACCAGCATTTCCAGGAAGTCTTCGCCCAGACCTACTTCAAGACCATCGCCGATGCCCTGAAATGGCATGCGCCCAACCACTTGCTGCTCGGGGGGCGTTACGGCGTTACCTCGCCAGAGGCGGTGAAGGCCTGCGCTGAGTTCTGCGACGTCCTGAGCTTCAACTTCTATACCCTCAAACCTCAGGACGGCTACGATTTTGCCCAGTTGGCCGAACTGGACAAACCGGTGCTGGTATCGGAGTTCCAGTTCGGCTCGCGTGACCGCGGTCCATTCTGGCCTGGCCCGCTTGAGTTGCCGCGTGAAGAGGATCGTGGCGCCGCCTACGCCACCTTCCTGACGGCCGCGCTGGAGCAGCCGATGATCGTCGGCGCGCACTGGTTCCAATACCTCGATCAGCCTGCCAGTGGCCGCTTGCTCGATGGCGAGAACGGTCACCTTGGGCTGGTGGCCATCACCGATGTGGCCTGGACCGGTTTCGTCGAGGCGGTGCGCAAGCGCAATCTGCTGCTCAGCGAACATCTGGCCAAGCAGCTGGGCACGCCTGCCCCTTGATCGACATCAGCGCCAGGTGCGGGCCCAGCGCCTGAGGTGCCCCTCAAGGCACTTGGCCTGTATGCAAACAGGTCAAGTGCTGAAACAATGCACGCCATTTCCCACCGTCAGGAGCGTCAACGCGTGCAGATTCAGGGGCATTACGAGCTGAAGTTCGAGGCGCTGCGCGAGGCCTTCGCGTCTCTGTTCGACAATCCCCAGGAACGCGGCGCGGCCCTGTGCGTGCAAGTCGGCGGCCAGACAGTCGTCGACCTCTGGGCCGGCACCGCCGACCGCGATGGCCAACAGGCTTGGCACAGCGACACCCTAGCCAACCTGTTCTCCTGCACCAAAACCTTCACCGCAGTGACCGCCTTGCAACTGGTGGACGAAGGCAAATTGGCGTTCGACGTACCCGTTGCTCAGTACTGGCCCGAGTTTGCCCAGGCCGGTAAGGGCGCCATCACACTGCGCCAATTGCTCAGCCACCGCGCCGGCTTGCCTGCCCTGCGTGAGCTACTGGCGCCAGAAGCCTTGTATGACTGGCACGCGATGACCGCAGCGCTGGCCGCCGAGCGCCCGTGGTGGACTCCGGGTTCCGAACACGGCTATGCGGCAATCACCTATGGCTGGCTGATCGGCGAACTGATCCGCCGAGTCGACGGGCGTGGTCCTGGTGAGTCGATCGTTGCTCGCACTGCCAAGCCTCTGGGGCTGGATTTTCATGTCGGGTTGGCGGATGAAGAGTTCTACCGCGTGGCCCATATCGCTCGTGGCAAAGGCAATCCGGGCGATGCGGCGGCCCAGCGTCTGCTGCAGGTGACCCTGCGTGAGCCCGAGGCGCTGTCGACCCGCGCCTTCACCAACCCACCGGCGATTCTTACCAGCACCAACAAACCGGAGTGGCGGCGCATGCAGCAGCCGGCGGCCAATGGCCATGGCAATGCCCGCAGCCTGGCGGGGTTCTATGCCGGCCTGCTGGACGGCAGCCTGCTGGAGTCCGAGCTGCTTGACGAGCTGACGCGCGAACACAGTCTTGGCCAGGATCGCACGCTGTTGACCCAGACGCGCTTCGGTCTAGGTTGCATGCTCGATCAGCCAGAGGTTCCCAATGCCACCTTCGGCCTTGGCGCGCGGGCCTTCGGACACCCCGGCGCTGGCGGCTCGGTAGGCTTCGCGGACCCCGAGTACGACGTGGCTTTTGGCTTTGTCACCAACACCCTGGGCCCCTACATATTGATGGACCCACGCGCTCAGCGGCTGGTGCAGGTACTGCGCGCCTGCCTTTGATCGGGTTGTGCTGTATTGCCTGAGTCCTTTGTCTATCCTGAAGGCCACTGCTCGATGTGCGCTGGCAAAATTCCTTTTCAATTCATGGTGTATCGCTGATGTCTTCACATAAAACCTTAGCTCTTGCCCTGTGCCTGGCCATGACTGGCTGCGCTCAGCACTCGCCACAGAACGCCTCGGGCGACAGCGGTCGTAGCTGGTGGCCGTTTGGCTCGGACAAGGTGGCCGATCAAGACGTCAAGGATGCCGTGACTGAAAAGGTCGCCCAGGCCGATGCCAAAGCCGCCGGCAAGGATGCTGCCGGCAACCGCTGGTGGTGGCCGTTCGGTGGCAATGATGGCGCCGCGAAAGATCCGGTGGCCGCAGTGCCCAAGATTGACCAGAAAGCCACTCAGGCCTGGCTCGACCAGTACGAGCCCAAGCTGCGTGAAGCGCTCAAAGACAGCAAATTCGAGCTGGAGCGGCGCGAAGACGTGCTGGCGGTGACTATTCCGGTCGATGGCTCGTACAACCCTGATCGCCCGAACATGCTGTTGCCAGTGACCCTGGCGCCAATCACACGCGTGGCCAAGGTCGTCGAAGGCGATCCGAAAACCGCCGTGCTGGTGTTGGGGCACGCCGACAGCAGTGGCGTTGCAGCAGCCAACCAACGCCTGAGCCTGGAACGCGCCGCCTCGGTGTCGGCGATCTTCCGTCTCAGCGGCTTGCAACGTGATCGGCTCATCCTCAAGGGTATGGGCGCGGTCATGCCGCGTGCCGCCAACGACAGCGCGGAAGGTCGTGCACTGAACCGTCGGGTGGAGCTGCTGCTGACCCCGCAGAACACCATGCTCGCCCTGATGGCCAAGTATCAGCAGGCAGCACCCGCGCCGACCCCGGCCTCGATGGTCGCCGTGCAGAGCGTCAAGCCTGTCGCCGCTGCGCCGGCTGCCAAACCTGCGGCCAAGGCCGCTGCCAAGCCGGCCGCGAAAAAGGCCGCCAAGCCGGTTGCCAAGAAGCCTGTCGCCAAGGCCAAGGCGCCGGTCAAACCGGCTGCCAAGAAGGCCGCTGCCAAGAAGGCCGACAGCGACAAGCGCGTTGCCGCTAATACCTCGGCCAAGACCAACTGATCGTCAAGGAACCGTGTGATGACCCAGTCTCTGGCCGATATGCGCCGCGACTACACCCGCGATGGCCTGGTCGAGGACCAGGCTCCCGCCGAACCCTTCAGTCTGTTTCAGCAGTGGTTCGGCGATGCGGTCCAGACCGAGCAGGCGCCAGTCGAAGCCAACGCCATGACCCTGGCCACGGTCGATGCTGACGGGCGCCCCCACTGCCGGGTGCTGTTGCTGAAAGGTCTGGATGCACAAGGGTTCACCTTCTTCAGCAATTACGACAGTGCCAAAGGCCAGCAACTGGCGGCGCGCCCGTTTGCCGCCATGACGTTCTTCTGGCCGGCGCTTGAGCGTCAGGTGCGCATCGAAGGGCGGATCGAGAAGGTTTCGGCTCAGGAGTCGGACGATTATTTCCAGGTACGCCCGTTAGGTAGCCGTCTGGGGGCCTGGGCCTCGCCACAGAGCCAGGTGATTGCGGATCGTCAGGCACTTGAAGCGCTGGTCAAAGCCACCGAAGCGCGGTTTTCCGACAGCCAGCCGCATTGCCCGGAGCATTGGGGGGGCTACCGTCTGCTCCCTGATCGCATCGAGTTCTGGCAAGGGCGCTCCAGCCGTCTGCATGACCGGCTGAACTACCACCTCAGTCAAGGGCTATGGCAGCGCGACCGGCTCGCGCCCTGATCCACCGGCGCCGTCGCGTGCACCCTGCATGCAACGATAGGCCTTCACGGAGGGTCATACGGCTATGACGCAGCCGCGTCGCCTTGGCCCAAGCTGTACGTGGGCTGAACGACACGTGGTTTTTCTGTGTTGCCGTCGTGACAGCCGTGATCGCTCGACGTCTAATGGACACCTTGCCAATGGAGATTTGACCCATGCGTAAATCCGCTTTGCTGATGGCGGCCTTCACCACCGCGTCGCTGCTGCTTGGAGGCTGTGCTTCCAATCTGTCAGGTGACAGTTATTCCCGTGACGAGGCCCGCCGCGTGCAGACCGTCCGTATGGGGACCATCGAATCCCTGCGCCCGGTCAAGATCGAGGGCACCAAGACACCCATCGGCGGCGGTGCTGGCGCAGTGGTCGGCGGCGTCGCCGGCAGCGCCATCGGCGGTGGCCGCGGCAGCCTGGTGGCTGCCGTGATCGGTGCGGTAGCAGGGGGCCTGGCAGGTTCTGCGGCCGAAGAAGGCATCACCCGCACCCAGGGTGTTGAAATCACGGTGCGTGAGGACGACGGCAGCATGCGCGCCTATGTGCAGTCGGTGCAGCAGAACGAAGTGTTCCGAGTCGGCGAGCGCGTGCGCATCATGACGGTGGATGGCACCAGCCGCGTTTCGCACTGATTCGAGGCATTAAAAAACCCGACTGGCTAGGCCGGTCGGGTTTTTTTACGTCTGCCGTTGGGGCGCTGTGGGTGGCTCGGCACTAGCCGGGCGCGTATCGCGCAGCCCGGCCACCCACAGGTTCAGTGCGCGTGGCTGTCGAGCATCGCGCGGGCGACGGCTTCGGCAATACGAATACCATCAACGCCGGCTGACAGAATCCCGCCCGCATACCCTGCGCCTTCACCTGCCGGGAACAGCCCTTTGAGATTGACGCTCTGGAAGTCGACTCCGCGCGTGATGCGCAGCGGCGAAGAGGTGCGTGTCTCAAGACCAGTCAGCACCGCATCATGCAGGTTATAGCCTTTGATCTGCCGATCGAATGCCGGCAGCGCCTCGCGGATGGCTTCGATGGCGAAGTCCGGCAGGCTCTTGGCCAGGTCCACCAGCGTGACGCCAGGTTTGTAGGAAGGTTCGACACTACCCAGTGCGGTTGACGCACGCCCGGCCACGAAATCACCCACCAACTGCGCAGGCGCCTGATAGTTGCTGCCGCCCATTTCATAGGCCAGGGTTTCCAGGCGCTCCTGCAACTCGATGCCGGCCAAGGGACCGCCAGGGTAGTCGCGCTCCGGATCGATGCCCACCACCAAGCCCGAGTTGGCATTGCGCTCGTTGCGTGAGTACTGGCTCATGCCATTGGTGACCACGCGTCCCGGCTCGCTGGTGGCAGCCACTACGGTACCGCCCGGGCACATGCAGAAGCTGTACACCGAGCGGCCGTTCTTGGCGTGATAGACCAGCTTGTAATCCGCCGCGCCGAGTTTCGGGTGGCCGGCATACTTGCCCAGCCGCGCCTGGTCGATGAGGGTCTGCGGGTGTTCGATGCGAAAGCCCACGGAAAACGGCTTCGCCTCCATGAATACGCCTTTGCCGTGCAGCATGCGGAAGGTATCGCGAGCACTGTGGCCGAGCGCCAGTACTACGTGTCGCGACAACAGTTCTTCGCCGCTTTCCAGTACCACGCCAAGCAGTTGGTCACCCTCGGTGAGGATGTCGCTGACTTTTTCCTGGAAACGCACTTCACCGCCCAGGGCGATGATCTCCTGACGCATGGTCTCGACCATGCCAGTCAGGCGGAAGGTGCCGATGTGCGGCTTGTTGATGTACAGGATCTCGTCCGGCGCGCCGGCCCTGACGAACTCTTCGAGCACTTTACGGCCGTGGTGCTGGGTGTCCTTGATCTGGCTGTACAGCTTGCCGTCGGAGAACGTGCCTGCGCCGCCTTCGCCAAACTGCACATTGGATTCTGGATTGAGCTCGCCCTTGCGCCACAGGCCCCAGGTGTCCTTGGTGCGCTGACGCACCTCTTTGCCACGTTCCAGCACGATCGGCTTGAAGCCCATCTGCGCCAGGAGCAGGGCGGCAAAGATGCCGCAGGGACCGAAGCCGACCACCAGCGGCCGTTCCACAAGCTCGCTCGGCGCATGGCCAACGTAGTTGTAGGTGACATCCGGCGCCGGCCCGATGTTGCGATCATCTTCGAAGGTGCGCAACAACTGCGCCTCGTTGCTGGCTTCGAGGTCGATGGTGTAGATGAACAGCAGTTCGCTGTTCTTCTTGCGCGCATCGTAACTGCGCTTGAACAGCGTGAAGCTGAGCAGCTGGTCATCGGTGATGCCCAGGCGTTGCACGATGGCATGGCGCAAGGCGTCGTCAGGATGATCCAGTGGCAGCTTCAGTTCGGTGATTCGTAACATGACAAGGTCCAGTATCCCGGCCCAGGTCGGCCGGCGGCTTTATACAAACCAACGAGTATAAGCGCTTGCCCGCCTCGACAGGCAGCGCAAAACGTACATAGCCGATCAGTTGTCGCGTGCACCGCCAAAGTAGGCGCAGCCTTGGGCCACTTGACCGTCGATGCGCAGCTCGGCGCGCAGGTGCCGGATGGCGCCGCTCGCAGGCTCGACGCAGCGCTGTGGAGCGACCCACAGTTCGACGTGCTGCCCATTGGCTTCACTGGACAGGCTCAAACCGCCACCGGGAATTTCTTCTTCGAGAAACGGCAGGGGAAGCGCATCTTTGCCTGCGCGATCGATGATCATCCCGCGGCCACTGGCTTTGACGTCCCAGTCGGGTGAGTGGCCCTCGGCGCGCAGGGTCAGGTGCTTGAAGTTCGGGTCTTCACAGCCATTGCTGATACGCTCTAGCCGGTACAGGCGCTGCACGTCGAACTGGCCGTCACTGTCAGCCTGGCGACTGCCGCCCAGCCGGCCGCGCAGGTCGGCGAACAGGCGGGTCTTGGCGTTGGATGCCAGACTGTCGGCTTCCTGCAGCAGCCCGGTGTTGCCCGCATCGTTGACCAGGAAACGGCGATTCTCGTTGCAGGGCTTGAACAGTAGCTTGCCGTTACCAGCGCTCAGCTCGCCCTGCATGCGCGTGCTGCCGATGTTCGGATCGCTGGGCTTATCGGCGAACATCTGGCAGCCCGCGAACAGCGGCAGCAGGGTGGCGAGCAACAACGTAGGGGTGGCGCGCATGGAAGCTCCAGCGTTAAGACGAAAAGAGCGGGCAACGTTACCGAGGCACGCCGGCGATCTCAAGGGGCCGGCACCGATGGCCCGCTATCAGGCAAAAGAAAAGGGCCCGTAGGCCCTTTCGTTCAACCTCCCAGGTAGGCGTCGCGCACTTTCGGGTCCACCAGCAGTGCTGCACCTGTGCCCTGCATCACCACGTGCCCGTTTTCCAGCACATAGGCACGGTCGGCCACTTTCAGCGCCTGGTTGGCGTTCTGCTCCACCAGGAACACCGTCACGCCATCGCGGCGCAGCTGTTCGATGATGTCGAAGATCTGCTGGATGATGATCGGTGCCAGGCCCAGGGAGGGCTCGTCGAGCAGCAACAGCTTGGGTTTGCTCATCAGTGCCCGGCCGATCGCAAGCATCTGCTGTTCGCCACCGGACATGGTGCCGCCGCGTTGCACGTAACGCTCCTTGAGGCGCGGGAACAGGTGCAGGACCTTGTCGAGCTGTTCTTGATAGTCGCCTTTGTTGGTAAAGAAGCCGCCCATTGCCAGGTTCTCTTCCACCGTCAGACGGGCGAACACCCGGCGGCCTTCGGGCACCACCGCGATGCTCTTGCGCATGATCAGTGAGGAGGGCTGGCCGACCAGTTCTTCACCCAGATACTTGATGCTGCCGCTGTGGGCCTGCGGGGAGCCGCACAGGGTCATCAGCAAGGTCGACTTGCCGGCGCCGTTGGCGCCGATCAGGGTGACGATCTCACCCTGGTTGATCTCGACGTTGACGCTGTGCAGCGCCTGGATCTTGCCGTAGAAGGTGGATACGTTTTCGAACTTGAGCATTTACGCCTCCCCCAGGTAGGCCTTGATCACATCAGGGTTGCCACGAATCTGTTCGGGCGTGCCGTCGGCCAGGGGCGTGCCCTGGTTGATCACCACGATGTGATCGGAAATGCTCATCACCAGCTTCATGTCGTGCTCGATCAGCAGCACGGTCAGGTTGTGGGATTCGCGCAGATAGCCGATGAGGGCCTTGAGGTCTTCGGTTTCCTTGGGGTTCAAGCCCGCCGCTGGCTCATCGAGCATGATGATGCGTGGCTGGGTCATCATGCACCGAGCGATTTCCAGGCGCCGCTGTTGGCCATAGGCCAAGGTGCCTGCGGTGCGGTTGGCGAACTCGGTCAGGTTGACCTTGTCCAGCCAGTACGCCGCCCGTTCCATGGCTTGCTTCTCGCTGCGGCGAAAGCTCGGGGTCTTGAACAGGCCGGCGAAGAAGTTGGTGTTGAGATGACGGTGCTGGGCGATCAGCAGATTTTCCAGCGCGGTCATCTCCTTGAACAGGCGCACGTTCTGGAAGGTGCGCACCACGCCCTTGCGAGCGATGAGGTGGCCTGGCAGGCCCTGGATCGGCTGGCCGTCGAGCAGGATGCTGCCGCCGCTGGGCTTGTAGAAGCCGGTCAGGCAGTTGAACACGGTGGTCTTGCCGGCGCCGTTCGGGCCGATCAATGCCACCACCTGTTTTTCCTTGACGGTCAGGCCCACGCCATTGACCGCCAACAGCCCACCGAAGCGCATGCTCAGGCCGCTGACTTGCAGAATTTCGCGGCTCATCGACGCAGCTCCATATGGGGACGTTGCATAGGCAGCAGACCTTGCGGGCGCCAGATCATCATCAGCACCATCATGGCGCCGAACATCAGCATCCGGTACTCGCTGAACTCGCGCATCAGCTCCGGCAGCAGGATCATCACGATGGCCGCGAGGATCACGCCCAACTGCGAGCCCATGCCGCCGAGTACCACGATGGCCAGAATGATGGCCGATTCGATGAAGGTGAACGACTCCGGCGTCACCAGGCCCTGGCGCGCGGCGAAGAAGCTGCCGGCAAAGCCTGCGAAGGTGGCGCCCAGGGTAAAGGCCGAGAGCTTGATGATCGTCGGGTTCAGGCCCAGCGCGCGGCAGGCGATCTCGTCTTCACGCAGCGCTTCCCAGGCGCGGCCGATGGGCATGCGCAGCAGCCGGTTGATGACGAACAGCGCCACCAAGGCCAGTACCAGTGCGACCAGGTACAGGAAGATGACCTTGTTCATCGAGTTGTACGGCAGGCCGAAGTACTCGTGGAAGGTCTGCATGCCTTCGGCGGCGCGGCGCTCGAAGGTCAAACCGAAGAAGCTCGGTTTTTCGATGTTGCTGATGCCGTTCGGTCCGCCGGTCCAGTCGGTGAGGTTGCGTAGGAACAGCCTGATGATCTCGCCAAAGCCCAGGGTGACGATGGCCAGGTAGTCGCCGCGCAAGCGCAGCACCGGGAAGCCCAGCAGGAAACCGAAGGTGGCGGCCATCAGGCCGGCAATCGGCAGGCAGATCCAGAAGCCCCAGCCCAGATAGTGCGAGAGCATCGCGTAGCTGTAGGCACCCACGGCATAGAAACCGACATACCCCAGATCGAGCAGCCCCGCCAGGCCAACCACGATGTTCAGGCCCAGGCCCAGCATCACGTAGATCAGGATCAGCGTGGCGATATCGACCGCGCCGCGTGAGCCGAAGAACGGCCAGGCCAGCGCTGCCACGACCAGGCCGAGAATAATCCAGCGCTGGGTCTTGGGCAGGGTCAGGAAATTGCTCACCGAGGCCGGCACCAGCTTGCGCCCGGAGCCTTGTCCCATGGCTGCGCTCCACTGTCGGTCGAACAGCACGCGCAGGAACATCAGCACCGAAGACACGGCAATCACCATCAAGGTGAAGTCGCTCTGGGTGTGCACCACCAGACGGATGCCGTCGATGCTCAGCTTCAGGCCCAACACGGGGAACGCGACCGCCCACACCAGGATGGCGCTGAACAGCGCCTGTTTGAGATTTCTGTTCATACTTTCTCAACCTCCGGGCGGCCCAGAATGCCGGTCGGCCGGAACAGCAAGACCAGGACCAGGAGGCCGAACGCTACGACGTCCTTGTACTGATCACCAAAGATATCGGCACCGAATGCTTCGGCCACCCCCAGCACCAAACCGCCGAGCATCGCGCCCGGAATGCTGCCAATACCGCCCAGAACCGCCGCGGTAAACGCCTTCAGCCCTACGAGGAAGCCAGCGTTGGGGTTGATCACACCGTATTGCATGCTCAGCAGCACTGCCGCCACGGCAGCCAGTGCCGCGCCGATGACGAAGGTCAGGGCAATGATGTTGTTGGTATTGATGCCGAGCAGGTTGGCCATCTTCAGGTCTTCGGCACAGGCGCGGCAGGCGCGGCCCAAGCGGGAGCGGGAGATGAACAGGGTCAACAGGGTCATGGCCACCAAGGTGACGACGAACACCAGAACCTGCATGTAAGACACCAGGACTTCCTCCGCGCCGCCCGGGCCGAAAGAGAAACTCCCCGGGATCAGGTTGGGGATGGATTTGTCTTTGGAGTCCTGCGACAGCAGTACGGTGTTCTGCAGGAAGATCGACATGCCAATGGCGGAGATCAGCGGAATCAGGCGGTTGCTGTTACGCAGCGGCCGGTAGGCCACCCGCTCGATGCTATAGCCATAGGCACTGGTGACGAAGATGGTGGCGACGAACGCCACGGTCATCAGAATCGGCAACGAGTCGATGCCCATCATGGCCAGGCCGGCAAGGGCAATGAAGGCGACGTAGGACCCGATCATGTACACCTCGCCATGGGCGAAGTTGATCATGCCGATGATGCCGTACACCATCGTGTAGCCAATGGCGATCAGGGCATAGGTGCTGCCGATGGTCAATCCATTAACCAATTGCTGGAAGAAGTGATAGAGCTCAGGCATTGAAGCGCTCCTAAAAACCTGATGTGCATTCGCTGGCGGGGGGTAACCCGGCGCGCCTCGTGGCCTGGGCGACGATGGCGGGGCTTGGCCAGTGAACCGCGGGTGACGGTTTTAAGATTTTCAGGTGGGTTGGCTGCCGGATCGCGGCAATCGGGCCCATGAACCTCGTAAAACAAAGCCCACTGCTCGCACAGTGGGCTTGTAGGTCAACTGATGATCAGGCGGTTATTGAGGAGAGACTTCGGTCTTCGGCTTGCCGAAGTGCCACTCGTAGACCACGAACTTGAAGTCTTTCAGGTCGCCTTTCGCGTCGTAGGACAGGTCACCGGTCGGCGTTTTGGTGGTGGTGTTGTGGATAGCCTCAGCCACTTTGGCCGTGTCTTCGCTTTTGGCGCTGGTGATGCCTGCGGCGATCACTTCAACGGCCGAGTAGGACGGGAACACGAACGGGCCGCTCGGGTCTTTGCCGTCAGCCTTGATGGCGTCGACGATGGCCTTGTTCTGTGGGTCGGCATCGAAGGACTTCGGCAGGGTGACCAGCAGACCTTCGGAGGCGTTCTGGGCGATCTGCGAGATCGAATCGTTACCCACGCCCTCAGGGCCCATGAACTTGGCTTTCAAGCCTTTTTCCTGGGCTTGGCGCAGGATCAGACCGAGTTCCGGGTGGTAGCCGCCGTAGTAGACGAAGTCGACGTTGGCTTGCTTGAGCTTCTGGATAACCGATGAGAAGTCTTTATCGCCGGCGTTCAGGCCTTCGAAGACGGCGACTTTGATGCCTTTTTTCTCAAGCGTGCTCTTCACCGCAGTGGCGATGCCTTCACCGTATTGCTGCTTGTCGTGCAGTACGGCAACCACTTTGGGTTTGACGTGGTCGGCGATGTAGTTGCCGGCGGCAGGGCCCTGGGCGCTGTCCAGGCCGATGGTGCGGAAGATCATCTTGTAGCCACGGCTGGTGATTTCCGGGCTGGTGGCTGCTGGCGTGATCATGATCACACCTTCGTCTTCGTAGATGTCCGAAGCAGGTTGTGTCGAGCTGGAGCACAGGTGGCCAACCACGAACTTGACGCCATCGTTGACCACTTTGTTGGCAACCGCCACGGCCTGCTTGGGATCGCAAGCGTCGTCATATTCCTTGGCTTCGAGCATCTTGCCATCGACGCCACCCTTGGCGTTGATGTCCTTGATAGCCTGCTTGGCGCCTACGAACTGCATGTCCCCGTACTGGGTCACAGGCCCGGTTTTGGGGCCGGCGATGCCGATCTTGATGGTATCGGCAGCAAACGAATGGCTAGCAACGCCAGCCAGTACCATTGCAGCGAACAGCTTGGAAATCTTGATCATAGTGCTCCACTCATTCTGTTGTAATTTTTATAGTCCTGGCGGCCAGGGCTACAGACCGGGGCGGGGGTCGCCGTGCGAACGCATCGCGCAGCAAGCCCACGTTCCCCTGCAACGTGTCCCGGAACTGTACCGGTACAGTGTAGAGCGCTGTTTGCGCGCTTGAAAAGCCGGCACGACACAACGCTTTCAAGGGGTGTCGCGTGATCGATACAAAGATACAAGAAAGCGCCATAACGCCCAGTTTCAGAACCGATTAGACGGACGCGTTCGAGGCTGATCGATCAATTACGTGTTTGAAGCCCAGGTTTTCTGCAAAAATAGCGGCCTTTTTGTAAAGCTATTTTTCGTGCAAGGGCCCCATGACTGATCACACAAGCACCCTCTATGCCAAATTGCTCGGCGAGACCGCAATCATCGAATGGAAAGCGCTGGAGCGTTTCTGGGCCAAAGGTGACCTGATTTGGGTCGCCCCCCACCTGGACTTGATCGAAGCCGCCGCTGCAATGGCCGAGAATCACCACGAAACCGTGGCGAAATGGCGTTCTGATGGCATTGTCGGCGCAGTCTCCGATGAGGTCGCGCTGAGCCTGCAAACCCGCGATCCAGAGATATGGGCCGTGGTTGTCTCGCCCTTCATCCTGATTCAGGAAAAGACTGGAAACAACATGTGAGCTTTTTTGGTGCGGCTAGCTTCAGAAACATTCCATTTTGAAGCACAGTCCGGATCGGCAACGGTGCAGGTTGGTAACAGCACCCTGTCGATTTGCACACTGAGGTAACAACTTACGCAGGGCGTAATAACTTCTGATCATCTCACGAGGTCATTCATGACGACTGCACTACCTTCACTAGGCTTTGCCGGGGTCGGTCTGATGGGGCTGCCCATGTGCCAACGCCTGCTCGCTGCGGGCTATCCCCTGATCGTCTGGAACCGCAGCGCCGACAAATGTGATGCGCTGCTCGAGGCCGGTGCACGCTTTGCAGAAACCCCCGCGCAGCTCTGCCATGAGGCCGATATCGTGCTCACGTGTCTGGCCGACGTGGTAGCCGTGCGCAGCGTCGTATTCGGCGAGCAGGGCATAGCCTCTGCCGGCAGTGCGGATCATGTGCTGGTCGACCTGTCGAGCCTTGATCCTTCGGCAACCCGAGAAATGGCGGCAGAGCTCGCAGCGACCTGTGCCATGGCATGGGTCGATGCGCCAGTCTCAGGTGGCGTTCAGGGCGCTGAAGCCGGCAGCCTGGCCATCATGGTCGGGGCTGAAGACGAGCCCTTGCGGCGCGTGCGTGAGGTATTGCTGAGCCTGGGCGAGCGTGTCACGCACATGGGTGGGGTAGGGGCAGGGCAGGTGACCAAGGCCTGCAACCAGATGATCGTGGCCTGCAACGCGTTGGTGATTGCCGAGGCAGTGGCATTGGCCGAGCGCTCTGGCGTCGATGCGCGATTATTGGCGCAGGCACTGGCCGGTGGCTTTGCCGACTCCAAGCCGCTGCAGATACTGGCGGGGCAAATGGCAGAAAGTCGCTTCGCGCCGATCAAGTGGCACGTCAAGACATTGCTCAAAGACCTGGACAGTGCGGTGAAGCTCTCCCACGAGCAAGGCTCGGCCACGCCTGTTACAGGCTTGGCTGCGCAACTGATGCGCCTGCACGGCAGCCAGGGCCATCTGGAGCATGATCCAGCCACATTAGTGGAGTTGTATCGGGGGCTTTCTTGAGTTGAACAGTCTTGAGCTGAACAGTCTTGGCCTGAACCGCAGCACCGCGTGAAACGCGGTGCGCGGAGGGGGTGTCAGCCGGCCACTAGAATGCGGATGGCTTCAAGACGCAGCGCGGCTTTTTCCAGCATCGCCACACCGTCTTTGCGCAGCTTGCGCAATGCATCGAGCTCGGTATCGCGAACGCTCGGGTTCACGGCCTTCAGGGCTGTCATCCGTGCCAGCTCTTCATCCGCCTCGGCCGCCAAGCGGCGCTGGGCTTGTGCCACCCGCTCGATATGGGCCGGCATGATTTTCTCTTCGCCAGCGGCAATCCGTTTGGACAGCGCGTCACGCTGAGCCTGCACAAACTTGTTGGCGCTCGCCCGCGGCACGCTTTCCAGCTGCTCGTTCAGCGTCTCGAAGGCTACCCGGGCCGCCAGGTCGTTGCCATTTGCATCGAGCAGGCAGCGCAGGGCGGCCGGTGGCAAATAGCGACCCAGTTGCAGGTGACGCGGCGCCACCACTTCACTGACATACAACAGTTCCAGCAGCACGGTACCGGGCTTGAGCGCCTTGTTCTTGATCAGCGCGACGGCGGTGTTGCCCATGGAGCCAGACAGCACCAGGTCCATGCCGCCCTGCACCATGGGGTGTTCCCAGGTGATGAACTGCATGTCTTCGCGTGACAACGCTTGGGCTCGATCATAGGTGATGGTCACCCCTTCATCGTCCCCGAGCGGGAAGCTGGCATCGAGCATCTTCTCGCTGGGCTTGAGGATCAGCGCATTCTCGGAGTGGTCCTCGCTGTCGATGCCGAAGGCGTCGAACAGGGTTTCCATGTAGATCGGCAAGGCGAACTGGTCATCCTGCTCGAGAATGGCTTCCACCAGTGCTTCACCTTCGCCGGCGCCTCCGGAGTTCAATTCCAGCAGACGGTCGCGACCACTGTGCAGATCGGCTTCCAGGCGCTCGCGTTCGGCACGCGCCTCGACCACCAGCGCTTCCCAGGCCTGGCGATCGCCGCCGCCGAGCTGTGCCAGCAGGCGTGACCCGAACTGATGCTGCAAGGCGGTGCCGGTCGGGCATGTTGCCAGGAACGCGTTGAGCGCCTCCTGATACCACTGGTACAGGCGTTCCTGCGGGCTGTCCTGCAGATAAGGCACGTGCAGCTCGATCGTGTGCTTCTGACCGATACGATCGAGACGGCCGATCCGCTGCTCCAGCAAATCGGGGTGTGCCGGCAGGTCGAACATGACCAGGTGATGGGCAAACTGGAAGTTGCGACCTTCACTGCCGATTTCCGAGCAAATCAGCACCTGGGCGCCAAACTCTTCATCGGCAAAGTAGGCCGCAGCGCGGTCGCGCTCAAGGATGTTCATGCCTTCGTGGAACACCGTGGCCGGAATGCCCGAACGCACGCGCAAGGCGTCTTCCAGGTCCATGGCCGTTTCAGCATGGGCACAGATCACCAGTACCTTGGTGCGCTTGAGCATCTTCAGCGTATCGATCAGCCAATCCACGCGTGGATCGAAGCGCCACCAGCGCTCATCTTCCGCACTCTCGGCCTGGGCCTGGAACGCCACTTCCGGGTAGAACTCGGCACGTTCACTCGGGTCGAGCGCGGCATACGCCGGCGGATTGGCCAGCGGATAAGCATGCAACTGACGCTCGGGGAAGCCTTGAATCGCCGCGCGGGTGTTGCGGAACAGCACGCGTCCGGTACCGTGGCGATCGAGCAGTTCGCGAATCAGGCGGGCGCTGGCCTGGCTATCGCCATCGTCGACGGCGGTGAGCAATGCCTCGCCCTCGGCGCCGAGGAAACCTTGAATGGTGTCATGGGCTTTGCTGGACAGTCGGCCTTGGTCAAGCAGCTCTTGCACCGCCTCGGCCACTGGCCGGTAGTGCTCGCTCTCGGCGCGGAAGGTGGCCAGGTCATGGAAACGGTCGGGGTCCAGCAGGCGCAAGCGGGCGAAGTGACTGTCCTGGCCCAGCTGCTCGGGGGTGGCGGTCAGTAGCAGGACACCGTCGATCACCTGGGCAAGTTGTTCCACCAGTGCGTATTCGCGGCTGGCGTGCTCTTCATGCCACACCAGGTGGTGCGCCTCGTCGACGACCATCAGGTTCCAGCCTGCCGCGAACAGCGCATCCTGGGCTTTTTCGTCCTCGATCAGCCATTCCAGCGCGACCAACGCCAACTGGGCGTCTTCGAACGGGTTGCTGGCATCGCTCTCGATAAAGCGCTCGGCGTCGAACAGCGCCACTTCCAGGTTGAAGCGGCGGCGCATTTCCACCAGCCACTGATGCTGCAGGTTCTCCGGCACCAGAATCAGTACACGGCTGGCGCGGCCCGATAGCAGTTGGCGGTGGATGATGAGGCCAGCTTCAATCGTTTTGCCCAGGCCGACTTCGTCTGCCAGCAAAACACGCGGCGCGATGCGGTCCGCCACTTCGCGGGCAATGTGCAATTGGTGCGCGATGGGCTGCGCACGCACACCGCCCAATCCCCAGAGCGACGACTGCATCTGCTTGCTGGTGTGCAGCAAGGTGTTGTAGCGCAGTGAGAACCAGGGCATCGGGTCGATCTGCCCGGCGAACAGTCGATCACTGGCCAGCCGGAACTGGATGAAGTTCGACAGTTGCGTTTCGGGCAGCGTGCGTGGCTGATTCTGTGCATCCAGGCCGTGATAGACCATCAGCCCGTCGACGTCGTCAACTTCGCGCACGGTCAGCTTCCAACCGTCGAAGTGAGTGATCTGGTCGCCCGGTGAGAAGCGCACGCGGGTCAATGGCGCATTGCGCACGGAGTACTGACGGGTTTCGCCGGTCGCCGGGTAGAGCACGGTGAGCAGGCGGCCGTCCTGTGCCAGGACGGTGCCAAGGCCAAGCTCGGCTTCGCTATCACTGATCCAGCGTTGCCCGGGTTGATACTGCTGCGCCATACTGGCTGAACTCCCGCGATGAAAAGCCCACTATGGTAACGGATAGGTCCGGCCGGACCAATCAGTCTAGTGCGTTCGTTGAACAATACTGCCTTGCCATGAGGAGCGAGTATCGAAATGCCTGCCAAGTATCGCTGGTTCAACGTTTGTGTCGCCGTGGGGGGTGTCCTGCTGGTGTCGGGTTGCGAACAGAAACGCTTCGAGACGCTGCCCCCCATTCCTGCCGAGCAACTGGAAGTCCTGGGTGTACAGGCCCCTATCAAGAGCGTGCATTTCCGCGACCAGGAAGGTGAGGGCCTGTTGGTCCTGAGCCGGGTCGACGGCCAGGCCACCGACGCCGAAACCGAGCAGGAAGTGGACCGCGTGGTGCTCAAGGCCACCCTTTATGGTCGTTCGGGCGAGTCGGCCTTTACCCCGCGTTGGAAGACCGAGCAGGAAACCACCTGCGCGGGCCTCGACCTGGATGTCGACTTCTATACCGATGTCAGCGATGTCACCGATCTCGATCAGAACGGCATTGCCGAAGTGACCGTGGCCAGCCACGCTTTCTGCGGCGGCGGCATCGATCCGCAGGACATCACCATCGAACTGCGCGCAGGCCAGTCGGTCTACTCCCTGACGGGCCAGTCGTTGATCAGCCCCGCTGGCGAAGAGCCGTTTGGTGGCGAGCGCGAGGAAAGTGCCTCGTACAAGGGTGCACCCAAGGTGTTCCGTGAGCACTTGGACAGCGTCTGGCAGCAGGTTTACAAGCGGCCGTGGAGCGAAGTCAGCACGCCTTCGGACACTGACCCGGAAGATGACACTGAGTAACGCCAGTAGGGTAGGGCGCAAGGGCTCACCTCGAACGGCAGCCCTGGCAGAGTGACGGTTGCTCATGACAACCGGCGATCAGCCGATATAAAGAGTCAAAGGAGACACGCCATGCTGCCGCCGCTCATTCCCCTCAGCGCCGTTCCTGTCACATCCCAGCTCGATCCGGTCAAGCCCACCCCGGATATCCCGCCCGTGGTCCCCGTGCAGACCACCGCCGGGGACAGCAGTGTCGACCTGCGCCAGCGCCATGATCCGCAGGAGCAGGCGTTGTTGCTGTTCGACGAACAGCGTCGTCACCAGCAGCGCCAGCAGCAGGAACAGGCTGATCGTTACAGCGCCGAGCCCGGCGATCAGCTCAACGCCGATAACACGGTACCTGTGATGCCCATGGGTGAGCCCGTGCGTCAGGGCCTGCTGGTGGACATAGAAGTCTGAAGACTGGCCAGCACGCCCCCGTGCCTTCATCATTCACACCTCTGTCGTCAGTCGAGCCTGCCATGAGCCAAGACAACCTCATCAACTTCGGCGCCGAGCGCGCCAAACGCATCCATGACCTCAACGACAAGCGTCTGGACGACATGCGTCAGGCCTTCGAACAGGCCATGCCGCTGGCCAAGGCCGGCAAATCCAAGCGCAAAGGCAAGTCCAAGAAGCGCTGACCACTGACCTGCATCAATTCTCACCGCCCCTCGCGTGCCCAGCCTCGGGCACCATTGACCCTGATCAATTTTCCTGCACGCCTGATTGGTTACCTTGTACCCATCGAACGACGACAGACGAATGGAGATCGGCATGTTCTTCGACAATGTGGTTATCGCAGGTGTGGTCACAGTCGGGTTGATGGTGGCGTTCTTTGTCGGTCTAGGCATTTTCATCTGGAAGGACTCCAGCAAGCGCAAGGCGCGCTGATCGTTCCGGATTCACGAGCACGCAAGGCATTTTGGGCGACTTCGGTCGCCCATTTTTTTGCCTGTCTTTGCGATGTTCACTCAGCCGCTGTACTGAGATCTCTGGTCAGTTGAAGGGGTAAGGCATGGCCATCACATCGCTCGACATCTGCAATGCCGCCGACCAGCTCAAGGGGCTGGTGGGTTTTCACCTGAAGCGCGAGGTCCATATCGTGCGCTTTTCAGAAGATTCCTTTGGGCTCGACGTACCTGAAGACAGCCTGCAGCCTTGCAGCGAGTTCGTCTGGCGCGAGGTGGACGACGGGCGCATGGCGTTGTGTCGGTCGCGCCTTGCCTTGCTGCTTGAGCAGCATGTCGATGACCGACTGAACATCACCGAGCCTCTGTGGCTCTATGTGCGACGCACGGACGTGCCCGAGATCGTTGCCGAGCGTGTAGCGCTTATTCCGGCCACGCCAGCCGCAGTCCAGTGAGTGCCGCAGGGGCGACATCTACCCGGTCGCGACCCTGGCGTTTGGCGTGGTACAGCGCGCGGTCGGCGTCTTCGAGCCATTGTTCGGGCCCGCAAAAGTCGTCACGAAATGCCGACAGGCCGATGCTCAGGCTGATGCGCAGGGCGGGAAAGTGTGGATTGGAATAGTTAGCGGCGCGCTCGCGCAGTCGTTCCATCGCCAGGCACGCTTGTTCCTGGGTCGTTTGCGCAAAGATCACACAGAATTCATCGCCGCCATACCGACCGGCGAGGTCGGTTTCGCGCAGGCTCTGCTTGAGCTCTTTGCTGAGGTGGCGCAGTACCCGGTCGCCCACCACGTGGCCATAGGTGTCGTTGATTGCCTTGAAATGATCGATGTCGATCAACGCGATCACGGCAGCCCCCCGGCGATCCTGGCACAAGAGGAACTTGCGGCTCAGGCGATCTTTCCAGTACCCATGGTTGAACAGCCCGGTCAGGCTGTCTGTGCGGCTCAAGTCGCTCAAGCGCCGTTTGTGCTCGGCCAAGTGGGTGGCCAGCTGAAACGAGACCCAGCCCAGGGCCATCGGGTACAGGGTAAGCATCGGCAAACTGGCATAGACCTGCAGGTCGGTCGCGTGCAATTGCACGTGAGGCCCAAGCAGCCCCATGCCCAGTGCGACACCGCCCAACTGCGCCAGCAGGCCGCGTTGCACCAGAGAGCGCCCGCCGGCGGCAACATTGTTCATCGTCACCATCGACAGGATGGTCAGGCTCGGCAATGGATTGAAATGCACAGCGGCCGCCCAGAACCCTGCCATGACCGAGTCGACGACCAGATTGCGCTGCTCGGCGTGGTAGGGCTGTGACGAATGCGTCGCCCAGCGGTAGGCCAGATGCGGCCAAAGCAGCCCGTTGATCAGCATCAGCGCCCATACCCAGTTTGGCGAGGCCAACGGCAGCAGCGCCGCGGTCACGGCCAGTAACCCCATGGCTTTGCCCAGGATGCGAGGCAGGTAGATACGCTTGGCGAAGGACAGGCCCTTGCCGTTGCTGGTGTGCGTCATGGTGTCAATTCTTAGGGCGGTTGCGGTTTATCGCATAAGTTCCTAAGAATTGTTAAACATTCGATGAGGTGTGGATACTGGCCCTGCAAGCCAAATCGCGGTTAGCGCGAGCTTTTGCGCTGGCCACGCTTCCTATATAGAGAAGCAACCGCCGGTCCGCAGGCGTGGTGGCGGTTGAGCGTCATGCTTTGTCGGACTGGCCTGGGCTGGATGGTTTTTTGTCCGTCGCGAGCTTGGACAGGCCTTTGCCGGTGTCGCTGCGCACTTGGGCATGACTGATCAGTGCGAAAATGAAGCTGCCACCGATGATATTGCCGGCGAGCGTGGGCAGTGCGAACTCCATCCAGAATCGCTGCCAGGTTTCCTCGCCCGCCCATACCAGGTAGGACACCTCTACGGTGCCGACGACGATGTGGGTGAAGTCGCCCAGCGCCATCAGGTAGGTGATCAGCACAATGATCCAGATCTTGGCGTTTTCGACCGAAGGAATCATCCAGACCATGGTGGCGATCATCCAGCCCGAAATGATCCCTTTCGCAAACATCTGGCCGATATCGTTGTGCATGACCTTGCGACCGATTTCCAGGAAGGCGGCGTCGGTCTTGTTGTCGAAGATTGGCAACTCCAGCATGACCCAGGCGACGAACAGGGTGCCGACCAGGTTGCCGATCAGCACCACACCCCACAGCCGCAGCAAACGGCCCAGGTTTCCCAGGGTCGGTGAGGTCATGACCGGCAGCACGGCTGTCAGCGTGTTTTCCGTGAACAGTTGCTGACGGGCGAGGATGACGGCAAGGAAGCCTGCGCTGTAGCCGAAGCTGGCGATGATCTGCGCGGTTTCTCCATCGGGCAGGCGTGAATAGAGCAATCCCATCGCCATCAGCGACAGGCCCATGGTCAGCCCCGCCGCGAGCGCCGACCAAAACAAGGCGGCGATGGTGCGCTCCAGCTCATGATCGCCTTGGGTACGAATCATTTCATGCAGCACGGCTGCACGCGGAGGCTGATGCTCGTCGACCTCGTGCTCTTCTTCGGCCGAGAGGCCCGGGGTCTTTTCGCTGCGCTCGTCGTTCATGGGTGATGCTCTAGGAGGGAGGGGTTCTCTACAGATCAATGGCGGTTTGAATAGTTGCGAGGAATCGGTGAGCAGGCTGCTGATTTTTATCGGTTAAATGGTTGACATGGTTTTGGATTAACGTATTATTCGCCTCCCGCAGCGATGCACTTCAAAGCGGGTTTGAAGTTGGAAGTCACTTGGCGCTGCCAAGTAAATGAAAGCTTCAAAAAGGTGGTTGACAGCGGCTTT
>NZ_JAXQNS010000006.1:0-353643 GCF_034427815.1 Pseudomonas gebzensis
GTACGAAAAACCTCGATACTCGCCCATGCTGCGTTGAAAACGCCCTCGGAATGCTCATGTACTCCAGTACACTCCGCTTCCTCGGCCGTTTTCGCCTTGCCTGGCCTTCGTCTCGAGGCTTTTCGTACAGAACCTAAGACTGGATTGCGAAATGCCCGTTCGCCACGGCAGTCAATTACCGTCGAATCTCCAATGCACCCCCTCTGACTTCTCGGCCTTTTCAGAACAGCAGTGTTGAGCCACGGCCACCCAGCACGATCAGGGGCTCCCACACTGGCCTCGCCTCCCCCGACTGCCACCATTGCGTCACATCCCCATGGAATACTCTCCCCCGCTGACCACACCGTGGTGGCCCGCGCTCAACCTCCAGCAAAGCCCCACCGGCACTGGGCTCATGAAAACCGCCACACCCCTTTCGATCCGCAGCCAGTGAAGGCACAATGCGTGTCTTTTTTTTGGCCGGCCTGGCCGGGAGGCCTTCGCATGATCAAGACGCCGTACTACCTCATCGACAAGACCAAGCTGCTCAGCAACATGGAGAAGATTGCCTATGTGCGCGAGCACTCCGGTGCCAAGGCGCTGCTGGCCTTGAAATGCTTCGCCACCTGGTCGGTGTTCGACCTGATGCAGCAGTACATGGACGGCACCACCTCGTCCTCGCTCTACGAGCTCAAGCTCGGCCGCCAGAAGTTCGAAGGCGAGACGCACGCCTACAGCGTGGCCTGGGCCGACGACGAAATCGAAGAGATGCTGGAAAATTGCGACAAGATCATCTTCAACTCCATCGGCCAGCTGCAGCGCTTTGCCGAACAATCTGCTGGCAAGACCCGTGGCCTGCGCGTTAACCCGCAAGTGAGCAGCTCGGACTACCTGCTGGCCGACCCGGCGCGTCCGTTCAGCCGCCTGGGCGAGTGGGACCCGGAAAAGATCGAAGCGGTCATCGAAAACATTTCCGGCTTCATGTTCCACAACAACTGCGAAAACGGCGACTTCAACCTGTTCGACCAGATGCTCACGCACATCGAGCAGCGTTTCGGCCACCTGTTGCACAAGGTCGAGTGGGTAAGCCTGGGCGGCGGCATTCATTTCACTGGCGAAGGCTACGACGTGGAAGCCTTCTGCAAGCGTTTGAAGGCGTTCTCGCAAACCTATGGTGTGCAGGTTTATCTGGAGCCGGGCGAAGCTGCGATCACTCAGAGCGCCTCTCTCGAAGTCACCGTGCTCGACACCCTGTACAACGGCAAGCACCTGGCGGTGGTCGACAGCTCCATCGAAGCGCACCTGCTTGATCTGCTGATCTACCGCCTCAACGCCAAGCTTGCGCCGAGCGAAGGCGAACACAGCTACATGATCTGCGGCAAGTCATGCCTGGCCGGGGATATCTTCGGCGAGTACCAGTTTGCCAAGCCGCTGGCGATCGGTGACCGTCTCTCGTTCGTCGACACTGCCGGCTACACCATGGTCAAGAAGAACTGGTTCAACGGCCTGAAGATGCCTGCCATCGTCGTCAAGCAACTCGATGGCAGCGTTGAAGTGGTGCGTGAATTCGGCTTTGAAGACTACGTTTCCAGCCTGTCCTAAGACGGCATACAGTAAGGAGCAACAGATAAATTGAAGAAGAACGTTCTTATCATTGGTGCAGGAGGTGTCGCCAAGGTGGTGGCCCACAAGTGCGCACAGCATAACGACGAGCTGGGTCGTATTGCGATTGCGTCACGGAACATCTCCAAATGCCAGGCCATCATCGACAGCGTCAAGGCCAAGGGCAGCCTCAAGGTGCCTGCAGACATCCAGGCCTTCTCGCTCAATGCGCTTGATGTCGAAGCCACCAAAGCGCTGATCCGCGAAACCGAATCGCAGATCGTGATCAACGTGGGTTCCGCGTTCCTCAACATGTCGGTGCTGCGTGCCTGCATCGATACCGGTGTGGCGTATCTGGACACCGCGATTCATGAAGAGCCAGGCAAAGTGTGCGAAACGCCACCCTGGTACGGCAACTACGAGTGGAAACACACCGAAGAGTGCCAACACAAGAACATCACCGCCATTCTCGGGGTCGGTTTCGATCCGGGTGTGGTCAACAGCTACGCAAAACTTGCGCAGCAGCAGTATTTCGACCGCATTGATTCGATCGACATTCTCGACGTCAATGCCGGTTCGCATGGCAAGTACTTCGCCACCAACTTCGATCCGGAAATCAACTTCCGCGAGTTCACCGGGCAAGTATGGAGCTGGCAGAAAGGCCAGTGGACCAGCAACAGCATGTTCGAGGTCAAGCGCACCGATGACCTGCCGGTGGTCGGTGAGCAGAACCTGTACCTGACTGGCCACGACGAAGTCCACTCGCTGTCGAAGAACCTCGACGTGCCGAACGTGCGTTTCTGGATGAGTTTCGGCGAGCACTACATCAACGTCTTTACCGTACTGAAGAACCTTGGCCTGCTTTCGGAGCAGCCGGTGCGTACCGCTGAAGGCCTCGAGGTGGTGCCGCTGAAGGTGGTCAAGGCCGTGCTCCCCGACCCTGCCTCGCTGGCGCCGGGCTATACCGGCAAGACCTGCATCGGTGACCTGGTCAAGGGCACCAAGGACGGCCAGCCGCGCGAGGTGTTCATCTACAACGTGGCCGACCACGAAGACGCCTTCGCCGAAACCGACAGCCAGGGCATTTCCTACACCGCCGGCGTACCGCCGGTCGCCGCAGCCTTGCTGGTGGCCCGTGGCGAGTGGGATGTGCAGCGCATGGTCAACGTAGAAGAACTGCCGGCCGAGCCGTTCCTCAAGGCGCTGGACCTGATGGGCCTGCCGACCCGCGTGAAAGACGAGCGTGGTGACCGCGCCTGGGATGCCGAGGCCTGAGGCCCAATCGCCCGCCGTACCGTCTCAACCTTTGAACCCCGCTCCTGACGTGCAGGAGCGGCGGTTCGATGCCTTGCATCCATGCGCGGCGCCGTCCAGGCCGGCCGCCACAGGCCTGCTGCCTGCACCCTCTGCGCCCCTCCCCGCACACGCCTCTCGCCGTCACGCACGGTACTGACCTACCGCGCCTGACTTCCTAGGCCATCTTTCGGAAACAACCTACAGCACGCTAGGAAAAACCCCTCGCTGACACGCTTCCCCCCGCCGGTCGCTGCCTTCCATCATATCTCCTACACGTGGACGCGCCTTAGTCACAGGGAGAATCAGAAATGGCGGATTACGAAGATAAGCTGAGCCATCTCAGTGCCGAACAGATCGAAACGCTGTACCAGCGCTACCTGGCCAACGAGCCCGTTGCGGTCTTGCTCACCGACTACCGCATCGAGGTGCGTAGCAGCGGTCTGATCAAGGCTTTTCCACCTGTACCCTGTGCCGACCTCGCGTGCCCGTGGTGCGAGCAGCCGCTGTATACCCGTCGCCGCGGCAAGTCGCAGGCACCGCGCAGCATCAATGAGGCGTTCTGCCTGGCGTGCCCGCATCGCTATTATTTTCCCGCCTTCAATCGCTTGCAGCGCTTTTGCATCTGCCCACCGTGCAGCGCCCGGCGCCACCACGCCCGGCACAACGAGGAAACCTGGCTGCGCGGCCAGATTCTTGACTACTGGTCGCTCGAGCCTGCGCCACTGGTGCCCTACAGCACCTTGGGAATCGCGAGCAAGCTCACCCTGATGGCGTTGATCGAGGCGCGCGGCAACGCCCGCAGTGACCGCCTGGAACCGCTCGAAGCAGGCCAGGTGGGCCTGCCGCTGAGCCCCAGCCAGACCATGGACACGGCGATGCTCGACGCCATGCGTCAGCAGATGCTCTTGCTGATCGACCCGGACTCGCCCATCGAAGCCTTCAAGCCCAATCCAGCGCTGCCCCGGTTGGACCGGGTGCATTGGGTCAGCAACCTCACACTCGACGGCAAGCTGCGTGCCAGCCTCACCGAGGTCTACCGGCGCGTGCACCAGGAGCTGACCCGCGGCCCGCAGCCCGAGTGGCACGCCGATTTGACCCAAGCCCTGCGCCGTCTTGCCGTGGAAGAGGTGTACGGCTACCTGGAGCGTCGCTGCGCCGAAAACGGCCTGACCTTCCATGCCCGTGAGCGCGGCCAGGCTGTGGCGGAGGTACTGGTGGAAAAACTGCCGGTTTGCCACATCTGGGATCTGGCCAACGCAGCGCTACGCGATGTGCAGCAGTTTGCCGATCATTGCAACGTCGACTCGCGTCACGCCGTCGGCACCCTGCCCGGCAAGCTGTGGAACCTGGGCCGGCGCGCGATCAGCGAGCAATGGCCAGCGCGCGGCTCACGGCAGGGCGCCAGCGCCCCGCGCTCGGTCTACAGCACACTGCTGCATGGGCTGCTGCTGGGCCATGCCGATGGCGGCCTGGAGCGTCGGCTGAGCGAGTACCTGGATGCCTTGCCAGATCCCACCGCGCAGGCTCCACACGCCGTACTGCAGTGCCCTGAGTGCGGCGCTACGACTTCACGCTGGTCTGCTGTCGCGGGTGCGGATGCGCTGGGTCGCGCAGCGCTTGCCAGCGGTGAGCCGCAGCGCCTGCCCCGCGCGGCAGAGCAGACACCCAGCTAGCACGCTGCAGTCAGTCACGCGCGGGCGGCTGGGCCCGCATCAGTTGCACCAGGCGCTCATGCTCGACCGGGCGGCTCAGCAGGTAGCCTTGCACCTCGTGGCACTGGTCGTCGTGCAGCACGGCCAATTGCTCGGGGGTTTCCACCCCTTCGGCAGTCACCGTCATGTTCATGGCGGTGCCCAGGCTGATGATGGCCTGTACCACGCGCCGGTCGCTGCTATTGCTGGCCACGGCCTGAATGAAGCGCTTGTCGATCTTGATGCTGTCGAATGGGTAGGTGCGCAGATAGCCCAGCGATGAGTAGCCGGTGCCGAAGTCGTCCATGTTCAGGCGCACGCCCAGCTCCTTGAGGGCATTGAATGTCTGCAGCGCCCCTTCGATATCGTTGAGCATCACGTTTTCGGTGATTTCCAGCTCCAGGCGCTGGGCGGGCAGCGTGCTGTCGGTCAGCGCCTGACGCACCTGGTGGACGACGTCGCTGCGGGTGAACTGGGCGGGTGACAGGTTGACCGAGACGGTCACCGGCAACGGCCAGTCCAGCGCCCGCGCGCACGCCTCGTTGAGCACCCAGTTACCCAGCAGCACGATCAGGTCGGACTCCTCGGCCAAGGCAATGAAGCGGTCCGGCATCAACAGACCGTGCTGGGGGTGCTGCCAACGCACCAGTGACTCGACCGAGGCGATGGTCGTGCCGTCGAGCTTGAATCGCGGCTGAAAGTGCAACACCAGCTCACCGCGCTCGATGCCGCTGCGCAGGTCGCGCTCCAGCAGGCGGCGTTCGTGCAGGGCGCTGTTGAGGTCGGCCGAGAAAAATCGCCAGGTATGCTTGCCCTCGCGCTTGGCTGCGTATAACGCAGCATCGGCGCAGCGGATCAGCTCGCTGGGCGCGCCCGGGTACTCGCTGGACAATGCAATGCCCAGGCTTACCCCCACCTGCAAACGGTGGCCCTCGTGGTCGATCGGTTGCTGCAAGGTCGCAATGACCCGCTCGGCAAAGCGTTCCAGCTCGACGCGTGCGCCGGGGCGCACCAGCACGATGACGAACTCGTCGCCGCCCAGCCGGGCGACCAGGTCGCCGTCGCGCACGCTGCGACCCAGGCGGGCGGCCAGTTCGATCAGCACGGCATCACCTGCGGCATGGCCAAGGCTGTCATTGACCGGTTTGAAGTTGTCCAGGTCGAGCATCAGCACCGCCAGCGGTACTGCGCCACTGCCCTTGCCGTCCTGCTCGAGAAAGCGCATGAGCTGATTACGATTGGGCAAACCGGTCAGTGCGTCATGCATCGACAGATGCTGGATTTGCGCGTGGGCTGCAACCTCGTCGGTGATGTCGCTGCAGGTACCGCGAAACCCCTGGCACTGCGCACGCTCCAGAATCGCGCTGGCGGTGATGCGGCAGATGCGCCGCTGATTCAGGCGATCGTGGTACTGGCAGCGCAGGCTGGCAACCATGTGCGAGGTCACCAGGCCCTGCAGCCAGTTCTGCACGTCACCGGTGTCGCAGTCGAGCAGGTCGGTAATCGGCCGGCCCAGCCATTGCTCGAGCGGATGCCCGGTGACCGTGGCGAAGCGCCCGGACAGATAACTGATGTTCAGCGCGGCATCGGTCTCCCAGATCCAGTCCGAGGCCGCCTCGGCCACGGCTTTGAAGCGCGACTCGCTGCTCTGCAAGGCCGCCCGCGAGGCCAGCGCCTGCTGTTGGCTGCGGTCGATGCTGGCGCTGGCACGCATGGCATAGCGCGCAGTGACACCCATGATCAGTGCCATGATCAGGCTGGCCAGGCCCAGGGGTGGAATCACGGTGCGCAGCAGCTCGGCACCGGGCTGCGCGATGCGCCAGGTCAGCTGCTGATCGATGCCCTCGAGCGGCAATGACCCGCGCTCGGGCACCGGCCCTGCGCTGCTAGTGGTGGTCACCCCGCTCAACCCGGCGGTCCGGCCCAGGCCTTCGAGCACGGTCGCATCCAGCCGACGAATGAACACCAGCACGCTGCTGGGGGCCTCCAGGTGATGGGGCTGCGCCGGCGGGCGGATCACCGCGGCGCTGAACAGCGCGGGCGCGCCATCGAACAGCAGAAAGCCCGATGCGGCCTCGCCGCGTTGCACGGCCTGGCGCGCCACGGCGAGGATCTGCGCGCTGCCGGCGGTGTGCACGGCCAGACCCTGGTCGCTGAGCTGGCCATCGAGCATCGCGTACAGCGTGCCCCGATCATTGAACGCATAGACGCCCTGATAGCCGTCCTGGGTGTACAGGGTGGGACCGATATTGTCTTGGTCGAAGGCCCAATGCGCGGCCTCTGGCGCATTGAGATGGTCATAGGCGGCCTGCCAGAACGCGTGCCCCAGCAGGTAGCTGCGTTCGCGGTCCTGCAACTGGGTAAGCGCAGAGGTGGCGTGGAATCGGCTTTCAACGGCTTCGCGCTCATCCAGCCCGGCAGCGATGCGGTACAGCGAGCCCAGCGCGATGGCCAACGCCAGCAACAGCAACGCCGAGAACATCACGATCAGGTGCCGAACCACATGGCTGCGGGGCGACATACCTTTGTCCGTTGAAGCGTCCATACCGTCACCGGGTTTGACCAGGGTTAGCGGGTTGACCGGCCAGGGCGGCAGCTGATCCGTGCAACTGACGACCGGGGTCTGGCCGGGCGGCGCTACCGTTGCTGTGCCAACCGGCCGGAGCCGGCGTTCGCTGTCGGGCACACCTTGCCAGGCCGGTGAATCGACCAGGCATCACCCGAACACAGTCACATGCCTGCGCTCACTGCCCCACATGCGTGGCAGATGAGCCAGACTGGTGTTTTCCCCAGCGCCGGAGCATGCTCCGAGCTGAATCGTTTCACTTCTATCGACTGCGAGGCCCTAGCCCATGGATCACCTGCTCGAAGCCCTCTTCCCTTCTGCCGACCAGATCCCCGAGGCCTGGCTCCTTGGCGAGCCGTTGGAGCAACGCGAGTACCTGGTCGGCGGCGAGTTGCGCCGCTGGGACGGCCCGCTGGCCACCGTCAACAGCCCGGTGTGGCTGAAGCAGGCCGACGGTGACAGCCAGGTGGTACTGGGCCGCGCGCCGCTGCTCGATGCCGACACTGCGCTCACCGCCCTGGATGCAGCCGTCCAGGCGTACGACAAGGGTCGCGGCGCCTGGCCGACGATGCGCGTGGCCGAGCGCATCGCGCATGTCGAGCAGTTCCTCACGCGCATGCGCGAGCAGCGCACGGCCGTGGTCAAGCTGCTGATGTGGGAGATCGGCAAGAACCTCAAAGACGCCGAGAAGGAATTCGACCGCACCTGCGACTACATCGTCGACACCATCGGCGCGCTGAAGGCGCTCGACCGCCGCTCCAGCCGCTTCGAGCTGGAGCAAGGCACACTCGGGCAGATTCGGCGCGCCCCTCTGGGCGTGGCGCTGTGCATGGGGCCGTACAACTATCCGCTGAACGAGACCTTCACCACGCTGATTCCGGCGTTGATCATGGGCAACACGGTGGTGTTCAAGCCCGCCAAGTTCGGCGTGCTGCTGATTCGCCCGCTGCTCGAAGCGTTCCGCGACAGCTTTCCGCCCGGGGTGATCAACGTCATCTACGGCCGTGGCCATGACACCGTCAGCGCGCTGATGGCCAGCGGCAAGGTGGATGTGTTCGCCTTCATCGGTACGCACAAGGCCGCCGCCGCGCTGAAAAAGCTGCACCCCAAGCCACACCGCCTGCGCGCCGCGCTGGGGCTCGATGCCAAGAACCCAGGGATAGTGCTACCGCAGGTGGACCTGGACAATGCCGTGGAGGAAGCCGTTACCGGCGCGCTGTCATTCAATGGCCAGCGCTGCACGGCGCTGAAGATCCTGTTCGTCCACGAAGAGGTGGTCGATGAGTTCCTGACGCGCTTTCAGGCCAAACTCACGACGCTCACGCCAGGCATGCCCTGGACCCCAGGCGTGGCCCTGACGCCGCTGCCCGAGCCGGGCAAGGTCGACTACTTGCACGCCTTGGTTAGCGATGCGTGCGAACACGGCGCGCAGGTGCTCAATGCCGGCGGCGGGCAGAGCCGCGGCTCTTTCTTCTACCCGGCGCTGCTGTACCCGGTCAGCCCGGCCATGCGCGTCTACCACGAAGAGCAGTTCGGCCCGGTGATTCCTGTGGTGCCGTTCCGCGACCTTGACACGGTGATCGAATACGTACTGGATTCGGACTATGGCCAGCAGTTGAGTCTGTTCGGCAACGACCCGGCGACCATCGGCCAACTGATCGACACCTTTGCCAATCAGGTCGGGCGCATCAACCTCAACAGCCAGTGCCAACGTGGGCCGGACACCTACCCGTTCAACGGTCGCAAGAACAGCGCCGAAGGCACGCTGTCAGTGCATGACGCGCTGCGCGTGTTTTCTATCCGCACCTTGGTCGCCGCACGCTTCCAAGAGGCCAATAAGACGCTGATCAGCGACATCATCCGTCACCGCGAATCGAGCTTCCTGACCACCGATTACATCTTCTGATCCGTCTTCCAGGCACCTGCCGTCAACGCCGGGTTGAAAGCCCGGCGGCTTTGGTCGAAGCTGATGGCACGTTGCCTGGAATTGCTCATGCGAATCATCGACAAGAACGCCGCGCTGGTGCGCACCCTCACCCCTGCCGAAGAAGAGCTGGTCACCGGATTCGTGCAGGCGACACTGCTCGGTCCACGCCTGCTGCAAGCCAATCAGTGGCTGATGAAGGTGCGCAGCGCCAACCACTGGCTGGCGTGTGACTGTCGCAGCGATGCCCTGCCGGTGCTCAATGTCAGCCTCAACGGCAGCACCGGCACACTATTTCTGAAGAACAACCCCGGTACCGCCGAGCACACCGACGGCTGCCCCTTCAGCAAGGACCTGCGTGAGGCGAGCGAGGCCAGCGCCTCGCTTACTCCACCGCCCGCCTGGCTGGCCCCGGACACGCCGTTACAGTTGATTGGCGACTTTCGCGAGCAAGGCTCGGATAACCCGGCAGCAGGCCGCCCTCGCGTCAATGTCAATGCCGGTGCCGGCGCCCGGGCCGAGACGCCGCTATTGGTCTCGCTGCTGCTGACCTGGATCGAAACCAGCGGCCTCAACCTGTACGCCACTCACCTCAAGCAAGACCTCACCGCTCAGTTCGCCGCCCTGCGCAGTGTGGCCGCGCGCTACCCGCTGGTGGAGCGGGTGCCGGCCAGCAATTACCTGGAAACGCGCCTGGACATGAAGCACATGATGATGCTCAAGGCGCGCTTGCGCGAGGCCACGGTATTCGGCAACCACCGTCGGCATGGCCTGCTGCTGGACTGCGTCGAACAGGTTCAAGGGCGCAAGGTGTTCACCGCGCGTCATGAAGACGGCATCGATTTCCAGGGCCACCACCTGTATTGGGGCGGCAGCCGCACCGCAGGGCCCCTGCTGGCGCTGGCGCTGTACTCGCCAACCACCGCAGGCAGCCAGTTCTATGAGCTGATCCACATCGCCAGCGTGCCGGTGCTGTCGCGCGCGCAGCTGTTCCCGGTGTACCGCGATGAAGAGCGCGCGCCGCTCAGGGCGCTGGTGTCGTTGATCGACTGGATGGCGAGCAAAGGCGTGAAGGTGCAGATGCGCCGGCCGGTGATCGGCGGCCAGGTGATGGATGAGCTGGTGCTCACGTCGGATCAGGACCGGGTGCTGTCGGTGTCGTTACTGGAGCAGCCACTCGGCCCGGAGCCTGAGGTGGAAACGTTCAAGCGCTACGCCGACTTCAAGAGCCTGGAGACGTTTCGCAAGTATGTGGCCGGGTTCTTCATGCGCGAGCGCTGATGCCCGGGCGGGCATCAGCGGCGCTACGACGTGGGCTGCGGAGCAGAGGCGCAGGCTTCTCTGAAACGTCTCGAGCGAAGGGCGGCAAGGTGAACATCGTCGCAACGCGATGCCCGGGGCGGCGCCTGGTCAGACGTTCGTCAAGCCGGCCATGCAGCCCTTCAGAACGCGGCTTTGAAGATCGCCTCGATCTCGCCCTGCACGGCACTGCGTGGATTGGTCAGGCCGCAGGCATCTTTCAGCGCATTGGTTGCGAGCAACGGCACATCTTCCATCTTTACCCCCAGGGCGCGCAGGCCGTTGGGAATCTCGACATCGGCCGCCAGCCGTTCGATGGCCGCTATGGCCGCGGCAGCGCCCTGCTCAGCGTCCATGCCACAGACTTTGAGGCCCATGGCCTTGGCCACATCGCGCAGGCGTGCAGCGCTGACGTGCGCGTTGAAGCGCTGCACGTGGGGCAGCAGTACGGCGTTGCACACGCCATGGGGCAAGTCGTAGAAGCCGCCCAACTGATGCGCCATGGCGTGTACGTAGCCAAGGGACGCATTGTTGAAGGCCATGCCGGCGAGGAACTGGGCATAGGCCATCTGCTCGCGGGCCTGCAGGTCGTCACCGTGGTTGACCGCCTGGCGCAGGTGCTCGCTGATCAGGGTCACGGCTTTCAGCGCGCAGGCGTCGGTGATCGGCGTGGCTGCGGTAGACACATAGGCCTCGACAGCATGCGTCAAGGCGTCCATGCCGGTGGCGGCGGTGAGCGATTTGGGCATGCCGGCCATCAGCGCTGGATCGTTGACCGACAGGATCGGCGTGACGTTACGGTCGACGATGGCCATTTTCACGTGGCGGACCTCGTCGGTGATGATGCAGAAACGGGTCATCTCGCTGGCGGTGCCGGCGGTGGTGTTGATGGCGATCAGCGGCAATTGCGGCTTGGCGGAGCGGTCGACACCCTCGTAGTCGCTGATGTGCCCACCGTTGGTGGCGCACAGGGCGATGCCCTTGGCGCAGTCGTGGGGCGAGCCACCGCCCAGCGAGATCACGCAGTCGCAGCGCTCGCGTTCGAGCAGCGCCAGGCCGGCTTCAACGTTGGCCACGGTGGGGTTGGGCCGGGCGCCATCGAACACGCGAGAATCGATATCCCGCTCGGCCAGCAGCCCGGCGATGCGCGCGGCGATGCCGGCACGGGCCAGGCCTTGGTCGGTGACGATCAGCGCCTTGCGCAGGCCGTATCCGGCAATGGCGGTGATTGCTTCATCAAGGCAGCCGATGCCCATGATGTTGACGGCGGGAATGAAGAACGTGCTGCTCATGACGCAATCCTCGAGGGCGGGCGGTTTGGCGCTGAGGATGGGCCGTTGGCGGGGGCAGGATGTTGATCCAGAGCAAGGGCTGGCAAGAGGCCTGGTTTTGCGGGGCCAGCCCCGTGAGCGGCATCTGCAGGACGGTGCAGAGGGGGCTACAGAGGGGGCGGCTTCGTTGCCTATCGCGAGCTCGCTCAGGCTGTTGCGGCTCGAGCCCGAATCTGAGCGAGCTCGCGATGGGCGTCAGCGATGACGCCAACGCCTGACACTGCGTGGTGCCTGGGCCTTTTTCGCGAGCAAGCTCGCCCCTATAAATTGCCGTAGCTCGAGCCAAATTGCTGCGGCTTCACTCCGCCCTGTACAGCGAGCTCGCTCGCGATGAACGTCAACGATGACGCGAACGCCTGGCACAGCGCGGTGCCTGGGCGTTTTTCGCGAGCGAGCTCGCTCTTACAGGTCGGGGCGGCTTCAGCCGCGAAGCGGCCTCCCCTCCAGCCACCGCGCGGCCAGTGTCAAATCACTGCGCCAGCCCTTGCACCGTGCTATCGCGCTCCGACCACGGCCGCTCCACGCCACCCCTAAGCAACCGTACAAGCGGCCTCATCACGCCGCCCTTGAAGCAACCGTACCAGCGGTCTCATCACGCTATCGCTCGAGCACCCGTGAAAACGGCCGCTCCACTGGATCCAACGAGCGTTCACGCTGCGACACGATGTGCAGCCGAGGCAGCAGGCCCATGCGCGTGCGGCTGATTCAGCGCATTCGCTGCCGCACTCACCGCCCGGCAAGCCTGCGCGGCGAAGGCCAAGGCATGTTGCCGTTGGCTCTCGGTCTCGCCCTGCTCGTCTATCGCACTGGCCAGCATCGGGCAGGAGGTCGCCACCCACAAGCGCTCGCCCAAACGCTGCGCGGCATGACGCAACACGCGCAGCGCGTTTTGCTGATCATGCGGCTGTGCCTGCAAGCCGCTGACCACGCCCAGCGACAGCACTTTGTACGCCGGCACACGATCAAGAATGATCGGGTACTGCTCCGGCGCGCAGGCCAGGTCGATGTGCAGGCCGTCGACCGGCAAATTGGCGGCCAGGCCAAGGTTGTCTTGCAGGCCTCCATAGTAAGTGGCCACCAGCTTTTTCAGCGGGGCGCGCTGAAGAATGTTGTAGACCCGTTCGTAGGCATTCTTCCAGGCTTGCGGCAGCTCAAGCGCAAGGATCGGCTCGTCGATCTGCACCCACTCCACACCCTGTGCGGCCAGGCGGTTGAGGAGTGTGTCGTACAGCGGCAGCAAGCGGTCGATCAGCTCGAGGGTATCCACGTTCGGCGTCGCAGGTTGACCCAGCCACAAGTAGGTCAAAGGACCGAGCAACACCGGTTTCACGGCATGGCCCAGGGCATGGCCGTGGGCCACCTCTTCAAACAGCGCGTCCCAGTTCAGGGTAAACACTTGGTCGGGCGCAAAATGCGGTGCGTTATAGAAGGTGGTGGTGTTGAACCACGGCGTCAGCAGCGCATCGACGGCAGCACCCGTTTGCAGGTGGTCTGACGCGGCAGTGTTGGTGGGTAGCACTGCAGCCGGCTGCACGCCAAAGGCCAGCGAGTGAGTGAGCACACGGTCAGCCCCGCAGCAACCGTCAACCGGCAGCAGTTCGATGCCGGCTGCTTTCAGGACTTGCCACTGCTCGGCGCGCCACTCACGGGTAATGGCGTGACCCTCGGCGCGGTCCTGCTCACCTCGGCCGCAGGCCAGGTGCGCGGCATTGAGTGCGTGGTGGTGAGCGGTATGGGCAAAACCCAGGGTGTGTGCCAGTGCCATGGTGGGGTGTCTCTTAAGCGATGAATGCGATGGCAGGCATTCTGGCGTGGCGCAGGGGCGTGAGACAAACTCATAAAATTTGAGGTGAACGTTAGAATTTCTCAATTTGAGGCCCGCTTGGGGGTGGAACGGCCGCTGAGGCATCCCCGCGAACCTCTCACCGCCCTGCCCGGTCTGAACCTTGCCTCGCACGCCACGCCAGCCCCTGCACAAGGAGTCATCATGCCCACCACCTTCGGTTCGGCCGCTTACCAGCGCGCGACCCGCCTGACCTTTTTCACCCTGGGTTTCACCATGGCGGCGTGGGCGCCGCTGGTGGCTTACGCCAAACAGCGGCTGCAGCTGGACGATGGCGCCTTCGGCAGCTTGCTGCTGTGCATCGGCCTGGGTTCGCTGATCAGCATGCCGTTCGCCGGGCGCCTGGCCCAGGCCATCGGTTTGCGCTGTGTGCTGCAAGTGGCAGGAGTTGCCTTCAGCGCCGCGCTGGTGGCGCTGGCGGTGCTCGACTCACCCGCCGCCTTCGGGCTGATGCTGTTCATCTTCGGCGCGTGCCTGGGTGTGGGCGACATTGGCATGAACCTGCAGGCAGCGATGGTCGAAAAAGCCGCCAACAAGCCCTTGATGTCAGGCTTTCATGGCCTGTTCAGCGTCGGCGCCTTCGCTGGCGCAGCGGGCGTCACGCTATTGCTCAAACAGGGGCTTGCACCGGTGCAGGCGGCGTTGGCAGCGGCGCTGCTGGCGGTGACGCTGCTGGCGTTGGCCTACCGCAATCAGATCCGCCGCCTCGATGCGCTCGACGACGCCACGTTCCAGTGGCCCAAGGGCGTGGTCATGCTGCTGGCCGGGCTGGCGTTCATCTGCCTGCTGGTGGAAGGTGCGATGCTCGACTGGAGCGCGCTGTACCTCAATGGCGTGCACCGCGTGAGCCTGGACTCGGCAGGTATCGCCTACAGCCTGTTCACCCTGGCGATGGCCTGCGTGCGCTTGGTGGGCGACCGGCTGGCCCAGTGGCTGGGGGACACCGTGCTACTGGTAGGCGGTGCAGCACTCGCATTGATCGGCCTGGTGATGGCGCAAACCCTGCCCCTGACGGGCGCCCTGCTCGGCTTCACCCTGGCGGGCCTGGGCCTGGCCAACGCGGTACCGGTGCTGTTTCGTGCAGCCCTCAGCCAGCGGCGCATGCCGGCCGCCAGCAGCTTGAGCGCCGTCGCCACGCTGGGGTATTTGGGGGTCCTGCTGGGGCCGGGCTTCATCGGCCACCTGTCGCAATGGACATCCTTGCACAGCGCGTTCTGGGCGTTGGCAGCGGCAATGCTGGTGCTCGCGCTGCTGGGCCGTGCGGCGGTCAGTACTGGCCATCAGGCGCCCTGAGGCGCCTGCTCGTCTGCCTCGACCCGTGGCTTAAGCGAGCGGCGTCGGACGCATGGCCGCGCTCGGCGCCTCGTCCAGGTCACCGGCGTAGTTGCGGGTTTCCGGCATGCCCAGCCAGACCAGGCAGAACGCGGCTGCGGCAATGCCCGCCAAGGTCAGGAAGGCGGCGTCGTAGCCGTCGCTCTGCACCACCAGCCCCGCCAGGCCAGGGCTCAGCGCAGCGCCCAGACCGAACGCAGCCGACAGCGCGCCGAGACTGACGTTGAAGCGCCCGGTGCCTTGGGTGAGGTCCTTGACCACGACCGGGAACAGCGCGCCGAGTACGCCGGCACCAATGCCGTCGAGCAGTTGCACGCCGACCAGCCAGAAGGGATTGTCTGAGAACACGTACAGCGCCCCGCGCAGCGGCAGAATCAGAAACCCCGCCAACAGCAAAGGCTTGCGCCCCCACACATCGGCTTTCAAGCCCACCAGCATCGCTACCGGCACCATCACCAACTGCGCTGCCACGATACAGGCCGAGGTCAGCGGCGTGGCCAGGTGCAAGTTGACCTGCGACAGCTTCTGGCTCACCAGCGGTAGCATCGCCGCGTTGGCCAGATGGAACAGCGCGCAGCAGATGGCGAAGGTCAGCAGCGGTCGGTTACTCAACAGCACGCGCACACCCGAAGGTTGATGTTGACCGCCGTCTGCGCTGGTGAAGCCGCGGGCGACGTCATGGTCGATGGCCTCCCCGCGCACCAGCATCACGGCAAAGATGCTGCCCACGGTCATCGCCGCCATCAGGTAAAACACCACCACCGGCCCATAGAGCCAGGCCAGGCCACCGGCCAGCAGCGCCGAGACCGCATTGCCGGCATGGTTGAAGGTCTCGTTGCGCCCGGTGCGGCGGGTGAAGGCCTTGGGCCCGGTCAGGCCCAGGGAGATCGCGGCGATCGCCGGGGCGAACACAGAACCGGCCACGGCGCTGATGGTCTGGGTCAGCGCCACCAGCGTGAAGGACGTCACAAAGGGCAGTAACAGGCAACTGCCGGTGACCAGCAGTGCAGCGATCACCACGACCGTGCGCTTGGCACGGGTGCGGTCGATCAGGGCACCAGCCGGCGTCTGCGTGAGCAGCGCGGTGATGCCGGCCAGGCTCATCACCAGGCCAATGCTGGCCGGCTCCCACTTGTGCACTGCCAGCAGGTAGATGGCCAGGTACGGGCCGAGACCGTCGCGTACATCCGCCAGGAAGAAGTTGAGCCAGTCGAGGGAACGCTGATCGCGACGGTACATGAGGGGGCACATCCAGAGACAATTTCAGCATAGACATAGCGCCCTGAACGAACGTTCTCGCTGTTCAGATGAATATTTCTGTACGCCGATCAAACCCCTTGAAGCTACGGATCATGGGCGCTGCGGCCGATTCACTTGTGCCAGCAGTGCGGGCAGGTCATTGGGCCACACGGTGTCCTCTGTGGTCAGCACGTCTTCACGCGTCCACCAGCGGTGGGCGGCCAGCACCTCGACTTCCAGTTCACTCCAGTTCACGTTGGAAATCGTTGTCTGCGCCACCCGCACGACGAAAAACTGCTCGATGGCCCTGACCCGCTCGCCGCTGGGCAGGGTCATCTCGAAGCATCGTTCGGCAATCGCCTCGCCGACATCCGCCACGTCGATGCCGGTCTCTTCCCACAGCTCACGCCGGGCGCCCTGGGCAAAGTCCTCGCCCGCCTCCACCCCACCACCGGGCGTCGCCCAGCATGACGTTCCGGCCAGCACGCCGTGGTGATGAACGAAATGAAACAGCAAGACCCGCTGTTGCGGGTCGAGCACCAGTAAACGGGCGGAAGGGCGTTCGCGCATGATGAGGGTCCTTGGGCAGTGAAACAGGGCATGCCCAGTTCAGACCCGGCGCGTGCGAGCGCGGTTCAGCGACTCGATAGCGCCCCCAAGGGAGCATTCTGCCCCGGCCCACGGTCCATTGCCTGCCTGTCGCACATTTCTGGAGTTGCCGATGCCCCGCTTGGGCTTTGCCTGCATGTACCGCCACCCCCACCGCAGCCATTCGGTGAAAGAACTCGAGACGATCGAGCGTGTGTTCAATACCCGTACCACCACCTTGCGCTGGCTGTCGTCGGCCAGTGCCGAGGCGGCGCGGGGCAAACTGCTGGAACTGCTGCAGCACAACCTGGACGCGCAACTGCGCCTGATCGACTACGTTGCCACCCTGCCCTGCGCGCTGCACATGCTGCGCCTGAGCAGTGACCTGCTGCCGCTGTACAGCCATCGCGACGTGGCAGCGTTCTATCAGGCCGCCGATGTCCAGGCCGAGCTGCAGCCGCGCTTCGCTGCCATCGGCCAGCGCGCGCGCGAGGCCGACATTCGCCTGTCGTTCCACCCCGGCCAGTATTGCGTGCTCGGCTCGGACCGTCCCGAAGTGGTCGAAGCCAGCCTGGCGGAATTCGAGTACCACGCTGACATGATTCGAATGATGGGCTACGGCCAGCAGTTTCAGGACTTCAAATGCAACGTGCACATCGCCGGGCGCCTGGGCGCCGAGGGCGTGCGGGCGGTGTGGCCGCGGTTGTCGCAGGTGGCGCGTAACGTCATCACCTTCGAAAACGATGAGAAAACCTATGGCGTTGATGACTGCCTGGGCCTGGCTGACCTGGCCCCGGTGGTACTCGACATCCACCACGCCTGGATTCACGAGAACGACTACGTCGCGCGAAGCGATCCGCGGCTGCCGCGCATCATTGACAGCTGGCGCGGTGTACGGCCGGTGATGCATTACTCGCAACCCCCCGAGCGGCTGCAGGAGCTGGGTTTCACGGCGCAGCAGAAGCTGGAGATTCCGGCGTTGCTGGAGGCGGTCAACAAGCGCGACCTGTACGGCCACAGCAACCTGATGTGGAACGACTGGACCAACCGCTACGCCCTGCAGTTCGTGGATGCCTTCGACATCATGTTCGAGGCCAAGCACAAGAATCTCGCCACACTCGAGTTCTACCAGCGTTATATGGCCGATCCGCTATCGCCGGCCCAGGCCAGCTGCTAGGGTCTCCCCCCTTTTTCATCCACCAGGAAGGTTTTTACCCATGTTGCGTTCCCCTCGATTCATTCTGCCCCTGCTGCTGGTAAGCGCCCTCGCTGCCTGCGGCAAGAACGACCGCGATGCGCAGATCGACGCGCAATTTCCGCTCAAGCAAAACTACGAAACCACCATCGAGAGCATCGTCCCGCCATTCGGCGCGGCCCACCCGAACGTGCCGGTCGAGAAAATCAAGGAAGTGGTCCGTGAGCACTTCACCTTCGATGAATACCGTGACGACATCCACAAGCTCTACAGCGAAGAGCACTTCACCGACGCCGAATTCAAGCAGATCGCTCCGTTGGTACAAGATTCGACCAAGGCCCAGCAATTGGGCAAGACGCCGGAAACCAAATCGATCGGTGAAAAGCTCAACAACCTGATGATGCAGACCGCGACCGATCCGAAGTTGCGCGAGCAGGCCACGACGCGGGTCAAGGACATCAACGAAGAGCTGGAGAAGCTGGACGCCAAGTAATCGGTTCAGGCGTTGCCGTCAGGACGCCGCGCAGCGCGTCCATGCGCTCAGGCGCGGCCGGTCCGCTGCTGCGGTTAGCCGAGAGAGGCTTGAATCGCGCCTGATCGAACGGTGCGAGCTGCCTGAGTGAGGGCGGCTCTGCCGCCTTTGGCGACTGGAGCCGGCCCGATCTACCAGTTGAATCAATGAGTCATGCGTTTTCAAGCGAGCTGGCGTGCTCGTGAAGTGCCTCGCTCAACCGAGCGCCACTGGCCTGCAGAGCCTGCCTCAGGACACCGCACTCCACACTGCCAACTCGTAGCCGTCCAGATCGCGAAACTGAAAACGCTGCCCACCCGGGAAGGCGAACACGGTCCGAGTGAGGTGCCCGCCTGCAGCCACCACCCGCGCTTGCAGCGCCTCCAAGTCATTGCCATACACGATCACCAACGGCCCGCCAGGGCGAACCGGCTCGCCCGTGGTCAGGCCACCACGCAGCCGGCCGTCACTGAACTCGGTGTAGGTGGGCCCGTAGTCGGTGAAGGTCCAGCCGAACACGTCGCCGTAGAACGCTTTACTGCGGTCGATATCGCTGACGTTGAACTCGATGTTGTCGATTTGCCGATCCTGGCCTTGCATGCCCACGGGCGTACTCCTGAAGAAATGCATCGTCGATGCCGGAACGTCGCGCGCTGCCAGCGTGCCAGCGCAGATGACGGTGCTCGGGGCAAGGGAACAGCGCCCGAAAGTAGATTGACTGCCCGCCGGGTGTCTTGCGTGCGTGATGAAACAAGGGCCGCTTGCGCGGCCCCTGGGCTAACACCCTGCGTTTCGACGCAGGCTCACAGGCTTCAGGCGATGGCCGTGTCGACCAACACCTGCGCTTCGGCCACCAGGCGCTTGAGGTGCGCCTCGTCGATGAAGCTTTCGGCGTAGATCTTGTAGATGTCTTCGGTGCCAGAAGGGCGCGCGGCAAACCAACCATTGGCTGTCATCACCTTGAGGCCACCAATGGCCTGGCCGTTGCCGGGCGCGTGACTGAGGATCTGTTCGATCGGCTCGCCGGCGAGTTCGGTAGACGTCACCTGCTCGGGAGCCAGCTTGCTCAGCAGGCCTTTCTGACGCGCATCGGCCTTGGCTTCGACGCGTGTGGCGTAAGGCTTGCCGAGGGCCGCGGTGAGGTCGGCATATGCCTGGCTCGGGGTGCGGCCGGTGCGCGCAGTCATCTCGGCCGCCAGCAGGGCGGGGATCAAGCCGTCCTTGTCAGTGGCCCAGACCGAGCCGTCCTTGCGCAGGAACGAGGCGCCAGCGCTCTCCTCGCCGCCAAAGCCGAGGGTGCCGTCGAACAGGCCCTGGGCGAAATACTTGAAGCCCACCGGCACCTCGAACAGCTCGCGGCCCAGGCGTTGGGTCACGCGGTCGATCAGGCCGCTGGACACCACGGTCTTGCCCACGGCGGCGTCCTGGCGCCACTGCGGGCGATGGCGGTACAGGTAATCGATGGCCACGGCCAGGTAGTTGTTCGGCGCCAGCAGGCCGTCGGCGGTCACGATGCCGTGTCGGTCGTGGTCCGGGTCGCATGCGAAGGCCACGTCGAAGCGTTCGCGCAGGCCGATCAGGCCCTGCATGGCGTACGGCGAGGACGGGTCCATGCGGATCTGCCCGTCCCAGTCGACGCTCATGAAGCGGAAGGTGGGGTCGACCTCGGTGTTCACCACCTCCAGGTTCAGCTGGTAGTGCTTGGCAATCGCCGACCAGTAGCGCACCCCGGCGCCGCCGAGCGGATCGACGCCCAGGCGCAGGTTGGCAGCACGAATCACGTCGAAATCAATGACGTTTTCCAGGTCTGCCACGTAGTGGCTGATGTAGTCGTGGCGTTGCGTGGTCGGTGCCTGCAGCGCCTGTTCATGGGCGACGCGCTTGACCCCGGCAAGGCCTGCGGCCAGCAGTTCGTTGGCCTTGGCTTCGATCCACTTGGTGACATCGCTGTCGGCCGGGCCACCGTTGGGTGGGTTGTACTTGAAGCCGCCGCTCTGCGGCGGGTTGTGCGAAGGCGTAATCACCACGCCATCGGCCAGGCCGTCGCTGCGGCCACGGTTGTAGCAGAGGATGGCGTGGGATACGGCCGGGGTCGGCGTGTACTCGTCATCCTTGGACAGCCTCACCTGCACGCCGTTGGCGGCCAGTACCTGCAGCGCGCTGGCCGCGGCCGGGGCGGAGAGTGCGTGGGTGTCGGCGCCGATGAACAGCGGGCCCGTAATACCGTTGGCCTCGCGGTACAGGCAAATGGCCTGGGAGATGGCCAGAACGTGATCTTCGTTGAAGCTGAGCTCCAGCGAGGTGCCGCGGTGGCCCGAGGTGCCGAAGGCGACCCGCTGGCCGACGATGGCCGGGTCCGGGTGACCCATGTAATAAGCAGTCAACAGGCGCGGGATATCAACCAATACGCTGGCCGGAGCCGGCTTGCCTGCCAATGGACTGAGCGTCATGCAAGAACCTCGAGATCAACGAATGTAAGGGTTAGGCACTGTAGAACACGGCCGCGCGACCGTCAGGCTGAGCTGAACACGGCGCCCTGCGGCTATTCGTACAGAGGCTAAGAGCCCGTAGTGTACGAAGAGTTGCAGTGCCAGGCGATGGGCTGCATGGATTATTCCGTGGCGTACTGCCACCAAGCTGGAAACATCTGCTGTACGCGGCGCTCGGCAAAGCGCTCGTCGATCAACAACAACACACCGCGATCCTGATCGCCACGGATCACCCGGCCGGCAGCCTGGATCACCTTGCGCACACCCGGATACAGGTAGGCATAGTCAAAGCCTGCGCCGTACTGGCGGTGCAGGCGCTGCTTGAACTGTTCATTGACCGGGTTGACTTGCGGCAAACCCAAGGTGGCGACGAAAGCGCCGATCAATCGAGTGCCCGGCAGGTCGACCCCCTCGGCAAACGCGCCGCCCAGTACCGCGAAACCGATGCCCCGGCCATCGGCCTCGAAGCGCGCCAGGAAGGCGTCGCGCGCCGCTTCATCCATCCCCGCTGCCTGCGACCATGTGGGGATCGCCGGATGATGCTCGGCCAGGTGCGCCGCCACCTGCTGCAGGTACTCGAAACTGCTGAAGAAGGCCAGGTAGTTGCCCGGCTGACGCTGGTATTGCTCGGCAATCAGAGCAGTAATCGGCGCCACCGACGTTTGACGCTGGTGATAGCGGGTCGACACCTGGCTGACGATGCGCACCTGCAATTGCTCGGCCTGAAACGGCGCCTGCACATCGAGCCAGGCGGTGTCTGGTGGCATGCCCAGCAGGTCACGATAGAACTGCTGCGGCCCAAGGGTGGCGGAGAACAGCGTGACGCTGCGCGCTGCGCGCATGCGCGGACCGAGCAAACGCGCCGGCACCACATTGCGCAGGCACAACGTGGCCAGGCGGCGCTTGCGCGGCCCATTGCGCTGGGTGATGTCGAACAGGTAGTGATCGTCGAACAGCTCCGCCACCCGGCTGAACTGCAAGGCATTGAAGTAGAACTGCAACAGCGCCGGGTCGATGTGCGTGGGGGTCAGTTCCAGACGTTCCTGCACCTGGCCGAGGAACTGCTGCAACGCGCGCAGAAAGGCGTCGGGCAACTGCTCGCTGGCCTGATACGGCGCCACCTGGGTCTTGTACAGGGCATTCCACTGGCGATTGAGACGGTCAAGCACCTTGTCCAAACCCTCGGGCGGGCTTTGGCGCAGGCTCATCAGCTGGCCCTGATCGAAACTGGCGCTGTACATCTGCCGGCCACGCTCGACCAGGTTGTGGGCTTCATCGACCAGCACCGCCACGCGCCACTGGTTGGCCTGGGCCAGGCCGAACAGCAAAGCGTAGGCGTCGAAGTAATAGTTGTAGTCGGCGACCACCACATCGACCCAACGGGCCATTTCCTGGCCCAGGTAATACGGGCAGACCTGGTGCTCAAGCGCGACCTCGCGCAGCGCCTGCTGGTCCAGCAGGGTCCGGTGCCCGGCCGCTTCACGGGCCGCCGGCAATCGATCGTAGAATCCCTGGGCCAACGGGCAGGACTCGCCGTGGCAGGCGCTCCCGGGGTGCTCGCAGGCCTTGTCGCGGGCGATCAGTTCCAAGGTGCGCAAGCCAGGCTGGGCGCTGGCCTGCTGGATCTGGCGCAGGGCATCGAGGGCCAGCTTGCGCCCTGGTGTCTTGGCGGTGAGGAAGAACAGCTTGTCCAGTTGCTGCGGCACCATGGCCTTGAGCAGCGGGAACAGTGTGCCGAGGGTCTTGCCGATACCCGTGCTGGCCTGGGCCAGCAGGCAGCGGCCGGTGCTCACGGCCTTGTACAAGGTCTCGGCCAACTGGCGCTGGCCCTGGCGAAACTGCGCATAAGGGAAGCCCAGGGCCTGCAAGCCCTGATCGCGCTCGGCCAGTCGCCGCTCCTGGATTTGCGCCCAGACGATGAAGCGTTGGCATTGCAGCTCGAAGAACTGCTGCAGTTCGGCGGCGGTGTGGGGCTCACTGATGAGGGTCTGGCGGTCGCTGTCGACCTCCAGATAGACCAACGTAACCTCGATTTCGCTCAGCTCACGGCTTTGACAGAGCAACCAGGCATATACCTTGGCTTGGGCCCAATGCAGTTGACGGTGGTTGGCGGGTTGGCGGCTCAGGTCACCCCGGTGGGTCTTGACCTCCTCCAGCCGATTGCGCAGCGGGTCATAGCCATCGGCGCGCCCGCGCACCTTGAGGCTCTGGTACTCACCCGCCAAGGGCACTTCGGACTCGTAGTCGGCGCCGCGACTGGCCGCGACGCGCCGATGGCCTTCGATGCCCTCCTGGGCGGTCGGTGAAGGCGTGAAGCGCAGGTCGAGATCGCCAACCTTGGCACTGAACTCACACAGTGCCCTCACGGCCACGCTATAGCTCATGCCGCCTCGCGCCAGCGCACATGACAGACCTCGACCGGCAGACCGTGCTGTTCACAGAACGCCAACCAGCGCAGTTGGTTGTCTTGCAGGCGATCACCCGGCCCCTTGACCTCGATCATTCGGTAGCGGCCCTGTTCGGGCCAGAACTGGATCAGGTCCGGCATGCCAGTGCGATTGTTGCGAATGTCCTGCAGCAGACGCAGGAAGCAGGCTTGCAAGTGTGCCGGCGGCAGGCAATGCAAGGCTTGCTCGAGCAGCGCCGGGGTCAGGACCTGCCAGACCACGAACGGTGATTGCAGGCCGTATTTGGTGGTGAAGCGCTCGGGGATCACCTGGCGATAGCTGCCGTCGGCCAATTGCTCGATGCAACGGTCGAACTGCGCCTGGCGGCGCAGTTGGAAGTCAGCGTCGTGCAGGTCTTGCGGTGCGCTCTGGAACGGATGGAAGAATGCCCCGGGAATGGGCGCGAACACGGCCTCCCAGCACAGCAGGCCGAACAGGCTGTTGAACAGCGTGTTCTCGACGTAGTGGACCTCGCCCCCGCCTTCGAGCAGGTGCTGGCGCACGGCCCGCTCCACCCCCAGGCTCGCCAGTTCGCGCGGCAGCTCCAGCTCGAGTGTGCTGACCGCCCGGGCGCGCCGACGGGGTTGTGGTGGGCCGCCGAGCTTGCGCATCAGCCTCGGCACCATGCGCTCGCAGGCTTGGGCTTCGAGGGCATTGGCGGGAGCGGCGGCCATCTGGCTGGCCAACTCGAACGCGGCCTGCCACTGCTCGCTGCGCTCATGGACTCGAACCTGGCGAATCCGCGACTCGGCGTGGCCGCAGTCCTGGTACACCGCCAGCGCCAATGGCCAGTCGGCCAGACGCTCGCACTGTTGGCCGACCTGGAATAGCAACCGCGAGCGGCGCCGCTCCAGCCAAGGGTTTTCAGCCTGTAGCCCTTGCAGTGTGCCCAGCAGCTGCGCCGGGGGTGCGCCGGCCTCCAGCTGCTCGGCGCACTGGTGCAGGGCCATGGCCAATGCGACTTCGCTGCGCTGGCGCAACGCGCGCGAATCGGCACAGAACGCTACCTGCTCGAAGCGCAGCAGGCCCATATCAGCCAGGACGAACTCCGACCAGTCCTGGTACAGGTTGCCGAAGAACAGCAGGCGCAGGCGATCGCACAGCGCTTGCAAGCGCCAATGGACGATGGCGACGGGGAAACCAGGCAACCACTCGGCCAAGGGCCTGGGGAGCAGTTGCAGTTCAGCCAGCTCGCTCAGCAGCTGCGACTTGGCTGCACGGGGCTGCTTGAGCAGGTGGGAAAAGCCCAGGGCCAGTTCATCCTTGCGCAGCAGCACACCCAATTGCTCGACACTGAGGGGCGCGTCATCGCACACCCAGCCCCGTACCAGCAAGGGCGCAAGTGCCGCGTGGGTGCAGCCGATCTCGGCATACGCCAGGCGGTCGGTACGGAACAGCTCGCCCTTGCGCATCACCATCCGCACCAACAAGGCCTGGGACGTCTGCGGGAGGTCGGTAAAACCGCGGATGAACGCCTGCTCTTCGTCTTCCAGCAGATCCACATAGCGCAGCTCGACCCACGCCAGTACTTGGCGAAAGTTGTGCAGGTAGTAAAACGGGTCTTCGACAGAATGAGCGATCACAGGAAACGGCCGGGCAGCGCAGACAGGGGCACTGTTTATACATACAGATAGCCCCGGGTGACAAGGGCCGTAGATCGGATCGCCTCAGGCTGTAGCACTGGCAATGTGCGGCGGCCGGTGAATGCCCGATCCCCGTCATGTGTGGCCAGCCAAGCGGTAACCCGTCGCTCAGGGCTGCGGCAGTAGCTTGTAGGTATTGCCGTCATAACGCAGCACTGGCCTGCGCGTCCCTGGGCCGGCGATCTCGATATCAGGCCAGCCATCTACGCCCCGATGCGGCAGGAACTGCGGTATGCCCTCGCCGCTGGCCACTTGCCGCCATTCACCGTCGGCCTGCTTGGTCACGATGAAAAAGCCTTGCCCAGTGAAGCCACAGCACAGCGTGCTGCCCTCAGTGATGATCGCGTCGAGACGCCCGTCGCCGTTCAAGTCCTTGACGACGTCCATGGTCACTGGCCGGTAGTTTTCGTAGTGCTCGGCTTCCAGCTGGCAGTCTGTGGGTTGATCGCTGAAGCCTGCTGCACCGAATACCTTCAACTGCTCTGCACGGGACATGCGCTCGCCGGTGTCCGAGGTGTCGGCCAGCACTGGGCCAACGCTTAACAGTGCGCATAGGCCGAGGGGCAATCGTCTTGCCATGGGGTCACTCCTTGCCTGGGTTCACTGCTGCACAGCACGCGCATCCGAGCCGCCGGCGCCTTGAAGGATTTTGCAACATTCTCGCGTCACACCCGCTATCGTTTCCCCTGCATATTCGCCCATTTCCAGCAGAGTGATGTCCCGATGCCTTGGTTGAAACGTTTGATCGCGGTGCTATGCCTGATCGTGCTCGCGGCAGTTGCCCTGAGCTTGCACTATTACCTTCCGCGGCACGAAGTGGTTCGTGTGACTGGGGTCGAGGTCAAGCGCATGGATGCCGACGGCGTGATCAACGCCGAGAACCCGGCCGATGGGCCAACTCGCGACGTGTACTTCATCAATACCGTCAGCAACGATGCCGCACGCGAGGTGGCCGTGTATCGCAATGAAGACACCCGCTGGGGCTTCCCGTGGTACTTCAAGTTCGACAGCGCCGACCTGCAGGCCATGGCGCAAGACTACTCGCGCGACGCCAACCAGCTCGTGGTGATCCGCTATTACGGCTGGCGCGTACAGATGTTCTCGATGTTCCCCAACATCACCAATGTCCAGGCCACCAGCAGCCCCAGCGCGCCGTTCCCACTGTTCAACACCTTGTTCTTCACGATCGCGTTGCTGATCGTGTTGTCCATCACCTTGGCGGTGCGCAACCGACTGCGTCGTCGCCATCGGCCACTGGCGCCCAGCTCGCCGCAACGCTGAGCGCTGTGCTTGCCGGCCCTTGCGCTGCGTCGCCTGCGCACAGGGCCGGCCACCACCCTGCCCTGTTTCCAGCCTTAACAAGGACATTGCATGCAACTCACTCAAGGCCAGCGCCTGCCGCTGTCCACCCTCGGCCTTGCCGAGCGCCTGAGCGTCACCGTGAGCATTGATTCGCGCCATGAGATCGACTTCGCCTGCTTCGGCCTCGACAGCCAGGGCAGGCTTTCCGATGACCGTTTCATGGTGTTCTTCAACCAGCCCAGCGCGCCGGGCGATGCCATTCGCCTGCGCGGTCCGGGCCAGTTCGACATCAACCTGGCGGCGCTGCCCGGTAGTATCGATCGGCTGGTGTTCACAGCCGCCATCGACGGCGACGGTGCCATGAACAGCATCAGCTCAGGCCGCTTCAACGTCGAGGCGCCGGGTCAGCCTAGCGCGGCCACGTGCACCTTCGGCCCGGGCACCTTCAGCGTCGAGAAAGCCATCATGGTGGCTGACCTCTATCGCAAAGGCGGCGAATGGCGCCTGCTGGCCAACCTGCAAGGTTTTGGCGAGGGTCTGGAGGCGCTGGTTCGCCACTTTGGCGGTGAGGTACTGGACGAGCCTGCACCTGCTCCTTCTACGCTGACCGCAACCGTGTCGCTGGAGAAAAAAGTGGCCGCCGCCGCTCCGGCGCTGATCAGCCTGGCCAAAAAAGCCCAGATCAGCCTGGAGAAGAACAACCTCACGCAAGTGCGGGCCAAAGTCGCAGTGGTGCTCGACGCCTCCGGCTCGATGAATGGCCAGTACAGCAAGGGCCGTGTGCAGGAGGTGCTGAACCGATTGATCCCGTTGGCAGTGGCGTTCGATGACGACGGTGACCTCGACGTCTTCGCCTTCGGTGCCAAGCCCGTGCAGCTCTCGGCCGCAACCCTTCACAACTACCAGGACTACATCGCCACCGACCAGGACGGCTGGCGCAAGTGGAGTGTGGGTGCACGGGTGAATGACGAGCCCAAGGCCATGCGTCTGGTGATGGACTATTACCGCCAGGCGGGCGACAAAACCCCGGTGTACATTCTGTTTGTCAGCGACGGCGGCGTGCATGAAAACCGCGCCATCACGCGCCTGATGCTGGAAGCCTCCAGCCAACCCTTCTTCTGGCAGTTTGTCGGCCTGGGAGGATCGAGCTACGGCATCCTGGAAAAACTCGATGACATGGACGGTCGGGTAGTCGACAACTGCAGTTTCTTCGCCGTGGACGATCTGCACGATCTGTCTGAGGAAGAGCTGTACGACCGGCTGATGGAGGAATTCCCCAGCTGGCTGCGCGAAGCGAAAGCACAAGGCATTATTGCTTGAACAAAAAAAACCCCTGCAAGCAGGGGTTTTTTCATTGCATCAAGCCTTAGCCGATGCTCACACCATGGGCTTCGGCCAGCGGCTTCAAGCCACCGGCAAAGCCTTGGCCGATGGCCTTGAACTTGAACTCGTCGTTATGACGGTACAGCTCACCAAAGATCATCGCGGTTTCCGTAGATGCGTCTTCGCTCAGGTCGTAGCGCGCCAGCTCCTTGCCGTCAGCCTTGTTGACCACGCGGATGTACGCGTTGCCCACCTGACCGAAGCTCTGCTTGCGTGTTTCGGCATCGTGAATGGTGACGGCGAAGACCAGCTTCTTCACGGCCTGTGCCAAGCCAGTCAACTTGACGTTGACCTGCTCGTCATCGCCATCGCCCTGGCCCGAGCGGTTATCGCCCAGGTGTTCGATGGAGCCGTCGGCCGACGTCTTGTTGTTGTAGAAGATGAAGCCGGTGTCATCGAGCACCTTGCCGCTTTCACCCACTACGAACACCGAGGCGTCGAGGTCGAACTCAGCGCCGTCGGTGACGCGAGCGTCCCAACCCAGGCCGACCGTGATCTCGGAAAGGCCGGGGGCCTCTTTGGACAGCGAGACGTTACCGCCTTTGCTCAGGCTAACTGCCATGGAGTGTGTTCCTTGTAGAAAAGTAAGGGATCAGAACGCCAGACCGAAGCTGGTCGCTACAGCCTTCAGGCCGCCAGCATAACCTTGGCCGACCGCGCGGAATTTCCACTCGCCGCTGTTGCGGTACAGCTCGGCGAAGATCATCGCGGTTTCGGTAGAGGCGTCTTCGGCCAGGTCGTAGCGCACCACTTCATTACCGTTGGTCTCGTTGACGATGCGGATGAACGCACCGCCGACCTGGCCGAAGCTCTGCTTGCGCGCTTCGGCGTCGTGGATGGTGACGGTAAACACCACTTTGTCGACGTCGGCGGGAACGCGGCTCAAGTCGACCTTGATCACTTCGTCATCGCCATCGCCGGCGCCGGTGCGGTTGTCGCCGGTGTGCTCGACCGACCCGTCGGTGCTCTTGAGCTGGTTGTAGAAGATGAAGTCGGCTTCACTGCGGACCTTGCCGTCGCCCTTGAGCAGAAAAGCGCTGGCATCGAGGTCGAACTCGGTGCCATCGGTCGCGCGCGGATCCCAACCCAGGCCCACGATGATCCGGGTCAGGGAAGGATCGGTCTTGGTCAGGCTGAGGTTGCCACCTTTGGAAAGGCTGAGTGCCATTGGACTAACTCCTTGTGGTTTTACCGAGGTTTCACTTGGTTTCGGCCGGTGCGTCGTCCTTTGCAGGGAAGATCACACTGGCAACGATACCGATGACCAGCGTCACCATGACGATGAGCAGGCTGGTATTTGGATCGATGGTGTAGCCATGGTGGAACATGTGGTCGGTCGCGTTGAGCGCCAGCTTCAGGGCAATGAAGAACAGCAGGGCGATGACGGCCTTCTCCAGGTGCACCAGGTAGCGCTTGAGGGCTTCGAGCACGAAGTACATGGTCCGCAGGCCGAGAATGGCGAACAACATGGCCGAGTAGACGATCAACGGCTCACGGCTCACGGCGATCACCGCTGGCACGGAGTCGAAAGCGAACAGTACGTCGGACACTTCCACCACCACCAGGCAGAGGAACAGCGGCGTGGCGAACAGGCCGCCCTTGGCTGCCAGGCTCATGCCCTTGTTTTCAGGCTTGAGCACCTCGGCTTCGAGCTCCTTGCGACGCACGAAGAAGTGGTTGCCGTGCAGCTTGGGCCAGACCGGGAAAAGCATCTTGGCGAAGCGGTAGGCAATGTGTTTGGAGTAATCCTCTTCTTCTTCGTCGTCCCCGCCGCTTCGCAGCATCATGATCGCGGTCCAGGCCACGATGATCGCGAACACCACCTCCACCCACGGGCCGAACGCCAGCAGGCCGGTACCGATGGCCACGAACACGCCGCGGAACACGATGGCGCCGATGATGCCCCAGTACAGAATGCGATGGCGCAAGCCATCGGGCACCTTGAACCAGGCGAAAATGGCCATGAAGACGAAGAGGTTGTCGACGCTGAGCACTTTCTCCAGCGCGTAGCCGGTGACGAACAGGCTGGCCACCTGGGCGCCATGGTGGATGTAGAGGAAGCCGGCGAAGGCCAGCGAAATGGCGATCCAGAATATCGACCACACCGACGCATTCATCAGGGTGATCTGCTTGTCACCACGGTGCGTGACCATGTCCAGCAGCAGCGCGCCAACCGCGATGCCGATGAAGACCGCCATGGTCAGCGGGGGAAAACCGATATGGGTAGCTTCCACAGTTGTTTACCTTAGAGTTCGAAATCAGCCGGGTTCAAACCCAGCTCCATGCAAATCTGGCGGCAAGCCGCCTTTTCCTTCTCGTCGAAATCACCGTCCGATGCACCGATTGCGCAGGTCACTCGCACCAGCAGGCGCGCTGCACTTTCGTTGTCCTTGATACGGCCGATGACCTTCAACGCTTCTGCCTGACCAATGTGCTGATCGAACTCGAGCTTGGCCACCGCATCGTTGAACACGGCCAGCACGTCGGTCAGGCTGAATACCTTGAGTTCGGGTGAATTGTTCAGAAACGCGACCATCTTCTGCTTTTCTTCAGGCCCTGCGCCGTTGCTCGCCAGAGCGACCATGGCACTGGCATTGGAGACCGCCTCCATGAACTTGCGGTTCTTGTGCTTGGCCACTTCGGTGGTCAGGGATTCGCGGGCTTTAGCCGCGTTGGTTTTAAGCCATGCCAGCATGGGTGTCACCTCGACATACGGGACCAGGCCCGCGAAAAATGTGCTTACTTCGAGCCCGCGCTCCAGCGCATGCCCCAGTTATAGGCCTTGTCCATCGGTTCTTGCGAGCGGTGGAAATCGACCCGCCGCGTGACCTTGACCGATCCCCCGTCATTCTCCAACAAGGCGATGGCGCAGCAACCGAGGCGCCCGCCCTCTTCGTTCAGGCGCACTTCGATTTCTGGCTGGCCAGGGACGAAGATAGTGACCACGCCGTCAGTTTCGGTCCAGTTCGGCGCGCCTTCGTAGATGAAGGCATAGACCAGAATGCGCCGCACCTCGCTCCAGCGATCGCCATTGATGTGCAGCCATTCACCACCGGACACGGAGCCGGTGCGGTCGTCGCCCATCAACTGCACGTACGGTTCGCCGTGCAGCGAGCCGAACGCATTACCCAGCGCCTGTACCACACCCTTGGCGCCATTCTGCAACTCGAACAGGCAACCCACATCCAGGTCGATGGACTTGCTGCGGCCGAAGAAACCGCTCTTGCCCTTGTTCCAGTTGAGGTTGACACGTATCTCGCCGAAGCCGCCGGCCTTCTTGTCCAGGCTGATGGAGCTGCGGGTTTTGTCCAGGGTGATCTTGCTCAGGCTGACGCTAGGCTTGGGCACCGGTGGCGCGGCGGGTGCCGGGGTCGGTACCGGCGGCGTCGGCGTGGAGCTGGAAGCGGGCTCGGGCGCCGCAACATCGACGCCGAAATGGGTCGCCAACGGCGCCAGTCCACCGGCAAAACCCTGGCCCACGCAGCGGAACTTCCATGCGCCCTGGCGGCGGTAGAGTTCGCCAAGAATCAGCGCGGTTTCGTTCATTCCCGCCGTTGGAATCTGCGCTTCGAGCCCCCCGGACAAGGTGACCCCGAGGTTGGCCACACGGGCGAAGGTCGCCTTGTTTTCATGAATGGTGGCGGTCAGTGCGATCTTTTCGATGGCAGCGTCCAGCTTGCTCAGGTCAATCGCAAACACCGCGCGCCCTGCAGCGCTTTCAGCCAGCTGGACCGCGCCGGCCAGAACCGAGGGCTGGCCGTAGAAGCACATGTCGTCGTCGCTGCGTACCTTGCCAGTGGCCGCAAGGGCAAAGGCGGAAACGTCGATATCGGCCCCAGGGATGGCCGAATACATCACTTCCACTCGGGTCATGCCGGTCGCGAGCGCGGCATTGGCGCCGGGGGTCAGCGCGGTCATGCGCGCACCGCCTGGGCCGCGAGACCGACCAGGTCGTCGACCGTACGGCCGCTGGCGGTAGAGCCGATGGTATGGAATTCCCAGCCTGAGGCCCCGCGCGACAAGCGTGCCATGACGATGCCGGTGTGTGCGCCTTGCTGCGACAGGTTGAAACGGGCCAGTTCGGTTTTGTTGGCCGAGTTGATGATGCGGCAGTAGGCGTTCTGCACCCGCTCGAAGTTTTCTCCGGTGAAGGAGTTGACGGTGAACACCAGGTGGGTCACAGCAGCGGGCAGGCTGAGGAGATCGACTTCGATCGACTCGTCGTCACCCTCGCCTTCACCCGTGCGGTTGTCACCATTGTGCACCACCGAGCCATCACGGGATGTGAGCTGGCGGAACCACACGACGTCCATCGACTTCAAGTTGGCATCGAACAGAATGCACGAGGCATCCAGGTCGATACCGGCGCCGCCACCAAACAGCTTGCCCAGGAAACCGGCTTTGACCGGATCCCAACCAAGGCCGAGAGTGACTTTGGACAAGCCACTGCCTGCGGTCTTCTCCAGGGAAATGGTCTGATTCTTCGAGAGGGTGAGTGCCATGGTTACGCTCCTTGTTGGTCGTCATGCTGCTGTTGTGCGCGCCCGCTGCCGGTTACCGGGTTGTTCAACATCTCGCCTTTTTGCAGCTTGGGGCCGATGCGCTGGATGTTCAGCCGGCCGCGCTGCCAGCGCGGATGGAAGTGCCGCCAGTGCGGCTCCTGCGCCGCGGCCAGCAATTCATGGTCGCCACGGGTGTCACCCCAGGCGCGCAGGCGATACTGGTCGAGGGCGCCATAGACGGCCTCAAGGCGCAATACCTTGGCCTCGCAGCGGCAATTGTTGCCACTGATGGCGCCCGTCAGGCGGCCATCGACCACCTCCAGCTCGGTGGCGATCAGCTTGATGCCCAAGTGCTCGGCGAAGGGTTTGAGCACGATACGGGGCGACGCTGAACAAATCGTGACATGCGCGCCACTGGCCACTTCCGCAGCGACCGAGCGCACCCCCGCCGGGCGCATCAGGCGTTTCCAATACGCCGCACGAAACTCGCCAGCCTTGCGCTGCACCCACTGCTCTTCCACACCGGTCAGGAAGGTGGCGATCAGGATGGCTTTGAGCTCATCACGGCTCAGACCTTTGCCGAGGTAACGGAAACAGTCGGGCAGCATGCGAAAGGCGCGCGCCGCAAAGGCGCGCTTGCCGAAGGCGTAGAGCAGAAACGGTAAGAAGCTGTCGCGATGGGTCAAGGTGCCATCGAAGTCGAACACTGACAGTACGTCTGCGCCTGCAGGGCCCGTCTCCATCATTTCCTGGGTCATCGAGCGACCTCCGCTAGTCGTACGGGTTCTGCAATCGCGCCATCGGCAGGCTTCACGCCGTGCCATTTGGCCCGCTCAAGGATATTCACCGCCCAACTGTGGTGGGTGGCCGGTTCGAGCATTGCATCGTTGTGTCTGAACACCGCCGGAGCGGTGTCATTGAGGATCATGCGCGCGCAGTTGAGGTCCTCGATGGACACGCGAAAGCCTTCATTGATCGGCGCAATCTGCGAGGGGTGAATCGCGGTCTTGCCCACCAGACCATGGGCGATGTCCAGCTGCAACTCTTCGGCGAGCAGCTGCGGAGTGGCCAACTGCTCGAACACAGGCCCGGTCAGCGCGAACCCCTGCGCGCCCAGCACCCCTGCCAGCATCGGGATCACGTAACCCATGGGGGTCTGGTACAGCGTGGTGGCCGGGTTGCGACGCAGGCCCAGGCAGCTCATGAGGTCATTGCCACCGATGCGCAAGGCCAGCACCCGCTCACCGAGCGCCTCATGCATCGCGCAGCCCAGGTCCGACATGGCGCTGGAGTGGAACACTTCGCGGGTTTCCAGCGTGGGCATCAGCAGCAGGTCAGGGTTGGACACCGCCCCGGCCCATTGGCTGAGGTTGGCCATCGACAGTTTTGGCAAGACGAAGCCATCGACGCAGGTGATGTTGGCCCAGTCATTGAGATAGGCGGCCATCTGCGCGTCTCGCGGGCGAACGAACACCAACGGTCCGCTAGAGGTGCTGGCATCGCCGGCACCCGATCTGGCCTGGCCGAGCACCGTGCGCAGCGCGTCCAGCGCATGTTCCACGTCGGCGGCAGCGACGGCGTCTTCCAGACAGATCACCATCGAACGCAAACCTGACAGCTTCGTGCCCTGCATGACATCGAGGATGTCTGGCCGAGTCGCCGGCATGTACAAAGTGGCACCCAAGGCAAACGGTGAAATCTTTCCCATCAACTGACCCCCCGAATTATGGTGACCGCGCGATAGGGGCCAAGTTCATCACCTACAGCCTGCACCTCGATGCCCGCGCGGTCGGTGAGATGGATCAGCAGTTGTACGTCGGCATCATCGCGGTCGCGCACCAGCACCTGGTCGGGCACGCGGCGCAGGACAGCGCGAGTGGCTTCGGCGATTCCGGGCTTGATACGGTTCAGGTTGCTGATGTCGAAGCGGCTCGACAGACGTTGCACAACCTGCATCGCCTGTTCCTGCAATTGCGCCGCTTGAGCAGGCGTCCACGGCTTGGCAGGTTCAACGGCCACGCCGGCGCGTGCGGCCTCGATGCGGTCGATGAAGCTGCGGGTAACATCGTGCGGACCCAGCGCGTCATACACCACGCAACCATGCAGACCGCCATCGGCCGGCCAGATGGAGCGTGAAACCAGGCCCGAGACCGTCGCGCCCAGGATGCCCGAAGGAATGATCCAGTCTTCCGCAGAGGCCGCCAGCCAGGCGCGTGCGCAAGGGTCGGCCAGCACCACCATGCGCGGGCCGTCGGGAAAGCGCGGATCATGACCCAGGCAACGCGCCAATTCTCCGGCAATGGCCCCCTTGCCGGTCCAGCCATCGACGAAGACGATGTTCTGTGCGCCATGGGCGCGGATGATTGCTTCGAGCGCCGCGGTATCGATACCGCGGTCGCGCACGATACTGATGCCGTAGTGGCAAGCATCGCGGCCCAACCCGAGCAAGGCCCGGCGCAGCAACACGCCCAGCGGCAGCCCGGCCCGGACAAAAGACACCAGCACGATCGTGCCCGCTGCGTATTGCTCGGCCAGCGACAGCGCCAGCGATTGCACATCGGCCGCCATACGCAGGCCGTTCTGCCGCAGGCTGCGCTCGAACAGCGCCATGTGGGTGGATGACGGCGCATGCTCGGCGCTGATCATTTCTGAATAGTGCTTCTGCTGGGTCTGGATCAGACGTTCCTTTTCAAGCACGTCAGTCAAGGCCAGATCGACCGGACGCAGCAGAAAATGCACGTCATCGGGCAGGTAACTGCCACTGCCGACGGTGCTTGCAGCGAGTTCGAGGTCAATCATCGGCATGCTCCTGCACCACTGCCGCCAGTTGGCTGCGCGATGGCGTGGCCCAGAAATCGCACAGATTCATGAAGCCGAGGTCGGTGATACTGTCGCCAAACCCAAGCACCAGCCGCTCGCCATGCTGCCGACGGTCGCGGGCCAGGTAATGCTGCACCGCTGCGCGCTTGCACAAGCCGACCGGCAACAGCGCCAGGTTGTTGCCGTTGCGGTGACTGTGCAGGTCGGTCAGCAGCCCCTGCGTTTGCAAGGCCTCAAGCACCCGTTGCAGATCGTGATCACTGCCGCTGTTGTGCTTGATGACCACGTAGTGGCGCTGGTCGGCCTCCTCCACCACCCACCCCCGCAACGACACACCGAGCGTGTCGGCCAGGCCCAGGGCGGTCTCGCACAGCTCTGGCAAGCGTTCATGGAACGGAGCAAGCACCTCGCCCATCAGGGCATGCCAGTCCTTGTCGACGCCACCCTCAGGATCGAGAATCAGGCCGCCATGGGCGCAGACCGCTCCGCGAGTGAACCCCAGCCGTACTCGACTGAAGGCTTCGGCGCTGCGGGCGGTCACGGGTACCACGTCAGCGGTGGCCAGCAACCAGTCAAGCAGCGCCTTCTGCACAGCGCTCTGGTAGCCGCTCACGCCGCCGTCGACGTCGTACGAGGCAGGATGGCGAGCGGTATTGGCGGGCATCTTGCGTGCGGTCTGGAACAGTGTGTCGTCCAAGTCGACCAGTACCAGGGGGCGTTCATTGGCCATCGACGAGGACCTCTGCGTTCAGTGCGTCAATCAGCGTGCGTGGTACCGCCTGGGCATCGGTTTCGCTGCAGATCAGCACACGGTCGAATTGCCCGGGCGCGACGTTATAAAGGAAATTGACGATGCCCAAACCATAGTTGTCGGAAAAACTCAAAGCATGCTCGATGCAATGTCCGAGTGCGATCGGCGAACGCGTGGTGGAGCTGAAATACACCTCGGCACCCGCACGTTCCAGCCGCTCGGCGAGCAGGAACGGCTTCCACACGAACTCACCGGTGCCCAGCACCAGCACGCGCTCGCCAGGGGTGACCGTTACGCCGCTGCCAAGCGTATCCCGAACACCACAGGTGCCCAGACGGCCCCAGTCATTGGCCGGGTCCAGCGGCCATTCGCCGATGGCCACCGTGCCGGTTTCGGGCATCTGCGGTAGCGCTGCTTCAGGATTTTCGGTGAATGCGTAGGCGCCGCTGAGCAACGAGACCTGCTCGACCGAGGCGCCCAGGTCAGCGCTCAGCGCTCCACTCGACCAGTCGGTGAGCACGCAGGTGACCACCCGCTCGAGCTGATCCACCCCCGCTGCGACCAAGGCGCGATGCAGGTTGACGAACGTGCGCCCGGTGGATGCTTCATCATCGATCATCACCAGGGAGCGCGCGCTGCGCAGGCGCGCAGACAACACCGGGTCGACTGGCTCATGGACAAGGTGAGCGCTGGCGTGGCTGTGTTCTTCTTCAAAACGCGTGAAAAGATGCTCACTGACGGGGTGCCGTGTGCTGACCAGGTACATCGAGTCTGCACGGTCGGCGCTGTACACCCGGTGTACCCCGGCGCCCAGCCCAACCGCCGTTTCGGCCATGCCGATCAGCAGCACCGGGCCTGGCAGGTCCGCAGGAATCTGCGCCGCGAGCGCCTGGTACGTGTCTTCCATCACCGACGGTTTGACCGGAATGTGCTTGCCCAACACCTTCGAGACGAACAGAAATGCTCGCTTGGGGTTGCGCCGCTCGGCAAATCCGAAGAGCGCCTGCGCCGCGACACGGCTGCCGTGCACATCGACGTCAAGCACGCCACGGGTCAAGGCCGCGCTAAGCCGGATAGGTTGCTGGTTCACTGCACTGTGTTTCCTGTGTGGACGGCGTCCATCGAACGTCGTCATAAGCCTGGGCGCCGCATCAGCGGCGCGCCTCAATTTTCCAAAGCGAAGGTTGTGCGGCGCGGGCGATCTCGGCGGGGCTCTTGAGCGCTCCGGGCTCCGGCACGCTGACCGGCACGTGACACGCCTCGAGAAAGGCGGCGAGCACTTGCGCCTTTACCGCGAAATTCATGTTTTGCGCATCAGGCACGGTAGACGTCACCATGCCGACTACCGCGCCCCTGGCATCGAACAGCGGACTTCCGCTGGAACCGGGCTGAATAGCGGCAGTGAACTGCAATAAGGTGGCGTCATTACGCAGACCGAACAGCGCCGAGACGCCGCCTTGGGTTACATGCGCCCCACCTCCTGCGAAGCCTGCCAGGGGGAACCCCACGGCAGTGACGGGATCGCCCAGGGCGCAGCCGCCGCTTGCAGCAACCTGGACCGGCTGCAGCACTGCGGCATCCACACGCAGTAGCGCGATGTCGTTGGTGGTGTCGACCATTACCGGCTCAGCCCGATGACGGCCACTGAAGGCCTGGATCTCAATCGCCTGCATGCCCTCGATGACATGAGCGCAGGTGAGCAGCGTGTTGCCAGACACCGCAAAGCCGGTGCCGGTCGCGTAGGCCGCAGTGGTGTCCCCCGCGCTGCCACGCCCGCCCGGTCGTTCAGGATGGTTTTCATCGAGCTCGATGTCCAGGCGCCGGCCAAACGCAGCCAGCCCATAAGCCGAACCTTCGGCCAAGGCGCGAAACTTCCACTGCCCGGCCCTTAGGTAGAACTCGCCCAGGATCAAGGCGCTTTCGCCCTGCCCGCTGACATCCAGCGTGTAGTGGATGGTCTGGTCGATGCGCAGCGTTAACGATCCCAGGGCGCTGACAGGGCCCAGATTGGCGTAGCGATAGACCAGCAGCAGTACACGGTCGCTGCCCTCAGGGAGGTGGCCCAGGCGCAGCGTGCAGCCGACCTGGGCGGGGTCGCCACTCCAGGTCATCCATGCAGATTGTTCGACATGCAATAGCGCGGCAGGACCGGTGGGCGCGCGGCGCTCATTCACTGGCAGCAGGGCAACGGCGGCAATAGCGCCAAAGGCGTCGGCCACGGATGAGGTGAGGGTCCATGCAGGGGTGCTGGAGCCAATAGCGGTGTTCGCGCCGGGTGTCAGCATGTCTCGCTCCATGAGTGACCCACCGCAGAGTGGCGGGATTGCGCAGCAGGCTTCGGCAGCATAGGCACTTCAGCCCTGGGCCAGGACGGCGACGGTGATGGGTTTGACCCGCACTGCGTCGATCCAGTGGCCAGCAGGTTCTGGCAGGCCGAGTCGGCGGGTCGCAAAAATGCCCGCCAGGTTGATACCGGTCATGCGGGTATAGCCGATTCCGCCAGAGTAGCGTGGATTGATCTCCAGAAGTCGCGGCTGGCCATCGATGTCGTCGCGGGTCTGGACATTCACGATGCCATCGCAGTGGAAATGCTCTGCAGCGGCGATCGCTAATCCAGTGGCAGCGGTATCGCGCTCGAATCGCTGGTGTGCGCCGGACTTGCGCCGGCCAACATAGGCCACCACCCTGCCCGCCTCGCAGACCATGTCGACCGAACACTCAGGGCCCGGCAGGTACGGCATGACCAGCAACGGCTCGCGCTCGGGCTGGGCGGCATAGGCGCGCAAGTAGGTGGCGAAGTCGACTTCGCGCGCGTCAGGGTTGGCGAAGCAGCGATACGGGTCAAGACCTTCTCGCAGCCGCCAGAACCCCTGCCCGTAGATGCCCACCACCGGTTTGACGCACACCTCGCCGCTGGCACGGCAGGCCTGATAAGCGGCCTGCAGCTGCTCCGAGCTGGTGACGGTAGTGGCGGGAATGCAAGCCAGCCCAGCGGCGTGGGCCATGGCAGTGAACGTGGCCTTGTCGTCGACGCAAGCGAAGGTGTGCGGGCTCAGGCCGCCGGTGACCAGGGTCAGGCCGGCGGCGTTGAAGTCGGCGCGGTGCGCTTCATAAAGTGCGCCCAGACGACCGGCGACCACGACCTGGACGCCGCGTGCGACGGCTGTGTGGATGACCCACGGGATACGCTCGTCAGAGTCAGCTGGTTCTTGCAGTGCGATGTCAGCGAGGCCCGTGATTTCAGGCCGGTCCGATCGATGCGAGGCCGTTATACGAATGTGTGCCGGCAGTGCCTCGCGAGCACCCAGCAGGATGTCGCGCTGAGACGCCTGCCCTTCCAAAAACCAGATCATGGAGTTACCTACGCTGCGTTGAACCTGCGAGCACGACAGGGCCGCATTCTGTCAAGGGTGAAATGCCGCATCGGGCACCTGTGACGCGCCGCTAGTATGGGCCCGACCCGAGCCGCGCGCAGCCCTTCAAGTTGTTGAAAACAGGGGAATTGTATTGCGACTTGTGAATACGCTGACGTCCGTTCCCAGCACCGAACTCGCTCTTTGGAGCACGCAGATCAGGAAAAATTCGCCCGCTCGCTGTAGAACAATCCTACGGCAGTTTACGATACTGGAGGGGCCGGGCGATCCATGTTCGATTCTTGAAAAGTTTTGCACTGGCGTAGCAGGCGCAGGCCGGCATCTCGCCGCGCCAGATAGCGAGGCAGGCAGAGCGTACGATCATCCAGCCGCAAGCCATACAAACCCTGCATCTGCGCCAGCGACAATCCGCTGACACTCACCAACCAGCGCACCACCGCCTCAGGGCACGGACGCCCCTGTAGTGCGTTGTGCACATACGGCAGTGCCACACGCATGTTGGGATGGCAACGCCGCAGCCACGCTTCGAGCCGCACGCCGCGCGCTATGAACGGGGCGAACAGCAGGCAGGCCAGTTGCTCCTCACCCAGACCATAGCCGCGCAGCAGACGCTCTTGAGCCACGAGGCGCACCGCCTGCGACGTGCCTTGCAACGCTTGAGCCGTGTGCCCGGGTGCCGAATGCACGCCTTCCCGGTCGCTGGCAATACGTATGTACTGGGCTTGCAGACCACGCAAGTGAGCGACAAGCGGCCGGTCGTTCCAGGCCTCAAGCCCGGCTTTGGGCACTGTACAGCCTGAGGCACTGCTGAGCATGCCCTCCAGACGGTCCCGCTGGCCAATGTGCTGCAACAACTCGTCCAGGCCGAGCACCTGCAAGCCGCACGCGTCACTGTACGGCGCACTGCGAGGCGGCAGCACGCAAGGCCCGCTGGGTAACTGGGCCATGCGCGCCTGCAGACGCGCCATGGCCTTGATCACAGTGCTGGCGCACTGCAAGGAAGCGGGCCGACCGGGCTCGGCCAGGCGCAGACAGCGTCGACTCCAGGCCAGCAAACGGCGCCGCTGGGCCGCAGGTACGGCGGTGACCAGTGCACTCATGCCTTCTTCGCACGTCAGCGCCGATGTGCAGGCGCGGGCCATCTGCAGCCACATGCGACTGCCCACCAACCCCTCCACGTCGCCTTCCAACACGTGACCGAACAGCAGCCAGGCGTCCTTGGCGAGCACGTGCGGTGGTTCGGCATGGCCCGGCCGCGCTTCGAATGGCCGCAAGCCAGCGGGGTCGGCGATGAACAGTTCCACGCGGGGATCGTTGTGCAGAAACAAGGCATCGAAACACTGCGCATGGCGCGCCAACTCGACCGCGCTCATCCCTGGCTGGCGCAACACCAGAACCCGCAAGCCGAAGGTCTGTGACGCGCGCTGGGCAATACTCAGCTGCGCCGCACGCAGGCATGCCAGCAAATGAGCACTGAGCCGATCATTGCCATGCAGCACCAACAAGCGGAAATCGCCGATCCGCTCGATGCCGCCCGCCGCGACCAGCAGCCGCTGGATCAGCAGTTGCAGCGAGGCGCGCTGGGCCTGGCTGAAATGCTCGTGAAGGCGCCCGAGCACCTGCTGAAAAATGGATTCAATGGCGTGATCATGCATTTCACTCATCGCGTACTTTCCTCATCCCTGAGCCGCTCAGGCGACAGACACCCGACCCCGCGTGGCCGGATTGGGCACGAGGGAGTCTTTCCTACCGTTGACGGTAATAATTCAGTGCCGATTTAGCGATGAGGGTTTATTCCTAAACGCGGTAGGAATAGTTGTTTTACCGCGTAGGATATTTCTTCAGAGACTCAGCGGGGGCATCGCTGGGCGGGTGCTGCCCCAAGGGAGCACGCGCCGCCGCGCTCACTCGACCTGGTCCATCGCGAGTACCACGCGACCGCCGCATGGGCAGGCATCCATGTGCCGGTGGGCCTCGACCACTTGATCGAACGGATAGACCTTGATGATCTGTGGGGTCAGCAGGCGCTCGGCGGTGAAGCGGTTGATGTCGTCCAGCGCGCGCTGCAAAGCCGACACATCCTGATCAATACCCAGTTCTGGCTTGCCGGTGAAGTTGCTCACGCAGTGCAAATGGAACTGAATGTTCTTCTTGAACGCGGCGCAGGCCGGGAATGGCGTCTGATTCCCACCCTGCAAGCCATACAGCACCAGGCTACCGCGCGGCGCCAAGACATCGCCAAGCAGCGACATCTGTGGGCCGCCCAAGCCATCGAGCACCATGTCCACGCCGCGGTTGGCGGTGTACTTGCCGACCTGCAGCAGCAGGTCCTGCTCTTCGGTGACGATGACCTGCGCCGCGCCCAGGCTCAGCAGGTACTCGCGCTGATCGGGCTCTTTGGTCGCAGCCAGCACCTTGAGCCCCAGCGCCTTGCCCAACTGCACGAAGGCAGGGCCTGCACAGTGGCTGGCGTCGGTCACCAGTGCGGTCTGGCCAGGCTTGGCGCGGGCCAGGTCGATATAGGCGAAATAGGCGATCAACAAGGGCGTGTAATGGACGCTGGCCTCGATCGGCGTCAGCACTTCGGGGTAGCGCGTCAAGGCGCTGCGCGGCAGCACGATGACATCGCCATAGACCGGGTGATCATTCGGGCTGGTGGCCGGGAAACTCGCCACCCGGTCACCCACAACCAGATCCTCGACACCCTCGCCCACAGCGCTGACCACACCAGCCATCTCATGGCCGATACCGGACGGCAGACGCACTTGCGAAGGCGCCAGGTTCTGCCGCCAGAGCACGTCATACCAGCTGACACCAATGGCCTCGACACGCACCTGCACCTCGCCGCTGGCCGGGCTCGGCTCAGGGCGTTCCTCACAGCGCAGCACATCGGCGGCGCCGAACTTGTGGAATCGGATGATGCGGGACATCGCCTACCTCAGCTATGTGAATCTCGTATGACCGGACTGTATCCGGGGGCCAGCGCTGAGACCATCAGCGGCTATTAATAGTCGACATGCCTGCCATCGATTGGGTTCGTGGCAATTTGCCCTAACTCGCCCGGAAAACGGTGCAGGGTAACAGCCTTTGCCCGTAAGATTCACCCTGCTCCCGCCCAGGCACCAGGCACCCGCCCCATGAACCGTAACGACCTGCGCCGCGTAGACCTCAACCTGTTGATCGTCTTCGAGACCCTGATGTATGAACGCAGCGTGACCCGCGCGGCGGAAAAACTGTTCCTCGGCCAACCCGCCATCAGCGCCGCGCTGTCGCGCCTGCGCAACCTGTTCGACGACCCGTTGTTCGTGCGCACCGGCCGCACCATGGAGCCCTCGGCCCGCGCGCAGGAGATCTTCGCCCTGCTCTCGCCGGCGCTGGACTCGATCTCCACCGCGGTCAGCCGCGCCGCCGAGTTCGACCCGGCCACCAGCAACGCGGTGTTTCGCATCGGGTTGTCAGACGACGCCGAGTTCGCTCTGCTGCCATTGCTACTCAAACGCATCCGCGCCGAAGCGCCGGGCATCGTGTTGGTGGTACGGCGGGTCAACTACCTGCTGATGCCGACCCTGCTCGCCTCAGGCGAAATTTCGGTGGGCGTGAGCTACACCGCCGACCTGCCCGCCAACGCCAAACGCAAATTGCTGCGCCGCAGCATGCCCAAACTGCTGCGCGCCGACAGCATCCCCGGCGCGATCAGCCTGGATGACTTCTGCAGCCGGCCGCATGCGCTGGTGTCATTTGCAGGGGACTTGTCCGGCATCATCGACCAGGCGCTGGAGGGGCTGGGGCGCAAGCGTCAGGTGGTACTGGCCGTGCCGCAGTTCAACGGCTTGGGCAGTTTGCTCTCCGGCACCGACATCATTGCCACGGTGCCCGACTATACAGCCGAGGTCCTGACGGCCGCCGGCGGGTTGCGCGCCGATGACTTGCCGTTGCCGATGGAGCGGTATGAGCTGCACATGGCGTGGCGTGGAGCGCAGGATAACGATCCGGCGGAGCGGTGGTTGCGGTCGCGGATTCAGATGTTTTTTGGGGATCCTGAGAGCCTGTGAAGGAAAGCCGTTTCCCCATCGACACCGACCCCGACATCGACCTTGAGAAGCCACGCGACATCGCCTACGGCGTGCGCCGCGATGGGGCGCAGCACATTCCTGCGCTTAAAGCCAAAGCCGCAACGATCGAGGTACTGCAGCCCAACCAAGAGCGCACCTTCGAAGAGGCGGCCAAACAAGGATTGACCTGCAAGTTTGCCCAACTGTCCCTGACGTTCATCTACTGATCTGGGGGATTTAGTGGCGCTTTGAAAACCACCTCTTGCCCGTCATCTGCATGAACCCGTCAGCCAAGTCGAACTGGAGCATCACCATCACCGAGCTGCGCCGCCCGCGCACCATGGCCTTGGCCATGGCCCGACGCGTACGCAGCATGACCCGTGCCAGATCGGAAGCTCGTCTTCTGATCGCTTGCGACCAGACCCTGGGCAGCAGCACCCTCACCACCCAGGCGGCCAGGCTCAGACCAATTCGGCTAACGATGCCGGATTGAAGCCGGTCAGATCTGCGTAATGACCCTGTTTCACCTTGGCGACCCAATCTTTGTCACTGAGCAGAACACGCCCGACAGCGATCAGATCAAATTCCTCACGCTCCATGCGCTCGATGAGGCGTTCCAGGCTTGCAGGCGCTGAGCCCTTGCCGGCGAACGCATGAGTAACGTCGTTATCCAGCCCTATGGAACCGACACTTATGGTCGTGGCTCCAGTCACTTTCTTGGCCCAGCCCGCGCAGTTCAGCCCGTTCGCACCGTCGATCTCGGGAAACTCAGGGTCCCAGAAGCGTCGCTGCGAGCAATGCAGAACATCGACACCGGCCTCGACCAGCGGCAGCAACCACTCTTCCATCAACGCCGGGGTCTGGGCGAGGCGCACGGCGAAGTCCTGCTGCTTCCACTGGCTAACGCGCATGATGATGGGGAATTCGGGCCCGACTGCATGGCGCACAGCAGAGACGATCTCAGCGGCAAAGCGCGATCGCTCTTTGATTGTCGGTCCGCCGTAACGATCAGTGCGCCGGTTGGTACCTGCCCAGAAAAACTGATCGATCAGATAGCCATGAGCCCCATGAATTTCGACCGTGTCGAAGCCCAGGCGCTTAGCATCCGCCGCGGCGTTGGCGAACGCAGCCACTGCGTCTGCAATGGCCTCCTCGCTCATTGCGACACCACGCGGATTGTTTGGCGAATCGAGGCCGGACGGGCTCTCGACCGGCGCATCAGGTTCCCAGCCGCTCACATCACGCACCGCGCCGGTGTGCCAGAGTTGCGGTCCCATACGGCCACCCGCACGGTGAACAGCAGCGATCACGTTCTTCCATCCCGCCAAAGCCGCTTCCCCGTGGAAAAAGGGAATGCCGGGGCCATTACGTGAAGCCGGACGGTCGATGACCGTCCCTTCCGAGAGGATCAGCCCAACCTGCCCCTCTGCCCGCCGCCGATAGTAGGCTGCGCTTGGTTCGCCAGGAATGCCCTCGGGCGAAAACTGCCTGGTCATCGGCGCCATGACAATCCGGTTCTTCAGTTCAAGCGACCGCAATGAAAAAGGACGAAATAAAATGCTGGTATCAGGATTTGCCATCGGATGGACTCCATTTGCTTTCGGAAGCCCTATAAGTATATTTTGTAGACCTAATGTCAATTAGGCACCTAGAGTCGCCTAGGTATACTTGAGGAAACTTGAATGCTGGAATTGAAGCCACAATGTTTCTCGTCCGACTGTCCCAGCCGGGCGCTGTTTGACCAAATCGCAGATAAGTGGTCGATGATGGTTCTGGCAGTGCTTGACGACGGCCCGCATCGTTTCAACGCCATCAAACGCCGTCTTGAAGGCGTCACTCAGAAGGCACTTACACAGTGCCTGAGGCGGCTGGAACGAAATGGTCTGGTCTCGCGCCAAGTCATCTCGTTTTCACCTGTGGCAGTCCAGTATGAGATCACTCAACTTGGTCGAACATTGCAGCAGCCTTTCCGCGAACTGCATAAATGGACGCTGGACAAGTTGCCCGAGGTTGAAGCGTCTCGGTTGAAATTTGACCAGGCTGGGCAAGTGAACCTCACAGACTGAGTCTTTATCCACTGGCCGCTACGGGGCACCTGCAACGCATCTTTGCAACGTGGATGAAAGGTCTTGACAGTCAGGATGCATCGCTAACATCGTCATAAAAGACAAGACATCGACACCATGGAGACTTGCAACACGACCGCCCTTGCGCCAGTGCAACTGGGGGGCTGGTTTGATGGGGGTGAGAGTAACCCTGCACCTCGCCCGTCACCGGCATCCGATCAGGTGATCAGGTGATCAGGTGATCAGCAGCCTCGACCGTGGTTGAGTCGATCATCCAGCACGGTCAATCAAACCGTGTTCGTCTAATCTCAGGTGCAGACGCTTGAGCATCTGATCGATGCGTCCCGTTTATGCCGCCAGTCGCCAAACCGCTGATACCCCTGATCGAAACGACCCATGCGCCAGCCGTTTCTGGCTCAATCATGAACGATCGGGCTGCAGTGAAAAGCAGATTGACGCGATTCTCCCCAGGCCTGCACCCTTTCACCGCCACCTGCAATCGAGCATGACGGCAACGTCGCGCGCCGTGCTGACAATGTTCGCCCAGAGCATGATGGGTACCCTTCAAACCGCCTACCCTGCCTCCCTGTCAACGGCCCAGCTGGTAAAACCAACCCTCCGATTCCATGGAAACACTGCACATGCCTATCGACTTCAGGCCCGCTCAGGCCTCGGACGCGCACGACATTGCGCGCTTCTTCCAACTGACCTCCGAGGGCATGGCTGACTACATCTGGAGCCAGCTTGCCGCACCGGGGGAAGCACTGCTGAGCGTCGGAGCGTCGCGCTACGCCCGGGAACAGGGCGACTTCTCCTACAAGAACTGCCTGATGGCCACGGACGAAGGGCGCGTGATCGGCATGATGCACAGCTATGCCTTGCGCGTGACTGCAGACAGGCCTGCGGAGACCGACCCGGTACTCGCGCCTTATGCCGACATGGAAATACCTGACACCTTGTACATCTCCAGCCTGGCCTTGGACGAGGCCTGGCGCAGCCAGGGGCTGGGCGCGCAGTTTCTTCGCCACGCCCAGCAGCGCGCCGAGACCGCTGGTTTGAATGGGCTTTGCCTGATCGATTATGCAGAAAACCACGGTGCGCGCCGCTTCTACGAACGTCATGGTTTCCGGGTTGTGAAAACCTGCCAGATCGTAGCTCACCCGATGCTGAACGTGAGCGGTGACGCCTATTTGATGTATCGCCCTAACCCATAACGTGCTCGAGAAAACACCATGAACAAGACACTCACCGTATTCCGCGAGCTGGATATCCAACCGGTACGCGACCTGCCGTTTTTTGGAGAAGTCGTGCAAGGCGACCCTCACACGTTGACGTCCAAGTACTATCACGACGAAGCACAAGGTCGTATTTCCGGAGAATGGGAAGCCACAACCGGCGCGTGGCGCATCGATTACAAAGTCTGGGAGTTCTGCCATGTGCTGACTGGACGCTGCGTCATCGAGCTTGAAGGTTGCGCCCCGGTGTCACTGGCCGCCGGCGACACGTTCATCATCGAACCGGGTGCCAAGGGCACATGGACGGTGCTCGAAGACATGAAGAAGAACTTCGTGATCCTCTTGCCCACGAACTAGTACACCTGCACCTCCATCTGCGGCACCGGCAACCACGGCAGGCTGTGTTCCTGGCGCACGCGCAACACCATGACCTCGGCCAGCCCCCGGGCCGGTCGAGCCAAACCAGCAGGCGTGTCGAGCACCACTGGCAAAGGTCTGAATGCGGCGTTGGTGGCTCAGGAACAGCCGGCACCGAAGGTGCCTTGCTCGATCTCTCCAGTGCGGGGAGCCTTCGTCATTGACCGCGCCTCTGCTGTGGCGGCAACAAGTGCAGATGCAACTGGGCGATATGTTCAGGGCCGATGCCACAGCAGCCACCCACCACACTGGCGCCTGCCTCGACCCATGATTGTGCCCAGTGCAGATAGGCCTGCGGGCCAAGGTCCTGGCGGATCTCCAGCAGTGTGCTGTTCGCGGTGGCCTGCGCGCCAACTGGCGCAAAGGCATTGGCGTACACGCCCAGTTCCACGGTGTGCCCAAGGCGCTGGATAACAGCGCCCGCAGCCCTCAGCGCCGCTGCCATCACTTCGGGCTGGCTGCAGTTGAACAGCACCACCTGTGCCCCCAACTCGACGGCCGCCTGTACTGCATCGGCAACCGGCTCGAGCGAACGCAGGCGCGGCGCCCCGTCGAGGTCATCGAGCAACGTGAACGACAGCCACAACGGCTTGGGCTGGGCATCCAGCGCCTCGACAACAGCGCGTACTTCTGCAATGGAACTGATGGTTTCCGCCAACCAGACGTCGACCTCGGCCTGCAACCCGGCGATCAGCTCGCGGTGAATCGCCACCGAGCGCTGATGGGCGAACAGGTCCGGCCGGTACGAGCCCAGGGCCGGAGCCAGGGAACCCGCCACGGTAACCGGCTCAAGGCTCTCGGCCGCCGCCTGCCGAGCGAGCTGCCCCGCGCGCTCGGCCAGCGCGCGCCCTTGCTGCGCGAAGCGTTCATCGCCGATGTGAAAAGGCACGACCGCGTAGCTGTTGGTGGTGATGATTCGCGCGCCAGCCGCGATGAATGCCTGGTGCGCCTTGAGCACGAACTGCGGCGCCTCGATCAGCGCGAGCGCTGACCATTCAGGCTGCCGAAAGGGTGCACCGATGCGCTGCAACTCGCGCCCCATACCGCCGTCGAGCAACCGCAACGAGTGAGGGGTCATGGGTTTGCACTCACTTCAGGCGCCGAGGGGGCCAGCCATTGGTCGATGAGGGCGCCGTTCGCGCGCACCCAGGCCTTGGCCACAACGTCCGCCGGCTGTTTTTCCTGTTCGATCTTGAAGATCAGTTCATTGAGCTGCGCCGGGTCGATGGCGACGTTACGCAGAAACTCGGCAATCTTCGGTGCGCGCTTGTGCAAAGCGGCCGACGCCATCACATAGACCTTGGCATCCGGGAAGGCGCAGGTGACCCGGCTCTTGCTCAGCCAGTCCGGGTCGACGGTAGGGCTGATGAACTTCCAGCAGCCGTCGGCCTTGTACAGAGGGTCGCCTCGCTTGTTGTCCTGGGCGTAACCGTCGAATGCCGGCTCTTCCAGGCGGCGCAGGTCATAGGCCGAAAAGATCCAGTCCGGCGTATAGCCATAGAACACCACCCCGCGCTGGGCCTTGTAGGCTGAAGCCAGTTTGGCGTAGGTCACCGACGCTTCTGTGGAGATCGACTCGAACTTGTCGGCAAAACCATAATCCTTGGCCTTGATCTGGCCAATGTAGGTCGACTCCCAACCTGCCGGCCCGACCAACAGCTCAGCCTTGCCCCCGCCCAAGGGCTCGAAGAGCTTGGCCACCTCCGGTTTTTTCAGGTCATAGATGGATTTGACGCCGTACTGGTCCTGCAGATAACCGGGAATGTAGAACCCTTGCTCGCCTGTGTAGGGATGCAGGGTCGGCACCAACGAACGGGTACCGCCCGTCACATACCGGGCCCAGGCAGCCGATTGATTGGGCAGCCAGATGTCAGTCAGCACATCCACCGACCCATCGCCCTTCGCTGCGGCGCTCAACAGCACCGCGACATCGCCTGCCAGATAAGACACATCACCGTCCAGGCGGCTGCTGATCACCTCGCCGAGGATGTACTGAATGGCCACAGCCCCTGTCCAGTTCTGCTCGCCGATGACGATCTTTTCCTTGGCCAAGACGGTGCCGGGGCCGATTACGCAGGCCAGCAACACGGCAGCGCCCACGTTGCGCAATAGGTGTTTCTTCACGAGTAGCCTCACTGTTCAGTTGTGCAGGTGATCTTGCCTACGCAAGCTCGATTGAATGATTCGATCAGGGATCAAGGCGCACAGGACGATCGCCACCCCGGCCAGCACGCCGTCGCCGCCCTTGATGTTGCGCAACGCGGTCATGACGTCATAACCCAGACCGCCCGCCCCAATCAGGGCGGCCACCACGACCATGGACAGGCTCATGACGATGGTCTGGTTGACCCCCAGCAACAGCGACCGGCGAGCCAGGGGCAGTTGCACTTTGATCAGCGTTTGCCAAGGACTGGCGCCATGCGCCACTGCCGCTTCGACGGCATCCTTGGGCACCTCCTGGATACCCAGCGATGTCAGGCGAATCATCGGCGCCAGGGCAAAGATCACGGTGGCGATCACCGCCGGGGTCTTGCCGACAGAGAAGAACGCGACAGCGGGTATCAGGTACACAAACGTCGGCAGCGTCTGCATGACATCCAGCAAGGGTGTCATCAGCCGGCGGACGATCGGTCGCTTGGCCAGCACAATGCCGGTTGGCACGCCAATGATCAGGGCGATCAGCACCGAAGAACCGACCAGGGCCAGCGTCGCAATGGTGCGTTCCCAGAAACCGAACAAGCCGATGTAGAGCAGCGCCGCACTGCTGGTCAGGGCCAGCGCCAAGCCTGCTGAGCGCCATGACAGGAACACCAGTGCCAAGGCCGACACCGGCCAGGGCAACCAGCCCAACAGGTTTTCGATCCCTTCAATGACGGTGCGCACTGCAACGATCACGCCCACGAAGGCACGCTCGAACGTCAACTGCGACCAGCCGATGAAGTGGTCGATGCTCTGTGCCGCCAGCAGCAAGGCTTGGCGATTGCTCGGAAACTGCAATAGAACGTGGGTGGTGTCAGGCGTAACCACCCGCCACAGCACCAATGCCTGGCTGACCAGCAGTACCAGCAACGGCAAGTGCCACGCCGATGCACTGCCTCGCACTGGGTGGCGACTCAGCGAGAGCGCAGTAAAGCGGCTGGCCGCCAACACCCCGACGGCCGCCATGAGCGTCAGCCATTGCTGACTGGCAATGCCTTGGCCGAGCATCGCCAGCGCAGCAAGCTCGGCTGCGAAGGTCAGCCAGAAGAGCCCACCTTTTCCGCGCGCTGCCAGCGCCGCAGGCCCTAGCAACAGCGCTTGCAAACCGTTCAAGCCGGCGTCGGCAACCTGCTTGCGCGGGCTTGCGTCGGGTGCGTCGAGGTCTGTGCGCTCGACACTGCGCAGCGCTGAAGGGGTTGGGCTGCAATCGCGGAAAAAGTCCGCCACTTCGGCGTCAGCTGGATCTTCCAACAGTTGTTCGGGCGTGCCCAGTTGCACCAGGCGGCCACCGCGCAGCACCGCAATGCGGTCAGCCAGGCGTAGCGCTTCAGCAGGATCGTGGGTGACCAGCAAAGTGCTGATGCCACGCTCACGCACCACCGCCAGGAAATGGCGTTGCAGGTCCCGCCGGATCGTCGGGTCCAGCGCACTGAAGGGCTCATCCATCAGTAGAATGTCCGGCTCGGTCACCAATGCCCGCGCCAGGCCAACGCGCTGTTGCATACCGCCTGACAATTGATGCGGGTAATGCTCACCCCACGTTTCCAAGCCCACAGCCCGTAACTGCGAAGCTGCCGCCGCCTGTCGAACTGGCTCAGACTCGCCGCGCAGCTCAAGCGGCAAGGCGACATTGTCCAGCACGCTACGGTGGGGCAGCAGGCCGAAATGCTGGAACACCATCCCGATGCGCTGCGATCGCAGTTCGCGCAGGGCTTTGCGGCTCAAGCTGCTGATGGCCTGCCCTTCGATCAGGACCTCACCACTGGAAGGCTCGATCAGACGATTGATGTGCCGCAGCAACGTGGACTTGCCGCTTCCAGAGGTTCCCATCAGACACAGAACTTCGCCACGGCGCACTTTCAAGTTGACATGGCTGACAGCAGGCAATGCGGGCGCGCCCTTGCGCAGATAGGCTTTGGTCACGTCTCGCAGTTCGAGCACCACCTCGCCTTCACACACGTCGTCACTGACAACGTGTGCAGGCCGATGAGCAGGATTGATCCGGGCAGTTGCCAAAGGGGTTTGAAGAAGCGTCACAGGAACTCCGGGCATGCGTACTCTGGTGGCGGGCACGCGACTCGCCGCAGATCAGGAAATTGACCAAGCCCCAGGCGGTGACTTCAACACAGACAGCCTGGGGCGAAAAAGCACTGCGCGTAGGGCGCAACGCTTGCCGAGGTCTAAAGCTAAACGATCTTAAAAAGACCTAATAAATACCTTTTTGGAATTAGGTTAGGCTTGGCCATGGGCCTACCCGGCGGTCCACCCACAGCCGTCTCGTGTTGTGGGCAATTCATGCCCGAGTGACGCTCGCGGGTTCGCCGACCTGCGCGGTTGCGCTTCACGTCCAGGTTCAGCGCGTGCGGCGGCTCCCGGGCGCTGGCCGAGTCGAAGAGGAGCCACCCGCCCGCCAAGGGCGTGCGCTGCGCAACGCCTGCTTGCGTGCGAGGCCGTCAAGGCAGCCCACCTCAGTTGCCCTTCGGGCTCCTGACCTAGGTATGATCCAGCCTCACCTGGCCGCATTGGATCCACGCCCATGTCCACATCACAGACCCGCCCTGCTCCTGCGCCCTTGCTGCACCCCGGTGAGACCGTGGTGCTGTTCGATGGCCAGTGCAAGCTGTGCAACGGCTGGGTACGCTTTCTGATTCGCCATGATCCTGCGCGACGGGTGCGGCTGGCAGCGGTGCAGTCGCCTGAAGGGCAGGCGTTGCTGGCCTGGGCGGGGTTGCCACTGGAGCAGTTCGACACGCTGGCGGTGATCCGCGACCACCGCTATTGGCTGCGCTCGGAGGCGGTGTTCGAGATCATCGGTCAACTGCCGGCCGCCTGGCGCCCTCTGCGGCTGTTGCGGGGCGTCCCACGGGTGCTGCGCGATTGGGCTTACGACTGCATCGCGCGCAACCGCTATCGGCTCTTCGGCAAATACGACAGTTGCCTGCTGCCGACTGCGGACCATGAGCAACGTTTTCTGAAGGCGCCACGGTGAACGCCTTGGTGCGCATCAACTGGATCGCTCGCGGCGGCCTGGCGTTCATGTTTGCCTACCATGGCCTGGTGCCGAAGTTGCTGTGGCTGAGCGCAGGCGAGCAGCTGATGTTCCAGGCGCATGGGATCGAGCAGGTCCGCCTGTTCGCGATCCTGGCAGGGCTCGGGGAGATAGCCCTGGCGTTATGGATACTGCTAACCCCGCGCAATCCCTGGCCGATCGCGGTAGCGGCGGCAGCGCTGGTGGGTCTGCTCGTGGATGTGGCGGTGGTCAGCCCGGGGCTGCTCAAGGAGGCGTTCAATCCGGTGTCGCTGAACGTGGCGGGGTTGGCATTGTGTGCAGTGGCCTGGAGCGCCGGGCGCGCCAGCCTCAAGCGCCTGCCAGCAAGCCGATCAGCTGCCAGGGCGTCATCTTCGTGACCATGATCCAGACGATCACGAACATCCCCAGGAAACCGAGAACCCCCATCCAGAACCACTGGCGGTACACGTTGCGGTAGCCTTCCTCAAGCGCCGCGCCAGTCTGCGCTGCCCTCGACGCCATCTGCTGCAGGCGCTTCTGCAACACCAGCACCGGCAGCCAGAGCGACCCTACGCACAGGAAGATCGCCAGCGAGCTCAGCACCCAATGCGTGGTCAGGCCAAGCCCGGTGAGGTGGACCAGCAGCAGACCGGTGACGATCTGGATGACGCCCGCCGGCGTGGTGATCCAGGTGTCGAACTGCACCACCATGCGCGCGACCTGGGCGATTACCTGAGGGTTGGCCGTACGGCTCGCGGCGATCAGGTAAAGGTACGAGCCCATGCCGAAGCCGAAGAGGAATATTGCCGCGATGACGTGCAGGTATTTCAAGCCCAGGTAGAGCATGGCTCAGCGCTGCCCGTCAGTGAAATGCACGGCCAGGCTCAGGTTCGCACAGTCGTCGATGGCCGCCATGTATTCCTCGACGGTAATGATCCCTACGCAAGGCCGCGCGCCGGGTTCAGGCACGTAGCCCTGAGCCATTTTTGTCGCCAGGGCGACGGCCGCACAGCTGGGAATTTCCGGGCCCTTGTCGTTCAGGGCCGTCAGTTGCAGGGCCAGGGTCAGAGGCTGCCCGCCTGTGCCGAGGCCGTGTACGTCGATGTACATTGCACTTTTGCCATCGCCAAAGCGTTCGAACCAGGTGCCCAGGCGATGCAGCCGTCCGGCCCAGCGGACAGGGTCGCGCACCAGCCCCATCCGCAGCGCCTGAGCCAGCACGCCATTGGCAACGCCGCCGAGCTTCAGCCCGGCGCCCGCCTTGAAGCGCAGCGTATGGGCGCCGTAACGGCTGGCGAAGATGTCCATGTCGGGGACATCGACGTTAGCCAGCACCCGCGTGCCGAGTTGAGGCATCTTGCGCAGCGTCAGGTCTTGCCAGCCCAGCACCGAGTGCACCTGGCCGTTTTTGAGTTGTTTGATGGGCTTGCCCGCATAGGCGAGGACACCCTCCACGGTCGACAACCCCGGCATCTTCGCCGAAGAAGAAATGCCATGCTCGATCGTGTCGATGCGCATGAAACGATGGCGGTACTGATCGATGAGCGCCGACGACAAGGTCGGCACCGAGCTGCACCCGCTCAGAATGGACACGCCCGCCTGCCTGGCGCTGGCATCCAGCGTGCCCACCCCATTGACGAAGGTTCGGCAGTCAGACAGGTCGCAATAATTCACTGCCGCGTCGATGCACGCCTGAGCCACGGCATAGGATTGCCCTTGGAACGGGCCTGCGGTGTGGATCACCAGCTGGATGTTCATCGCCTGCAACACAGCCGTAAAGCCGGCCCCCATGGCATCGCCGCACCAGCTGTCGCACGCATGGCCCGACGACCTGTTCAGCTCATCCACCTTGCATTGCAACTTATGCCGGTCGCGGCCAGCGATCACCAGTGCAATGCCGGGCGCGCCTGCCAAGTGCCGGCAAACGATGCTGCCGAAGTTGCCGTAGCCACCGACCACCATCACTTTGAAAGCCATTTCGTCCATCCCTATAGCATTGGTCATGCGCCGAGCCCTGGGCAGGCTGACGGTTGAGGCGGCGGTAGATAGCCGATTGGGTGAGCCTGCTGAGCGATGATCAACCGTCACCTCGATCTGAAGCTTCGCGCTTCACACACACGAACACTGCATTCGCGCTCGTGCCAGCCCAGGGGGTGATGCGCTGGTAGTCGTGCTCGAAGACGTGTACGTCGAACAGCGGCTCCAACAGGTGCTGCAACTCGGCGAAACTGAAGGCAACCATAGGGTGTTCGTCGTGCCAGACTTCGGTCACGCCAGCGGTGGTCTTCTGCACACTCAAGCGCAATGACTGCTGCTCGCCCTTGCCCGGGTAGTACCAGCCGGAGCCAAAGATGAAATGGCTGCCTTCGTGCTCCACGCCATGGCGTACGGATAAGCCGTTGTCAATCTGGCCCTTGTCCACTGCGTTGAAGCAAAGCACACCGTTTTCGCCAAGCGCGGCGTGCACGCTGGCCAGGCACGCGCGCAATTGCGCCAACCCGGCGTTGTAGTGGATGGAGTAGAGAAAGCAGGTGATCAGGTCTTGCGGCGGGTCTACCTCGAAGCCGGCCATGTCCTGACGACTGAACTGCGCCTCGGGGCAGCGCGATCGGGCGATCTGCAGCATCGCCTGGCTGATGTCCAGGCCGCTGCTGTGGTAGCCACTATCGAGGAAATGCCGTACATGCGGCCCGGTCCCACAGGCCAGGTCCAGGTGCCGGCGCCCGCCGTTTCCAAACAGCTGATGCAGGCGACGCACGCCGTGGCTTTGCGCGGTGTAGTCGATATCGGCGCACATCAGGTCGTAGTAGATGGACAGGTCGGCGTACAGCGCATTTGAGGACATAGGCAGCCAGAGCGTTCAGCGGAAGAGTTCACCGGCGCATGGTAACTCAGTCCTGCACGGACTGAGCGATGGTGGCCTACCCCTGTTCGGCAGCTGGGCGATCACTTCGCTTTCGAACTGTTGACCCTACGACTTCCGCGGCCCGTAGGCGGCGACAGGCCTCATGCTGCCATGAAGGGCCGACCTCGGGCCCGCGGCCGCTGGTGACCCACTTCACCGCCTGCTTAAGCGCTGCCCCACCTTTGCGCCATTCAACCAATCCCACACAATGGGCGTTCCTTCGATCTTTGCGGATGTCCCCATGCTTTACGTTTTCCTGCTCGGCGGCCGCCATCCTCGCGCCAGCATTGAAGTGCACGATGTGCTGTTCGCCCAGGCCGACACCTTGGCGCAGACCTACACGCAGTTGCGTGAGAACTGGTTCGGCAGCCCCAAAGGCCTGCACGTCGACGCCTGGATGGAGGTGCACGGTGTGGAGGGCTACCGCATCGAGTTCAGCCAGGCCAGCCCTGCGCCAGGTGCGATGCGCTTGTTCTTCCTCAACCTGGGCGGCTACGAGCCCGGCGTGTTCGGCGAAGCGCATCGCTACCTGCTGGTGCCGGCACCCGACAAAGCCGCCGCCAAGCGGCTGGGTCGACAGCGCATGGCGGCCGGTTGGCTGAAGGCGCATACCGACGCGGTGCTGGATGTGGATGACTGTCTGCCTATCGATCTGGTCGGCGGGCGCTATGTGCATCTGGTCGAAGGCGAACACCGCGGGGTCATTCAGCGCAGCGACTACGTGCTGATCTGATCACTGCGCGAAGCCTTTCGAGATCCTGCCCGTGCTGCCGGCTGTGGAAATCGGCGCATCGTTGGCACTGCGGCGCCGAGCCACGCAGCCCTGGGTGTTCATCGTGCCCGCGTGCGGTAGCGGTTTCAGCACGTGGCCGGGGTGCGTGAATGCTCAAGCGTGCCGTCCGTCGCCGAAATTCACATCCACTCCAATACTCCTGGCCCATGCCCTTCAAACACTCATGAGCATTTTCTTCTACAGGAGCTTGAGCCATGCGTGAGTACCCAAAACCACCCTTCCCGTCCCAGCCACAGTCGGTGCCAGGCTCGCAGCGCAAGATGGAGCCCTACCCCGATTGCGGCGAGCAGTCTTACGTCGGCCACGGTCGGCTCGATGGCAAGATCGCGCTGATCACCGGCGGGGACAGCGGCATCGGCCGTGCAGTGGCCATTGCCTACGCCCGCGAGGGCGCCGACGTGGCCATCGCTTACCTCGACGAGCATGAAGATGCACAGGAAACCGCACGCTGGGTCGAAGCGGCCGGCCGTCAGTGCCTGTTGTTGCCGGGCGACCTGGCGCAGAAGCAGCACTGCTATGACCTGGTCGACAAAACCGTCGCGCAGTTCGGGCGCATCGACATTCTGGTGAACAACGCCGCGTTCCAGATGGCCCATGAGAACTTTACCGACATCTCGGACGACGAGTGGGTAATGACCTTCAACGTCAACATCACCGCGATCTTCCGTATCTGCCAGCGGGCGCTGCCGTCGATGCCCAAAGGGGGCTCGATCATCAACACCAGCTCGGTGAACGCGGACGATCCGTCGGCCAAGCTGTTGCCATATGCCACCACCAAAGGCGCCATCGCCAACTTCACCGCAGGGCTGGCGCAGCAACTGGCCGACAAGGGCATTCGCGTGAACAGCGTGGCCCCTGGCCCGATCTGGACGCCGCTGATTCCGGCGACCATGCCCGATGAAGCGGTAAAGAATTTCGGCGCGGCGTACCCCATGGGCCGCCCGGGGCAACCGGTGGAAGTGGCGCCGATCTACGTGCTGCTGGGCTCGGATGAAGCCAGCTACATTTCCGGCTCGCTGTACGCGGTGACCGGTGGCAAGCCGATTCTCTGATTGTCCGACGCATGCCTCGCGCTGACGGTCCGATGCACACCTGAGAAAAACGCCGCGATCCCCCACAGGGAACGCGGCGTTTCAGTTGGCGCACTGATCAGACCGGATCGGCGAAACGGCCATGATGCCGCTGGCCTACACCGCACCACGCGCAGCGGGTCCTTCATCACAAGGGGTGCCAGTGCGCTCAACACGGCTCGGCGCCTGCACGGTCTGGCGGAGCGCTGCAGTTGTTGGCCATCACTCCGGGTGAACCCTTTCGACGCCAGCACGTCCACCGCAACACTGCCACCGAGTCGATCCGCCCATGCCCCGCGACCCTACGCTAGCCGTCCTCGAGTACCTCAAGGCCCATCACCTGCTGCTGACCACTGCCGAGTCGTGTACGGCTGGGCGGATCGTGTCGAGGCTGGCCGAGCATGAGGGGGCTGGCGAAGTGCTTGAAAGCGGCTACGTGGTGTATTCGCCCGAGGCCAAGCAGCGGCTGCTGGGCGTCGATCCTGCCACCATCGAACGTTTCGGCCTGACCAGCGAAGCAGTGGCCTGGGAGATGGCCCGCGGCGCCCTGCGCGACAGCCAGGCCAACGTGGCCATCGCCACCACCGGCGTTGCCGGGCCGGCCCCAGCCCCTGGCGTGCTGCCCGGAACCGTGTGCTTCGCCTGGGCCTTTGCCGGCGAGACGGATGCGGTATTCACCGCCACCCATCGCTTCTTCGGCGCACGCGCACAGGTCATCCAGGACAGCGCGTTGCACGGGCTGACCCGGTTGATGCATTACCACGAACGCTGGCTGCGCGGTGAGCGGTCCTGAGCGCGACAGACCTGCGACGCCGAGCGGACCGTGAGCGAGACCCGTGCGTGATGGGACGCAGCGCTGCAGGGATCAGGCAGGCGCGTCTTCAGCGAACACGAACACCCTGGCCGCCTCACGCATGAAAATCTCTACGGTCTTCGGACCGATGCCCTCGAAGGTCAACAGCCAGCGCTCGAACGCAGCGCGCGTCAGCTCGCCGGCCCGAAGCGCCTCCAACTGCTTCGGCATCTGCGCCTGGAATGCCGTCGCCAGCGCGCGCAGGCGCCGCGCTGTCGACTCGTCGTAACGGGCATACCCCGCCTGCCCCAGTCGCCGCACCAGCACCGTATGCGCACAAGCGGCGAGCTTGTTCGGCGTGTCCAGGCCCTGTTGCTCGACCAACTGGCGGTAAGCCTCGACTGCCGCCGCCGCACGAATGCGCTTACCCATGAGGAAGGCCGCCACCAGCCAGTGAAACAGGCCAGGGTCGCTGGGGTGGGTGAGGTGGATGGCGAGCTCGTGTGCGGTCATCGGTGGCATGGGTGTGTCCTGAACCAGGCGTGAGTGGGCGTCTGTAACGTGAGATCGCGGCCCGACGCGGATGTGCGGTGCACTGCGCGCGCCGGTGCGCCGCAATGGAGGGCCCACCTCGCCTCAGCCCCCTATCGCAGGGTGGCTTGGCGAACCTGGCCCCTGCCTGTCCATCTGCCCACACGCACAGTCCGCCCCCTGCTGAACGCCGGAGCGCTGGCATTTCGCCACGCACTTCGCTTAGGGTGATCCGTGTACCTCACCGACACAAGGACGATTCACATGCCGGCCGCCACACCCGATATCCACATCGTGCCCATGAGCGCCGCGCACATCGACGGGATCACCGCGCTGTATCACCACCCAGCCGTGTGCCGCCAGGTGCTGCAAATGCCGTTTCAGTCCACCGAGGTCTGGCGCAAGCGGCTGGACATGAGCACGGAGCGACGCGTGCCGCTGGTGGCGCTGCACCAGGGTGAGGTGATCGGCAATATCAGCCTTGAACAGTCGGCGCGGATTCGGCAGAGCCATGTCGGCGGGCTGGGCATGGGGGTGGCGCCGGCCTGGCACGGCAAGGGGGTAGGCTCGCTGCTGATGCAGACGGTGCTGTCGATTGCCGATGACTGGATGAACCTGCGCCGGGTGGAACTGACGGTGTTTGCCGACAACGAGCCGGCGCTGGCGCTGTACCGCAAGTTCGGCTTTGAAATCGAAGGCCGGCTGCGTGACTACGCGGTGCGCGACGGGGCTTATGTCGATGCGCTGACGATGGCAAGGCTGCGTCAGCGCTGAGGCTCGATCACCCCCGAGGGTAACGCGACGGCGGCGGTGCGCGACCGGCGCCGTCGCGCATCTGCAAGATTTCAGGATGTACCTGAAAAGCCGTGCGACTCGGTCAAGGTGTTTCCCCCTGGCCTGACCTGTTCTCCAGCCTGTTCATGAAGCCGCCCTCGCTCACCCAAGAAACAGCTGATACGCAGAATTTTCCGTCTCATCCCAATACCGATAGCCCATGCCGTCCAGCGCCTGTTGCAGCTGCGCGGACTCTGCGTCCGTCACGTGCAGCGCTGCCAGCACCCGCGCCTGGGCGGCGCCATGGTTGCGGTAGTGGAACAGGCTGATGTTCCAGCGCTGGCCAAGCCGTTGCAGAAAGCCCAGCAAGGCGCCGGGCCGTTCGGGAAATTCAAAGCGCAGTACGCGTTCCTGTGCTGGCTGTGCGGCATGGCCGCCGACGGTGTGGCGTATGTGCAGCTTGGCCAGTTCGTTGTCGGTCAGGTCGACGGCTTCGAAGCCTTGTGCCGTCAAGCTGGCGAGCAGATCTGGCCGTGGGTCATCGACCGGGTGGGTCTGTACGCCGACAAACAACCGTGCCGGCTGGCCGGGGTGGCAGCGGTAGTTGAATTCGGTGATCTGGCGTTTGCCCAGCGCCTGGCAGAACGCGCGAAAGCTGCCCGGTCGCTCGGCGATGGTGACGCCGATCAAGGCTTCGCGCTGCTCGCCCAGCTCAGCGCGTTCGGCCACATGGCGCAGGCGGTCGAAGTTGACGTTGGCGCCTGAATCGATGGCCACCAGGGTCTGGCCGCTGGCCCGCTCGCGAGCGACATAGCGCTTGATGCCGGCCACCGCCAGTGCACCGGAGGGCTCGGTGATGGCGCGGGTGTCGTCGTAGATGTCCTTGATCGCAGCGCACAGTTCGTCACTGCTGACGGTGATCACCTCGTCGACGTAGTGCCGGCACAGGTCAAAGCACTGGGCGCCGACCTGCGCCACCGCAACGCCTTCGGCAAAGGTGCCTACCTGCGGCAGGATCACCGGTTTGCCAGCGGCCATGGCTGCTTGCAGGCAATTGGCATCGTGCGGCTCGACACCGATCACTTTGATCTCCGGGCGCACGTATTTGACGTACGCGGCAATGCCGGCGATCAGCCCGCCGCCGCCGACGGGGACGAAGATCGCATCCAGCCGACCGGGGTGCTGGCGCAGAATTTCCATGGCCACGGTGCCCTGCCCGGCCATCACGTCGAGGTCATCGAAGGGGGGGATGAACGTGGCGCCGTCACGCTCGGCCAGGTCCAGGGCATGGGCAATGGCGTGGGCCAGGCTGTCGCCGTGCATCACCACCTCGCCGCCGCGCGAGCGCACGCCGTCGACCTTCAACGCGGGGGTGGCGGTGGGCATGACGATGGTCGCGCGCACGCCCAGGTGCGCGGCGGCCAGGGCCACGCCCTGCGCGTGATTGCCGGCCGACGCGGTCACTACGCCGCAAGCACGCTGGTGGGATGTCAGGCGCGAGAGACGCGTGTAGGCCCCGCGGATCTTGAAGGAGAACGTGGGCTGGAGGTCTTCGCGTTTGAGCAGCACCTGGTTGCGCAGACGCTGAGACAACGCCGGGGCCGCTTGCAGCGGCGTCTCGATGGCAAGGTCGTAGACCGGCGCAGCAAGGATGCGCCGGACGTGCTCGGACAGGCACGGGCGCAGTGGGGGCAATGACGGCGGGTTGACGGTCAAGCTGTTCATCGAAAGCTCCTGGCGGTGTGGGGTGCCGAGGAGCCAGGGTGTGAAAACCCGCCTCCAGGGCGGGTTTGCTGCACGTGAGCGCTAGTCCGCCAATCTGATGATGGCGGTAATAATCTGGCTGACGTGCGAAACGAGGAAGGCGTTCATGGACAGGAAACTTAGCCTGGGCAACGCTGAACCGTCAACACTGACGTTGCTGCGCTGACAGCGGCACGTCGAAGACCTTGTCGAAGGCCCACTGGAAGGCGAACGCGTAGACGAAGAAAAACGCGAACAGCGCCAGGTTGGTCAGCAACGCCTGCCACAGGGTAATGTCGAGCCAGAACGCCACCAGCGGCAGGAGCAATACCACCAGCCCGCCTTCGAACCCCAAGGCATGCAGAAAACGACGCCAGAGCGTGCGCCGCCGTTGCGCGCGGCGCGCTTCCCAACGCTCGAAAGCCCAGTTGAAGGCCATGTTCCAGCTCAGCGCGATGCCCGACATCAACACTGACAGCACTGTGGAATGCGCCATGCCCGCATCGAACATGAGCGCCAGCGCAGGGGCGACGCAGGCCACGGCGATGGTCTCGTAAAGAATGGCCTGGACGATCTTGCGGGTCTTGCCTTGCATGGGCTCTCCTGACAAAACGGGTTGGGGCACCAAGATGCCGAGATTTTACCTGAACAACAAAAGCTAAATTATTGATTAATATGGGTTTTAAAGAATAAACCGCAGTCGCGTAGGACGGCGAACCCGGCCTGATTGAAGCGACGCCTACCGACCCATAAAGCGCGATTGCAGCCATTGGGGCTGCTTCGCAGCCCGTCGCGAGCAAGCTCGCTCCTACTCGGACCGCGGTATGCCGGGCGAGGTCATTCCAGCAGAAACATGCGATCGAGGAAAAGCGAGCTTGCTCGCGATGGACGGCGAAGCCGGCCTGACTGAGGTGGATTATCCACTTGCATGTTGGGATATTAAATTCTTACATGAAAAACAAGCGATAACTTATTGATTATTAATACCAATTTAGATCGATTTCATTCGTAAATCACAGCAAAGCCGGCCTGGTTCGCGTGATGCCTACCGACCGATAAGGCGCGATTACAGCCACTGAGGCTGCTTTTCAGCCCTTCGCGACGCAAGTCGCTTCTACAGACCCCGCACTCTCGTTCCGCCGCCTTCACGACTGAAGTCGCTTTCGCGATGCACAGGGTCATTCAAGCCGTCGCAGCTCATCGAGGTGCCAGTACTCGGCCTGCAGTTGCGTCGCCAACGCCTGGGCTCTGCCCAACCGGACCGGTGCCCGTTCGATATCCACCAGCACGCTGGCGCACGGCAGTGGGGCCAACGGTTCCCAACGTTGTAAACGACCATCGGTGAAGACCAGGCAGCGCTGGACTTCATCCGGGTGCTGGCGGGCACGTGACAGCAGCCATTGGCGAGCTTGTTCGAGCGCCGCCAGCAGCGGTGTACCGCCCCCTGCGCCTAATGCTTGCAGCCACGGCTGCAGGGCGGCCGAGGCCTTCAGGCCGTGGCGCTGCCAGCGTGGTTCGCGACCGCTGGCGGTCAGCAAGGTGAGGCGCGCGCGTTGTCGATAGGCCTGGTCGAACACCTGCGCCAGCAGCCCCTTGCACTCGGCCAGCGCGCCATGCCGGCGGGTGGAGGCCGAGGCGTCGACGATCACCAGCCACACCTGCGGGCCTTGTGCCTGACGCTGCTGCCAGCACAGGTCGCGCCGCGCGCACGGACGGCCGTTGAGCAAGGTCGGCAGCCATGCCACGCGACCCTCACTGGCCGCATGCACGCGCCCGCGGGGCATGCCAGCCTGTCGGCCAGGCCGGGCTCGGGCATCCGCTGCGGTGGCTGCGCGCGCACGGATGCTCAGGGCTTTTTTGCCCAGTTCGGTACCTCGCGCCGGGCACCGCTGGTGATCGCTTGCGGCGGCAAGGCGCCCCAGTCACTGCGCCCGCCTTGCGCGTCTGCGGCCTGGCCGCCGGTCGGTGGCGGCGCGCTGGGTGCCTGCTCGGGGGCTGCCTGCCGACGGCGATGACGCAAGGCAAAATCGGCCACCGCTTCAATGTCCTCCTCGCTGATGCGCTCAGCGCCGCGCCACGCGGCATGCGCACGTGCTGCCCGGAGCCAGACCAGGTCAGCTCGCAAACCATCGACGCCTGCGGCAAAGCACTGCGCGGTGATACTGGCCAGCGACCCGTCGTCCAGCTCGATCTGCACCAACGCCGCGCGTGCCGCCTGGCAGCGCTCACGCAGCTGTGTCTGGGCGTGCTGCCATGACACGCTGAAGCCCTGCGGATCGGCATCGAAGGCCAGTCGCCGGCGAATGATCTGCTGCCGCGCCTCAGGCGCAGGCAGGCCGTCGAGCAGTACGTTGAGCCCGAAGCGGTCAAGCAGTTGCGGGCGCAACTCGCCTTCTTCCGGATTCATGGTGCCGATCAGCACGAAGCGCGCTGAATGACGGTGCGAAATGCCGTCACGCTCGACCCGGTTGACGCCGCTGGCAGCCACGTCCAGCAACAGGTCGACCAAGCCGTCCGGCAGCAGGTTGACTTCATCGACATAGAGCACGCCGCCATCGGCCTGAGCCAGCACGCCCGGTGAAAACTGCGCCTTGCCCTGCCCCAGTGCCGCGTCCAGATCGAGGGTGCCAACCACACGCTCCTCGCTCGCGCCCAGGGGCAAGGTCACGAACGGCGCGTCATCGAGCAATGCCGCAAGGCCACGCGCCAGGGTACTCTTGGCCATGCCGCGCGGGCCTTCGATCAGCACGCCGCCGATCTGTGGGTCGATGGCAGTCAAGCAGAGCGCCAGTTTCAGATCGTCAGCGCCGACGACGGCGGCCAAGGGGAACTGCACGGGTTCGGTCATTTCAGACAGGGTTCTCAGCGTCATTGTTCTCAGCGTCGAGCAAATGGGATTCGAGGCCCTCGCACTGCGTGCCCGGCGCGCCCCGTAGACCGCGTCGGGGCGCCGCTGGCAGCGGCTCGGTGATAGCACGCAGGGCTTTGGGGTTGAGCACGCTTTCAGGTTCATTCATCTCAGGCATCTTCCTCACCGTCGAGCAAATGAGCCTCCAAGGCTTCACGGTACTCGCCCGGCGCTTGCCAAAGGCCTCGCTGCTGGGCTTCGAGCAGGCGCTCGGTGATGTCGCGCAGGGCTTCTGGGTTGTGCTCGCGCATGAAGTCACGGGTTGCAGGATCAAGCACGTAGGCATCGGTTAGCGATTGGTAGTGATGATCGTCGATCAGGTGCGTGGTGGCATCGAAGGCAAACAGGTTATCCACCGTCGCAGCCATCTCGAACGCACCTTTGTAGCCGTGGCGTTTTACGCCATCGATCCATTTGGGGTTGAGCGCGCGGGCACGAATGACGCGGTTGAGCTCTTCTTTAAGGGTGCGGATGCGCGGCCGGTCGACCTGGCTGTGATCGCCGTGGTAACTGGCCACCGTAGCAGCCTTGAGGGTTTCGGCCGCCGCAAGCATGCCGCCCTGGAACTGGTAGTAGTCGTTGGAATCGAGCAGGTCGTGCTCGTGGTTGTCCTGGTTTTGCAGCACGGCCTGCACCTGGCCCAGGCGCTGGGCGAACTGGGCGCGGGCAGGCGTGCCCTCATCAGCGCCGCCGTAGGCGTAGCTGCCGTGGTTGAGGTACACCTCGGCGAGGTCTTCGCGGTTCTGCCAGAGACGGCCATCGATCGCGTTCTGCACCCCCGCCCCATAAGCGCCCGGCTTGGCGCCGAACACCCGCCAACCGGCCTGGCGTGCGGCCTGCTCGGCGTCCATGCCTTGCGCTAGCAAAGCGCTGCGCTCGGCGCGTACGCGGGCAGCCAGCGGGTTGAGGTCGTCGGGCTCATCCAGCGCGGCCACCGCTTGCACGGCAGCGTCGAACAGGCGGATGAGGTTGCCAAAGGCATCGCGGAAAAAGCCCGAGACGCGCAGGGTCACGTCGACCCGTGGGCGGTCGAGCACGCTGACCGGCAGGATCTCGAAGTCGTCGACGCGCTGCGAACCACTGGCCCATACCGGGCGCACGCCCATCAGCGCCATGGCCTGGGCGATGTCGTCGCCGCCGGTGCGCATGGTGGCCGTGCCCCACACCGAGAGGCCGAGCTGGCGCAGGTGATCGCCGTGGTCCTGCAGGTGGCGTTCAAGGATCAGGCTGGCCGAGGCGAAACCCAGGCGCCAGGCCGTGATAGTGGGCAGGTTGCGCACATCGACGGTGTAGAAATTGCGCCCGGTCGGCAGTACGTCGAGGCGACCGCGGCTGGGTGCGCCGCTGGGCCCGGCGGGCACGAAACGCCCCGCCAGTGCCGCCAGCAAGCCCTGCAGCTCGGCATCGCCGCAGCGGTCGAGCGACGGGGCGACGTGGTCGCGCAGACCGTCGAGCACCGCCCGCACAGGCGCCCATTCGAGCGTATCGGGCAGCGGCGACTGGCCGGCCAGGGTCGTCTCGATCAAGGCCAGCGCTTGCAGTTCCAGCCGCTCACGGGTGTCGCCGTGGGTGCGCCAGAGACTGTCGTCGACCGCTTGCAGCAAGGCCGGTCGCGGGCCTGCCCACGCTTCACCGAGATCGCAATCCAGAGGGTCGAAGCCCAGCGCCTGCGCTTTGGCCAACGCGCGCAACAGACTGGCATTGGCGCCCTGCCCGTCACCGCGCGCCACCCGCAGCAAGGCCAGCAAGGTGTCGCGGCGCAGACGGCCTTCTGGCGACTGACCAAACACGTGCAGGCCATCACGAATCTGCGATTCCTTCAGGTCGCACAGGTACGTGTCGAGCCGTGGCAACCACAGCGCAGCATCGTCCAGCTGGCCTTCGAGCTGCAGCTCGCGATCGATGTGGTTGGCTTTGACCAGCTCCAGAATCTCGCGTTGCAGCTCTCGGGCCCGGCGTGGGTCGAGCAGTTGTGCGTCATAGTATTCGTCAGCCAGGCGTTCCAGGTGGCGCAGCGGGCCGTAGGTTTCAGCGCGGGTCAGCGGCGGCATCAGGTGGTCGATGATCACCGCCTGGGTACGGCGCTTGGCCTGGGCGCCCTCGCCCGGGTCGTTGACGATGAACGGGTAGATGTTGGGCATCGGCCCGAGCAGCGCGTCGGGCCAGCACTCGGCCGACAGTCCCACGCCCTTGCCCGGCAGCCATTCGAGGTTGCCGTGCTTGCCGACATGAATCAGCGCATCGCTGCCAAAGTCGTGGCGCAGCCAGAAGTAGAACGCCAGGTAGCCATGGGGCGGCACCAGATCCGGGTCGTGATAGACCGCGCTGGGGTCGACCTGGTAGCCACGGGCCGGCTGAATGCCCACGAAGGTCAGGCCAAAGCGCAGCCCGGCGACCATCATCCGCCCGCTGCGGAACATCGGGTCTTGCTCGGGCGGGCCCCAGCGCTCGAGGACGGCCTGGCGATTGGCCGCCGGCAACAGGGCGAAGGCGCGCTGGTAGTCATCCAGGCTCAGGCTTTGCGCGCAGGGTCGCTGGTCGAGAGCGTCAAGGTCGTTGGTGACGCCGCCCAGCAGTGCCTGGATCAGCAAGGTGCCGCTGTCTGGCAGCTCGCCCAGCGGATAGCCTTGCTCTTTCAACGCACGCAGGATGTTCAGTGCCGCGCCCGGCGTATCGAGGCCGACGCCATTGCCGATGCGCCCATCGCGGGTCGGGTAGTTGGCCAGCACCAGGGCAATACGCTTCTGCCCAGAGGGCAAACGTGCCAGGGCTACCCAGCGGCGGGCCAGCTCGGCAACAAAATCCATACGCTCGGGGTGCGCGCGGTAGCAGACCACGTCGGCCTGGCTGCGCTCGCTGCGCCAGGCCAGGTCTTTGAAGCTGATCGGCCGGGTGATCACACGCCCGTCCAGCTCGGGCAACACGATGTGCATCGCCAGGTCCCGCGCGCCAAGGCCTTGCTCGTTGGCTTCCCAGGCGGGCTGATTGTCTTGTGCGCAGATCGCCTGCAGTACCGGTACGTCGCGGCGCAGCGGGCGCAGGTTGGGCCGCTCGGGGCTCGACAGGGCGAAGCCGGTGGTGTTGATGATCACCTCGGCCTCGACCTCGTCCATCCAGGCCTGCACCTGTTCCAGACAGCCCGGCTCCTTGAGGCTGGCCACCGCCATTGGCAAGGGGTTGAGCCCGGCGGCCAGCAAGCGCTCGCAGAACACGTCGATAAAGCCGGTGTTGGCCGCTTGCAGGTGCGAGCGGTAGAACAGCAAGGGCGCGACCGGCTGATCGACCTGCCACTGCCCGTACCAGTCCTGCAGCGTGGCATTGGCCACCTGGGGGTGGTAGACACTGGTGCGCGGCAGCGGCTGCGGCTCGTCCCAGGCATAGTCGCGGCCCAGCCAGGTGCCGGCCAGACAGTGGAACAGGTTCAGCGCGTTGGCCTTGCCGCCCTGACGCAGGTAATGCCACAGCCGTTCGGCGCGCGCATCACGCACGCTGCCCAGGCTGGTCAGCTCGGGGTCCGGGCGGTCATCGCCCGGCACCAGAATCACCTGTACACCCCGCTGGGTCAGCGCCACCAACTGTTCGATACCATAACGCCAGTAGCCCACGCCGCCATGCAGCGACAGCAAGATGACCTTGGCGTGGCGCAACACCTCATCCACATACAGGTCCACCGATGCGTGGTTCTGCACCTGCATGGGGTTGGCCAGCCGCACGCTGGGGTAATCGGCCGGCAATTGCTCGGCAGCGTCGGCCAGCAGCGCCAGGTGCGAATCACCGCTGCACAGGATCACCAGCTCGGCCGGGGTCTGGCCGAGGTCGGCAATGCTGTCGTCTGGCACGAAGCCGCCGGGCTGGGTCCGCAGCAGGTGCATCGGTCAGGCGCCCAGGGCCTGGCGCAGACGCGTACCGAGCAGCTCGGCGTCGAGGTCCTGGCCGATCAGGACCAGGCGCGTGATGCGCGGCTCGTCGCTGCGCCATGGACGATCGAAATGCTTGTCGAAGCGGCTGCCGACGCCCTGGATCAGCAGGCGCATGGGCTTGCCCGGAATCGCCGCAAAGCCTTTGGCGCGCAGGATGCCGAACTCGGCGACCAGGGTGCTCAGGGCATCGAGCAGCAGGCGCTCATCGGCTTCGGGCAGATCGAGCGAGATCGAGTCAAAGGCGTCGTGGTCGTGGTCATCGTGCTCGCCGTCGTCATCGTGATGCGAGTCGTGGTGGGTACGGCGGCCATCGATGTGCACCTCGGACTCGGCACCCAGCCCCAGCAGCACGTCCAACGGCAAGCGGCCGCTGCTCGCTTCGATCACTTTGACCGCCGCCGGCAGCTCTTCCTGCACCTCGGCGCGCACGCGCGCCAGGCCGGCGGCGTCGATCAGGTCGGCTTTGTTCAGCACCACCAGGTCGGCGCTGGCCAGTTGGTCGGCGAACAGTTCGTGCAGGGGCGATTCGTGGTCGAGGTTGGGGTCGAGCTTGCGCTGTGCGTCGACCTGATCGGGGAAGGCGGCAAAGGTGCCCGCTGCTACCGCCGGGCTGTCGACCACGGTAATGACGGCATCGACGGTGCAGGCGTTGCGGATTTCCGGCCACTGGAAGGCCTGCACCAATGGCTTGGGCAGGGCCAGGCCGCTGGTTTCGATGAGGATGTGGTCGAGGTCGCCACGGCGCGCGACCAGCTCACGCATCACCGGGAAGAACTCTTCCTGCACGGTGCAGCACAGGCAGCCATTGGCCAGTTCGTACACCCGGCCCTGAGCTTCTTCTTCACTGCAGCCGATGCTGCATTGCTTGAGCAGATCGCCATCGATCCCCAGCTCGCCGAACTCGTTGACGATGACCGCGATGCGCCGGCCCTGGGCGTTGTCGAGCATGTGCCGCAGCAAGGTGGTTTTGCCCGAGCCGAGGAAGCCGGTGACGATGGTAACGGGGAGCTTGGCCAGTGTTTTCATGTCTCAGTGCCCTTGGCAGAAGGCGCGGGCATGCAGGACGACCGCCCGCGACCAGAACGGCCGGACGTGCTCGCCACCGGATCACCCCGCCCGGTTGATAGTCGAATGCGTGTCGAGGCAGGTCATCTGGCTCGCACCGCAGCGTTGAACGGCGCCTGCTGCGCGTGCGCAGTGGCCATGCCGATCGGCTTCGGTACATACAGTTGCGGGGGCAGCCGCGGCTTGAACCGCGTTCCCCTCTTCGGCATGGCCAAAGGCTCGCGCGCTGCGCGCAGACGCCCTGGGGCCGTGCCTAGCCCAGGGAAATGACTCCCCAGGAACCTCAAAGCGGCAAGGCTACGCAGTGCCCTGCATGGGGTCAACCGCTGGTGGTGATTGACGGGGAAATACGCCGCATGATTTGCTTGGCGCCTCTGTAAAGCCTTGTTACTTGTTCACGCGGTGTTGAAAACGCTCTGGGGCATCTTGCCTGTGCTGTTTTCGGCCGGCCTGGCTGCGTGCCAAGACTGTGCAGAGCGTGCCAAGCGCACGTGCCTCAGGTGCCCCTGACGGGGTGAAACGGGAAACCGGTGCGTCGCGGTCTGCAACAGCAGGCCAGACAAGGCCGGTGCTGCCCCCGCAACGGTAAGCGAGCTGAGCGTCCAAGTAGCCACTGCGCCTAAGGTGTGCCCTTCAAGCGTGGGAAGGTGGACGCGTGGTACAAGGCGCCTGGCGCCTGCTCGCCAGCCCGGAGACCGGCCTGTCGCATCGATCAACCCCCGCGGTGGGCGGGCGCGGTTGCAGGCACCTGACGCATTCGCGCCCGGGCCCGCCGCGCGTGGCCTGCCGTTTTCCCAGCCGAGGATTACGTCATGCCCGTCACCAGCGCCAAACCTGCGATCACTGCCCCAACCACCCTCAGCCAGCGCCTGACCCTGGCCATCGGCGCCAGCCTGCTGGGCCTGTGCCTGGTGTACTTTGCCGGCTTCTCGCACATCGAAGCGGTGCACAACGCCGCCCATGACACACGGCACAGCGCCGCCTTCCCCTGCCATTGATCCCTCACCTCGAGTACGCCCGCATGATCACTCGCATCGCCCGTACCGCTGGGTTCAGCGGCTTACTTGCCGCGCTGTTGCTGACCTTGCTGCAAAGCCTGTGGGTCAGCCCGCTGATCCTCAAAGCCGAGACCTACGAAAACGCCGCGCCCGCCGCTCACGCTCACGCCGAGACGACCACGGCCCACCAGCACGCCGCCCAGGCGTGGGAGCCGGAAGATGGCTGGCAGCGCGTACTGTCTACCACCGGCGGCAACCTGGTGGTCGCAGTGGGCTTCGCGCTGATCCTGGCGGCGCTGTACAGCCTGCGCGAGCCCGATCGACTGGCCACCGGGGCCCTCTGGGGCCTGGCCGGCTTTGCGGTGTTCTGCCTGGCGCCGACCCTTGGCCTGCCGCCGGAATTGCCGGGCACGGCCGCCGCCGACCTGGCCGAGCGCCAGAGCTGGTGGATCGGCACGGCCGCTGCCACCGCTGCGGGGCTGGCGTTGCTGGTGTTCGGCCGCTCGTGGCTGTTCAAGGGGCTGGGCGCGGTGCTGCTGGTGCTGCCGCACCTGATCGGCGCGCCGCAGCCAGAGGTGCATGAAAGCCTCGCCCCGCAGGCGCTGCAAGCGCAGTTCCAGATCGCCTCCTGGCTGACCAATGCAGTGTTCTGGGTGGCCCTGGGGTTGTTGAGCACCTGGCTCTACCGCCGTGCCGCTCGTGCCTGAAGCCGATCCGCAGCCTGCGCTGTACGTAGGCTTGGGCTGCCGCAAAGGCTGTTCCGCCGAGCACCTGGAGGCGCTGTTGCTGCAGACGCTGCGCCAGCACAGGCTGTCGATCACTGCGGTGCGCGGCCTTGCCAGCATTGCCAGCAAGGCCCAGGAGCCGGGCCTGCTGGCACTGGCGGCGCAGCTGCAACTGCCCTTGCAGCTGTTTCCGATCGCAAGCCTTACCGACCTGCAACCCCTGCTCAGCCATCGATCGCCTACCGCCTTCGCCCACAGCGGCTGCTGGGGCGTGGCAGAAAGCACTGCCCTGGCCGCCGCCCGGCAGGTCGAAGGCCGCTGCGCGCTGCGTGTGACCCGGCAGATTCACGGCTCCGCTACCCTTGCGCTGGCCTGGCGGGGATAATCGCGGCCTTCACTTTCCTGCAAGGACGTTCCATGACGGTCTATTTCATCGGTGCCGGCCCCGGCGATCCCGAGTTGATCACGGTCAAAGGCCAGCGGCTGATTCGTCAGTGCCCGGTGATCATCTACGCCGGCTCGCTGGTGCCCGCAGCAGTGCTGGCCGGGCATCAGGCCGTCACACTGCTCAACAGCGCCGAACTGCACCTTGAGCAGATCGTCGATGCCATGCGCGAGGCTCATCGCCAGGGCCAGGACGTGGCGCGAGTACACAGTGGCGACCCCAGTCTGTACGGCGCCATCGGCGAGCAGATCGCCCATCTGCGCAGGCATGGCATCCCGTATCAGATCATCCCAGGCGTGACCGCCACGGCCGCCAGCGCTGCCCTGCTCGGCTGCGAGCTGACCCTGCCGGGGGTGGCGCAGACGGTGATCCTTACCCGCTACGGCGACCGCTCGCCGATGCCTGAGGGCGAGCGCCTGGCCGACCTCGCCCGGCATGGCTGTACCCTGGCGATTCACTTGGGTGTCAAGCATCTGACACACATCGTCGCCGAGCTGCTGCCGCATTACGGTGCGCACTGCCCGGTCGCGGTCGTGCACCGCGCCAGCTGGCCCGATCAGGATTGGGTGCTCGGCACCCTGGAGAGCATCAGCGCGCAGGTCGCGCAAAAGGGTTTTCGGCGCACTGCGCTGATTCTGGTAGGCCACGTGCTAGGGGACACGCCGTTTAGCGAGTCAGCGCTATACCGTGCCAGCCATGCACACCTGTTCAGGCCCTGACGCGCGCGTCGCCATTGTCTTCAACATGTTCCACAGACGCTGGCGCATCGCCTAGACTAGATTTAGCCGCTGAGTTTGTAGGAATTTTCCTCAGATTATCCTGACTTTTCAACGCTTCCTCCGACGCCGTTACCAAGCATTCCGATTCGACGTATGGTGCGCCTCCCCGCTGAGGCAGCGGCGTGTTCCTGGGTGATTTCAGGAAACGGACCACATTTCCGATAGGAGTTTCCCTATGACCAGCGTCCTGGTAGTTGATGACCACGCTGCCATCCGCTTCGCTGTGAGCATGTTGCTTGAGAACCACAATTTCCAATTGCTCGGCACGGCCAATGATGGCATTCAGGCAGTCGAGATGGCGCGCAAGTTGCAACCCGACGTGGTAATCCTGGACATCGCCTTGCCCCGCCTGGACGGCATGGAGGTGATCAAGCGCTTGCAGTTGATGGAGCAGGCGCCGAAGATCATGGTCCTCACCGGTCAGCCGGCAGACCTTTACGTGCGGCGTTGCCTGGATGCTGGCATTTCGGCGTTCGTGAACAAGGATGAAGACCTCGACTCTCTGCTTTTTGCCCTCAAAGCCATGATCAAGGGTTATTCGACGTTTCCGCAGATGTCAGTCAACAGCAGCTCCCTGGAGAGCGAAGCGAACCGACTGGGCAGCCTGTCGAACCGCGAAGTCGAAGTGTTGCGCCGCCTCACCCGAGGCGAAAGCAACAAGTACATCGGCGAGAAAATGAACCTCAGTGCCAAGACCATCAGCACCTACCGCGGTCGCATCATGGACAAGCTCAAAACCGAGTCACTGGTGGAAATGGTCGATCTGGCCAAACGCAACAACGTCAACTGAGTGAGGAATCGAATCGATGCTGCCAGCGCTGTTACTGACCGGGCTGTTGGCCGTATCGGCTTACGCCCAGGCCCAGGTCGACAGCGAGCCGCGGCAACTGTTGGCGCGCTCGCAAAGCGCCGCACCGCCCTTGGTGCTCGCCCCTGCCGACCGCCAGTGGCTGACACAGCGCAAAGCACTGGTGCTGGGCAGTTCGACCCCGGACTACCCACCCTTTGAAATCAACACCAGCCTGAAAGACTTCGAAGGCCTGAGCGCCGACTATGCCGGGCTGATCGGCGAGCAACTGGGCGTGCCTATCGAGGTACAGCGCTTCGCCACCCGCCAGGACGCCATCGAAGCGCTGCACGCCGGGCAGATCGACCTGCTCGGCAGCTCCAACGCCTTCGAGGCCGCCGACGCCAACCTCACGCTCAGCCAACCCTACACCGACGACCTGCCGGTCATCGTCGCCCAGCCCGGACGCAGCCTGCGCAAGAGCGACGACCTCACCGGCCTGCGCCTGGCCACCGTCGATCATTACCTGCCCACCGACACCGTGCGGCGCCTGTACCCCAATGCCCAGCTGACCCTCTACCGCTCGACCCTGGCCGGGCTGGCAGCGGTGGCGCTGAACCAGGCAGATGTCTACCTGGGCGATGCGATCAGCACTGACTACCTGATCGGCATGAGCTACCCGGGTCAATTGAAGATCGATCACTTCGTCAACGAACCGGTGGGTGTGTTCGCCTTCGCCATGAGGCACGACAACACGCCACTCAAACGCCTGACGGACCAAGCGCTGGCCCGCATCTTCAATAGCGAACGGCTGAACATCCTGCGTCGCTGGACCAGCGGCAACACCAGCATCCTGCTGGAGCACCACCTCAGCGCACTGACCGCCGAGGAGCAGCGCTGGATCGACCAACACCCGACGGTGCGGGTATTGGTGACCGACAGCCTGGCGCCCTTGACCTTCAATGACGCCAATCAGCAGCCACGCGGCGCCACCTTCGATCTGCTCGAGCAGATCAGCCTGCGCACGGGCCTGCGCTTTCAGATCGTGCAGCGTCATTCGGTGCAGGAGATGGTCGATCAGGTCGCGCGCGGCGACGCCGAGATCGTGGGTGCGCTGGGCTATGGCGCCGAGCGCGCGGAGCGACTGCGCTACACCCGGCCCTACCTGGTCAGCCCTCGGGTACTGATCACCCGCCGCGACTTGCCCGCCGTCACCACCGGCCAGCTCGACCACCAGCGCGTGGCGCTGCTCAAGGGCTCGCCGCTGCGCGCCATCCTCGGCGAGCGCTACCCGCTCCTGACCTTTGTCGAGGTGCAGAACCCGCTGCGCATGATGGAGGCGGTGGCCAATGGTCAGGCGGACGTCGCATTCAGCACGCAGATCAACGCGGCCTACTACATCAACCATGTGTTCAAAGGCGCATTGAAGATCGCCTCGGTGGTGGACGATGAACCGGCAGTGGCGGCCTTTGGCGTTGCCCCGCAATTGCCGCTGCTGCAGAACATCCTGGACAAGGCACTCGTCAGCATCCCGCCCGACGAGCTCGAACAACTGATCAATCGCTGGCGGGTCAACGCCGTGGCCAGCGACAGCCCATGGCGCAACTACCGCACACTGATGCTGCAGCTGGGCGGTTTCGCGCTGGTGCTGCTGGCCGGCGTGGTGTTCTGGAACACCTACCTGCGCAAGCTGATCCACCAGCGCACCGAAGCGCAACAGGCCTTGCAGGCCCAGCTGGCGCTGAGCCGCAGCCTGCTGGAGCAGTTGCGCCAGGCCAAGAACGACGCCGAACAGGCCAGCCAGGCCAAGAGCACTTTCCTCGCCACCATGAGCCATGAGATCCGCACGCCAATGAATGCGGTGATCGGCCTGCTGGAACTGGCCGTGGTCGATGGCCGGCGCGGGCACTGCGACATGGTGTCGTTGAAGACCGCGCATGATTCGGCCATCGGCCTGCTGGAGTTGATCGGTGACATCCTCGACATCTCCCGTGTCGAAGCCGGCCACCTGACCCTGCACCCGGCCCCTGCCGACCTGCTGGACATCGTCCGTGCCACTGTGCGCGTGTTCGAGGGCAACGCGCGGATCAAAGGCTTGGCGCTGCAGCTGCACGTCCCGCAGCACGCGCCGTGGGTGATGGTCGACGCGGTGCGTTTTCGCCAAGTCCTGTCAAACCTGCTGAGCAACGCGATCAAGTTCACCGAGCACGGCAAGGTGATGGTGTCGCTGCAGCTCAGCGAGCAGCCAGGGGGCGAGCGTGTGGCCATCGAGTTGCAGGTGCAGGACAGCGGCGTGGGTATCAGCGTGGCGGATCAGACCCGACTGTTCAGCGCCTTCACCCAGCTCGACAGCGGCCGCGCCCGCCAGGGCGCGGGCCTCGGGCTGATCATCAGCCGCACCCTGTGCGAACTGATGGGCGGCCAGCTGGAGTTGCAAAGCGTCGAAGGTGTGGGCACCCGGGTCATCGTGCAACTGAACCTGGCCTGCACGGCGCCCCTGCCGGTGCAAGCGCCTGCGCCTGAGGCTGCCCCCGCGACGGCCAGCGCGCTGAGCATTCTGGTGGTCGATGACTACCCCGCCAACCTGCTGCTGATGGACAAGCAGCTTGCCGCGCTGGGCCACCGTGTGGTGCTGGCCGAACAGGGCGCCGTCGCCTTGGCCTTGTGGCAGGAGCAGGCGTTCGACCTGGTGATCACCGACTGCAGCATGCCCGTGATGGACGGCCATGCCCTGACCCGACGCATTCGCGAGCTTGAGCAACACATGGGCCGGCCGCGCTGTCGGATTCTCGGTATCACTGCCAATGCCCAGGCCGAAGAGCGCGAGCGCTGCCTGCTCAGCGGCATGGATGACTGCCTGTTCAAACCGGTCGGCCTGCAGACCCTCAAGGCGCACCTGCCCAGCGCAGCACCGCCGCCGCTGCCTGTCGCCACACCCGCCAGCGGCTTCGACCTGAACAACCTGCTGCACCTCACCCAGGGCGACGCCAAACTGGTGCGGCGCTTGCTCGAGCAGCTCGCCCAGAGCAATGACGAAGACCTCAAGGCTTTGCAGACCCTCGGCAGCGCGCCGTCGACCGACGCGGTGCAGGCGCTGGTTCATCGGATCAAGGGCGGGGCGAAAATGCTCAAGGTCAGAACGGTGGTGGCGCATTGCGAGGTGCTGGAAACTGCCTGTACCACCGGGCAGCCGACCGAGGCGGCGCGGCGCACGCTGGAAGCCAGCCTGCAGACGCTGGCGCGTGAGCTCAACGATGGCCTCAGTGCAACTGCAGGGTCGAGCTGATCTGGCTGATGGCGTCGACCACGTGGCGTGAGCCCTGCTGGATTTCCATGATCACCGTGCCTGCCTCGTTGGCCAGCGCCACGCCACGGCCGGTGCGGGTCAGGCTCGACTGCATGCTGGCCACCGCGGTGAGCGAAAGGTCATGGTTCTGGCGCACCACATCGACGATGTCCAGGGTCGCCTTGCTGGTACGCGCCGCCAGGTTGCGCACCTCATCGGCCACCACCGCAAACCCGCGCCCGTGCTCGCCAGCGCGGGCCGCTTCGATGGCCGCATTAAGCGCCAGCAAGTTGGTCTGCTCGGCGATGCCACGAATGGTCGAAACGATCTGGCCGATCACCTCCGACTGCCGGCTCACCGCATCCAGGCTGCGCGCAGCATCGTTCAGCTCCTGGGAAATTTCCTCGATCACCGCCACGGTCTGCTGCACCACTTCAGTGCCTTTGCGCGCGCAGGCATCGGTCTGCACCGAGCTGGCGTGGGCGGCGTCGGCCGCGGTCTGCTGGGTGTTGACCTGGCAAGTGATGTCACTGGCGAACTTGACCACCTTCAGCAGGCGGCCCTTGTTGTCGAAGATCGGATTGTACGAGGCCTCGAGGTAGACGGTACGGCCGTGCTTGTCGACGCGCTCGAAGCGATGGGAATGGTACTCGCCACGGTTGAGCGATGCCCAGAATTCGCGGTACTCGGCCGACTCGCGTTCTTTGGGCAGGCAGAACAGGCTGTGATGGCGACCGACCACTTCATCGAGCGTATAGCCGAGGGTCTTGAGGAAGTTGTCGTTGGCGCTGAGCACCTCGCCCTGGGGCGAGAACTCGACCACGGCCATGGAACGGCCGATGGCGTTGAGCAGGCTGTCCTGCTCGTGCGCGTGGCGCACGCGACCGGTGATGTCGGCTGCGACCTTGATCACCCGTACCACCTGCGCGTGATCATCGAGCACCGGCATGTAGCTGGCCTCCAACCACACCTCGTGGCCGTGCTTGTCGCGCCGCTCGAAGGTGCCGCTGAGCGGCGTACCCCGGCCCAAGTCCTGCCATAACTGGCGGTAGGCCTCGCTGTTCACATAGGCGGGGTCGCAGAACAACTGATGATGCTGGCCGCGCAGCTCCTCGACGCAATACCCGGTGGCCTCGCAAAAACGTGCGTTGGCATCGAGGATGGTGCCATCGGGCGCGAATTCGATGATCGCCATGGCGCGATCGAGGGCCGCCTGCCTGGCTTCACGTTCGCCCAGTGCCTGGTGGCAGCGCTGAATCTCGATCAGATCGGACTTGCGATGGTAATCGAACATGACGCCGGCCTCCTTTATGCACGGTGATGCAAGCATATCTCGACGCCCTCAACTGGCAAGCCATTTGCCAGCACGTTCGTCGGGTATCAGCTGCTTTCGCGGACCATCAGCTCAAAGCCCAGATCTTGCTGGGCGACAGACACCCGCTTGCCGTCCAACTGCGCCAGCAGCGCCTGGGCCGCCGCGCGGCCGACGGCGGCCCGTGGCGTGCGGATAGAGGTCAGCCGCGGGACCGTGTGCGCCGAGGCCGGCAGGTCGTTGAACCCGACCATCGCCACCTGCTCCGGCACCGCTACGCCCTGACGCAGTGCCTGGAAGATCGCCCCGTGGGCAAGGTCGTCGTTGCAAAAGAACAACCCATCGAGCGTGCCATCGTAGGCCAGTACCTGGCTGAACAGCGCACCCCCCAAGGCAATGGATGAAGGCTCCGGTGCCAGCCGTTCAAGCTCCGGCGCCGCCAAGCCGGCGTCTGCCAGCCCTTGACGAAAACCTGCGGCGCGCTGCATCACCCGGGGGTCGAGCTGAGCGGCGATGAAGCCCAGCCGCCGGCGACCGCGCTCGATCAGGTGGCGAGCCGCCGCGCGCCCGGCCTCGAACTGGGAAAAGCCCACCGACAGCGCGGCCGTCTCGCCCCCCAGCTCCATCATGTGCACACACGGCACGCCACTGGCGGCAAGCATCTGCAGCGAGGCCTCGGTGCGCTCGAAGCCGGTCAGCAAGATGCCGCACGGCTGATAGGCCAGGTAGTTGCGGATCAGGTTCTCTTCTTCGGCAGTGTCGTAGTGGTAGTTGCCGATCAGCACTTCCAGGCCGCGCGGGCGCATGACTTCGTGAATCGCTTCGAGGGTGTCGATGAACAGCTGGTTGGACAGCGAGGGGATCAGCACCACCACCGAATGGCTGCGCGCCGATGCCAGCGCACGGGCGGCGGGGTTGGCAATGTAGCCCAGCGTCGCGGCAGCGGCGCGAACCTTTTCTGCCAGCGCCGGGGCCACCGTGGCGACCCCGCGCAGTGCACGGGAGGCGGTAATCGGCGAGACGCCGGAGAGCCGGGCCACTTCGGCCAGGGTGGGACGACCAGTGGTACGTGAACCAGTGCGAGTCATAGGCGTTGTAATTTTACTACTTGCGCAGGGTGGGAACGGTCACTAAGGTAGCGCTGTCTCACGACCCAGGCAATGCATCCTTGCTGGCCGACATTGCCTGAGCGTCCATACTGCGTTCAGCACAAAACCAATAAAACCCGGGAAAGCCATGCGCCTTGGCTCGCGCCAGTTCACAGACAGCGCTGTCTTACCCCGCAGGAGGTACTGATGAATCCTTCCCTGTCCGCCCTCGTCGTCATGGGCGTGGCCGGTTGCGGCAAAAGCTGCATCGGCTCTGCCATTGTCGAGAAGAGCGGCGGCCGCCTGATTGAAGGCGATGCCTTCCACCCTGCCGAAAACATTCGCAAGATGAGCGCCGGGATTGCCCTGGATGACACCGACCGTGCCGGTTGGCTGGTGCGCCTGGGCGAGGAACTGCAAGCGGCCATCGCTGCCGGCGAGCGGCCGGTGCTGACCTGCTCCGCGCTCAAGCGCCGCTACCGGGACACCCTGCGCGATGCCGTGCCGGGCCTGGGCTTCGTGTTCCTCGAACTGAGCCCTGCCGAAGCCGAAAAGCGTGTGCTGGCCCGCCCCGGTCACTTCATGCCTGCCAGCTTGATCGCCAGCCAGTTCGCCGCGCTGGAATCGCCCGACGGCGAAACCTTGACGCTTACCCTCGATGCCACCCGCCCCGTGCTCACCCTGACCGAACAGGTCGACGCCTGGTTAAAGCCACAGGGTGAGCCGGGCCTGGCCCGCACCGCCTGAACGGCGGTGACCCGGCTCACCGAAGACAGCGCTGTCTTGCCCCTGACGCATCGGCGTGTGATTCCGAAAAACGCTGCACCCCGACACAACAACGATAAAACCGAGGCTTACTCCAATGTTCGGACTGGCTACTGACACCTTTCTGCTGCTGGACGCACTGGTCACCATTATTGGGCTGATCGTGCTGATCACCCACTTCAAGGTCCACCCTTTCGTCGCCCTTACCCTGGCTGCCGGCTTCCTCGGCCTGACCTCCGGCATGGAGGTGGCCAAGGTCATGAAATCCTTCCAGGACGGCTTTGGTGGCGTGCTGGGCTTCGTCGGCATCGTGCTGGCGCTGGGCACCATGCTGGGCAAGCTGATGGCCGACTCGGGGGGTGCCGATCAGATCGCGCAGACCCTGATCCGCGCCTTCGGCAAACGCAATGTGCACTGGGCCATGATGTTCTCGGCGTTCCTTGTAGGCATTCCACTGTTCTTCGAGATCGGCTTCGTGCTGTTGATCCCGTTGGTGTTCATCGTCGCGCGGCGTACCGGGGTGTCGCTGGTGAAGATCGGCATTCCGCTACTGGCCGGCTTGTCGGTGGTGCACGGCCTGGTGCCGCCACACCCGGGGCCGCTGCTGGCCATCGGCATCTTCAAGGCCGACATCGGCAAGACCATCTTCTATGGCCTGTTGATCGCCCTGCCCACCGCCGTGATCGCCGGCCCGTTGTTCGGCAGCTTCATTTCGCGCTACATCCCCGGTACGCCGTCGCAGGAGCTGATGGACCAGATCGCCCGCGAGTCGCAGACCCGCGAGCTGCCAAGCTTTGGCATCACACTGTTGACGGTACTGCTGCCCGTAGCACTGATGCTGCTGAAAACCTTCGCCGACGTAGTGCTGCCGGCTGAACACATCGTGCGCCAGTGGCTCGACCTGATCGGCCACCCCATCACCGCCCTGCTCGCCGCCTTGCTGCTGGCGTTCTACACCTTCGGTTCGGCCCGCGGCTTTTCGCGCCAGCAGATCATGAAGATGCTCGATCAGAGCCTGGCGCCCACTGCGGCCATCGTGCTCATCGTCGGTGCCGGTGGCGGCTTCAAGCAGATGCTGGTGGATACCGGCGTCGGTAACGTGATTGGGCAGATGGCAGTACAGGCGGAAATCTCGCCGATCCTGCTGGCCTGGCTGGTGGCCGCGGTCATCCGCGTGGCCACAGGCTCCGCCACCGTGGCGACCATTACCGGTGCAGGCATCGTGGCCCCGGTGGTTGACCTGATCCCAGGCGTCAACCGTGAGTTGCTGGTGCTGGCCACCGGCGCGGGCTCGCTGATTCTGTCGCACGTCAACGACGCCGGGTTCTGGCTGGTCAAGCAGTACTTCAACATGACGGTGGCCGAGACGCTGAAAACCTGGACGCTGATGGAAACGCTGCTGTCGGTGGTAGGCATCATCTTCATCATGGCGCTGTCGACGGTGGTCTGACCGTTGATCGGGAGCGCGGCACCATTCGGCCGTGCTGATGGCCAAAGGCCCTAACGGTGGCCACTGCCTGTAGAGCGTGTCCAAGCACATGTTCTACAGGCAGTGCCGTCCCCTCGGTCAATCGATGGAGTCTGTCTGATGAAACGTACCCTGCTGTTGGCTGCCCTGCTCGCCTCGCCCCTGGCATTTGCCGCTGGCGCGGGCCCTGGCACGAGCTTCCCGGACGATCCGCATAACCCTGCCCCTGCCCCGGGCGTGGAGAGCACCCAGAACCCCATTGAAAAGCCGATGCCGCGCACCACTGGTGCGGACTTGCCCGGCACGGACCCTCGCCGAGTCGACGAGGACCAGCGCTTGCCAGCCGGCAATCAGCGCTTGCCGGGCAACCCGGCCACCGACCAGAGCCTGCCGGGCCTGGGCGAACCCAAACCCGCTACGGCGCCAGCCACCACTACCCAGCCTTGAGCCACTGCCGCGCAGGTCAGTAATCGAATCGGTCCACTGCCCTGCGCCGCTCGTTGTCGTCACGTCGGTCATAGCTGGCCGTGGTCTGGATATTGGCGTGGTGCGCCAGTTTCTGCGCAATCGACAGGTCGTGCTCCTCGATGACCCGCGTGATGAACGCCCGGCGAAAATCATGCGGCATGATCTTGATCCCCACCTGAGTGCCGCGCTGCCGCGCGATGTAGTAGATCGCGTGCTTGGTGATGCGCGCTCGCGTGATGTGGTTGCCGCGGCGGATGCGGTTGAACAGGAAAGCGTCGTCCTCGCCACCGGCTGGTAACTGTGACCGGCGCAGGTCCAGCCAGGCCTGAAGCTTCTCGAACGCCCAGGGCGGTGCGTATTTGAGCAACTGGCGATTGCCCTTGCCGCGCACGCGCAGGCTGCGCTCCTTGAAATCGACATGGGCGAGGTCGATGTCCACCGACTCCGACTTGCGCATGCCTGTGCCATAGAGCAAGGCGATGATGGCCGCGTCGCGCACCCCCTGTGGCCGTGGGTCGGCCGCGCAGACGTCCATCAGCTCACGGATCAGGCTGCGGCGCAGGTTGCGCCCTGGCGGCAAGCGAGTGCCGCTGTCAGGCTTGACCTCGCGGATGCGCAGCAGGTGTTCATGCTCGATGATGCCCTGGCGCCAGGCTTCGTTCATCACGCCGCGAATGGCGTTGACGTACAACGACGAGGAGTTGGGCGCATAGCCGTCAGTGCGCAGCGCGGCCACCAGTGCGATGATGTGTCCAGGCTCCAGGCGGTGCCAGGGCACCTCGGTGATATCCAGGTCTTCGAACCCTAGCCGGTCGGCGGCGTCCTGCAGCACATAGCGCATGGTCTGCTGGCTGGACGGCGCTAGACGAGCCAGGTATTGCAGCAGTGGGTTGTGCAGGAGGTCAGACACAGTGGAGGCACCTTGTTGCGGTGCTCGAACGTGGGGTGGGTGCCCGACGCCAAGCGTATGTGATTCATGCCGGCCAGGTTCGCAGGTTTTATCAAGCGTCATCGCCAGAGCCTTGATCCAGAACGAATTTGCCGGCGCTGCAGAGTGTCCATGGTACCCGATTCATGCAGGCGCATCGAACCGCCGGCACGCTGACTGGGCGAACGTGGTCTAGAGTCTGGCACACCCTGACCGACACGAGCGCCCATGGCCCTGCACCGCCTTACCTATTCCCACCCGCGCTTGAGCCTGGCCACCCTGATGGGCCTGCTGGGCGCCTGGCTGATCCCGGCTGAAGACACCGTGCAGCGCATCCTTGGCGGCTGGAACCTCGGTGTGTGGCTGTACCTGGCGCTGGTGCTGGCGCTGACTTGCCGCTCGGGCGCGGCCAAGGTGCGCCAGGTGGCGCGCGTAGAAGACGAGAACGCCGTGCTGGTGTTGCTCACCGTCAGCGTGGCGGCCATCGCCAGCCTAGCGGCGGTAACCCTGCAACTGGTGTCGAGCAAGGGCCTGCACGGTAGCGCCCTGCTGCTTCATTACCTGTATACCGGGTTCACCATCGCCGGTTCATGGCTGTTGATCGGCACCATCTTCAGCCTTCATTACGCACGGCTGTTCTACACCCATGAGGGCAAAGACCTGCCGCTGCGCTTTGCCGATGGCGAGCGCACGCCCGACTACTGGGACTTCCACTACTTCTCGTTCACCATCAGCGTGGCGGTGCAGACCTCCGACATCGGCGTGGCCGGCCGCCCCCTGCGCCGTGTGGTGCTGGCCCACTCGCTGGTGGGGTTCGTGTTCAACACGGCGATCCTGGGCTTCACCATCAACATCGCCGCCGGTCTGCTGAACTGACCGCTGGTCTGCCCGTCGCCGTGCTCGTCCGCCCCTTTGCCCGCCCTATTCCCGCTCTAGCGTGGGGCTGCGGGCAAATTAACCGCAAGGTGGGTGTGTGATGGGGTTCACGGCGTCATGCGTTGGTCATGCGCCCATGGGAGCCTTTCCGGGTAGGGCTGCTATGGTAATGATTCCCACCCGGGCGCGCTCGTGGTTGCCCGATCACCTGTTCAGGACGAACACGGAGGCTGGCATGAACACTATGACGTTTCCCAACGCCTGCCAGATGATGCGTTGGCATTTTCATCCCTTGGGCTTTGAAGCGAGCATGGATGCACCGCGCAGCATGATCGCGCGCCTGTTCGACCGCGCCAGCGGCGAAACCGTGATGGCCATCGCCGGCATTCCATGCTCGGCGATCCTGGCACCGGCTGATGTCGAGCGGATCATCGAAGCGGTCGAGGCCGAGATGGATGCTTTCGTGCCGTATTGCACGCTGCGCGACGCCGGCTGACGGCGTCGCCAGGGCTGCATTGGAAAGGCCGGGTTGGCTGTCAGCGCGTTGAAGGCCACGCGCCAAGCTTCAATCAGGCTCGATGGCCTCGGCATCCGCTGCCGCCTGCGTCTGATCCCAGCCACCGCCCAAGGCGGCAATCAACTGCACGCTGGCCACCAGTCGCCCTTGCAGCAGCGACAGCGCACTGCGCTCGTTGCTCAGCGCCGTGGCCTGCACGTTGACCACATCCAGGTAACCAATCAGCCCCGCCTTGTACTGGTTCTGGGTCAGGCGCAGCGATTCACGGGCGGCCTCCAGCGCCTCCTGGCGCACCACGGCTTCGTCTTCGTAGACGCGCAACTGCACCAGATAATTTTCCACCTCGCGGAACCCGTCGAGCACGGTCTGGCGGTACTGCGCGGCGGTCTGGTCGTACACCGCTTCGGTGCGGTCGACCTCGGCGCTGCGCCGGCCGGCATCGAACAGCGTCATGGCCAGCGACGGGCCGACCGACCAGAACCGGTTGGGCAGCTCGATCCAGTTGTTGAAGCTGCTGCTGGAGTAACCGCCGCTCATGCTCAGGCTGAGGTCCGGAAAGTACGCCGCACGGGCCACGCCGATGTTGGCGTTGGCTGCCATCACGCGGCGCTCGGCAGCGGCGATGTCGGGCCGGCGCTCAAGCAGTTGCGAGGGCAGTTGCACGGGGATCGCTGGCAGCGCGGGAATTGAGTCACGGGCGGCCAGGGCGAAGTCCGCGGGTGCCTTGCCCATCAGCACGGCAATGGCGTTTTCGTACTGCGCGCGCTGCCAGGCGAGGTCGATCAGGTCGGCCTCGGTGCTTTTCAGCTGGGTGCGCGCCTGGGCCACCGCATCGGGGCCGGAGACGCCAGCGCGGTACTGGTTCTCGGTCAGGCGCAGCGAGCGCTGGTAGGCTGCCACGGTCGCTTCGAGCAGACGCTTCTGCTCGTCGATGACGCGCAGTTGCAGGTAGTTCTGCACCAGCTCCGACTGCAGGCTCAGGCGCATGGCCGCCAGGTCCGCGATGCTTGCCTCGACGCCGGCCTGGTTGGCATCGAGGGTGTTGCGCAGCTTGCCCCACAGATCGACTTCCCAGCTCACGCCCAATTGCGCGTTGTAGGTGTTGCGAATGCCGCTGCTGTTATTGGCCAGGCCCGAACTGCTGCTGCCGGCGCCTTGCGAGGCGCGGGTCTTGCCCACGCTGAGGTCCAGGCTCGGAAACAGCGCACCACGGCTGCTGCGCACCAGTGCGGTGGCCTGCCGGTACTGCGCTGCATACTGCGCCACGGTCTGGTTATCGGCGTTGAGCGCCTCGACCAGCGCATTCAGCTCGGCATCGCCATACAGCGTCCACCAGGGGCCACGGGCTTGGGTGTCAGCGGGCTTGGCCTGGGTCCAGCCAGCGGCGTGCTTGAACTGCGCCGGGGCCGACAGCTCGGGGCGGTGGTAGTCGGGGCTCAGGCTGCAGGCGCTGAGCAGCACCAGGCACAGGCCGCTGCCAAGCAGGCGCGAGCCGCGGCCGTTGCCGAGCCGCTGCAGCGCGCGGTGAAGGGAGGTGTGGGCGAACGTCATATCGGGGTTTCCAGGGCAGCGTCGGTGCGCACGCCGCGCCAACGGTTGAAGCGGTGGCGCAGGCGGTCGAGGTAGAGATAGACCACCGGCGTGGTGTACAGCGTCAGGACCTGGCTGAACACCAGCCCGCCAAGAATGGTCAGGCCCAGCGGCCGGCGCATTTCGGCGCCAGCAGCGCTGCTCAGCAGCAGCGGCAAGGCGCCAAGCATCGCCGCCAGGGTGGTCATCAGGATCGGCCGCAGGCGTAGCAGGCACGCCTGGCGGATCGAATCTTCCGGGCTCATCCCCTCGTTGCGCTCGAACTGCAGGGCCAGGTCGATCATCAGGATGGCGTTCTTCTTCACCACGCCGATCAACAAGAACAGCCCGAGCAGCGAGATCAGACTGAACTCGCCGCCGGTCAGGTACAGCGCCAGCAACGCACCCACGCCTGCCGACGGCAGCGTGGACAGGATGGTCAGCGGATGGATGTAGCTTTCGTAGAGAATGCCCAGGACCAGGTACACCAGCACCAGCGCTCCGAGGATCATGAACGGTTGCCCTTGCTGGGTCTTGGCAAAGGCATCCCCGGTGCCGCCCAGCTTGGCAATCACGCTTTCCGGCAAACCCACCCTGGCGACTGCGCGCTCTACGGCGGCCAGGGCCTGGTCGGGGCTGTAGCCTTCGGCAATGTCGAAGGCGATATCGTCGGAGGCGAACTGGTCTTCATGGCTGACGCGGTCGTTGGCCAGGGTGTTTTCGTAACGTGCGATGGTGGACAGCGGCACCCGCGCCCCGTCGGCGGTAATCACCTGCACCTGCTCCAGGGTGCTCGGGTCCCAGGCATAGCGGGGGTTGATCTCCAGCACCACCTGGTACTGGTTGAGGCTGTCATAGATGGTCGAGATCTGCCGCTGGCTGTAGGCGTTGTTCAACACCGTGGTGACCATGTCCATGTCGATGCCCAGGCGCTTGGCCTGATCACGGTCGACCACCAGCGTGACCTGCTGAGTGCCGGCGCCATCGTTGGCATCGATGGCGGTCAGTTCGGGCAATGCGCGCAGGGCCGCAGTCACCTTCGGGTACCACTGGCGCAGCGCCAGCAGATCGCCGCTCTGCAAGGTGTAGAGGTACTGCGAGGAGCTCTGGTCACGCCCGCCGCCGCCCAGCTGCAGGTCCTGGTCGGCCATCAGGAACAGGCGTCCACCCGGCACCTTGGGCAGGTCGCGGCGCAGCCGCTCGATGACCTTCTGCGCGTCGATCTTGCGCTCGGCGATGGGCTTCAGACGCACCAGCACCATGGCATTGTTGGTGCCGCTGTTGCCGCCGATGAAGCCGGCCACGCTCTCCACGGCAGGGTCAGCCAGCAACGCCCGGCGGTAGATTTCCATTTTCGGCTGCATCACTGAGAACGACAGGCCGTCGTCACCGCGGACGAAACCGATCAGTTGGCCGGTGTCCTGCTGCGGCATCAGGGTCTTGGGCACGATCACGTACAAGGCCACGTTGAGCACGATGGTGGCCAACAGACTGAGCAACGTCAGGCGCCGATGGCGCAATGCCCAGCCGAGACTGCGGTCATACACGGCCACCATGCGCACATGCTGGCGATCACTCCAGCGCTGCAAGCGGTTGCGCTCGGCCTGGTGCGGTTTGAGCCAGCGCGCGCAGAGCATCGGCGTCAGGGTCAACGACACCAGCAGCGACACCATGATCGCCGCAGCCAGGGTCACCGAGAACTCAAGGAACAACCCGCGCACGAAGCCACCCATGAACAGAATCGAGACGAACACCGCCACCAGCGAGACGTTCATCGACAGCAGCGTGAAACCGACCTCTTTCGCACCCAGGTAGGCGGCTTCAAGCGGCCTCACACCCTTCTCGATGTGCCGCGAGATGTTCTCCAGCACCACGATGGCATCGTCCACCACAAGCCCCGTGGCCAGGATCAGGGCCATCAGCGACAGGTTGTTCAGCGAGAACCCGCACAGGTACATCACCGCAAAGGTGCCGACCAGGGAGACGGGCACCGCCAGGCTCGGGATCAGCGAGGCGCGCAGGTTGCCAAGGAACAGGTAGACCACCAGGATCACCAGGAAGACCGCGATCAACAGCGTGTGCTCAGCTTCCTGCAAGGTGGCCTTGATCACCGGTGAGCGGTCCATGGCGATGTTCAGTTGCACGCTCGCGGGCAGCAGCGATTGCAGAGCAGGCAGTTGCGCCTTGATCTGCTCGACGGTCTCGATGATGTTGGCGCCGGTCTGCCGATTGACCACCAGCAGCACGGCCGCCTGGTCGTTGAAGAAGCCGTTGTTGTAGCGGTTCTCCACCCCATCGCTGACCGTGGCCACGTCCGACAGGCGCAGAATCGCGCCGTCCTTCTGCCGGATCACCAGTGACTCGTAGTCCTTGGCCCGTTCCAACTGGTCATTGGCGCGCACTTGCCAGTTGCGCTCGGCGTCTTCGACGAACCCCATGGGCCGGCGCTGGTTGGCGTTGGACACGGCAGTACGCACCTCGTCCAGGGCCAGGCCGTACTGATTCAGCAACTGCGGCTCCAGCGTAATGCGCACAGCGGGCAGCGAACTGCCGCCGATCTGCACCTCGCCGACGCCGCTGACCTGCGCCAGACTCTGCGAGAGGATGGTGTCGGCCAAGTCGTACAGCTGGCCTTTCTGCAACACCTCGGAGGTCAGCGACAGGACCATGATCGGTGCCTGCGACGGGTTGATCTTCTTGTAGGTGGGCATGCTGCGCATGCCGCTGGGCAGCAGGTTGCGCGCCGCATTGATGGCCGCCTGCACTTCGCGGGCAGCGGCATTGATGTCACGCCCCTGCTCGAAGCCGATGATCACCCGGGTGGCGCCCTGGTTGGAATTGCTGGTCAGCGTGGTGACCCCGGCGATGCTGCCCAGCTTGCGTTCCAGCGGCGTGGCCACGGTGGACGCCATGACCTCGGGGCTCGCGCCGGGCAAGTTGGCCTGGACCACGATCACCGGGAAGTCGATCTGCGGCAGCGGCGAGACGGGCAACAGGCCGAAGCTGACGCCACCCAGCAGTATGATCGCCAGGCTCAGCAGCCAAGTGGCGACCGGGCGGGCAATGAACGGTGCCGAGAGGTTCATGCCTTGACCTGCTGCTCATCCGCCTTGGGTCGCCAGCGCCGGGCCAGACGGTCGAAGTACAGGTAGATCACCGGCGTGGTGAACAGGGTCAGCACCTGGCTGACCAACAGCCCGCCGACCATCACCAGGCCCAGGGGCTGGCGCAGCTCGGCGCCCGAACCGCTGGCAAGCATCAAGGGAACGGCGCCGAACAGCGCCGCCAGAGTGGTCATCAGGATCGGCCGAAAGCGCAACAGCGCCGCCTGGTAGATGGCATCGTGCGGGGCCATGCCCTGGTTGCGTTCGGCCTCCAGGGCAAAGTCGATCATCATGATCGCGTTCTTCTTGACGATGCCGATCAGCAGGATGATGCCGATGATGGCAATCATCCCCAGGTCGTTGCCGCTGAGCAGCAACGCCAGCAAGGCGCCGACCGCGGCCGAGGGCAAGGTCGACAGAATGGTCACCGGGTGCACGTAGCTCTCGTAGAGCACACCGAGCACGATGTACATGGTCACCACGGCGGCCAGGATCAGTAGCAAAGTGCTCGACAGCGACGCCTGGAACGCCTCGGCGGCGCCCTGGAAGCGGGTCTGCACGCCCAGCGGCAGACCGATCTGCTGCTCCACCTGCTCGATCACCTTGACCGCCTCGCCCAGCGCCACGCCGCTGGCCAGGTTGAACGACATCATCACCGCCGGGAACTGACCGATGTGGGAAATCGCCAGCGCCGCCTGACGCTGCTCCACCGTGGCCAACGCCGACAGGCGCACCTGGCCACCGTCTGCGGATTTCACATGGATCGAGTCCAGCGCGCTGATGCCCGCGCTGCTGGCATTCTGCGACTGCAGGACCACGCGGTACTGACTGGCCTGGGTATAGATGGTCGAAATCTGCCGCTGGCCGAACGCGTCGTACAACGCGCTGGTGATCTGCGCGGCAGTGATTCCCAGGCGGCTGGCCTTGTCGCGGTCGATGGTCAGGTACACCTGCAGGCCTTGGTCTTGCAGGTCGCTGGCCACGTCAGTGAGCTCGGGCCGTTCTTGCAAGGCACGTACCAGCTTGCCGCTCCACTGCGACAGCAGCTCGGCATCGGGCGATGACAGGCTGAATTGGTACTGTGTGCGGCTGACCCGATCTTCGATGGACAGGTCCTGCACCGGTTGCAGGTACAGGCGAATGCCCGCCAGTTTGTCGAGTTGCGGCTGCAAGCGGCTGATCACCGCACCGGCATTGTCGTCACGATCGCCATGGGGCTTGAGGTTGATCAGCATGCGCCCGCTGTTGAGCGTGGCGTTGTCGCCATCGACGCCAATGTACGAGGACAGGCTCTGCACCGCTGGATCCTGCAGGACGATACGGCTCAGCGCCTGCTGCCGCTCGCTCATGGCGGTGAACGAGGTGGCTTGCGGCGCTTCGGAAATGCCCTGGATCACGCCGGTGTCCTGCACCGGAAAGAAGCCCTTGGGCACGATCAGGTACAGCACCACGGTCAACGCCAGGGTAGCGACGGCCACCAGCAGAGTCAGCGGCTGATGGCGCAGCACCCAGGTCAAGGCACTGGAGTAATGCTTGATCAGCCAATCGATCCACGCCCCGCTGGCGCGATAGAAACGCCCTTGCTCATGCTCGTTGGGTTCGGCCTTGAGCAAGCGAGCGCACATCATCGGCGTCAGGGTCAGTGAGACCACCAGGGAAATCAGGATCGCCACCGCCAGGGTGATGGCGAATTCGCGGAACAGTCGGCCGACTACATCGGCCATGAACAGCAAGGGAATGAGGACCGCAATCAGCGACAGGGTCAGCGACACCAGGGTAAAGCCGATCTGCCGCGCCCCCTTGAGCGCTGCCTGCATCGGCGTTTCGCCCTCCTCGATGTGCCGGGCGATGTTTTCCAGCATGACGATGGCATCGTCCACCACAAAACCTGTGGCGATGGTCAGCGCCATGAGCGTGAGGTTGTTGATCGAGAAACCCGCCAGGTACATCACACCGAAGGTGCCGATCAATGACAACGGCACCGCGATCGAGGGAATCAGCGTGGCGCTGAAGCGGCGCAGGAACACGAAGGTGACCATCACCACCAGGACGATGGCCAGCAACAGCTCGTGCTGCACGTCGGTCACGGCGGCGCGGATGGTCTGGGTGCGGTCGGTGAGCACGCTGACATCCAGGCCGGCGGGCAGGTTGTCGGTGATCGAGGGCAGCAGGTCCTTGATCCGGTCCACCACCTCGATCACGTTGGCGCCGGGCTGGCGCTGGATATTGAGCAGCACCGCCTGGTTCTGGTTGGCCCAGGCTGCCAGGCGCTCGTTCTCGGCGCCATCGACGATCTCGGCAACATCCTTCAGGCGCAGCGGCGCGCCGTCCTTGTAGGTGAGAATGAGGTTGGCGTAGTCCTCGGGCGAGCGCAGCTGGTCGTTGGCATCGAGCATCGACACCCGCGTGGGGCCATCGAAATTGCCTTTGGGCTGGTTGACGTTGGAGGCACCGACCAGGGTGCGCACGTCTTCCAGGTTCAGCCCGGCGGCGGCCAGCGCCTCCACATTGACCTTGATCCGCACCGCCTGGCGCTGACCGCCGGCGATGCTGACCATGCCCACACCGCTGATCTGCGCGATTTTCTGCGCCACGCGGGTGTCGACCAAGTCATTGAGTTTGGGCAGTGGCAGGGTCTTGGAGGAGATTGCCAGGGTCAGCACCGGGGTATCGGCGGGGTTGACCTTGTTGTACACAGGGGGTGCCGGCAGGTCGCTGGGTAGCAGGTTGCTGGCGGCATTGATGGCAGCCTGCACCTGCTGCTCGGCCACGTCCATGTTCACGTCCAGGCTGAAACGCAGGGTCAGTACCGAGGCACCGCCAGAGCTGGTCGAGGCCATTTGCGTGAGGCCCGGCATCTGCCCGAACTGCCGTTCCAGTGGCGCGGTGACGGCGCTGGTCATCACCTGCGGACTGGCACCTGGGTAGAGGGTCATGACGCGAATGGTCGGGTAGTCGACCTGGGGCAAGGCCGAGACCGGCATCAGCGTATAGGCGATCAGGCCGGCCAGGACGATCGCCAGCATGCTCAGCGTGGTGGCGACCGGCCGCAGGATGAACAGGCGTGACAGGTTCATGCACCCGCCTTGGCAGGGGCGCTGGGTTGGGCATCGCTGTCTTTTTCCTGACCCTGCAACTGCTGGCCGGGCAAGGTCGGTACTTCGGCGCTGTCTTGCACGACTTCCACCAGGCTGCCTTCACGCAGGCGGTCGGTGCCTTCGAGCACCAGGCGATCACCTGCTGCCAGGCCTTCGAGAATCACACTGCGCTCGCCATCGCTGGCGCCGACCTTGAGCTTGCGCACACTGACCTTGTTATCGGCGTTGACCACATAAGCGAATGTGCCGTCGTTGCCGAACTGAATCGCCGCGGCCGGCGCCAGGACCACCTGCTTGAGGGTGTCAGCAAGCACGCGAACGTTGACGAACTGATTAGGGAACAGTGCCTGGTCCTTGTTCTCAAAGCGCGACTTGAATTTCAGCGTGCCGGTGGCGGTGTCGATCTGGTTGTCCGGGCTTGCCAGCACGCCGGTGGCCTGCAGCTTGCTGTCGCCACGGTCCCAGGCTTCGACGGGCAGGCTGGCGCCAGTGCGGTAGCGTTCAAGCACGGTGGCCAGCTCGGTTTCCGGCAAGGTGAAGGTGATGTTGATCGGTTGGGTCTGGGTGATCACGGCCAGGGCGGTGGTGTCGTTGGCTGCCACCAGATTGCCGAGGTCGAGCTGGCGCAGGCCCACACGGCCGCTGATCGGCGCGCGAATCTGAGTGAATTCGAGGTTGAGCCTGGCGTCGGCCACCGCGGCCTGATTGGTCTTGATCAGGCCCTGGAACTGCGCGGCCTGGGCTTGGGCGGTGTCGAGGGTCTGCTTGGCGATGCTGTCTTCGGCGTACAGCCCTTTATAGCGGGCAACATCGACCTGGGCGTTTTTCAACTGCGCCTGGTTCTGCGCCAGGGTGCCTTCAGCCTGCTGCAAAGCGATGCGGTAGCTGCGCGGGTCGATGTCGGCAAGCAGGTCACCCGCCTTGACTTGCTGGCCTTCCTGGAAATGGATCTTCACCAGCTCACCGGAGACGCGGCTGCGCACGTTGACCGTATTGGTGGCGGTGACGGTGCCGAGGGCCTTGTAGTACAGCGGGAAGTCTCCGACCTGCGCAGGCTCGACGCGCACGGGCACGGCCTGGTCCGAACCGCCGAAGCCTGGGCGGCCGCCGGCTTTGTCGGCCTTCTCGGTCGAGGCCCCAGGCCACAGCCACCAGGCCAGAGCGGCCAGCAGCAGCAGGATCAGCAGGCCGATCAGCCAGCGACGAGGAGAACGAGAGACGGAAGCTTGCATGGGTTGAACAGACCTTGTTCGGAAGACGGCGTAAGAAATGATGTGAACGATAAGCATTTGGTCGGCAGAAGCAAAGTGCCTTTACCCGGGCTTTACCCTGGCCTGACACCTGCGGCGCAGAGCACTTTAAATGAAAAACGGCCTGGAGAGGTTTCCAGGCCGTTTTCGGGGGTGACGCAGTGACCTGCCGGCCACCAGGGCCGGCATGGCGGCCTTACTTCAAGACTGCCAGGGCTGCCTCGTAGTTCGGCTCATCGGCGACTTCGCTGACCAGTTCGCTGTGCAGGACGCGGTCATTTTCGTCCAGCACCACCACGGCACGCGCGGCCAGGCCGGCCAGCGGGCCTTCGGCAATGGCGACACCGTAGTTGTGCAGGAACTCGGCGCCGCGCAGGGTCGACAGGTTCTTCACGTTGGCCAGGCCTTCGGCGCCGCAGAAGCGCGCCTGGGCGAACGGCAGGTCAGCCGAGATGCACAGGATCACGGTGTTGGCGATGTCGTTGGCCTGGGCGTTGAATTTGCGCACCGAGGTCGCGCAGGTGGGGGTGTCGACACTGGGGAAGATGTTCAGCACTTTGCGCTTGCCGGCGAAGTCGGTGAGCGAATTGTCCGCCAGGCCTTCACCGACCAGCTTGAATGCAGGCGCTTGCGCACCGACCTGAGGCAGTTCGCCGTTGACCTGGACCGGATTGCCTTTGAGCGTGACTTGAGCCATGGGAAGGGTTCCTCGTTAACGCGTGGAAAAAGGACTCCGAGTTAAGCATGAAGCGCAGTAAGTGCCTACGGTGGCGCGCAAATTATTGGATTGCCGGATTTATCCGGCTCATGAAAAAGCCCGGGACAGTGCCCGGGCTTCAGCCTGCCAAACGCGCTCAGCTGAGCAAGCCGTACACCACCGAGGTCAGCGCTACCAGCCCGACCAGGGTGACGAACACGTTGGACATCGCCCCGCGGTACTTGCGCATTGCCGGCACACGGCGGATAGCGTACATCGGCATCAGGAACAGCAGCACCGCAATGATCGGCCCGCCCATCGACTCGATCATGCCCAGGATGCTCGGGTTGGCGGTGGCGACTCTCCAGCACACGAACAGCATCACCACCGCAACCATGAGGTCGAGGGGCTTGGACGTGCGGCGAGCACCCGCCTTGCTGAGCATGCCCTTGAGGCCTTCGCTGGCACCGATGTAGTGCCCCAGGAACGACTTGGCGATCGCCACGAAGGCAATCATCGGCGCCACGAAGGCGATGATCGGGTTGCCCAGGTGGTTGGCCAGGTACGAGAGGATCGACAGGTTCTGTGCCTTGGCCTCGGCCAGTTGCGCGGTGTCGAGGGTCAGCACGCAGCTGAAGACGAAGAACAGCACCATGGCCACCATCAGCAGGTGCGCGCGCATCAGCACTTTGCCGCTGAGTGCATCGGCATTGTCGCCATGGCGGCGTTTCTGGTCGACGGCAAACGCCGAGATGATCGGCGAATGGTTGAACGAGAACACCATCACCGGAATCGCCAGCCACACAGTGTGCAGCAAGGCCGAACCTGCGGGGACTTCACGCGCCGTTTCCAGGATGCCGCCGGTCCAGTGCGGGATCAGGTACAGGCCCAGCAGGGCCAGGGCAACGATGAAGGGGTAGACCAGCAGGCTCATGACCTTGACCGTGGCTGCTTCACCGCAGCGCACGATGGCCATCAAGCCGAGCAGCAGGCCAAGAGACAACCACTGCCGAGGGGGGGCCTCGAGGTGCAGTTGGTGCTCCATGAAGCTGGTGACGGTGTTGGTCAGCGCCACACTGTAGATCAGCAGAATCGGAAAAATCGCACAGAAATACAGCACGGTGATCACCGCGCCAGCGGTCAGACCGAAGTGTTCCTCGACCACCTCAGTGATGTCGCCGCCCTTGCCCGAAAGCACGAAGCGGGTCAGTCCGCGGTGGGCGAAGTAGGTCATGGGCAGCGCCAGCAGTGCCAGGATCAGCAGCGGCCAGAAGCCGCCAAGGCCGGCATTGATGGGTAGGAACAAGGTGCCCGCGCCGATGGCGGTGCCGAACAGGCCGAGCATCCAGGTGGTGTCTTCACGTGACCAGGTGGCCATGGCTGTCGGTGTCGATTGGTATTGTTGTTCAACGCTTGGGGCCTGCTCATTCATTCCAGGTGCAACTCCACTTGCAAGACTGCAATAGGCTGAAAGCAGCGAAACACGTGGGTCTCGCCACCTCAACGGAAAAAGAGGGGCGCGATTGTGCACCCATTGTGGGCAGTTGCGAAGCCCTCTGCGAGCAGCGGTTGCACCAAGAGCCACCCACAGCGCTATCGCCCAATGGCGTGTCAGGGCATTGGTCGGCTGGCGCCGGGACGCTAGGCTCTGTCTGAAAAGCCTTGAGACTCGGTTATGCTGCGTTAAAAACAGCCTGGAACGCCAGCCCGGTCGGAATGCTCATTTACTCCAGTAAACTCCGCTTCCTCGGCTGTTTTTGCCTTGCCTAACCTTCGCTCAAGACTTTTCAGACAGAGCCTAGAATGACGGTCTCTTCGACGGTTGTACCCACGCCATGATCCAGTCCGATCTCGACCTGTTCGGTGAAAAATCCCAGCGCCTGGCCGCCCATACCGTGCTGTTTCCAGGCTTTGCCCTGGCGCATCTGGAAACACTGCTCGACGCATTGCGCCCGGTGCTGCGCGCCGCACCGTTTCGGCAGATGAGCACACCGGGTGGCCAGGCCATCGCGGTCGCCCTCAGCAACTGCGGCAGCCTGGGTTGGGTCAGTGACCGGCGCGGCTACCGCTACACCAGCCATGATCCGCTCAGCGGTGAACCTTGGCCGGCCCTGCCCCCGCTACTGGCGCACCTTGCCCGGGAAGCGGCGCAAGCGGCGGGCTTCGCGGATTTCGTCGCCGATACCTGCCTGATCAACCACTACCTGCCCGGCATGAAGCTGTCACTGCATCAGGACCGTAACGAGCGCGACTTCAGCCAGCCGATCGTGTCCATTTCACTGGGCCTGCCGGCCGTGTTCCAGCTGGGCGGTCTGGCGCGTAGCGACCCCACGCAAAAGGTGCCGCTCAATCATGGCGACGTCCTGGTCTGGGGTGGCGAGGATCGTTTGCGCTTTCACGGCGTGCTGCCGATCAAGCCCGGCGAGCATGAACGCATGGGCAGCCGACGCATCAACCTGACCCTGCGCCGCGCCGGCTGAGTCTGCCTTTCACAGCCTGATTGCAGCGCGGCCTGGGGCGCCTGCATGGGCATGGACCAGGCCTTGCGCGCCTGCGCGCCGACCTGGCGCCATGCGCCTACCCTCAAGCGCTAGCGTTGCGCCTCATCCTGAACGTGCGCACCCTGCCCCTGGAACCCGACACGCGCCAGAGCTCCCCGGCCAGGCCCGTTGCATTTGCCGGGCGTCTGTCCCAAGCTCTGCCTCCTCCTTTTGCCAAGGACCAGACGATGCCTCGACGCAACCGCTTCCTGCTCGCCGCGCTGCTGGCGATCATCGGCGTGGGCACGCTCAGCTACCTCTGGCGCACCCCCGCACCGGCCCCGGTCAGCGCGCCGCCGGCGAGCTACGCCAAGGCCTTGCGCCTGGCGCACGATGGCCAACCGGGCGCAGCTCGCCTGCTCTATCAACAGTTGCAGCGCACGGATCTGTCGCCGATGCGCCGCGCCGCGTTGTATGCCGAACTGCCCAACTATCCCTCGTCCATCGCGTTGAAGCTGGCCAAGCAGGACCTGGCCAACCCGGATGCCTACGTGCGCCGCGCTGCCGTGATGGGCATTCAGCGCCTGCTGCCGCCAGCGCAACGCAGCATGGCCTTGGGGCCGCTGCTCGATGACGACGATGACACCGTGCGTCATGCCGTGGTCGATGCGTTGCTGGGGCTTTCACCCGACGCCATCGGCCTGTATTTCTCTCCCTTGCAGGAGGCGCTGGAGGCGTATCAAGCGGTGCTCGCCAGCCAGCCGGACGATGCCGACGCGCAATTGCACCTGGCGCGCCTGTACCTGCATGAAGCCGACTACACCGGCGCTGCCAGCGCTCTGCGCCGGTGCCTGGCGTTGAACCCACACAGCACCGACGCCCTGGCCACGCAGGTGCGCCTGCTCGAGCGCGAAGGGGAGCACGACGCCTCACGTGAAGTCCTGGCCAAGGCCCTGCTGCAAAATCCTGACTCGGCGTTTTTGCAGCACGAACTGGGCTTGTGGCTGACCCGTCACGCACAGACCGAATACGCCTTGCTGGCCTTCTCCAAGGCCGTGGAGCTGGAGCCCGATCACGCCGACTACCGTTACACCCTGGCGACCACGCTGCACCAGCTCGATCAGATCGACGCCGCCCAGACCCAACTGCAAACCCTGCTCGATCAGCACCCCAACGATCGCCGCGCACGCCTGCGGCTGATCGCCTACTGGAAAGAAACCGGGCAGTTGCAGAATGTGCAGGTGCTGTCGGCCGAACTGGAGCGGCAGAACCCGGACGACCCCGCTCTACAACAGGGTCTTTGAACCGTCCAGCGGGTACCTTGAACACGTGACCAACTGTGTTGAACCGGCGGCATCGAAGGGCAGTCAAGTAGTTCAAGACTGCCCATTTTCAGGAGTTTCTCTTGGCCTGTTCGTTTTCCCTGGAGGAACGCGCACTGATCCTGGCGCCCTCCCCGCGCGCCAACCGCACCCTCGAACTGTTGAGCGGCGCAGGATTTGGCTGTGCCGTCACCCACGACATGGCGCACCTGGGTGAATGGCTGGGCGACGGCGCGGCCATGGCCATTGTCGATGAGCACTGCCTGGCGAGCGTGGGCGAGTCAGCCCTGCAGGTCTTCGTCGAGCGCCAGCCGTCGTGGTCGGACTTGCCAGTGCTGTTGCTGCGCGCACCCGAGTCGGCCTCGTCCTGGTCGCAGTTCGGTAACTTGTTCACGCTGTCGCACCCTTGTCAGGACCAGCAACTGCTGGGCATGGTGCAGGCTGCGCTGCGCGCCCGCCATCGCCAGTACCAGTCGCGTGATCAACTGCACGCGTCAGACCAGGCCTTGCACCTGCAACTCGAGCTCACCCGCCGGCATCAGGAAACCTTTCACCACGCCCGCAAGATGGACGCCATCGGTCAACTGGCTGGCGGCGTGGCGCACGACTTCAACAACCTGCTGACCAGCATCGGCGGCAGCCTGGAACTGGCCGGTCGGCGCTTGCAGCGCGGCCAGGCCGAGGCTGTCGACACTGCCCTGGACATCGGTCGCCAGGCCGTAGGCCGGGCAGCGCGCCTGACGCACCGTCTGCTGGCGTTTTCTTCACGCCAGTCTTTACAAAGCCGGCGCGTCGACGTTGCCGAACTGCTGCAGGCCGACACCTGGCAGCGTTCGATCCCTCCAACGATCACCGTGAACTGCGTGCTGGACGACGGACTGTGGTGGGCCCAGACCGATGCCGCGCAGTTGAGTGAATCGTTCGACAACCTGGTCCTCAACGCCTGCGAAGCCATGCCCTGTGGCGGCACCTTGCTTGTCGAGGCGCACAATCGGCAGATTGTGGAGGCGCAGTTCGCGGCCAGCCTGCCGGCGGGGGATTATGTCTGCCTGAGCCTGACCGACACCGGCCAGGGCATGTCTGCCAGCACTGTGGAACATGCCTTCGAGCCGTTCTTCAGCACCAAGCCCACGGGCCAGGGCATCGGGCTGGGGCTATCGATGGTGTACGGCTTCAGCAAACAGTCGCGCGGCCACGTGGTCTTGACCAGCGCGATCGGCCAGGGCACGCAGGTACAGCTGTATCTGCCGCGTCACCATGAACGGGCTGAACAGCCCGAAGACGGTGTTAGCGCCGGTCTGGAGCAGCGCAACGCGCAGCGGGCAAACGGCAACGTGTTGATCGTCGAGGACGACGAGCAGATTCGCGGCCTGTTGCAGCAGTCACTGGCCGAAGACGGCCTGACGTGCCACTGCGCTGGCGATGCCGAGCAAGCCCTGGCGCTGCTGCGCTCGGTGCCGCGGATCGAGTTGCTGGTCACTGACGTCGGGCTGCCGGGCATGAACGGGCGACAGCTGGCAGAACTTGCCCGCATGCTGCAGCCGTCCCTCAAGGTGCTGTTCGTCACCGGTTATGCAGAAACGGCCATGGCACGCGATCAGTTCCTCGATCCAGGCATGGAATTGATGTGCAAGCCATTCACGATGCAGCGCCTGCGCGAACAGGTCGGCCTGATTCTGCAAGGCCACGACGGCAGCTGATCAGCGGCGTGGGCGGCCGTGCGATCAACGCCCGATGTCTTCGTTCCACAATGCCGGGTGCTGTTCGATGAAGGTTTTCATCAAGTGCTGGCATTGCGGATCGTCGACCACCTCAACCTCCACACCCCGGCTGCGTAGCAGGGCTTCTTCGCCCATGAACGTCTGGTTCTCCCCCACCACAACGCGGCGAATGCCATACAGCAGAATCGCGCCGCTGCACATTGGGCAGGGCGAGAGCGTGGTGTACAGGGTGGATTCACGGTAAACCGCAGCGCTTTGCCGACCGGCATTTTCCAGGGCGTCCATCTCGCCGTGCAAGATTGCGCTGGCGCTCTGCACACGACGGTTGTGACCGCGACCGATGATCTGGCCGCGATGGACCAGCACCGAGCCAATCGGGATGCCACCCTCCTCGACTCCGAGGCGCGCTTGCTCGATCGCGGCCTGCAGGAATTGGTCGTCTGTTGTGCTATTAGGGTTAGGCATACTGCCTCCAGGGCTGGTTAAGCGCGCAAGGCTAGCACATTGCCCCAGCCGGCTTGGCTCGCCCAGCGACAAGTCCCACAGCCGCCGTCTTCAGTGCCTGCACATCGTGAAGAATCCGCTCACCCGGAGTACGGGAGCTTTTCCCCTAACCTGCGCTGATTCCCTACGCGCAGGTCTTGCGCGTGGTCTGCCTGCCGCCTGAGGACCCTTTGCCCATGAAACTGACTCGTCTGCCTCGCCGCCGCCCCTGTACGCTCTTGATGATCTTTGGCATCAGCCTGCTTCCGGTTTTGTGTGGCGCGCTGGTGATCGTGCAACAGATCGATCGCACGTTGGACGCCGGTGCACGCAACAGCGCCGTACGCGCGCTCTATGTCGTGGATCGGGTGTTCGACACGCTGCGCGAAGCGAGCAGCCATATCGCCCAAGCGCCCCTGCGCAATTGCGCCGAACTGGCGCCACGGCTGCTTGGCAGCATCGACAGTAGCCAGTTGGTGCGATCGTTGGTTCTCAAACAAGCGGACGACAGCGTATGCAGCTCCAGCGCGTGGGAGCTTGCCAGCAAAGCTTCGTTCGATCAGTTCGCCTACCAGCGGATCAGCCTGACCGCTCAAGGCTCGACCTCTGCCAGGGACGGCGCGCTGGTGTTCGCCTGGGAACACGACAACCAGACGCTTCTGGCAGGCATCGATGGCCAGCGGCTGCACCGCCAGCTGTCCAAATTCGCCGAGGGTGAAGTGCTGCAGCTGGATATGGGCGATCATTCGATCTGGATGAGCAAAGACGGGTACGCCCAGACGCGCACAGGGCCGAGACCCTCCAACCGATTCAGCAAGCGTTCCCCCGACTATGACTACACGGTTTACGCAGGCTATGGCGCTGGGACATTTCAGCACATGTTCTGGGCCTATAGCGCCCGTGCCCTGCCCCTGCTGATGCTGATTGGCTTGCTGACAGGGGCAGGTGTGTACCTGGTGCTGCTCAGGGGTCACCGTGGTGTGCAGCAGGTGCCGTCGTGACGACACCTGCCGCAGGCATCAGTCGCCCTGTAGCACACCACGTCGGACCTGATCGCGCTCGATCGATTCGAACAACGCTTTGAAATTGCCCTCGCCGAAACCGTCGTCACCCTTGCGCTGGATGAACTCGAAGAACACCGGCCCCAGCAGTGTGCCGGAGAAGATCTGCAGCAGCAGCCGGCGATCGCCGGCCTCGGAGGCGCCATCGAGCAGAATGCCCCGCGACTGCAGCGCCTGCACCGGTTCTCCGTGGTTGGGCAGGCGTTCTTCGAGCATCTCGTAGTAGGTCTGCGGTGGGGGCGTCATGAACACTGTGCCCATGCCCTTGAGGGTATCCCAGGTCTTGATCAGGTCGTCGGTGAGGAACGCCACATGCTGGATGCCCTCGCCGTTGAACTGCATGAGAAACTCCTCGATCTGCCCGGCGCCCTTTGAGGATTCTTCGTTGAGCGGAATGCGGATCATGCCGTCGGGCGCGGTCATGGCTTTGGAGGTCAGGCCGGTGTATTCGCCTTTGATGTCGAAGTAGCGAATTTCGCGGAAATTGAACAGCTTTTCATAAAAGCCTGCCCAGTACGCCATGCGCCCGCGGTAAACGTTGTGGGTGAGGTGGTCGATGATCTTCAAGCCCGCGCCTTGCGGATGGCGGTCGACACCTTCGAGGAAGGTGAAGTCGATGTCATAGATCGAGCTCCCCTCCTCGAAGCGGTCGATCAGGTACAGCGGCGCGCCGCCGATGCCTTTGATCGCCGGCAAGCGCAGCTCCATCGGCCCGGTTTCGATCTCCACCGGCTGGGCGCCAAGCTCCAGCGCCCGGGCATAGGCCTGATGCGCGTTACGCACGCGGAACGCCATGCCACACACCGAGGGGCCATGCTCGGCCGCAAAATACGATGCGACGCTCTTGGGCTCGTTGTTGAGGATCAGGTTGATGCCGCCCTGGCGGTACAAGTGCACGGCCTTGGAGCGGTGGGTCGCGACATGCGTGAAGCCAAGCGCCTGGAATACGGGTTCCAGCACGCCGGGCGTGGGGGATGCCAGCTCGATGAACTCAAAGCCCATCAGGCCCATGGGGTTGTCGAAGAGGTCGGTCATGGAAGTGTCCTTGTCAGCAGCGAAAAATCAGTTGTGGGTAACACCTGGTTTTTTCTGCCAGACAGGCGGCGAACACGGTACGCCGCGCACACTGCGGGCGAGGAAACCACCGATGATCAGCTTGAAGCCATAGCGCGCCATACGCAGGGTCTCTGAGGACATACTCTCCGGCGGAGAGCTTATTGTTTTATTCGTAATCCGATTCTATAGAGCGTAAAAGAATTTGTCGCGTGGTCGTTATTGTCTGAGCCCGACAAACGGCTATCCTGTGGGCAGGATTTCCCTCTGCAACAAGGTTAGATCAGTATGCCCCTCACGGCCCTTCGTCCTGCTCGCTGGAGCTGGCGTACCCTTCTGCCCTGGGCCGTCGGCCTGCTTCCGCTGTTAGGGGGCATGGCGGTCATGCGCTGGCAGGCCGAACGCGAACTGCTCGAACAAAGCCAGGCGGCGGCCATCCAGGTGCTTCGGCAAAGCGAGCTGATTCTCGATCAGCTGTCGCGCTCGGCGCAGGCACTGCTGCCCCTGGCGGGCCAGCCGTGCGAAGTCGCCAGCTTGCCATTGCGTGCCGAGGTCACCCGCAACGCATTCGTCCGCTCCACCGTATTGTTCAACCACGACCGCGTCTACTGCACCTCCCTGCTGGGCGGTTACGACGAGGCGGTCGACCTCAATGACTACACCGAAGGCACGCTGTGGTTGATGAATGGCAACTCGGTGACCCCTGGCCACCCGCTGCTGGTCTACCGCCTCGGCAGCGCCGGGCGCGGCGTACTGGTGACCGTGGACAGCGAGCACGTGCTGACGTTCCTGCGCCTGAGCGACCCCGGGCTGCCCGTGCAGATCCGCGTGGGCGAGCACTGGATCGGAGCCGAGGGCCAGGTGCGCAACGGCAGCCCACCCAGCGCAATCAAGGCCCCGGTGCGGATGGCCTCGACGCGTTTCCCGCTCAGCGTACAGGCCGGTTTCCGTGAAGACCGCACCCTGGCTTACATGCTCGGCCACTATCCTGCCCTGTTCGGGCTGCTGGTGATGCTCGGGCTGCTGGCCGGCGGCGTCTGCCGCTGGCAGATCCGCCGCGCCACCTCACCGCGCGCCGAAATCGAACGGGCGTTGCAGGCCAATGAGTTCGTGGCCTACCTGCAACCGGTGGTGCGCCGCGGCGACTACAAGTGGTCCGGTGTGGAGGTACTGATGCGCTGGCAGCACCCCAAGGATGGTCTGGTGCGCCCTGACCTGTTCATTCCCTACGCCGAACACAGCGGCCAGATCGTGCCCATGACCCGCGCCTTGATGGCGCACACCGCACACAGTCTGGCGCCCTTTGCACCCTTGCTCGACGATCACTTCCACATCGCCTTCAACATCACCGCCGACCACTGCCGCGACCTGAGCCTGCTGGACGACTGCGCACGCTTTCTCGCGCAGTTCCCGCCCGGTCGCGTCGCCCTGACCCTGGAGCTGACTGAACGCAAGCTGATCGAACCGAGCCCCACCACCCTGGAGCTGTTCGACAAGCTGCATGACATGGGCGTGATGATCGCGCTCGATGACTTCGGCACCGGCCAGTCCAGCCTCAACTACCTGCGCCAGTTCCGCATCGACTACCTGAAAATCGACCAGAGCTTCGTGGCCATGATCGGCGGTGACGCGCTGTCGCTGCACATTCTCGAAAGCATCATCGAGCTGTGCGGCAAGCTCGGCCTGGGCATCGTCGCCGAAGGGGTGGAGACTGCCGAGCAGCGCGACTACCTCGACCGCTACACGGTGGACTACCAGCAGGGCTACCTGTTTGCCCGGCCCATGCCCGTGGCCGACTTCCTCAAGTCTCTGGCCGCACGTCCGAGCACGCCGGCCTTGTCCAAGGCACCACCCCCTGAGATCATTCCCGATTGACCATGGGTTCAACGTTCAGAAGAGGCAGTCGTGTCTAAGGGCATCGTAATTTCGGTCTTGGCGTCGTGTCTGTTCGCCGTGATGTACTTCTATACCTCCCTGCTCGCGCCCTTGGACGGCGAGGAAATCTTCGGTTGGCGCACCCTGCTGACCCTCCCCTGCCTGACCCTGTTCATGCTCGCCTCCCAGGACTGGCAGCGCGTCGGCGAGCTGTTTGCCCGGGTGCGGCGCACGCCCGTGCTGCTGCTGGGCATGCTCGGCACCTCGTGGCTGATGGGCATTCAATTGTGGCTGTTCCTCTGGGCGCCGTTGCATGGGCGCAGCCTGGAAGTGTCGATGGGCTATTTCCTGCTGCCCCTGGCAATGGTCACAACAGGCCGACTGGTCTATGGCGAGCGCCTGTCACGGCTGCAGCGCGTGGCAGTGGCCTGCGCTGCGCTTGGGGTTGTGCACGAGCTGTACCAGCACGGCAGCTTTGCCTGGGAAACCCTGGTGGTGATGCTCGGCTACCCGGTGTATTTCGTGCTGCGCAAACGCTGCCAGAGCGACCACCTGGGCGGGTTGTGGTGGGACATGTTCCTGCTGCTGCCGTGGGCGATCTACTTTGTCGTACAGGGACCACTGTCAGTGACCGACCTGGCCGCGCACTCACGGCTTTACCTGCTGATTCCAGTGTTGGGGGCGATCAGCGCCGGGGCGCTGATCGCCTATGTGCTGGCCAGCCGTCTGCTGCCCTTCACGCTGTTCGGCCTGCTCAGCTACGTCGAGCCGGTCCTGCTGGTGGGCGTGGCGTTATTGCTGGGCGAGACCATTGGCCCCGACCAGTGGCTGACCTACTTGCCGATCTGGGCCGCCGTACTGGTCCTGGTGCTTGAAGGCGTCAGGCATCTGCTGCGCCAGCGTCGCCGCGGCTGAGGTGCACCTGGCGCACGCGCCGCTCTTCAACCGCGACCACGGTCAGGGTCCAGCCATTGCAGCTCAGGCGATCGCCGATCACCGGTAAACGGTCGAGCAGGCTCATCACCAGCCCCGCGAGGGTCTGGTAGTCGTCAGTGGCGCGGGCAGCGAAGCCGGTACGCGCCTGCACCTGACTCAGGTTCAAGGCGCCGCTGGCGACGAAGCCGAGGGTGTCCTCGACGATCTCTGGGCCGCCAATCTCGCTGGCGTCAGGCAATTCGCCGGCAATCGACTCGAGAATGTCGGTCATGGTCAGCAGGCCTGTGAAGTCACCGAACTCGTTGACCACGAAGGCGATGTGCGTCGACTGGCTGCGCATCTGCTCCAGCGCGTTGAGAATGCTGAAGCTCTCCAGCAGGTTCAACGGCACCTGGACCATGCTTTCCAGGTCCGGCTGTTCGCCAGACAACACGGCCTTGAGCAACTCCTTCTTGTGCACGTACCCCAGCGGTTCCTCGATGCGCCCGGCGCGGATCACCGGCAGGCGTGAATAAGGCGAGTGGGCCAGGTTCAGCGCGTTGCCCTGCGGGTCGAGCGCCAGGTCAATGGCATCGACCTCGGCGCGCGCGGTCATCACCGTACGGATCGGCCGCTCGGCCAGGTGCAGCACGCCGCTGATCATCACCCGCTCGCGGCGATCGAACAGCACTTCGCTGTCGCCGCCCTCGACCATGTCGGCGATCTCGTCACCGACCTCGTCACTGTTTACCCGGCGACCGCCCAGCAGGCGCAGCACGGCATGGGCCGTACGCTCGCGCAGTGGGCGATGGCTCTGCACGCTGCGCTTGCGGCGCGCACGGGCCAACTGATTGAACAGCTCGATCAGCAACGAAAAGCCAATGGCCGCATACAGATAGCCTTTGGGGATGTGGAAGCCCAAGCCTTCGGCGGTCAGGCTGAAGCCGATCATCATCAAAAAGCCCAGGCACAGCATGATCACCGTAGGGTGGGCGTTGACGAAGCGGGTCAGCGGCTTGCTGGCCACGATCATGATGCCGATGGAGAAAATCACTGCGATCATCATCACCGACAGGTGCTCGACCATGCCCACGGCCGTGATCACCGCATCGAGCGAGAACACCGCATCGAGCACCACGATCTGCGCCACGATTGGCCAGAATGCCGCATAACGCAGCGTGCCCTGGCTCTGCGGCTCGTGCCCTTCCAAGCGCTCATGCAGTTCCATGGTCGCCTTGAACAACAGGAACACACCGCCGAACAGCATGATCAGGTCGCGCCCCGAGAAGCTCTTGCCGAACACCTCGAACAGCGGCTCGGTGAGGGTGACCATCCAGGAAATGCTCGCCAGCAGGCCCAGGCGCATGATCAGCGCCAGGCTCAGGCCGATGATTCGCGCACGGTCGCGCTGATGCGGCGGTAGCTTGTCGGCGAGGATGGCGATGAATACCAGGTTGTCGATACCCAGTACCAGTTCGAGCACGATGAGTGTGAGCAGGCCTAGCCAGGCCGTGGGGTCAGCTAGCCATTCCATCAACGGATACTCGCGGCAGAGTCAAGGAAGAGAGACAGGGGGGACGGTCGAAGCGACCACAGACAGGGAGGCTCGGAGAAAGCGCTCATAGGGACCTTGCTGGAAAATACGGAAAATAATCCTACAACCCAGTTCGACAAATCTCACAGCGAGAAATTATTACAAAAACTGTAGTGGCCAGCAGGCGGTTCACAGCTTCGAAGGTTGCGAAGCCGACCTGGGGACAGTCGCGCCACGTTTTCACGCCTCGACAGCGCCAGCCATGCCTCGCCTGTGCGACGTGCAAAGGCGAGCGCCGCTTGCGGTAGCCGCAGCGCGCTACCCCCGCCCCGACACGTCGAGGCATAGCCAAAGCATGCTGCGCAGCAAGCGCAGGGGTTATCTGAGCTGGTTCTGGATCTGCTCGTGCAAAGTGACCAGATCGAACGGCTTGGCCAGGATCGGCGCCTTGTGCGCGATCGGGCTGTCGGACTCACGGATTTCTGCCGGGTAGCCGCTGATGAAGATCACCTTCAGGTCTGGCCGCAGTTTCACGGCAGGCTCGGCAATCTGCACCCCGGAAATCCCCCCCGGCAGCCGATAGTCGGTGACGATCAGGTCCAGGTGCGGTTTGCTGGCCAGAATCGCGAAAGCCTGCGCGCCGTCTTCAGCCACCAGCACGTGGTAACCCTCGCCGGACAGGTAGTCCTGCAAAATGATCCGTATGGCTTCCTCGTCTTCGACGATCAGCACGACATCTTGTGCATCTTCACTCATGGCAACGCCTTCAAATTCAACAAGCTGCCTCTATGACCCCAGGCTCACGCAGAGGTTGCCTGCGCCTGATCGCTTTGTGCCGGTGCCGCGCAAAGCGGCAGATAAACGCTGAATGTCGAGCCCTGGCCTTCTTCGCTGTCGACCTCGATCCGCCCGCCATGGGCCAGTACGATCTGCTCGGAGATATACAGCCCCAGGCCCAAACCGCTGCGCGCATGCTGCGCCGAGACCCGCTCGAACTGCTGGAAAATGCGCTTCTGGTTCAACTGACTGATGCCGATGCCCTGGTCCTGCACCTGCACGCAGGCCGCGTTGCCGTCCTGGTGCATCCGTACTCGCACCGTCTTGCGGTCGCCATAACGCAGCGCATTGGACAGCAGATTGGCCAGCACCTGCTCGATCCGGAACTCATCCCACTCGCCCAGCATCGGACAACTGGCGCTGAGCTCGATCTGCGTCTCCAGCGATTCGGCCTGGGCACTGAACCGTTCGACCAGGTTGTGCAGCAGCGCACACAAGTCAAACGCCTTGGGCCGAATCGACAATTTGCCCGTGCGGATCCGCGACACGTCCAGCATGTCTTCGACCAGTCGGATCAGGCTGTTGATCTGCCGTTCGTCGCGTTCGACCATCAAGTGCAGCTTGTCGGGGGTGAACGCGGCCATGTTGTCGCGGGCCAGGTTCATCTTGCGCAGCTGGGTCTCCAGAATCAGGCCATTGAGCGGCGTACGCACCTCGTGCGAGACGATCGACATGAAGTCATCGCGCATGCGCACCGCATGCTCCAGGTCGGCCTGGGTCGACTGCAGCTTGGCCAGCAACAACGCCTGCTCCTGACGACCGCGCTCCAGTGCCTCTAGCTGACGATCGAGCACCTGGCGCTGGCGAAACAGGTCAACGAACACCGTTACCTTGCTCTTCACCGCCAGGGTGTCGAGCGGCTTGTGCAGAAAATCGACGGCGCCGCTTTCATAGCCCTTGAAGGCGTAGTCCATCTCGCGCCCTGCAGCGCTGACGAACACGATCGGAATGTGCTTGGTCTTTTCCATGCCGCGCATCAGTTCGGCCAGCTCGAAGCCATTCATGCCGGGCATCTGCACATCGAGGATGGCCAGGGCGAAGTCATGTTCGAGCAGCAACGACAGCGCCTGGTCGGCCGACAACGCCTGGTGCACCTCCCGGTCCTCGCCCTGGATCAGGGCCTGGAGGGCCAGCAGGTTTTCCGGCAGGTCGTCGACGATCAGCAGTTTCGCGGTGAGGTGGCTTAACATGCGCGGGGTTCCAAGGTGGCGAGCAACTGCCCGATACCGCTTAAAGAAAGAATGTGGTCAGGGGCATGCAACGCCAATGCCGCCTGCGGCATCAGCCCGACCTGTGCTTCATGGGGGTCCTGGACCACGGTCCGGCCGCCCTGTTGTTTGATGCTGGCAAGGCCCTTGGCGCCATCCTGGTTGGCGCCGGTCAGAACGATCCCCATCACGTTCGCGCCATAGGCATCGGCGGCAGACTCGAAAAGAAAGTCGATGGCCGGCCGGGAAAAATGCACCGGCTCTTCCTGACTCAGCGACAGGCTCAAATCGCGCTCCACCGACAGGTGATACCCCGGGCCTGCGACGTAGATCATTCCTAGCATGATACGTTCCTTGTCACGCGCTTCATGCACCGGCCGCCCCAGGCGCTGTTGCAAGACGGTCGCCAGGTGGCTGGGTCGGTCCTGCGGCAGGTGCAGCACACACAGGATCGGCAGGTTGAAGGCCATCGGCAGTTGCCCGAGCACCTCGAACAACGCTGCGACTCCGCCGGCCGAGGCACCGATGACGATGGCATGCGGCGTGGTCATGATTTGCGAAAGATCCGCTCAGGGCGCACCAGCGCCTTGAAACGATCGGCATAGGCCGAAAAGTCGACCGATTCCTTGCTGCCCAGCACCAGGAAACCCCGGTGGCACAACGACTCGTGAAACAAGCCGAACGCCCGGTCTTGCAGGGCCTTGTTGAAATAGATCATCACGTTGCGGCACGACACCAGCTGGGTTTCGGAGAACACGCTGTCGGTGGCCAGGCTGTGGTCGGCAAAGGTCACGTTGTCGCGCAGGCTGCTGTCCATGATGGCGTTGCCGTAGGCGGCGGTGTAGTACTCGGAGAAGTCCCGTCGCCCGCCTGCCTCGCGGTAGTTGCGCGCGTAGGTTTCGATGTTCTGCAGCGAGTAGATGCCCTGCTTGGCCCGCTCGAGCGAGTACGGATTGATGTCGGTGGCATAGAGGATGCTGCGCTCGAGCAGGCCCTCTTCGCGCAACAGGATGGCCATGGAGTAGACCTCCTCCCCCGTGCTGCAGCCGGCAATCCAGACCTTGATCGAAGGCCAGGTGCGCAACAGCGGCACCACCTCCTTGCGCAAGGCCAGGAAATGGCTGGGGTCGCGAAACATCTCGCTGACCGGAATCGTCAGGTATTGCAGCAGCTCCATGAACATGCTCGGGTCGTGCAGCACGCGTTCCTGCAAGGCCGACACCGTGCGGCACTCGAACTGGTTCACAGCGTGAAGGATCCGACGCTTGATCGAAGCGCCGGAGTAGTCGCGAAAGTCATAGCTGTACTTGAGGTAGATCGCCTCGATGAGCAGCCTGATTTCGATCTCGGTATCGCGGTCGATAGTCAAATTCGCTCCAGTTGCGGCAGCCACACGCGAATCAGCGAGAACAGTCGATCGAGGTCGATGGGCTTGGCCAGGTAATCGTTGGCGCCGGCCTGCAGACACCGCTGCTGATCGTCCTTCATCGCCTTGGCCGTGACCGAGATGATCGGCAGTTTGCGCCAGCGCGGCTGCTGGCGGATCAGGCGGGTGGCCTCGTAGCCGTCCATTTCCGGCATCATCACATCCATCAGCACCAGGTCGATGTCATCGTGCTGTTCCAGACGCTCGATGGCTTCGCGCCCGTTGCGGCCGATCACCACCACGGCCCCCTTGTGCTCCAGCGCACTGGTGAGGGCGAAGATGTTGCGCACATCGTCATCGACCAGCAGGATGCGCCGCCCCTCGAACACCTTGTCGCGGCTGCGTGCAGTCTTGAGCATGCGCTGACGCTCGTGGGACAGCTGCGATTCGACCTGGTGCAGGAACAGCGTCACCTCGTCGAGCAGGCGCTCGGGCGAGCGCGCACCCTTGATGATGATCGAGCGGGAATACTTGAGCAGCTCGGCTTCTTCTTCGCGGGTCAGGTTGCGCCCGGTGTAGACGATCACCGGCGGGAAGGCGCGGATGTCTTCGGCGGTCATGCGCTTGAGCAGCTCGTTGCCGAGCATGTCAGGCAGCTTGAGGTCGATGATCATGCAGTCATAGATGTTCTCGCGCAGCAGGTCCAAGGCCTCGTGGGCCGTGGCCACGTCGGTGATCTCGATGTCGTCGTCGCCGATCAGCCGGGCGATGCTCTCGCGCTGCAGGTCGTCGTCCTCTACCAGCAGGATGCGTTTGAGCTTTTGCGTCAGCTTGGCTTCGAGGCGACCGAACACCTCCTTGAGCTCGTCGCGGGTGGCGGGCTTGACCGCGTAACCGATGGCGCCCATGTGCAGGGCAGCCTCGACTCGGTCTTCGACCGAAATCACGTGCACAGGGATGTGCCGGGTCTCGGCCTGCTCCTTCAAACGTTGCAGCACGGTCAGCCCGGAATGATCGGGAAGGCGCATGTCCAGCAGCACCGCATCGGGCAAGTAACGCGAAGCCAGCTCGAAGCCCTCATCGGCGCCTTGGGCGTGCAGGCAGTTGTAGCCCAGCTCACGGGCGAGGTCATACAGGATGCGCGCAAAGTTCGGCTCGTCTTCGATGACCAGGATGCAGCGATTGCTGAACGGGGCCAGGTCACGGTCGTCGACAAACGCCGCGGGCTGAGCCGGCCTGGCGGCTGGCACACTGACCACCGGTACAGGCGCCGCCTGCATGCGCTCGAGCATGGGTCGCAGGTTTGGAGCCTGCTCAGGCAGCTCTTCGGCCTCGTAGCGTTCTGGCAGCGCCAGGCTGAACAGGCTGCCCTGCCCCGGCTGGCTGCGCACGGTGATCTGCCCGCCGAGCAGCTGCGCGAGGTCGCGCGAAATCGACAGGCCCAGGCCGGTGCCGCCGTAGCGACGGTTGCTGGTGCCATCGACCTGGTGGAACGCACCAAAGATCGCCTGCTGCTGGTCGGCGGCGATGCCGATGCCGCTGTCCTGCACGGCGAAGACGATGCCGTGTTCCGGCGCATGGCTGATGGTCAGGCTGACCTTGCCCTGCTCGGTGAACTTGATGGCGTTGGACAGCAGGTTCTTGAGGATCTGTTCCAGGCGCTGGCGGTCGGTGTAGAGGCTGGCCGGCACCTGCCCCTGGATCTGCACCTCAAGGGTCAGGCCCTTGTCGGCCGCCAAGGGCTGGAACATCCCGCGCAGGCCATCGACCAGACGCTCTATAGGCGTGTTTTCGGGGCGCATTTCCAGCTTGCCGGCTTCGACCTTGGCGATGTCGAGGATGTCGTTGATCAGGTTGAGCAGGTCGTTGCCGGCGGAATAGATGGAGTCGGCGAACTTGACCTGTTCGGCGGTGAGATTGCCGCCGGCGTTCTCACCCAGCAGCTTGGCCAGGATCAGCGAACTGTTGAGCGGCGTACGCAACTCATGGGACATGTTGGCGAGGAATTCGGACTTGTACTGGCTGGAGCGCTGCAGGTCATCGGCGCGCGCCTGCAGCTCCTTCTGCGCCATGTTGAGCTCGCTGTTCTTGCGATCGAGCGCGTCGGTACGCTCGGCCAACTGCTCGTTGGTCTGCTCGAGTTCGGCCTGCTGGGTCTCCAGGTGCGCCTGGGACTCCTTGAGCACCCGCGATTGCTCTTCGAGCTCTTCGTTGGCGGTTTTCAATTCTTCCTGCTGGACCTGCAGCTCCTCGTTGAGCTGCTGGGTTTCGGCCAGCACTTCCTGCAGACGCTGGCGGTAGCGCGCGCTTTCGATGGAGGTACCGAGGCTGCCGGCCAGCAGTTCGAGCAACTCTTCATCGCGAGGTTGCAGCGGGCGCAGAAAGCCCAGTTCGATCACCCCATTGACCTCGCCGTCATGGCTGGCGGGCACCAGCATGGCGCTGCGCGGCAAGCCGCTGCCAAGGCCGGAGCTCAAACGGTGGAAGCCGTCGGGCAGGTCGTCCAGACGCACCAGGCGCGACTGTTTGACCGCCTGGGCGAGCAGACCGTCATGGACAGACAGCCGCTGCTCACGCGCCTGTTGCTCGGCGTCCAGCCCGTAGCTGGCCACGCGGATCAGTTGGCCGTGTTCATCACGCGCGTAGACAGCTCCAACCACACTGCCCAGGTAGCTGGCAAAGAATCGCAGGATGCTGTTGCCCAGTAGCGGCAAGGTCAGTTGACCCAGCACTTCGCCCGATAGCTGGGTCTGGCCGCTGCGCAGCCAGGCCTGGTGCTCCAGGCGTTCGGCCGCGCGTTGCTGGGCCCAGAGGTTTTCATCGTAGCTGGCGGACAGGGCCAGGAGGTCGCGGCGCCCCAGGTAGGCCAGCAACGCGGTCAGCGCAACGATGAACAAGACGAAGCCGCTGATGGCCAGGGTGGTGGTCGTGCTTACCGTATCGGTACGGGTCATGCGCAACTGCTGTTCCTGACCGATGAAGGTAGCAAACTCTTTGCGCATTTCATCGGTGATCCGCTTGCCCCGACCACTGCCGATCGACTCGCGGAAATTACCGTTGGTGCGACGCTGATTGATGATTTCGGCGCCAAAGTCGTTCCACGCGCTCTGAAGCGATTTCAAGCGCTCGATGCGATCGACCTGCTGCGGGTTGTCGCTGACCATTTCCCGCAGCGCATTGAGGCTGCCGAAGATCTGCGGCTTGGCCACCTCGTAGGGGTCAAGGAAACGTTCGTCGCCCGTAATAAGGAAGCCGCGCATGCCGGTTTCCATGTCGATCGACAACTTGACGGTCTCATTGGCGTTGCCGATCACGCGGTCGGTGTGTTCCACCCACCTCATGGCCGCCAGCAGGTAGCTGACGATCGCCACGAAGGCCACGGCCCCCAGCAGGCCCACGCCCAGGGGCAAGCCAACGTTGCGGCTGAGCAGTTTGCGAAAACTGCGTTGGTCCATCGAAGCTGCTTGAATCATCAGGTAACGCCCGAGCGAATGAGGTCTGTTGAACGGTGCAGGAAAACGGCCTGGCCTGTGCTGGCGTGCTGCGCCACTCTGGAAAAGGGCATCAGTCTACCGGGCTTTGCCGTCGCAGGCAGGCCTTTAGCCAGTGTTGGATGACCGCGAGGTGCCAATCGTTCCATACCCGTGCACGACACTGGTATTCTGCGGAACTTCTACCCGTTGCCAGGCACTGAGTAGACACACCTATTGAACAGGATCTATCCATGCCTTTACTGGTTGTCGAAGACGACGACATTGTCCGGATGCTGACGGTCGAAGTGCTTGAAGAACTGGACTACACAGTGCTTGAAGCGGCGGACGCTGCCCAAGCGCTGAGCATCCTCAAGGATGCGAACCAGCCCCTGGATCTGCTCATGACCGATATTGGCTTGCCCGACCTCAGTGGCCAGGAGCTTGCGCAACTGGCACGGGAAATACGCCCGCTCCTGCCGGTGCTCTTTGCCAGTGGCTATGCAGAAAGCCTCAACGTGCCAGCAGGCATGCACATGATTGGCAAACCGTTCAGCATTGACCAACTGCGGCTCAAGGTCGAAGCGATCCTGGGCAAGCACTGAATACGCTCAGCACGGCATCCTTCGTAGTAAGTACGTGTCCATGATCCAGCCTTTGCGGATGCGAGCCGCTTCGCGTACTTGCACTATCCTGTCTCTCACTTCACTCAGCGGCCCGGCGATCAGCAGCTCATCGGGCGTACCCAGGTAAGCCCCCCAATAGATGAACAGCGCCTCGGCGTCGACCTGAGTGAACGTGCACTGCCCATCGAGCATCACGACGACATTATCGATGTGGCCGTGCCTGGCCAGTTGCCGCCCGGGCAGTACCGTCAGCGGTTCGCCAATGCGGTTGAGCGCAATCGCATGGCGCGCGGCCAGCGCCTGCACGCTGCTGATACCGGGAATGACTTCTACCGTTATATCCATGCCGCGTTCGCGTACAAGTGCCAGCATGCGCAATGTGCTGTCATACAAACCGGGGTCGCCCCATAACAGAAACGCGCCTGTTTCCCCATCCTGCAGTTGTTCTTCGAGCAGACGCTGGTACAACGCGGCGCGCTGTAGGTGCCAGGCCTGGACTGCGCCAACATAGTCGCGCGCCTGGCCGTCGCGCGCCGCGTCGGTAACTTCCACCACGCGATAACCGCCCTCTGGCACATGGCGCTGCAACAACTGAAGACGGGCATCGAGCAGTTCACGTGTGGGCGCGCCTTTGTTCAGCAGAAAGAACACCTGGCCCCGGCGAAGTGCATCCACGGCCTGCAAGGTGATCTGTTGCGGGTCGCCGGGACCGATGCCGATCAGTAACAGCTGTTTCATCGAATGTTCTCCATCTTCAATCAAAAGGTGCACGCGCATCACCAGGCATAGCGCTGTTTAATTTCCCGCACACACAAAATCTGTTGTACAAAATATTGGGTGTGATCGAACAACTAGTTACACCATTTTTCTGGAAAGTTTAGGTTTACCCCTTAGATACCGGCAACTACACTGCCCTTCAACGAACAGTTTCACCCACCTTCATGTGGCAGGCGGCAGTAGCCAAAGTCATGTTCGTGCGCCCGGCCACGGCTGTTTTACAGGAGTGATGCCAATGTCCAGACTCGCCGAGTTCCGCGCCGCGGAAAAAGCCTTGAAAGAACAACTTGCGCAACTCGAATCCATGAAACAAGACTCCGGCCTCAAGCGCGAAATCGAATTCGAGAAGAAACTGCTCGACCTGATGAAGGGCTATGACAAAGGGCTGCGTGAAATCATCGCCATCCTCGATCCCAAAGTCACTGGCAAGGCGCCTGCAGCGGCCGCCAAGCAGCACCGCCGTCCCCGCGTGATGAAAGTCTACGAGAACCCGCACAACGGTGAAATGATCGAGACCAAAGGCGGCAATCACCGCGGCCTGAAGGCCTGGAAAGAGCAATATGGCGGCGATACGGTAGAAACTTGGCTGCGCTCATGAAACATCAACAAACGCTTCACAGATTTTTCACAGCGCCGCGAGCATCATCAATCCAGCTAAAGGACTAGCGACCCCATCACGCGCCCGCACATGCGGGCCTCTAATTCCAGCGCCCCGCACCTCGTGCGGGGCGCTTTCATTTGTATGATCGCATTTCTTCCGTATCATGCTGATCTGTCTGTTTCGCTGGCGCCACAGGCCCGGCCTTGTTTTCTGGAGACCCCATGAGCCTGAACGATCTGCACACCTTGCCCGGCATCACCGCGCAACCCGACGCCGCCACTCGCAACTTCGTGTTCAACCACACCATGTTGCGGGTCAAAGACATCGAGAAGTCGTTGGACTTCTACACCCGGGTGTTGGGCTTCACCCTGGTCGACAAACGCGACTTCCAAGAAGCAGGTTTCAGTCTGTACTTCCTGGCCCTGGCCGACAAAAACAGCATTCCCGCCGACGACGATGCGCGTCATCAGTGGATGAAGTCGATCCCGGGTGTGCTGGAACTGACCCACAACCACGGCACCGAGAACGACGCTGACTTCGCCTATCACGATGGCAACAGCGACCCGCGTGGTTTTGGCCACATCTGCATCTCCGTGCCCGACGTGACCACGGCCTGCGCCCGCTTCGAGGCCCTGAACGTGCCCTTCCAGAAACGCCTGACCGATGGCCGCATGAAGCACCTGGCTTTCATCAAGGACCCCGATGGCTACTGGGTTGAAATCATCCAGCCTGCACCGATGTAACCTCCTCAGGGCGCCACACGTTCGTCGGGCGCCCCCGCCTCCAGCCTCGCTGTGGTGTCCCGCAGGTATCACCTTCCTGACCCCAGCGAGGGAGGCACCCTGCAAATCCTCCGCTGCCAGCACCGCAAGCACCCTCACCGCCAGGGCGATGGCGCATCCCGATTCTGCCCTGCCCTACGCCACCGGCGGCCTGATCAGTGACCCCCACGGGGCCTGTGAGTCGACGGTTGTGCCTGCCCCGGGACCTGAAGTTCATGGCTGCAGCATGCGCAGCGCGCGGGCGTTGGCTGTTGGGCCAGCAGCTCGAGGCACAGCCCTGGTGCTGTCAACGCGCGGCGCGGGCACCTTTGAGCGAGTGCCCGCGCTGGAGCTGCGGCAGTTTGCAGGCGCGAGCGTGCTCGCGAAAAATGCCCAGGCCCCGCGCCGTATCAGCTGCTCAGGTCAGCGTTGGGGTCTCTCCAAGCCAGCTCGCTGCTACTCAAGCCTGACGAGCAAAAGCGATAGCTTGCTGTACCTGGGCATCGCTCGGGCGTACGCCGGTGTACAGCACGAACTGCTCAAGCGCCTGCAAGGCAATGACCTCCAACCCGGTGATCACCGACTTGCCAGCAGCCTCGGCCTGCTTGATCAACGGCGTGCGCTCAGGCATCGCCACCACATCGAACACCCAGTGCGCGGCTGCAATCGCAGCTTCGGTAAATGCCAAGTGCTCGGCCTCAGGGCCTGCGGCCATGCCGATCGGCGTCACATTGATGAGCATCGGCGGGCTGAGCTCGCCCAGCTCACGCACCCAGCGGTAGCCGCAGGCATCGGCCAGCTCGCGGCCCGCTTGTTCGTTGCGCGCCACCAGCGTGCCGTCGGTAAAGCCGCTGTCGCGCAGGGCACAGGCTACCGCCTTGGCCATCCCGCCGCTGCCACGCAGGGCGAAAGCGGTACTCGGATCGACCTGACGGCCTTCGAGCAGCTGGCGTACGGCCAGGTAATCGGTGTTATAGGCCTTGAGGTGGCCGGCGTCGTTCACCACGGTGTTGATGGAGTCGATGGCCGCCGCCGAAGGGTCTATCTCGTCGACCAAGGCCATGCACGCTTCCTTGAACGGCATCGACACGCCGCAACCCCGGATACCCAGGGCGCGGATGCCCGCTACGGCGGCGGGCAGGTCGTGTGTGGTCATGGCCTTGTAGTAGTAGTTCAGGCCCAGCTGTTGATAGAGATGATTATGAAAGCGCACGCCGAAGGTGCCTGGGCGTCCGGCCAGGGAGATGCACAAGACGGTGTCTGCGCTGGGTGTGAGGGTCATGGTATTTCCTTGGAAGGGTAGCTGGCATCGCCAGGTGCCTGCATCAGGCTGCAGAACGTATCCTACAAACCTGAGGGCGGATGCAGAAGCGATTCACCTAAGATTCCTACTAGCCTGAGCCGTTTGTCCGACCTTACATAACCTTTACCCAGTCACCCTGCGCAACTTGGAGAAACGACGGTCATAGTGATACGCCCCAAACGTGGGGTGTCTTGGGAGGAGTTTGTATGAAGCGTCACATGCCCGTGATCGCGTTGCTGATCGGTGCCCTGGCCGTGAGTGGCCCGGCCGCCGCCCATGGCTGGCGTGGCGCAGGGCCGGTACTGGGCGCGGCGGTGGTGGGTGCAGTGGTGGGTGCGGCCGTGTCGGGCGGCCATAAGCGCCCGGTGTACGTGGAGCGCGAACCGACCTACTACGCCCCGCCACCGGTCTACGTCCAGGCGCCCCCTCAGCCGGTCTATTACGAACAACCCTACGTGGTAGAACGCTACGTGCCGGTGCCGCCGCCACCGCCGCCGCAGTACCGGCGTTACTACGGCCCGCCGCCGGGTTATTACTATGGCCCGCCGCCGCGCTGGTAGCCTGTCCAGACATCGTTGTCGTGTGTTGTGCCGTGTCCCCTTGCCCGCCGCTCTGGCGGGTTTTTTTCATTCTCAGTGGGGCGTCACGCGCGCGGTCGATGAAGTTTTTTTCATACCGTTCAGCCGCCTGAACAAGCAATCGACAGCGCTTGGCCCATACTCCACAATGCGCCGGTTTTTGAGGGGCAAAAGCCCTTTACAGCCAATGACATACCCACACTTAGTGAGTCTCGACGTGAAATCTTCCCTGTCCATTCTCAGCCTGCTGTTGTTGCTCACAGGCGCTGCAATGCTCCCCACTCCGGTGGCCGCGCAAACCCCGGCCCAGACACAGCGTGACCCGGCCAAACTGCATCTGGCCTCCGGCAGCGCCTTGTTGATTGACCTCAACACCCGGCAGGAGTTGTATTCCAGCCACGCCGAGCGCGTGCTGCCCATCGCCTCGGTGACCAAGCTGATGACCGCCATGGTGGTGCTGGACGCCAAGTTGCCGATGGATGAAATGCTCACCATGACCATCGCCAACAATCCTGACATGAAGGGCATCTATTCGCGCGTGCGCCTGGGTAGCGAGCTGAACCGCCGCGAAACCCTGCTGATCACCCTGATGTCGTCGGAAAACCGCGCCGCCACCAGCCTGGCCAATCACTATCCCGGCGGTTACGGCGCCTTTATCAAGGCCATGAACGCCAAGGCCCGCAGCCTGGGGATGAGCCATACGCGTTACGTCGAGCCCACCGGGTTGTCGACGCAGAATGTGTCTACCGCTCGCGACCTGGCCAAGCTGCTGATCGCTTCGCGCAGCTATCCGATGCTCAGCCAACTGTCGACCACCCGGGAAAAGACCGTGGCCTTCCGCAAGCCCAACTACACCCTGGGCTTTCGCAACACCGACCACCTGGTCAACAAGAGCAACTGGGACATCAACCTGACCAAGACCGGCTTCACCAACGAAGCCGGGCACTGCCTGGTGCTGCTGACCAAGATGGATAACCGTCCTGTAGCCATGGTGATCCTTGACGCGTTTGGCAAGTACACCCATTTCGCCGATGCCAGCCGCATGCGTCAATGGCTGGAAACCGGGGCCACCAAACCGGCCCCGGCGGTGGCAATGCAGTACAAGGCCGAGCGCCATCCGCGCACGCGATTGGCGGCAGAGTAGGTCTGGAGTGATTCAGGCGTGCCTTTTCGCAGTGCACGCCACGGAATGAGGCCTGACGTCAGAACGTCATTTCCTTCACGTCATCGGCCACGATCAGCTTGCCAGCGGTCTTCTCGACCACCTCCTGCACGGTGACCCCCGGCGCGGTCTCCCGCAAGATGAACGCGCCGTTCTCGATTTCCAGATAGGCGAGGTCGGTCAGCACCTTGCGAATGCAGCCGGCGCCGGTCAACGGCAGGCTGCAGCGGTCGAGCAGTTTGGATTCACCGTCCTTGGAGGCGTGGGTCATGGTGACGATGATGTTTTCCGCGCCGGCCACCAGGTCCATGGCGCCACCCATGCCCTTGACCAGCTTGCCTGGAATCATCCACGAGGCGATGTTGCCCTGCACATCGACCTCAAAGGCGCCGAGCACGGTGAGGTCGACGTGGCCGCCACGGATCATTGCGAACGACTGCGCCGAATCGAAGATCGAGGCGCCGCGCCGGGCGGTCACGGTCTGTTTGCCGGCATTGATCATGTCCGCGTCGAGTTGGCTTTCGGTGGGGAACTCGCCCATGCCGAGCAGGCCGTTTTCCGATTGCAGCATCACGTCCATGTCGGCCGGTACGTAGTTGGCCACCAGGGTCGGGATGCCGATGCCGAGGTTCACGTAGTAACCGTCTTTGAGTTCACGGGCGACGCGTTGCGCCATTTGTTCGCGGGTCAGGGCCATGGTCAGGTTCTCTTGTTGGAATGAGGCCAGGGCTCAGGCCTTGACGGTACGTTTTTCGATGCGTTTCTCGAACTGGCCGACGATCACCCGGTCGACGAAGATGCCAGGGGTATGTATCTCGCTGGGCAACAGCACGCCGGGCTCGACCAACTCCTCGACCTCCACCACCGTGATGCGGCCGGCCGTAGCGGCCAACGGATTGAAATTCTGCGCGGTGTTGCGATAGACGACATTGCCGTAATGGTCGGCCTTCCAACCTTTGACGATGGCGAAATCACCGGTAATGGCTTCTTCGAGGATGTAAGCGCGGCCATTGAACTCGCGCACTTCCTTGCCTTCGGCAACGGGCGTGCCGTAGCCGGTGGCGGTGTAGAACGCCGGAATGCCAGCACCGCCCGCACGCATCTTTTCCGCCAGGGTGCCCTGGGGCGTCAGCACCACTTCCAGCTCGCCACTGAGCAATTGCCGTTCGAACTCGGCGTTTTCACCCACATAGGACGCGATCATCTTGCGGATCTGGCGATTCTCAAGCAGCACGCCCAAGCCAAAACCGTCGACGCCGCAGTTGTTGGACACCACCGTCAGGCCTTTCACGCCGCGGCGCTTGACCTCGGCAATGAGGTTTTCCGGGATGCCGCACAAGCCAAAGCCGCCGGCCAGTACGGTCATGTCATCGGTGAGCCCGTCGAGGGCTTGTTCGTAGCTGGTGACGCGCTTGTCGAGTCCGGCCATGGTGCTCTGTCGCCTTGTAGGAAATGGGGAGTACTGGCATGTTCACGCTTGGCGACTGATTTGTTAATTTTGTTTTCGTGATTAATTGATAACCTTTGCAAATGAGGGTCCTACCGTGAACGTCAAGCAGCTCCGCGCCTTCGCCAGCGTGGCCAAGTTCCAGAGCTTCGCCCAGGCCGGGGAGCACCTGCATATTTCACAGCCAGCCCTGAGCCTGACCATCAAGGCGCTGGAGGAAAACCTCGGTGGCGCACTGTTCACCCGCACCACGCGGAGCGTCAGCCTGACCGCCGAGGGCGAGGTGCTACTGCCGCTGGCGCGGCGGCTGCTGGCCGAGTGGGATGACACCGAACAACAGCTGCGGCAGCGCTTCACCTTGCAGTTGGGGCGGGTGTCGGTGGCGGCCATGCCGTCGTTTGCAGGCAACCTGCTGCCGCCGGCGTTGAAGGTGTTTCGTCAGCGTTACCCGAAGGTCAATGTCACCGTGCATGACGTGATCAACGAGCAAGTCCTGGAACTGGTACGCCATCGGCGCGTCGAATTGGGCATCGGCTTTGAACCTGACAGTGGTGAAGGTTTGCATTTCCATCCGCTCTACCTGGACCGATTCGTGGCCGTGGTACCGGCCGATTCGCACCTGGCAACGCGCTCGCAGGTGGCCTGGAGCGACCTGCTCGGTGAAGATTTCATCGCCTTGCAGCGCCCCTCTGCCGTGCGTCTGCTGCTCGAAGAGCACGCCCCGGTGGCGGCCGGCCCACTGGCGGTTGCGTTCGAAAGCCACCAGTTGTCGACGATCGGGCGCATGGTCGCCAGTGGCCTTGGCGTGAGCGCGGTGCCGGCGCTGTGCATCCAGCAGATGCAGGAGCTGGGCGCACGCTGCGTGACATTGGTCGAGCCCTGCGTAGAGCGGCGCATCGGCGTCATTGCGCTGCGTGACCAGAAACTTTCTACCGCTGCCCAGGCGTTGCTCGATGTCGTGCTGGCCCATACACAGATCCCGGAGGTGACATGCACTACATGAAATTGGCAGGTTGCGAGGTTCCAGTCATTGGCCAAGGAACGTGGTACATGGGGGAACGCAGCGATCAGCAGGCGGCGGAAGTCGCGGCCTTGCAACAAGGTATCGACCTTGGCTTGACCCTGATCGACACCGCTGAAATGTATGCCGAAGGCGGCGCCGAGCAGGTGGTGGGCAAGGCCATCGCCGGGCGCCGCGACAAGGTCTGCCTGGTCAGCAAGGTCTACCCGCACAACGCCAGCCGGCGTGGCGTGCCTGAGGCGTGCGAACGCAGCCTCAAGCGGCTGGGCACCGATCATCTCGACCTGTACCTGCTGCACTGGCAGGGCCAGCACCCGTTGGAGGAGACCCTCGAGGCCTTCGAGCGCCTGCGTGAACAAGGCAAGATCGGCGCCTGGGGGGTGTCCAATTTCGACTTGGCCGACATTCAAGGCCTGCCCTCCTCGGCCTGTGCAGCCAACCAGGTGCTGTACAATCCTGACCAGCGCGGTATCGAATTCGACCTGTTGCCGTGGAGTCGGGCCAAAGGCATGCCGGTCATGGCCTACTGCCCGCTGGCGCAAGGCGGGCGTTTTCTCGATCACGGGGTTTTGGCCGACATCGCTGAACAGCATGGGGCGACACCGGCCCAGGTCAGCCTGGCCTGGGTGACCCATGGCGGCGGCGTGATCGCGATTCCCAAGGCCGTGAAGCCCGAGCATGTGCAGCTCAACGCAGCGGCTGGCGCCTTGCGCTTGACCGACCAGGACCTGCAAGCCATCGACGAGGCTTTTGCGCCACCGACGCACAAGCACAGATTGGCGATGGTCTGAGGCTGCGGGGCCGGCGGTATAGCTAAGCCCCACCCCTCATCCACTCGCTCAGGGCGGCAACACCGCCCTGATCCAGAGATTGCACACCGTGTGTCAGAGGCCTTGCAGCCAACGCCCCGGCAGACCTCCACCGGCGCCCTAATGGAAGTCGCGACTGCGCACCTCCAGCCCATGCAGCATCGGGCTGATGTCATCCAGACGCTTGGCAATCAGATGCCTGACCTCGCCCTGCTGCTCCAAGCGCCCGCTCACCTTGAGCAAACGTGAGCCCACCAGGGCTTGGCGCTGACGTTCGGCCAGCGCCTTCCAGACCACGACATTGACCAGGCCGAACTCGTCTTCCAGGGTAACGAACGTCACCCCACTGGCAGTCTGTGGGCGTTGCCGGCCGACCACGATGCCGGCCATGGCCAAGGTGTCGCCGTGCGCCAGGCTGCCGAGCTCGGCGGCGCTGCGACAGCCCAGGGCACGCAGGCGGGGTCTGAGCAGCGCCAGTGGGTGTGGACCCAGCGTCGTGCCCAGCGACTGGTAGTCTGCCGCCACATCCTCGTCCACGGTGGGCGCCGGCAACTCGACCGGTACCTCCGTCTGCGGCTCCACGTCTGCGAACAACGGCAACTGGGCCTGCACCGCCGCCACTGCCCAACGCGCCTGATGCCGATGACTGACCAACGCCTGCAATGCGCCGGCATCGGCCAGCTGAGCACGCGCGCGGGCGTCCAGACCACTGCGCAGGCACAGGTCTGCGACATCCCGCCAGGGCCGTTGCAGGCGCGCCTGCACCAGGCGCTGGGCATCGGCCTCGACGAAGCCGCGGATCTGCCGTAACCCCAGGCGAATGGCCAGCGCCTGCCCGTGCAGCGGTTCCAGCGTGCAATCCCACTGGCTGTGCTGCACGTCCACAGGGCGCACTTCGATGCCTTGGCGCCGCGCTTCCTGTAGCAGCTGGTCGGGGCTGTAGAAGCCCATTGGCCAGCTGTTGATGAGCGCGCAGGTGAAAATCGCCGGCTCGTGGCATTTCAGCCAACTGCTGGCATAGCAGAGCAACGCGAAACTGGCCGCGTGCGACTCTGGGAAGCCATAACTGCCAAAGCCCTTGATCTGCTCGAACACGCGCTCGGCAAAGGCCGCTTCATAGCCGTTGCGCAGCATGCCCTGCAGCAGCCGCTGGCGGTGTGGCTCCAGCCCGCCATGGCGCTTCCAGGCGGCCATGCTGCGGCGCAGCTGGTCAGCTTCACCGGGGGTGTAGTCGGCGGCGACCATGGCCAGCTCCATGACCTGCTCCTGAAACAACGGCACGCCCAAGGTGCGGGCGAACACCTCCTTGAGCGCCGGCGATGGGTAGCTGATGGGCTCTTCGCCCATGCGCCTGCGCAGAAACGGATGCACCATGTCGCCCTGGATCGGTCCGGGACGGACGATGGCGACCTCGATCACCAGGTCATAGAAGGTGCTGGGTTTGAGCCGCGGCAGCATGGCCATCTGCGCACGTGATTCGATCTGGAACACGCCCATGGTTTCGGCGCGGCTGATCATGGCGTAGGTGGCCGGGTCTTCCGGCGGAATGGTTGCCAGGGTCAGGTGCCGACCACGGTGCAGGTGCAGCAGGTCGAAACAGCGGCGCAAGGCGCTGAGCATGCCCAGGGCAAGAATATCGACCTTGAGCAGGCCGACCATGTCGAGGTCGTCCTTGTCCCACTGGATGACCGTGCGCTCGGCCATTGCGGCATTTTCCACCGGCACGAGCTGATGCAACGGCTGCTCGCTGATGACGAAACCTCCGGGGTGCTGCGACAGGTGGCGAGGGAAGCCGATCAGTTCGCCAGCCAGTACCAGAATGCGCCGCAGCCAGGGGCTGTCTGCCTGGAAACCCGCTTCGGCCAGACGCTGAGCATCGGGAATGCGGTCACTCCAGCGGCCACAGCATTTGGCCAGCGCGTCGATCTGCTCGCCCGGCAAGCCCAGCACCCGGGCGACATCGCGCACCGCGCCGGCGGCATGGTAGGTGCTGACCACCGCCGTGAGCGCCGCGCGCTGGCGGCCATAGCGGCGGAACACGTACTGAATGACCTCTTCGCGGCGGTGGTGCTCGAAATCCACGTCGATGTCGGGCGGCTCGTTACGCTCGCGCGACAGAAACCGCTCGAACAGCAAGCGGTGCTGCATGGGATCGAGTTCGGTGATGCCGAGCACGAAACACACCACCGAGTTGGCCGCAGAGCCGCGCCCCTGGCAAAGGATGTGCTGGCTGCGGGCAAAGGCGACGATGTCGTGCACGGTGAGAAAATAGCTGTCGTAGCCCAGCTCTTCGATCAGCGCCAGCTCCCGCTGCAGCGCCTCAAGCACAGCCTGGCTGGGCCCCTGCGGCCAGCGCCGGGGCAGGCGCGCCTCGCACAGGCTGCGCAGCCAGCTGGCCGGGGTCTGGCCTGCGGGCACCAGCTCGCGCGGGTACTGGTAACTCAGCTCGCTCAGGTCGAAGCGGCAGCGCTCGGCGACCGCCACGGTTTCGCGCAGCCACTGTGCGGGGTACAGCTCGCTCAGTTGCGCCTGGCTGCGCAAGTGCCGCTCACCGTTGGCGAACAGGGACGCCCCGGCCTCGGCCACGGTACAGCGCTGGCCGATGGCGGTGAGGCAATCTTGCAAGGCACGCCGGCCCCGCACATGCATGTGCACATCGCCACAGGCCAACGCCGGGATGCCGACCTCCTGGGCGAGGCGGCGCAACTGGGCGGTGCGCCCGGCGTCGTCGCTGCCGCGGTGCAGGTGCACGCCGAGCCATAGCTGGCTGCCGAACAAGGCCCGCAGGGCATGGCCCGTGGCGGGCTCTGGCACAGGCTCCGGCAGCCACAGCGCGATCAGCCCTTGCACATGCGCCGGCAGGTCTTCGGCCAGCACACGGTAGTGGCCTTTGCCCGCCCGGCGCCGGGCCAGGGTGATCAGTGCGCAGAGGTTCTGGTAGCCCTGCAGGTTCTCGACCAGTAGCACCAGCTTGGGGCCGCCGTGCACTCGCACTTCGCTGCCGACGATCAGTGCGACCTCATGGTTTTTCGCCGCCTGCCAGGCGCGCACGATGCCGGCCAGGGTGCACTCATCGGTGATGGCCAGCGCGCGATACCCCTGTTGCCGCGCACGGCGCATCAGCTCGTCGGCACTGGAGGCACCGCGCTGGAAGCTGAAATTGGACAGGCAATGCAGCTCGGCGTACTCGAAGTGGCTCATGCGAACCAGCCTTGCAGCCACACCGGCCCCGGCTGGCCGAGGTCCTGGTAGGCCCAGCCGCGCAAGCCGTCGCGGGTTTCAATGCGAAAATAATCGCGGCGCACGTCGCCGCCGTCCCACCAGCCAGACTCGATGCGTTCAGCCTGGCCGAGCAAGGTGAAAGTGCTGGGCGGTAATGCCTGGGGTTCGGCCAACAGCCAGCCGGGGCGCATCGCCACGGCGCCCGCCACAGGCCCGCCAACGGGGCTGGCCAGCGCACGCCAGGCCTGTTCCGGGCGGTGGTCGGCCTGGGCGCTGAGGCCCTTGACCGCCGCATCGCCCAGCCGCGCCCGCAAGCGCTCGCGCAACTGATCCCAGGAGTGGCTCTGCGCCGGGCGTGCATCGAACAGGCTGTGGTGGGTCGGCACGAAGGCCGGCAGGTCATCCACCCGCAGGCGCAGGGTGCGCACCGGCGCAGGCAGCTGCAGCGCTTCCAGGCGCCCACGGGTCAGCTCGAACAGCAGCGCGGCCTCTCGCTCGGCGCTGAGCAGCCCGACCTTGAGCAGTGTGCTTGCACCGTCTGCATGCTCCAGATGCAGGTCCAGGCGCTGCACGCCACTGTCACGCGCAGCCAGGAATACCGCCAGGTCGTTGATCAAGCGGCGCACGGGGAACAGCAGCGCCTGATGCGACTCGACGTCGAAATTCAGTTCCAGGCGCGATTCGAAGCGCTCCGGCGGCTGATAGAACGCCAGCGGCACACTGCGTAACCCGAGTAATTGATCCAGATGCAGCTGCACGCTGGCTGCGAAGCGGCGCGCCAGCGCAGATCGAGGCAGCGCCAGGACCTGGTCGAGGCGACGCAGGCCCATGCGGCTGAAGGCCTGTACGGCGTCTTGGGGCAAGCCGATGCGGTCGATGGGCAGCAGCGCAAGGGCCGCGCGAGTGTGCTCCTGGCAGGTCAGCGCCAGGCCATCATGGACATTGGCCAGCATCCGCGCCGCGGCAGGGCTGCTGGCCAGGACGATACGCTGCCTCAAGCCCATGGCATCCAGTTGCTCGCGCATGCGCGCCTGCAACACCGACCAAGGTCCGAACAACTGCAGGCTCGAGCCCACTTCCAGCAGTAACGCGCGCGGATAGTGCAGGCTCACCTGAGCGCTGTAGCCGTAGGCCCAGGCGGCGAGCAGTTGCTGGACCTGCTCGATGCGCGCAGGGTCGGCCTCGACGCAGGTGAAGCCTTCGGCCAGGGCACGCGCGGCGGTCAGGCTCTGCCCGGCCCGCAGGCCCAGGCGGGCCGCGGCCGGATTGACCGCCTGCAACACGCGGCGCTGCAGCGGGCCGGTGATCAGCACCAGGGGGGCGTGCGCGTCATCGCGGTCGCGCAGAACGGTGTCCAGTGCCAATTGCGGCAGGACGATGCAGGCCCAGAGCATGCGCCATCAACCCCGACCGGTGCAGGCAATGGGCCTGGCCGGTGCCTGCCCACCCCGGCACTTGAGCACTCGCCACTGAGCCGGGCGCGTGTCGATGGCGATGCGCAGCGCCGCGGGCGAGGCATTCAGCGCGGCCTGTTGCCCGCGACAGGCGATCGCCAGGGCCTGGCCGGTTTCGGCCGCCACGTGCAAGCGGCGCAAGGCGCGATCGTCGGCGCGCTGCGGCCAGCACAGCACCGCCGCACAACTGCCCGAGCGCAGACATTGTTCGGCCGCCCAAAGCACCTCATCGGGCTCGGCATCGACCTGGGCCAACCAGCGCAGGTCGACACCCGCCGCGAGCCAGGCAGGGGCATAGGGAATGAACGGGGGCGCCACCAGCACCACCCGCCCCTGCTCGCGGGTCAGGCGCGCCAGGGATGGCCAGAGCAGCTGCAATTCCCCGCAACCGGGGCTGGCGAGCAACAGCTCACTGAGTGCGGCGGCCGGCCAGCCCCCTTCGGGCAAGCGCTCATCCAGCGCCGGGTGGCCGGTAGGCTGTTGCCCGGCGGTGCGTACCTGCGGTTGCCGGCCACGCCAGACCTGGCGTTGTTCGAGCAGACGCTCGAGGTCGACCACCGCGCTCATCAATCGCGCCTCACCAGGCCGCAGAACACCCCTTCGATCACCAGGTCGTGCTCGGGCCCGACGTCGATCGGCGCGTAGGCGGGGTTGCGCGGCATCAGCCGGTAACCGCCGGGCAGGCGTTGCAGACGCTTGATGGTCACTTCGCCGTCCAGACGCGCGACCACTACCTGGCCCTCGTGGGCCTCGCCCTGCTGGCGGATGCCGACCAGGTCACCGTCAAGGATCCCGTCACCGATCATCGAGTCTCCGCGCACCTTCAGCAGGTAATCCGGGGTCCGGCGGAACAGGCTCGGGTCGATCAGCAGGCGTTCGTGGATGTCGATATCCGGGCCGATGGGTGCACCGGCGGCCACCCGGCCCAACACCGGTAACTCGAGCAGCTCCGGCCGACGTGGTGCATCGGCCAGGCGAATGCTGCGCGCCTGATTGGGCGTGACGTCTATGTAACCGGCCTGGCACAGGGCTGTGATGTGCTTGCGGGCCACACTGCGCGAGGCAAAGCCGAAGCGCGTGGCGATGTCGGCCAGGCTGGGCGGCTGGCCGTGTTCGAGAATGCGCTCGCGGATGAAATCGAGAATGGCGCGGCGCTTGGGGGTCAAGGTATCCATGGAGCACATTTGTACTCTTTTCCGTAAAATCTGAACAGCCCCCTTTGTCGCTCAGATGGGTATCATTCGTTTCTCTTCGCTGCAAATGATCTGGATCGCCCATGCTTACCGCGCTGCTGTTCGACCTCGATGGAACCCTCACCGACACCGATACCTTGCACCTGCAAGCCTTCCGCGACCTGCTTCACGAATACGACGGGCGCGCCTTGAGCCAGGAAGCGTTCGAGGAAACAATCAGCGGCCAGGCCAATGCACATCTGTTTGCCCAGTTGTTTCCCGAGCTCTCGCTCGCTGACCGTCAGGCCATGGCCGAGCGAAAAGAAGCGCTGTTCCGAGACCGCTCGCCCACGCTCAAACCCCTGCCCGGCCTACTGCGCCTGCTGGAGCACGCACGCCGGGTCGAGATGGGCCTGTGCGTGGTCACCAATGCCCCGCGCCTGAATGCCGAACACATGCTGCGGGCCTTGGGCTTGGAGCAGGCGTTCGCGCATGTGCTGGTCGCAGACGAGCTACAGCGGCCAAAGCCCGATCCACTGCCCTACCTCACCGGCCTTGAGCGCTTGGGCGCTGCGGCTGGCCAAGCTCTGGCGTTCGAGGATTCGGTTCCGGGCGTGACCGCGGCCAGCGCGGCGGGTATCTACACGGTGGCCCTGAGCACGACGCAATCGCCCGAGCGCCTGCTGGCGGCCGGCGCGCAATTGGTGATCGACGATTTCAACGACCCACGCCTGTGGGCCTTGATCGAGGCTCACCGCCAGCCCTGAGCAGGCGCAGTCAGCTGGTCTTGCGCTCGATCAGCCGCGCCAGGCCCCGAGCCAGCTCGGCGCGGCGAAACGGCTTGCGCAGCACTTCAAAGCCGTTCAGCTCGCTGGGCGAGAGGTTGGCATAGCCGGTGATGATCAACACCGGCAACTGTGGCAGGCGCGCGCGGGCATGCTGGGCGAACTCGGCGCCGGTCATGTCAGGCATGACCTGATCGGTCAGCAGCATGTCGGGCACCAGGCCTGCGGCAAGCAATTCCATGGCCTGCGCCGCGCTCTGCGCCTCGGTCACCTGATAGCCGAGGTCGCGCAGTTGCAAGGCGGTGGCCTGGCGCACGATCTCTTCATCATCGACCACCAGAACATGGCCGCCGCAAGGGTTCGTCAACGGTTCCTGATGGTCTGTTTCGCGCCCTTCAACCGGCGTTTCGCTGGCGGGCAACCACAAGGTGGCCTGGGTGCCGTTGCGCTCCTGCGAGCACAGGGTAAAGCCGCCGCCCGATTGCAGCGCAAGGCCCTGCACCATCGGCAGGCCAAGACCGATGCCCTGGCCGACATTCTTGGTCGAATAGAACGGTTCGAAGCAGCGCGCCAGCACCTCGTCTGACATGCCGCAGCCGTTGTCGCAGACCTGTAGCCAGATCACCTGCCCGGCCACGATGCCCGTGGGCCGGGCCGTGCTGTCGTCCACCAGCCCTGCGCGGATCGCCAGGCGCCCACCCTGGGACATGGCATCGCGGGCGTTGACCACCAGGTTGAGCAGGGCCAGTTCCAGTTGCCCGGGGTCGATCACCACGCCCGGCAGGTCGGCATCGACCTCCACGTGCACCGCAATGGTCGGCCCCAGTGAGCGGGCGATCAGTTCGCGCATGTCCTCGATCAAACCGGCCAGCGCTACCACTTGCGGCTTGAGGGTCTGCCGCCGGGCGAAGGTGAGCAATCGCCCGACCACCGTTCGGGCGCGATCGGCTGCCAGTAGCGCGCTGTCGATCAGACGCTGGGAACGCGGCTCAGGCAAACGACGCTGGATCAGCTCCAGCGAAGCGATGATGGGCGTCAGCATGTTGTTGAAATCGTGGGCGATGCCGCCGGTGAGCTGGCCGATCATTTCCATCTTGCGCGCTTCATGCAACTGCAGCATGGACGTCTCGCGCTGGGCCAGCATGGTCGCCACGCGCTCTTCGAGGCTGATGTTCAGCGCCACCAGACTGGCTTCAGCGCGGGCACGAAGGATGGCCGCCCAGGCCAGCTTGGCGGTTTCATCGATCAGCAGGCGTTCGGCCTCGATGAACACATGCCGAGTCTGGAAATGCACCGCCAGGGTGGCATCCAGGTGAGTGCCGGTGCGTACCGGCATCAACAGGCTGGCGCAGAGCTCGCGACAGTCGCCTGCGGCAAAATCGCCGGCAATGCTCTGGCCCTCGGCCAGCGTGGTCTGCAGGTGCTCGCCGTAGGTGGCGTAGGCATGCTCGCGGACCAGCGCCGGGGCGCCGTTGAGCCACTGATGCTCGATGGAAAAATGCTGCTCGTCGCCGGCATCATGGGCAAAGAATACCCGCGAGGCGCCTAACTGCTCGCCCAGGCGACGGGTCACGAAGGCTTCGATCTGCGCGGCATCCTTGATGTCGGGGAGGATCCGGCCCAGCTCCAGCAGAAACGCCTGGCGCCGCTCGAACTGCACGCGCTCGGTGGTCTCGGTGACGATGCACAGAATGCCGCCGACGCTGCCGTCGACTTCACGCACCGGCGAATACGACACATCGAACCAGGCCGTTTCCCCCAGCCCGCGACGTTCTATATAGAAAGGCCGATCGGTGGCCGAGAACGTCTCGCCGGTCTCGCGCACGCCACGCAGCAAGGGTTCGAGGTCATCCCACATCTCGCTCCAGTTCTCCTGCGCCGGTCGGCCCAGTGCCCTGGGGTGCTTGGCACCGATGGTGGGCGCATAGGCGTCGTTGTAGAGCGCCACGTAGTCAGGCCCCCAGAACAGCACGATCTGCGCCTTGGCCGGAAGAATGGTCGCCATCAGCGTCTGCAGGCTCAGCGGCCAGGTGTCCGGCGCGCCGAGGGGCGAGTTGCACGGGTCAAGGGTCTGCAGCAAGGTCGCCACCGTTCCGCCTTCTTGCAAGAAGCCCGGTGGCATGGCATTCCGGCGCTCTGCGTCGCCGTCCAGGTAAAGGTTCATCTCATACAGGCCATCTTCATGAGCGGGGCCAGGTGCCCGAGTCTGAAACCTATGAGATCAATCTGGCGCAGACGTTCCCTGCCACTCGGATGAATGTGTTCGGCGGGCGCACGCAGTCGGGCACCTTGACGTTTACGTAAAGTGGGTTATAGCCTAGTGCCACATTGCCGCAGAGCCCACTATGAGCAGCCAGACCTACAGCATCTCCGATTTGTCCCGCGAGCTGGACATCACCACCCGGGCCATTCGCTTCTATGAAGAACAAGGCCTGTTGACCCCCCAGCGCCGCGGCCTGGAACGCATCTATTCAGCCCGCGACAAAGTGACATTGAAGCTGATCCTGCGCGGCAAACGTATCGGCTTTTCCCTGGCCGAGTGCCGCGAGCTGATCAGCCTGTACGACCCCAGCGGCGGCAACGCGCGGCAGTTGAACAGCATGTTGGCCAAGATAGCCGAGCGCCGCGCCCAACTGGAGCAGCAGATGCTCGACATCGAGCAGATGCATCTGGAACTGGACACCGCTCAGGAACGCTGCGAACAGGCCCTGGCTTGCACCCGCGAACACCGCCCCCTCTGACGCTCACCCTCTTACGCACAGGAAATCCCACATGTCCTTGCCCTCCCACGTACGCCTGGTCGATGTCGGCCCACGCGATGGCCTGCAGAACGAAGCCCAGCCGATCAGCGTGGCCGACAAGGTGCGGCTGGTCGACGACCTCAGCGCCGCCGGGCTTGGGTATATCGAAGTGGGCAGCTTCGTCTCGCCCAAGTGGGTGCCACAGATGGCCGGCTCGGCTGAAGTCTTCGCCGGCATCACCCCCCGCGCTGGCGTCACCTACGCAGCCCTGGCGCCCAATCTGCGAGGCCTGGAAGACGCCCTGGCGGCCGGAGTGAAGGAAGTGGCGGTCTTCGCCGCGGCCTCCGAAGCGTTCTCGCAGCGCAACATCAACTGCTCGATCAGCGACAGCCTCAAGCGCTTCGAGCCGCTCATGGCGCTGGCCCGCCAGCATGATGTGCGGGTACGTGGCTATGTTTCGTGTGTGCTGGGTTGCCCGTATGAGGGCACGGTGCGCGCCGAACAGGTCGCGCCTGTGGCCCGCGCCCTGTTCGAGCTGGGCTGCTATGAAGTCTCGTTGGGTGACACGCTGGGCACCGGCACCGCAGGCGACACGCGGCGGCTGTTCGAGGTGGTCGGCAATGAGGTGCCGCGCGCGCAACTGGCCGGCCATTTCCACGACACCTACGGCCAGGCGCTGGCCAACGTGTACGCCAGCCTCCTTGAAGGGATCAGCGTGTTCGACAGCTCCGTGGCTGGGCTCGGCGGCTGCCCCTACGCCAAGGGCGCGACCGGTAACATCGCCACAGAGGATGTGGTGTATCTGATGCAGGGGCTGGGCATCGAGACGGGCATCGACCTGGACCGATTGATCGCCGCAGGCCAGCGCATCAGCACTGTTTTGGGGCGTGCGAGCGGCTCGCGGGTGGCACGGGCGCGCATGGCGGGCTAAGCGGCTGAGGTGACACATTGCCACAGGCGAAGTGTTACCGCGGCCCCATTTACAGCGAAAAATCGGGTAACACGGAAACAATTCGACAGATATTCCCGGCGATGGAACCGTCAGCAGATGGCCCAACCCCCCGGATTACGGGGTTTTTGAAAAGTTGGCACGGCACCTGCTATATCTTTCGTACAACAAGAACAACAAAGCGCACCACCCAATAAAAACAACAGACAACGGTTCTGACATAACAAGAACAACACGGCAGAAGCGTAGCAAGCAGATCTTTTTGGAGTCGATGGGTTTTCCGGGGTCAGTGCCCCGCACCTGGCACAGAACAACAAAACTACCCTCAGGTAGCGACGGTCAGGCTGGATCAGCAATGATGAACATCGATCAGCGCTCAAAAAAATACGTTTGCTCTTGAGCCCCGGTTAGGGGCCACCGCACCACCCGGACAGGCCAACAAAAACAACAATCGGCCCGTCACGAACAATAAGAAAAGAGCACGCAACACACCTCAAGGGGAGCTTCGGCTCCCCTTAGTGCTGTCTGGGGTATCGCCAATGGTGCTCCCGCCTCAGCGCTTGGTGCCCTCCTCCTTTTTCTTGTCCTCGTGCTCACCCTCGATACGTTCGACCAGCGCCGGCATGCTGCCCAGCACCAGCAAGGCCAGCACGGTACTGATCAAGGCCGTTGCCTCACGTCCCATGCCCGCCGCCGTGCCGATTGCCGCCGTCATCCACAGGCCCGCTGCCGTGGTCAGCCCTTTCACGTGGCTCGGGTCGCTGCCATTGCCTTTCAGGATGGTGCCGGCGCCCAGAAAACCGATGCCCGCAACGATGCCCTGGATCACCCGGCTCATGGCCTGTTCGTCAGCTCCAGCCATGCTCGGCGCCAGCACGAACAGCGCCGCTCCCATCGACACCAGCATGTGCGTGCGCACCCCGGCTGACTTGCCACGGTGCTCGCGCTCGAACCCCAGCACTGCCCCCAGAATCGCTGCCATCAGCAAACGCACCAGAATGCGCGCCACCTCTTGCTCGTCGGTGACGTCGGCAAATTCGGCCGCAACCGCCTCCCATACGTTGGCTAACCAATCGTCCATCGATGTCCGCTCCCTTGCCTTCAGTCAACGGTGGACCGTGGCCGAAACCTGGAGTGCCCCGGGACCGTTCGCCCATCCGGGTGAGCAACCTGGCCACAGGCGCAGTCACAGCCTTGAGTCATTCACCGAGAGGAACTCGCCATGCCTGTCCAGATCGACGAAACCACCCACCGTTGCACCCTGCTGGGCGCCAACGACACCCTCCAAGCCCAGGGCTCGGACATCGAGATCATCACCGACGACACCTTGCGCATGTCGATGGCCGTGCTCCAGGGCAAACGCGTGCCCATCACCGAAGCCGAAGCCGATGCATTGACCGTGGCCGGTGCCCAGGATAGCCGCAGACACCTCAAGGCCAGCGTGCCAGGCTCAGTGATCTGAGCACGCCCAGCCTCACTGGTATGGTTTTTTTCAGGCTGACTGAGGCTGTACTGAAAACAGCGTGCCGGCCATAGTGGCAGGCGGTTGAGTCAACCGCCTTGCCACCTTGATCCGCCTGCCGAGCCGCTATGAAACGCTATGAACGCTTCGCCGACGACATTGCCGAACTGATCCGCAGCGGGGTGCTGGGCCCTGGCGAGCGGATTCCCTCGGTGCGCTATGCCAGCCAAACCCACGGGGTCAGCCCCTCCACGGTGTTCCAGGCGTACTACCTGCTCGAGCGCCGCGGTCTGATTCGCGCGCGTGCGCGATCGGGCTATTTCGTCAACAGCCATGCGCCACGCGCGTTTGTCGAGCCGCAGGCCCTCGCCCCGGTCAGCGAGTCCACCGAGGTCGACGTCAGCGGCCTGGTGTTTTCCATTCTCGACTCGATCAAAGACCCTGCCACCGTGCCGTTCGGCTCGGCCTTCCCCAGCCCGATGCTGTTTCCGTTGCAACGCCTGGCCCGTTCGCTCGCCAGCGCGGCGCGCAGCATGGACCCGCGGGTCGCGGTCACCGACTTGTCGCCCGGCAACCCGCAATTGCGCCGGCAAATTGCCCTGCGCTACATGGTCACCGGGTTGATGTTGCCGATGGAGGAACTGCTGATCACCAACGGTGCCCTGGAAGCGCTGAACCTGTGCCTGCAGGCGGTGACCGAGCCCGGTGACTTGGTGGCCATCGAAGCGCCGGCGTTCTATGCCTGCCTGCAAGTGCTGGAGCGGCTCAAGCTCAAGGCGGTGGAAATTCCGGTCCACCCGCGCGAAGGCATGGACCTTGAGGTGCTGGCGCAGACCCTGGCCAAGCACCCGGTCAAGGTGGTGTGGTGCATGAGCAATTTCCAGAACCCGGTCGGCGCCAGCATGCCGGAGGCCAAGAAGCAGGCGCTGGTGGAGCTGCTGCGTGTGCACCAGGTGCCGCTGATCGAAGACGATGTGTACGCCGAGCTGTATTACGCCCAGCAGGCACCAAAACCGGCCAAGGCCTTCGATACCGAGGGCCTGGTGATGCACTGCAGTTCGTTTGCCAAGAGCCTGGCGCCGGGCTACCGCATCGGCTGGGTAGCGGCCGGGCGCTTTGCGCAGAAGATCGAGCGGCTCAAGCTGATGACCTCGCTCTGCGCCTCGATGCCGGCGCAGGCGGCGATTGCCGACTACCTGCAGCATGGCGGCTACGACCGTCACCTGCGCAAGCTGCGTTACGCCCTGGAGGGCCAGCAGGCCAACATGCTCGCGGCCATCGCCAAGTATTTCCCGGCACAAACCCGGGTCAGCCAGCCGAGCGGGGGCTATTTCCTGTGGCTTGAACTGCCCGAACAGATCGACGCGCTGAAGCTGTTTCACATGGCGCTGGCGCAGGGCATCAGCATTGCGCCAGGGCCGATCTTTTCGCCGACGCGGCGCTTCGGCAATTGCATCCGCCTGAACTACGGCAGCCCCTGGACTGACAGTTCAGAGCGCGCCATGGAAACCTTGGGGCGGATCATCCGCTCGTTTTGAAGGGTGTTTTAGCCGGGCAGCTCAATAGGCGTCGCGTTTATTGAGACGGCGCGGCGCTTTGGCAACTGCACCTGCCTGAACGACGGCAGGCCCTGGCATGACAGTTCTGAACGAGCTATGGAAACCTTGGGGCTGATCATTCGGCCGTTCTGGGGTGTCTGATGTGGATCGTTGGATAGGCGTCGCTTTTATCAAGACGGCGCTGCCGCGGTTCGCGACTCATGCCCACAAAGCGGGGCGCAGCGAGCAAGCTCGCTCCTGCAAATTGCTGCGGCTCGAGCCCAACCTGGACTGCGGCTCGAATCGCCACCGCCTCGGCGCCCAGCCCCTGCACCTCGGCCAGCACCTGCGCGGCGGCCGCTTCATCGCGGTGGTAGTTCAAGCACACCCGGTAGCCTGCGCGGGCGGCCGAGCGTGCGCGCGCAGCGCCGATGCCCCGTGTGGCACCCGTGACGATCATGACCGGCTGCATGGGCGGCTTCTTTGCCTGAGGGGAAGACCCCTGCGGTAGATCAAACCACCCCACGCTGCCGAGCGATCAGTGCCCGCCCGAGCTCGCCGCAGCCTTGGCGGTGAACGGCGGCTTGGCGAACCACACCAGCACGATCAGGCCAGCGAAGATCCAGGTCATCAGCATGAAGTAGTCCACCGTCGACATCATGTAGGCCTGGGCGTTGACGATCTGTTCCAGCTGCGCGTAGGTCTGCTGGCTGGCGCCGCCCATCTGCTCGATCGTGTGGCGGGTGACCGGGTCGTACTGGCTGATGTGCTCGGTCAGGTAGGCGTGGTGCTGGTCGGCACGGCGAATCCAGATCCACGTCGTCAGCGACGCGGCAAAGCTGCCGCCCAGGGTGCGCAGGAAGGTGGCCAGCCCCGAGCCATCGGCAATCTGGTGCGGCGGCAGGTCCGACAGCAGGATGCTCAAGGTCGGCATGAAGAACAGCGCCACGCCGATGCCCATGAACAACTGCACCAGGGCGATGTGCTGGAAGTCCACCTGGCTGGTGAAGCCCGCGCGCATGTAGCAACTGGCGCCAATGGCCAGAAACGCCAGCCCGGCCAGTACCCGCAGGTCGAAGCGATGGGCGTACTTGCCCACGAACGGCGACATGATCACCGGCAGCAAACCAATGGGCGCCACGGCCAGGCCTGCCCAGGTGGGCGTGTAGCCCATCTGCGTCTGCAACCATTGCGGCAGGATCAGGTTGATGCCGAAGAAACCGGCGTAGCCCCCGACCAGCACAATCGTGCCGACGCGGAAGTTGCGGTATGCAAACAGCCGCAGGTTGACCACCGGATGGCGATCGGTCAGCTCCCAGATGATGAAGATCGCCAGGAAAATCACCGAAATCAGGCTACCGCCGATGATGAACGGCGACTCGAACCAGTCCAGGTCATTGCCCTTGTCGAGCACCACCTGCAAGGCCCCGACGCCGACGATCAGGGTCAACAGGCCGATGTAGTCCATCGGCTGGCGACGGGTGTGCACCGGTCTCGCGCGCATCTGCTGGCGCACCACGGCGGCGGCAAACAGGCCGATGGGAATGTTGATGAAGAAGATCCACGGCCAGCTGTAGCTGTCGGTGATCCAACCGCCGAGGATCGGCCCGGCAATCGGCGCCACCACCGTGACCATGGCCAGCAAGGCCAGGGCCATCCCCCGTTTGGCCGGGGGATACACCGCAATCAACAGCGTCTGGGTCATCGGGTAGAGGGGGCCTGCGACCACCCCCTGCAACACACGAAAGCCGACCAGCTCGGGCATCGACTGAGCGATCCCGCAGAGGAACGAGGCCATCACGAACAGTAAGGTGGCCCAGATGAACAGCTTCACCTCACCGAAGCGCCGGCTCAGCCAGCCGGTCAGTGGCAAGGCGATGGCATTGCTCACGGCGAACGAGGTGATGACCCAGGTACCCTGCTCGTAACTCACCCCCAGGTTACCGGAGATGGTCGGCAAGGCCACGTTGGCAATCGTGGTGTCTAGCACCTGCATGAACGTCGCCAGCGACAGGCCGATGGTGGTCAGCAGCAGGCTCGGCGGGGTGAACTGCGCAGCACCCGCCTGGCTCATGGCGCGGCCGTCTTGCCGGCGGCGCTGTTGTCGCGAATCAGGCGGCTGATCAGCGCGTCCGCCTCGCCCAGCTGCTGGTCATACACCTGGGTGGAATAGGTCGCCTGCTGCGGCGGCTGTTGCGCCAGCACCGGGCCATCCTGATCGTGCAGGTCGACTTCGACCACGGTCGACAAACCGATGCGCAGCGGATGGCGCTGCAACTGCTCGCGGTCGAGCTGGATGCGCACCGGCACGCGCTGGACGATCTTGATCCAGTTGCCGGTGGCGTTCTGCGCAGGCAGCAGCGCAAACGCACTGCCGGTGCCGGCGCCAAGGCTCTGCACGGTGCCGCGGTACTCGATGTCATCCCCGTACAGGTCAGCGGTGACGTGCACCGGCTGGCCGATGCGCATCTTGCGCAGCTGGGTTTCCTTGAAGTTGGCGTCGATCCACACCTCGTCCAAGGGGATCACCGCCATGGTTGCGGCGCCCGGTTGCAGCCGCTGGCCCAGCTGTACGGTGCGCTTGGCCACGTAGCCGGTCACCGGCGCTACGAGGGTGGTGCGGGCGTTGTCGAGGTAGGCCTGGCGCAGCTCGGCGGCGGCGGCCATGACGTCCGGGTGAGAGGCCACTTGGGTGTCGTCGACCAGAGCGGTGCTGGTGTTGAGTTGCTGGCGGGCGCTGTCGACGGCGCTTTGTGCGGTGGTCACGTCATCTTGGGCGTGGGACAGCTCTTCAGCGGAAATCGCCCCGCCCTGGGCCAGGGCCTTGCGCCGGTTGAAGTTGTCGCGTGCGGTTTTCAGCGCGGCCTGGCGCGACTGCACCTGCGCCTTGAGGGCATCGACATTGCTGTACAACCCGCGCACTTCGCGCACGGTGCGGGCCAGCTTGGCACGGCTGGACTGCAAGGCCACCTCGGTGTCCGAAGGGTCAAAGCGCAGCAGCACCTGACCGGCGTGGACCAGGTCGCCGTCGTCCGCACCGATGCTGGTGACGGTGCCGGTCACCAGGGGGGTGATTTCCACCACATTGCCGTTCACGTAGGCGTCGTCGGTGTTCTCTTCCCAGCGCCCTATCAGGGTATACCAGGCCCAGCCAGCGGCGGCGCCGAGGATCACCAGCAACAACAGACCGAGCAGCCAGAGCTTGCGCTTGCGCGACTTGACAGGCTGCTCGGCGGTCTCGCTGCCTTGCGCGCCAGTGCCAGGGTTGGCATCGGCGGCTTTAGCATCGGGAGCTTGGGCGTCAGGGGAAGTGGCCATGGCGTTACCTTGAGAAATTCGTAGGGGTTCAACGTTCGCCGAAGCGGCGAACGGTCATCGGATCACCGGCGTTGAGCAGGACCTTGGCCAGCAAGCCTTCGAGGGTCTTGAGCTCATCGGCCTGGAGCACGCCGACCAGTTCGTTCATGGCCTTGGCGCCTACCTCGGGCAGGCGGTCGGCCAGGCGCTGGCCATCGGCTGTCAGCGTCAGGCGCACCTGGCGGCGGTCTTGCGGGCAGCGCTGGCGCTGGATCAGCGCCTTCTGTTCGAGGCGGTCGAGCATGCGCGTCATCGAACCACTGTCCAGGCCCAGGCAGCGGCACAGCTCGGCCGGGGTATCGACCTGATACTGCGTGGCGATGATCAGCACCTTGAACTGCGCGGCAGTGACGCCTTCGCTTTCCAGGTGCGAGTCGAGGATGCGGTCTTTGAGGAGCGCGGCCCGGCCGAGAAGCATGCCGATGGCGCAGTGCGAGAAATTGTCGGGAGTGAAATGCGGCATGGCACACGACGCCGGGGTAAGTGTGTGCAAATGTTACTGCTTAGGCAGTGAATGTCAAAATATTTATTAGGCTGCTAAGTAAATCGCCGCAGCGTCTCAACGGGTCCGCGGCGCAGCCGCGAGCACAAGAAAGCCCGGCACCGCGATTTCGAGCGCTTGCCAGGCCAGCACCCGGTTGCTCTCCGAGGCCTGAATACAGAGGCATGCAGGGTTGCTGCCGATCTGCGGCGCCAGCGCATGGATGCCGCGGGCGTTGCACGCCGGGTCGGCTCTCAGTGCTGGGACACCTCAGGCCTCGGTGCTGACCATGCTTCCCGCGCTGGCGCCGCCAGAGGCGGTGAGCGCCTCGAGCAGTTGGCTGGTAGCAGTCATCAACGCGGCGCTGAGCGAGCTGATACTGGTCTGCTTGCCTGCGATGGCAGCGGCCTTGGCCTGCTCGCTCATGCGCTGGGACATGATCTGCGACAGCTGGCGCTGCTCTTCAGCCAGGCGTTTCTGCAGATCCTTGATCAGTTCTTTCAGCTGCTTGACCGCTTCTGAATCGCTGTCTGCGCTGCTGGCGCCAGAAGACACCCCGCCTTGCGCCTGCAGGCCCTGGTTGAAGGCCTTGCCATCGAGGCGCGGTGTCGAGGGCTGCACGCTCTCGCTGGTGCTGGTGGGCGTCGCGACAGCGCTGGTCGCAGCGGGAACGACGATAGTGGAAAAGCTCACCACAGGGTCACCTCCGGTAGGGCGTAACAAGGGATGACCGTTCTATCGGCTAGCCGCGCAGGATCTTGAGCGGCCTGAACGGCCTGGGCGCCCTGCTCGACCTGTCGATGGCGGCGCTAAATTCCCCCCACAGCAGCTCGTTCCCTTGAAGTACCTGCGCAGGCGCTGCACCACACGGCAGGCATGCCTCTCTCGACTTCTACGGACACCGCCATGAGCCAGACCTCAACCTCGGACACACCCAAAGATCTGATCGGCGTCGGTTTCGGCCCTTCCAACCTGGCCTTGGCCATTGCCCTGGAAGAACTCGCCCAGACCCACGGTCACGCCCTCGATGCGCTGTTCATCGACAAGCAGAGCGACTACCGCTGGCATGGCGAGACGCTTGCCAGCCAGAGCGAGCTGCAGATCTCCTTCCTCAAAGACCTGGTCTCGCTGCGCAACCCCACCAGCCCCTACAGTTTCGTCAACTACCTGCACCAGAAACAGCGCCTGGCCGACTTCATCAACCTGGGCACCTTCTATCCGTGCCGACTGGAGTACAACGACTACCTGCGCTGGGCCGCCGAGCACTTCGCCACCCAGGCGCAGTACGGCGAGCAGGTGCTGCGCATCGAGCCTGAGCTGCACGCGGGCCGCGTCGAGCACCTGCGGGTGGTGTCCCAGGATGCCCAGGGCCGGGAAAAGGTGCGCCGCGCCCGCAGCGTGGTGGTCGGCACCGGCGGCACACCGAAGGTCCCGGAGATCTTCCGCGGCTTCAAGGATGATCCGCGCGTGTTCCACCATTCCCAGTACCTGAGCAGCGTGGCCAACCTGCCCTGCGCCCAGGGCAAGCCCATGCGCATTGCGGTGATCGGTTCGGGGCAGAGCGCGGCTGAAGCCTTCATCGACCTGAACGACAGCTACCCGTCGGTCAAGGTCGACATGATCCTGCGCGCCGCCAGCCTCAAACCGGCCGACGACAGCCCGTTCGTCAACGAGATATTCGCCCCCGACTACACGGACCTTGTGTTCAACCAGCCGGCCGCCGAACGCAGCAAGCTGATCGACCAGTTCCACAACACCAACTACTCGGTGGTCGACCTGAACCTGCTCGAACGCATCTACGGCATCCTCTACCGGCAGAAAGTCGCCCATCAGTTCCGCCACAACGTGCTCTGCCGGCGGCAGATCGAAGCGGTCAGCGCCAGTGCCGAGGGTATCGAGCTGACCATCGCCGACCTGGCCACCGGCGGCCAGCAGACCCACCGCTACGACGCCGTGATCCTGGCCACCGGCTATGCGCGCAGCTCGCACCGTGAACTGTTGGCGCCATTGGCCGGCTACCTCAAGGACTACAGCGTCGATCGCAACTACCGTCTGCTCACCGGCCCCGACCTGCATGCCTCGGTGTACCTGCAAGGCTTCTGCGAGAGCAGCCATGGCCTGAGCGACACCCTGCTGTCGGTGCTGCCGGCGCGGGCTGCCGAAATCGGTGAAGCCCTGTTTCAGGACATCGCACGCCAGCACGGCCGCCCCGCGCCGGCGATGCTCCGCGACAGCGCATGAATTAACCAGCGCACCCAGGTCAACGCCTCAGCCATCGGCCTGCGCGATCATCGCGCGGGCCGTTTGCACTGGCGCCGAAACATTTGCTTTCAATTAAACACGCAGTATTTCGATTCTCATTCGTCCTTACTAGTGCAGCCCCTATAAAGTCGAGCGTTTGCTCGACCCCCTTCTAGAAGATCGACTGATGGCTCAATCCCCGAAAAAATCCAAATCCAGGCTGTGGTTCCTGGTTCACAGCTGGCTCGCACTGCCGATCTGGTTCTTTGTACTGATCGTCTGCTTCACGGGCATGCTCGCCGTGGTCAGCCAGGAAATCGTCTGGCTGGCAAACCCGGATGTGCGTGCCAGCAAGCCCACGGCAGACGCTCAGCGCCTGAATTTCCAGCAAGTGCTCAATGCCGTGAAACGCGCTGAACCGGACACGGCCGTTGACTCGATCCGCCAGCCCGACGGCTCGCACTTCGCCCTCAACCTGGGGGTGACCCGCCCCGACGGCTCACGGGCCACGTTGTACGTCAATCCGTACACGGGAGCCATTCAGGGCAAGACCCCGGATTTCAACTTCGAAGCCTTCACCCGCGCCCTGCACGGCTGGTGGCTGGTGCCTTTCACCAACGGCTACAGCTGGGGCTGGTACCTGGTTTCGCTGCTCGGCCTGCCGATGCTGGCATCGCTGGTGACCGGGCTGGTGGTCTACAAGAAGTTCTGGCGTGGTTTCTTCAAACCGGTGCGCACCGGCCATGGTTCGCGGATTTTCTGGGGCGACGTGCACCGCCTGGCCGGGGTCTGGTCGATCTGGTTCATCGCGGTGATTTCCATCACCGGTACCTGGTTCCTGATCCAGGCGATCCTGGGCGACAACCACATCACCACCTCGAGCGAGCCCATCGTGCCGGTGATTGCCCGTGAGCAGGTGCCGCAGATGCCCGATGGCAGCCCCGCCCCGCGCATCGGCCTGGATGAAGCCGCGCGCATTGCCGAAACCAGCATCCCTGGCCTGGACATCAGTTTCATTACCTTGCCCGCCACGGCCTACAGCCACTTCGGCATGGGCGGACGCGGCTGGTACCCGCTGATGTTCCAGACAGCGTCGGTCAACCCCTATACCCGCGCGGTGGACAGCCAGTTCCTGCTGGCCGACCGCAGCGCACTGGAATTCGTCATCGAGTCGATGCGCCCGTTGCACACCGGTGACTTCGGCGGCCTGGCGATCAAGCTGGTGTGGTTCTTCTTCGGCCTGGTGCTGACCCTGATGGTGCTCAGCGGCCTGCTGATCTGGACCAAGCGCACCGCCCAGGCCACTGCCGCGGCGCTCAAGCGCAGCGAGCGTCCGGCACGGCTGCGAGCGCCACGCCGCGCGAAAGAAACCACGCAGGTGCACTCATGAACCAGGCTCAGACCCTGCCGCCACGCGGCTTCAAGCACTGGTGGCTGAAATGGCGCTTCCACCTGAACATTCTGCTGATCCTCATTCCGCTGGCGTTCATGCCCAAGTATTTCGCCGACATGCGCCTGTTCCGCGGTGAAGGCGGCCTCGGCGAGCATCTTCAGGCCGACATCCCGGTTGGCCGCTGGAGCGTGAGCCTGGCCGAGATGCGCGACGCCGCCCCCGAACAGGACGGCCCGGCGGGCTATTTCAAGATCTTCAACCTGGCCCTGTGCGCCGAGTGCCAAGAAGGCGTCAAGGCCATCTACCTGCGCATCGGCAAGCCGCGCAGCCTGCGGGCGGCCGGCAGCATCGGCTTCGGCTCGCCGTATCGCATGCTCACCTCGCTGCCCATTCCACAGCGCACCCAACCCGACGCGCACATCTGGATCACCCTCGAAGGGTGGGATGGCCAGATGTATCAGGCGTCCGTTCCCCTCGCCGAGGCGTCGCCCGCGACTGCAGCCTGGCTCGCCAAACAAGGAGGCAAACCATGAAACACCTGATGCGCAGGCTCGCCCTGCCCGTGCTGGCCCTGTGCGCCGGCCCTGCCCTGGCGCACAACCCGATGTGCGAATGCGACGAAAAAGCCACCGGCGAGATCACCTGCAAGGGCGGCTTCTCCGATGGCAGCGGCGCCGCGGGGGTGACCCTCGATGTGATCGGCTACGACGAGCAGGTGCTGGTCGGCGGCAAGCTGGGCGATGATTCGACGCTGACCTTCAAGCGCCCGGACGGTGAGTTCTACGTGTTGTTCGACGCCGGTCCCGGCCACGTGGTGGAAGTCGACCACGCCGATATCGCTGCGCCATGAGCCGCGCCCAGGTGGTACGCCCGGCCGGTGCCGGGCATGAAACCCTCTATGTGCTGCTGACCGCGCTGGTGATCGTGTTGCTGGCTGCAACGGTGGTGGGCGTACGCGGCGAGCGGGAAGACGAAGCCAGCATCGCCGCCCATGAAATCGACGCCCGCCGTGACCTGACCCCCGCCGAGCAAGGCCTTTATACCGACCTGCGGGTGGCCGTCGACGAGATCCGCCTGCTGCGCGAAGACATCGGCAGCAGCCCGACGGTCGAGCGGCTGGCCGAAGACGGCCTGCCGCCGTTCGTGGTCGATGCCAGCAGCCAGAGCCGCGGCAGCCACCACTGGCAGCGCCTGGCCGAGGATGCCTACCTGGGTCAGAGCCAGGCGCCTGAGGTGGCCGGTAGCCTGCTGGTGCTGCTGCCGGCCGACGACGGCGCAGAGCCGGTGGTCTGGCTGCAACGCACAGGCGACGGCAACCCGCCGGTGCAGCGCACGCCCAGCGCGCTGATCGGCGCCGGCTGGCAACAGGTCGTCAGCCATTTCGACGCTGGGGTTACCCGCCAGCACCGTCACTGAATCAAGGACTTTACCCATGCTTCGCTCCACTCTGGCGCGCCGCGCCCTTGCCCTGCTGATCGCCTGCGCCCTGCCCGCCCTGGCCCTGGCCGATGCCGGTAAACCCCTGCGCATCGGCATCACCCTGCATCCCTACTACAGCTACGTGAGCAATATCGTCGGTGACCGGGCCGAGGTGGTGCCGCTGATTCCAGCCGGTTTCAACCCGCATGCCTACGAACCACGTGCCGAAGACATCAAACGGATCGGCACCCTGGACGTGATCGTGCTCAATGGCGTGGGCCACGATGACTTTGCCGACCGCATGATCGCCGCCAGCGAAAAGCCCGACATCGCCACCATCGAGGCCAACCGCAACGTGCCGTTGCTGGCCGCCACCGGCATCGCCGCGCGTGGCGCCGGCAAGGTGGTCAACCCGCACACCTTCCTGTCGATCAGCACCACCATCGCCCAGGTCAACAACATCGCCCGCGACCTGGGCAAGCTCGACCCCGATAACGCAACGTTCTACACACAGAACGCCCGTGCCTACGCCAAGCGTTTGCGCAGCCTGCGCGCCGCGGCCCTGGCCAAGGTCACCGAGGCGCCCAACGCCACCTTCCGCGTGGCCACTATCCACGCCGCCTACGACTACCTGGTGCGCGACTTCGGCCTGGAAGTCACGGCGGTCGTGGAACCGGCTCACGGCATCGAGCCGAGCCCAGCGCAGTTGAAGAAGACCATCGACCAGCTCAAGGCGCTGGACGTGAAGGTGATCTTCTCGGAAATGGATTTCCCCTCGGCCTACGTGGAAACCATCCAGCGTGAATCGGGCGTGCGCCTGTACCCGCTGACGCACATTTCCTACGGCGAATACACCAAAGACAAGTACGAAATCGAGATGAAGCAGAACCTCGACACGGTGGTCCGCGCCATCGAGGAGAACCGTACATGACGGCCGCGGCCAAGCTCGCCGCGCCGGGTGGCCCGCGCATCGAGTTTGCCGGCATCGACCTGACCCTGGGCCGCACGCGCATCCTCGAACAGGTCAGCTTCACGGTGGCGGCCGGCAGCATTCACGCCATCGTCGGGCCCAACGGCGGCGGCAAAAGCTCGCTGATCAAGACCTTGCTGGGGCAGATGCCGCACCTGGGCCGGCTGACCCTGCACTGGCCGAGCCCGGCTGAAGTGATCGGCTATGTGCCGCAGGCGCTGGAGTTCGACCGTGGTCTGCCGATGACCGTGGATGACTTCATGGCCGCCATGTGCCAGCGCCGCCCGGCGTTTCTCGGGCTGTCGCGGCGCGTGCGTCCGGACATCGACCAGGCCTTGGCACGGGTCGGCATGCTGGATAAACGCGCTCGCCGCATGGGTGCGTTGTCGGGTGGTGAGCGTCAGCGGGTCTTGCTTGCGCAGGGGCTGATTCCAGCGCCTCAGTTGCTGGTGCTGGACGAGCCGATGTCAGCGCTCGATGAAGCGGGCATCCAGGTATTCGAACACCTGCTGCACGCCTGGCGCGCCGCCGGGACCACAGTGCTGTGGATCGAGCACGACTTGCAGGCGGTGCTGCGCCTGGCCGACCGCGTCACCGGGCTGAGCCGCCAGGTACTGTTCGACGCCGCGCCCGCAGAGGCGCTGACCCCGGAGCGGCTGCTCAGCCTGTTCTCCGTCCACCCGCGCCGCGAGGAGCAGGCCTGATGAGCTTTGAAGTGTTCCGACAACTGGTGCAGGACTGGGCCAACGCCGGCTACCTGCCCGAAGCGCTGGCCTATGGTTTCGTCATCAACGCCTTGCTCGCGGGCCTGATGATCGGCCCGGTGCTGGGTGGGCTGGGCACCCTGGTGGTGGTCAAGCGCTTTGCGTTCTTTTCCGAGGCGGTCGGCCACGCGGCACTGACCGGCGTGGCCATCGGCATCCTGCTCGGCGAGCCCTATACCGGGCCTTACGGCAGCCTGTTCGGCTACTGCCTGCTGTTCGGTATCCTGTTGAATTTCCTGCGCAACCGCACCGGGCTGTCGCCGGATACGCTGATCGGCGTGTTCCTCTCTGTGTCGCTGGCACTCGGCGCGAGCCTGCTGCTGATGCTGGCCGGCAAGATCAACGTGCACATCCTGGAAAACGTACTGTTCGGCTCGGTGCTCACCGTCAGCGGCCAAGACCTGCTGGTGCTGGGCATTGTCGCGCTGCTGGTGGTGGGCCTGGCGGTGCCGCTGTACAACCGCATCATGCTGGCCAGCTTCAACCCGCAGCTGGCGGCCGTACGCGGTGTGGCGGTGAAGACCCTCGACTACCTGTTCGTGGTGCTGGTGACCCTGGTCACCGTGGCTGCGGTAAAGGTCATCGGCGCGATTCTGGTGGGTGCGTTGCTGGTGATACCGGCAGCCGCTGCGCGCCTGGTCAGCCAGTCGCTGAAGGGCTTTTTCTTCATCGCGGTGCTGATTGCCACCTTCAGTACGCTGACCGGCATTTTGCTGCCGATCGTGTACGACCTGCCCATTCCGTCAGGTGCCGCGATCATCCTCATGGCCGGCCTGTGTTTCGCCTTCGCCGCCCTCGCCCGCGCCCTCGTTCCACGCCTGCAAGGAAATCCGGCATGACCCTCTGCCTCCAGCACCGGGCCGTCACCCTGGCCTGTACCCTCGCCCTCTTTCTGCAAGGAAGCCCGGCATGACGTTCTCGCTCAAGCAGCTCTCTCTGGCCTTGGCCCTGGCTGGCCTGCCGGCCCTCGCGCTGGCCGCGCCAGCCTCCAGCGCGCCTACGGTCACGCAGGCAGCAGGCAAGCAGGCAGCAGCCGCGGTGACCGTGCTCACCACCGTGCCGGTCACCCACAGTCTGGCCGCCGCCTTGCTCGACGGCACCTCGGTGCAGCTCAACCGCGCCGCCCCTGCCAACTTGCCGGCCAGCCGTCAGCCGTCGTTCTTCAGTGGCCGTGGTGGCGCCAGCCTGGACAAGGCCGCGCGCAAGGCAGACGCGGTGATCGGCCTGCGCTCGATCTGGCGCGACGACCCGCTGTATCCCATGGCCCGGCGCAGCAACATCCGCATTGTCGAGATCGACGCCGCACGGCCCGTGGACGGCGCCCTGCCGGGCATTGCGGTGCAGGGCGATAACGCCTTCGCAGCGTACCCCTGGCTGAGCCCGACCAACCTGGGGCGCATGGCCGATGTGCTGGCCAATGACCTCGAACGCCTGGCGCCGGCCGACAAGGCGCGCATTCAAAGCAACCTGGCCGGTATCAAGCGGCAGATGCTGGAACTGCTCTCGAGCAGCCAGACGCAACTGGCCGAGGTGGACAACCTCACCGTGGTCAACCTGTCAGAACGCCTGAGTTACCTGGTCAGTGGCCTGAACCTGGACGTGGTCGAGCAACCCCTGCCCCAAGACGACCGCTGGGAGCCCAGTGCACTCAAGGCACTGACCGACACGCTCAAGGCCCAGGACGTGGCGCTGGTGCTGCACCATCGCCAGCCTGATGCGGCCCTGTTTGAGGCGATCAAGGCAGGCGGCGCGCAGCTGGTGGTGGTCGACAGCGATGCTGATGACACCGTGGCGGGGCTCAAAGCCAGTGTCGAACAGGTAGTGAAGGCACTGCGCGGCTAGCCGTCGCCTCGATGGACCTACGTTGAATGGGTGGTTTGGCCGGGCCCTGTGAGAGCGGCCACTGCCGCGACGGCCGACAGAGCCGGTCCGATTCAGGCGTCGCGAAAAAGCCGGTATAGGGAGGTTGCAGCTTTGGGTCGGCTGCGCCGCCCATCGCGGCTGAAGCCGCTTCAACAAGGATCAAGCTTGCCAGGCTCCGCAACTCAAACTGTTGTCGGGGCCGGGTGAGCGCCCGTTTGCTGCGACCCAGCGACCCTACGTTCCGACAGCCGTTTTCGGCGCAAGAACGCGGCGCATCCAGGCGCGTGGCACCTGAGCCCGGCAGGCCAACAGGCCCTGGCCGATGGGCCGATTACCGTGCGACCTGATGTAACAGAATGTACAAAGTTCAATCCCCGTTGGTATGCTGATGGGCTTGCGCCATCATTCTGGCCACATCTGTCGATAAGTACCGTCCATGAAAATCGCCCTTGTCCTGATCTTCGTCCTGTCCATCAGCTACGTGCACTTGCGCGGCCGCGTGCGTCACAAGCTGACGCGACAACTGGGCGATCACTCCAGCTTCCTGGCGCCGATCAACAGCTTTCTCTACCTGTTCTCGCGCCACCCCGCCAAACCCTACCTGCCGGTCGAGGCCTTCCCCGAGCTCGCTCCGCTGCAGGCCCATTGGCAGGAAATCCGCGAAGAAGCCCTGCAACTGCTGCACGGCGGTGAGATCAAGAAGTCCGAAAACTACGATGACGTAGGCTTCAACTCGTTCTTCAAGACTGGCTGGAAGCGCTTCTACCTCAAGTGGTACGGCGAAAGCCACCCGTCGGCGGTAAGCCTGTGCCCGCGCACCACCGAGCTGCTGCAAGGCATCGGCACGGTCAAGGCGGCCATGTTCGCCACGCTGCCGCCGGGCGCCAAGCTGGTTCGCCACCGCGACCCGTACGCCGGCTCCTACCGCTACCATCTGGGCCTGGATACCCCTAACGACGACGGCTGCTACATCAACGTCGATGGCGAAAAATATGCGTGGCGCGATGGCGAGGCGGTGATGTTCGACGAGACCTACATCCACTACGCCGCCAACACCACCGAGCACAACCGCATCATTCTGTTCTGTGACGTCGAACGCCCGCTCAAGTACCGCTGGGCCACAGCGTTCAACCGCTGGTTCAGCCGCAATGTCATGGCGGCGGCCGCCGCGCCGAATGATGCCAATGACAAGACCGGCGCCATCAATCGCCTGTTCACCCGCATCTACCGGATTCGCGAGCGCGGCAAGGCGCTGAAAAAGCGCAACCGCACCCGTTACTACCTGGAAAAGTGGTTAGTGGTCGCGGCGCTGGTGTTGCTCTTCATCTACCTCTGAGGCCGGTAGCAGGCCGAAAGTAGCAAGCGTTTACGCCTCAAGGCCCGCCGCGCGCCGTACCCCGCTCGGTTAGCCTCACGGTTCCTGCACAGAACCGACTGAGGTGAAGACCATGAGCATGCTCGACTGGGATGGCTACCGCACACAACTGATGGCGGGCATTGGCGAGCTCCACGAGCTGTCTCCCGACACGGTTGCGGGCTACCTGACCGCCAGCGGCGCGGGGGCCAAGACGCAACACCTGGACGCCAAGACCCGTGAACTGATTTCCCTCGCCGTGGCGGTCACCACCCGCTGCGACGGCTGCATCAGCGTGCATGCCAAGGCAGCCCTGGAACACGGCGCTCGCCGCGAAGAAATCGCCGAGGCGCTCGGCGTGGCGGTGGCCATGAACGCCGGTGCTGCGCTGGTGTATTCAGCCAGGGCACTCGATGCGCTGGGCGAAGCCTGAACCGGCCAGAGACCCTGCCGCGCCCGGCGGCCGAGCCAGCGCTGCATGAACCCTGATGTCACGAGCGACCGCGCTCGACGCCACCAGGCTTGCACCGCGGCCTGGGTCATCACACACTGCGCGGCTCGATCGCACAGGAAAGGTTGCTCATGCACATTCGCCCCATGACGCCGGACGACTTCACGCGTTTCTGGCCCACCTTCCAGGCCGTGGCCCAGGCCCGCGAAACCTACGCCTACGACCCCGAACTGAGCTTCGAGCAGGCGCGCCACCTGTGGCTGGAGCTGCCGATGCACACACTGGTCGCCGAGGACGATGGGCAATTGCTCGGCTCATACTACCTCAAGGCCAACGCCGTCGGACCCGGTTCGCACGTCGGCAACTGTGGCTACATGGTGTGTGAGGCAGCGCGCGGGCGTGGCGTGGCGCGGGCGATGTGCGAGCACTCGCAGAAACTCGCTCGCCAGAGCGGCCTGCTGGCGCTGCAGTTCAATTCGGTGGTGGCGACCAATGAAGTGGCGGTGGCCTTGTGGCACGCCTTGGGCTTCGAGACGGTCGGGCGGCTGCCCAAGGCCTATCGGCATGCCCGCCTGGGGCTGGTCGATTGCCTGGTGATGTACAAGTGGCTGGCCGACGAGCCGGTCACGCAGACCCCGCCCCTGCTCATCGGTCGCAAGAACATCGAAGCCCAGGTATCACGCCGCCGGGGGCGCTGACCGCGGCCACCCGCGCAGGGTGGCGCCGACGCTCGAAAACGCGTCGTCACTCGCGTGTTTTCGCCGCGCGGGCGGCCACCCTCAAGCACTGATCAGCCCCGTACCGCGCCTGTTGCGCTACGCTGTGCAGCGTTTCCTCGCCAGCCATGGAGCCCTCGTGAAGCCCTCGACCCTTGCCACCCTGCGCCCATCATTGCCCATCGACGGGCTGCCCGGTTCACTGCGCACGCTCGCTGCCCAGGCGGATGCCGATGGCTACCTGCCTGACACCTACAAACAAGGCGTACGCATCCGCCTGGAGCGTGGCGGGACGGTGGGCTCGGTGCGCTTTTTCAGCCCGTTCGCCTGCGAGCAGACGATCGAAAGGCTGCACCTGTCGATGCCCTACACGGCGGCGATCGCCGCGCAGCCGCGGCTTGAGCCACTGCCACCCAGCGATGAGCACCGCCCCGAGGAACGCCAATGCCAGATGGTCACCGATGAGGGCCATGAGCTGCGGGTGACCTTTCGTGATGACCTGATCCAGGCCCTGCAGATCAGCCTGCCCAACGCCGTGTACCCCGCCCCGCCCAAGCTGCTGGCCGACCCGAGCCTGACCGTCGCCTACGACCTGTTGCGTGATGCGCAGCGCATGCAGCCCAACGCCCAGCGCGGCACTGAATGGGCCGGCGGCTGGAGCCTGGGCCTGCCGCCCGGCCTGCGCGCCAGCCAATGGCCCATGAGCGAGAGCCTTGGCCACCCGTTGCGCCACGCATTCACCCTGCACGTTCCGCCGCAGTACCGCACCCAGGGTGAAGCCTTGGTGGCGCTGAGCGTGTTCGTCGACGACCAGTTCGAAGAGTTGCCCAGTTGCGACGCCGTTGAGGCGTTCTTCACCGCCCCCTTGAGCGAAACGCCACCTGGCGACCCTGCCTTGCGGGTCCTGTGGCAACACGCCCGTGACCGCCACCCTGGCCGCTTCGACATGCAAGACATCCTCGGCACCCGCTACGCGGTCCTGTGGCTGACCCAGGCCGAGTTCGATGGCGCGCTCTGCGCGCCACCACGCTTGCCGGCCAGCAGCCTGCTGGGGCCGGAACCGGCGTGGCTGACGCAACCGTACCCGACCTATTTCTACGACATGCGCGTGCGCGAGCCCGGCCAGCCACCGGTCGCGCTGCTCGCCGATGCCGGGCTGGAAACGGCGCTGCCCATCCGTGCCCAGGTGCGCGAGGGCGACCCGAATGTCGGCAAGCCGCCGCGCGAGTGGGAACACGAATGCGTGGACAGCGGCTATGTGCCGGCCTTCAGCGAGCAGGCTGAGGGCTTGGACCTGGAGCGTTTCTTCGGCCGCAACCACCTGGGCGGCACGATGATGCCCGAGCAGGGCTACCCTGATTTCGGGCCGCGCTACCTGGGCTGTGAGGAGGATTTCGGCGGTTTCAACTTCGGCGGCGGCACGGCTCAGTTCGACCTGGCGTCGATGCAGGTGGACTGGGCGTGCGGTTGAGCGGCAAGGCTGCCCGCAGGACGTCAACCTGGGTCCCGGTCAAACGCTTGCCCGGACCGAGGCTCTGTCTGAAAAGCCTTGAGACTCGGTGATGCTGCGTTAAAAACAGCCCGCGGGGCCGGCCCTGACCAGGCGTCCCCGACTAGGCGTCCCCACCGTAATGCTCATTGACTCCAGTAAAGCCGAGCGCGACCCCGGCCGTTCCTCGGCGGTTTGTGCGGGGCCGCCATCGGCCTTGCCCAACCTTCGCCCAAGACGTTTCCGACAGAGCCTAAGCCGTGGTCGTCGGGTCTGTTCACAGGTCTTTCTTCATAGCCTTGTCGACAGGCTTGTCGGCCTTGTGCCGCTCTTTGTCCAGATGCTGGGCACCCTTGTCGATTTCCTGGTCATCGTGCTTGACCCCTTTGTCGATTTCCTTGGCATCGTGGTCGACGCCCTTGTCGACTTCACGCACATCGTGACGCACGCCGTCCGCGACATCGCCTTCGGCCATGGACACCGGCGAGCACAGAACGGCTGCCAGTGCCAGCGCAGCAGTGGGCAACAGGTACTTCAGGGTGAACCTCCATCGAGTGAGAACGTGGTCCTTGTTGCTACACCACACACGCTAGTCGACGCCTGACCGATCGGACAGCGCAGCCGGTCGCCTGCGTGCGTCATCCTGTCGCAGCAGAATCTTCTGCTCAATGCCGCCTGCGCCCGTAGAATCCGCTCGGCCTTTTCGTCCAGTCGCCATGAACACTGGCAACCCGTCGCCATGACCCCGTCCTCCTGCGCCGCCTCCGGACCAGGAGCCACCGAACCCGTCCGCTGCCCCCGTGGGCCTGCGGTCGCGTCATGCCTGGTCGCAGACTTTCCCTGGCACTTCGTTGCAACGCTGGCCCTTTCGGGGCAGCGCCGTGCTGCATCGCGAACGAGGCACTCATCGATCTTTCCTGTTTGAGGTACGTATGTCCGTGCGTTTGCTGGGCATGGCGCTGGCGCCATTGCTCGGGTTGTTCATCGTTGCGTTAGGCAACGGTTTCCTGTCTTCCCTGACCACCTTGCGCCTGGGCGAAGCGGGCGAGTCAGCGACGATGATCGGGGTCGTCGCCTCGGCCTATTTCCTCGGCCTCACCCTCGGCGCATTGTTCAACGACCGGTTGATCCTGCGCATCGGCCACATCCGTGCCTACACCTGCTTCGCCTCGTTGATCGCCGCGACCATCCTGCTGCAAGGCCTGTTCGTCGACACCTGGGGCTGGATGGTGCTGCGCCTGATCAACGGCTGGGCCACCGTGGGCGTGTTCCTGGTGATCGAAAGCTGGATGCTGCTGGCCGGTGACGCGAAGATCCGCGGGCGCTTGCTGGCGCTGTACATGATCGCGTTGTATGGCGCCGGCGTGCTCGGCCAGGCCTTTCTCGGCGAGCTGGCGGGCTGGGGCGCTACTGCGCCGTTCATGGTCGCGGGCATGCTGGCGTCGTTGTCGATTCTGCCCATTGGCGTGCTGCCGCGCGTGTCGCCCTTGCTCGATCAGGTCGAACCGCTCAAGCCGCGCCAGTTGCTCAGCGTGACGCCCAGTGGTCTGGTCGGCTGCTTCGGCTCGGGTGTGGCGATTGCGGCGGTGTATTCGCTGCTGCCGCTGTACCTGCAGCGCATCGGCCTGGACACCGGCGAGGTGGGCAGCATGATGGCCTGGGTGATTCTCGGCGCCATGCTGCTGCAGTATCCGGTCGGGCGCTGGTCGGACCGCACCGACCGCCAGGATGTGCTGATCGTGCTCGGCACGCTCTGTGTGCTGCTGTCGGTGGGTATTCTGCTGCTGCCGTCCAGTTCGGAACTGCTGCCGGCGCTGCTGTTTCTGCTCGGCGGTGGGGTCTTTGCGATCTACCCGGTGGCCGTGAGCCACGCTGCCGACCGGGCACCGGCCGATGCCATCGTGCCGATGATCCAGGGCATGTTGCTGATCAACTCGCTAGGCTCGGCGATTGCGCCGCTGATGATCTCGCCGGCCATGACCGCTTACGGCGAAGCCGGGCTGTTCTGGGCCTTTGCCGTGGTCAACCTGGGCATGGTGAGCTTCTTCCTGTGGCGCCGCGGCAAGCGCCCGGCGCCCGAGCACCCGGCGCCGTTTGCACCCTCGGCCACCTTCTCGCCGACCGGTGCCGAGCTGCGTGTGACCGAGGCGTTGATTCACGCAGCGCACGAGCACCCGACCATGGCGGATACGCACTCCCATGCCGATCCCGCTGATGCGGCGCAGGAGGCCGATAAGCCGGCGGCGACGTAACATCCAGTAACCTCGCGCCGGCGACCGTCTGTCGCCGGCCGGGCACCCCACCCCGGTTGGCGCAGCCGAACAGCATGTAAGATCCCTTGCCATCAGGAGATTCACATGATCAGCATTCGCCCGCTTTCCATTGCCCTCGCCCTGAGCTTCGGCCTGGCCTCCACGGCCAGCTTCGCTGCGACTGACATGAACCATGACGCCAGCAAGCCGCACACCGGCACCTCGACCACTCACGGTACTGGGGCTGACACCAGCAGCGGCATGAGCACACCCGGCAGCACCACCCCTGGCACCACTGCAGGGGATGGCAGCAGCGTCAATTCCAACGCCAGCGGCATGAAAAACCACTCGGGTACAGGTTCTGGCACCAATTCCGACTCGGCCACCGGCATGCCGAAGCCGAAAAACAATGATGGCAGCACCAATTCCGTGCCCGGTACTGACAACACCGCGCCCAAGCAGTAAGGCGTGATCGGTGGTGACCCGTGTAAGCGGGTCACGTCGTTGCCAGGCCGCGCGCTCCCCCGCCGCACTTATCCGACTCGCCTCAAGGCCCTCCCCGGTGGATGCGCACCCGATCCCATGGCCGCTCCTCAGCAACGCGATCGCTCACAGGCCACCAAAACAGCCGTTTGCCGTGCTCGGCCGCTGACGCTCAGCAAAGCCACTGCGCGACGCTTCTCAGCGGTCGCGCTTTTCCTGTGCTGTTGATTCCTCGAAACCTCAAGACGCTTGGGTTGCCCAGGCCACTTAACGCTGCATGCAGCGCTGATAACGGCCCTGCACACGCTCTGCAAACCATGCGGTGGTCAGCGTGCGGGTGATCTTCGGACTTTCCAGCACGATCCCCGGCAGCACCGCGCGCGGCAGCGGTTTGCCGGCATTGGCGTCAGCCAGGCCGAAGACGCCGCTGTAGATCGCCGTTTCCTCGAAGGCCAGCTGATCTTCCTGTTCCAGCTGACGCCGAATCTGCGGGTTGCGCAGACCAAGCTTGCCGCCCAGGGTGCGCGCGGCCTGTTCGGTCTTGCCGGGCAGCAGCGCGCCGGGGTTGATCAGGTCACCGTCGAGCGCCAGCCTGGCACCGGTGACACGGCTCAGGGCGGCTTGGAAGGCGGCATTGCGACTGGCGTAGCGACCAGCGTTGAAATCGGCGAAACGGTACAGCGGCGTCGAGTAGTGCGTCGGGTAGTCCAGCAGGTGCGCGATGCCGAAGTACAGACCGCCACGGCGGGTGAAGACTTCATCGCGCAGGGTGCCGCTGTAGGTGTAGGGGTAGTGCTGCGCGTGCTTGTGGGCGAAATCGATGCTGACCTGCATCGGCCCGCCGGTGTGCACGGGATTGAGCCCGGCGAACAGCGTGCGGCCCAGCGGCAGGCCGGCGATCACAGCGTCATACAGCTCGCTCAGCTCGCGCTCGCTGCGCACGGCCAGCAGGCGTTGCTGGTAGGTCTTGCCATTGGCCGAGGTGCTGTTCAACGCGCGATCGACCAGCACGCGCGGGATGTGCAAGCGGCCAGCGCGGCGGTCGATTTCCTCGCGGGCGATGCGGCCCAGCCCAGGCACCTGCGGATCGGCCGTGAAGGTGGATTCCTGCTCGGTGATCGCCAGCACGGCGCACAGGTTGCTTCGATCGGCGCGCAGGCGCTGGGCGCTGAAGGCGGTCTGGATGTCTTCGGCCCAGCCCTGGCGGTCCTTGACCTGGGCCGGCAGCAGGCGTAGCAGCTGTGCGCGTACGGCAGCAGGGTCGGCTTCAGGTTCGGCCGGGGTCTTGTGACCTGCGCAGCCTTGCAGCAGGGCCACAAGCAACAGGCCCGTGGCGTAGCGGCGGCGCCACAGACCGCTCAAGGCGTTCGGCACGCCCGGTAGATCCGCCTTGAGGGCGAGCCTGCCTGCAGCATGGCCAGTGGTTATCGACAGGCCCCGAACCGCATGACCCGCCGCGCTTGCCCCACCCGCGCCGTTCAGGGCTGGTCCCCCACCAGGTAGGTCTTGCTCAAGTGCCGAAACTGCGGGTGGCTGGCGCTGCCCAGCAGCTCGAACAGCACCATCTCGCGGGTCACGATCTGCGCGCCGGCATCGCGCATGCGCGCCAGCCCTGCGGCCTTGTTCGCCGCGCTGCGGCTGTCACAGACGTCTTCGACCACAAACACCTGCTTGCCCAGCGCGCGCAGGCCGAGCACGGTCTGCAGCACACACACGTGGGTTTCCATGCCGCACACGATGAACTGCTCGCGCGCCAGTGCCGTGGCCGGCAGGCAGCCCGCCGCAACACAGGAAAAGTGCTGTTTCTCTACCACCTCGGCTGCCGGTGCTACCGCCAGCAGTTCAGCCAAGGTGTGGCCGAGGCCCTTGGGGTATTGCTCGGAGATCACAGTGGGGACCTCCAACGCCGCACACACGCCCAGCAACCAGCGCGCGCGGGCACGCGTACCCGCCGGCTCGGTCATGGCATCGATGAGCTTTTCCTGGATGTCGACCACCAGCAGTGTGGTCTGGCGTGGATCGATGAGCATGTGGGCGTCCTTAACCTGGAGATCGACCTAGCCTCCCCTAGGTAAAGGACTACGTCAATCAGGCCGAAAGTCGATGCGGCGCGAGCCGGCGAGTCAGCGCGTCCAGTACAGGGTCTTCTTGCTCATGGATGAAGAAATGCCCACCGGCAAACATCTGCAGGTCAAACGGCCCCAGGCTTTCCGTGCCCCAGGCGAGCAATTGTTCCTCATTGGCACGATCCGCCTCGCCGGCTAGCACATACACGGGGCAGCGCAGCGGCGGGCGTTGACGGTAGGTGTAGTGGCCGCACAGGAGGAAATCGGCGCGCAGGATCGGCAAGGTCAGGCTCATCAGCTCCTGATTGGCCAGCACTTCTTCGGGGGTGCCCTGCAGCTCGCGCAGCTCATCGATCAGCTCGGCATCGCTTTTGGGGTCGCGCCAGTGCTTGTCGCCGTAGTCTTCACGGCGCGTGGGCGCCGCAGTACCGCAGGCGAACAGCGCGACCGGCGCCGGACAACCGAGGGCTTGCAGCTCATGGGCCAGCTCGAACGCCAGCAAGGCGCCCAGGCTGTGGCCCAGCAGCGCATAGGGCCCGCTGGCCGCCAGACGTTGCTCACTGGCCAGCTGCCGGGCCAGGGCCTGCAAATCGGTGTGCAGCGCTTCGCCGTAGCGCGCGCCACGCCCTGGCAGCTCCACCGGCCGCACCTGCAGCCAGGCCGGCAGCTTGCGCCGCCAGCGCGCATAGACCATCGCGCTCGCACCGGAGTACGGCAAGCACAGCAGATTCAGGGCTGTCACAGCTTACTGCGCCGCGGTTTCGGCCATCTTCTGGCGCAGGCTCAGTGGGCGCATGTCGGTCCACACCTCGTCGATATAGGCCAGGCACTCCTTCTTGAAGCCGCTCTTGCCCACGGTGCGCCAACCGGCAGGGATCGCTTTGTAGTCGGGCCAGATGGAGTATTGCTCTTCGTGGTTGACCACTACCTGGAACACGATGTCGTCGCGGTCGAATACGGAAGTCATTGCCTGTCTCCTTGAGGGTGAGCCACTGCGCAAGCGCAGGGCAGGTCCTCAAAGAACGTAAGAGCCTTCGGCAAAATTAGTCAGCGGGGTGCTGGGCAAGCCGCTGCGAGGGACAACGCCCTCAGGCGCCGCCCAGCAGGTCGTGCGCATCCAGCAAGCGGTACAGCACCTCAGGGTTGCGCTCCAGGCCGCGGCGGATGGCGGCGGGGATTTCCCGACGAGTCTTGCGGCACAGTCCGGGCTGCGCATCCAGCTCGATGACGATGCCGAGCCGGGTGCGGACCTCGTTGTGGCTGGGGCTGATGTTCAGGCGGATGCCGAGGTTGTCGAGCAGGCGCTGTTGCAGGTGGTAGAGGTCGGCCAGGTCCTTGAGGTTTTCCAGCCGCTGAAGGAGCTTTTGCTCTTCCTGGCGCGTCAGCATCAGGATGCGCTGGGCCGGGGGCGGGCAGTTGGCCAGTTGCTCGCGCCCGCAATCGCAGGCGCCGGGTGGGCAGGGTTGGCGCAACGAAGGGGGGCTGGTCATGGCATCAGCATAGCTTCAAGTGCCCGTCTTTGATGGACTCACGTGGATGGGCCGATTGCCCTGCCCGACAGGCGCCTGTGCTGGGCCCGCGCAGACGGCGCATAACGGGTGGACCACCGACCCCACCCCGCGCCCACCCTCACCCGCCCAGCCCTTCGGGCAACAGGCTGCGCTCGAAGGTAAACAACCCTGGCGCCTGAGGCGTATGCAGGTAGAGCTGCTGCGGCCGCCCGAGCCTGGGCTGATGGCGCTCCCCGGTGTCGCGCACCCAGTCCACTGCCTTCATCCGCTCCAGGCGCTTGCGCAGCGAGGTGTTGTTCACCGGCGCGCCCAGGCAGGCCTGGGTGGCCTGCAGGGCATCGAGCACCGTGAAGCGCTCGGGCAGCAGGTACAGCGGCAGGTTGCTGTACACGGTCTTGGCCGCCAGCCGCTCGCGGGCCAGGCTTACCAGCAAGGTGTGGTCGAACGGCAGCAGCACCTTGCGCTGCAGCACGCTGTTCAGGTCGAAGAAGGCCAGGTCGTCTGCCTGCGGGGCGTTATCGGGGGCGAGCAACGCCAGGTAGTAGGTGCTCAAGGACCAGCCGCGCGGGTCGCGAAAGGCGTTGCCCTCGGTGCCCACCTGCTCCAGGTAGCGCGGCGTGACCCGAGCCTTTTCCTGCAGCGCCCGCTCGGCGGCAGCCGTGAGGCTGTTGTCGGCGGTACGGCCATTGACGATCACCCCGGGCAGCGCCCAATCGCCCTGGTGCGGCGCACGCTCGCGACGCAGCAACAACACCTCCAGGCTCGCGGTGTCGGGCGCCATGCGCAGGGCGATGATGTCGACGCTGGCCAGAACTTCGGCACTGCTCACTGATCTACTCCATTGAAAATTGCTGGCGACATATTCCACTACGAATGCAATCAACCGCAACCCTCATGGCTATATTGAATCCGTACTTGACACACTTAATGCACCAGATGGATTATGTAGCCATTCCCGCACAGGAGTCAGCACCATGAAGATCGCCAGTTTCGATGTCGATGCGCAGAATGGCTTTACCTGCCATGCGCCGGATGAGCTGCCTGTCCCCGGTGGCCACGAGATCGTCCCGGCCCTGAACGCCATGGCCCGCCGCGCCAGCCTGCGCCTGGGCAGCAAGGACGCCCATCCGCGCAATGCCGTCTGGGCCGTGGCAGACCGCGCGCTCATGCTCCAGCCGCTGGACCTGGCGAACGCCGACCTCACGTGGGTCAGCCACTGCGTGCCGGGCACCCCCGGTTTCGAGCTGCTGCCCGGCCTGCCGGCGCCGATCGACTACGACTATTTCGTCTGGAAGGGCGTGGAGCCCGACCTGCATCCCTATGGCGCCTGCTACCACGACCTGGCCGAACGGCGCTCCACTGGCGTGATCGAGTTTCTCAAGGTGCACGGCGTGCAGACCGTCATCGTGGGCGGCCTGGCGTTGGACTACTGCGTCGCCACCACCGCCCGGCAGCTGCGCAGCGCAGGCTTCGAGGTGCTGCTGTACCTGCCGGCCTGCCGTGGCCTGAGCAGCGAGGGCAGCGAGCACGCCTGCACCACCATGGCCGGCAGCGGCATCCAGTTGTGCGCCGACCAGGCCAGCCTTGACCAAGCCCTTACCGATCTGCGGGAGACCCAGCAATGAGCGAGCACATCTTCGGCGACCGTATCGTCCAGAACCTGCTGGACACCGACTTCTACAAGATCACCATGATGCAGGCGGTGCTGCACAACTACCCCAACACCGAGGTGGAGTGGGAGTTTCGCTGCCGCAACAACGAGGATCTCTCGCCCTACCTGGCCGAGATCCGTCATCAGATCGAGCAACTGGCCGAGCTGTCGGTGACCCAGGACCAGCTCGCCTACCTGGAAAAGATTCCGTTCATCAAGCCAGACTTCATTCGCTTCCTCAGCTTGTTCCGCTTCAACCTGCGCTATGTGCATGTCGGCCTGGATGACAGCGGCCAACTGGCCATCCGCATTCGCGGGCCGTGGTTGCACGTGATCCTCTACGAGATCCCGCTGCTGGCAATCGTCTCCGAGGTGCGCAACCGTCAGCGCTACCGCGAGGTGCGCCTGGAGCAGGTCGGCGAGCGGCTGTACGAAAAGCTCGACTGGCTGCGCCAGCAGGCCAGCGACGCGGAACTGGCCGGCCTGCAACTGGCCGACTTCGGCACCCGCCGGCGTTTTTCCTACCCTGTGCAGGAAGAGGTCGTACACATCCTCAAGCGCGATTTTCCTGGCCGCTTCGTCGGCACCAGCAACGTGCACCTGGCCCGCGAGCTTGAACTCAAGCCCATCGGCACCATGGCCCACGAGTGGTTCATGGCCCACCAGCAACTGGGCCCACGCCTGGTCGACAGCCAGGCCGCCGCGCTGGAGTGCTGGGTCCGCGAATACCGCGGCCTGCTCGGCATCGCCCTGACCGACTGCATCACCATGGACGCCTTCATGGGCGACTTCGACCTGTACTTCGCCAAGCTCTTCGACGGCTTGCGCCACGACTCCGGTGATCCGCTGGTCTGGGCCGAAAAAGCCATCGCCCACTACCAACGCTTAGGCATCGACCCGGCGAGCAAGACGCTGATCTTCTCCGACGGCCTGGACTTCGCCAAATCCCTGCAGCTCTACCGCGCCCTGCACGGCCGCATCAACGTCAGCTTTGGCATCGGCACTCAACTCACCTGCGACATCCCCGGCGTGCAGCCGATGAACATGGTGATCAAGATGACCGCCTGCAATGGGGCGCCGGTGGCGAAGATTTCGGACAGCCCAGGGAAGACGCAGTGTCGGGATGAGAACTTTGTGAGTTATTTGCGGCATGTGTTCAACGTGGTGTGAACGAAGATCAGACAGTCATCCGTTGCAACTAGCAGCAGACCTATACGGCTGGCCATTCCAGACGTGCCCGCAACGCTCCACCGCCCGCATTAGAAATCCACCTTCCCCCGCCCGGCCTTGATGGTGCCCCTCTTGGCCTTCCCGTCAAGGCGGCGGGTCTTCGAGCCGAGGGTCGGCTTGGTAGGCCGGCGTTTCTTCTCGATCTTGCCCGCAGCAAGAATCAACTCGGCAAGCCGCGCCAGCGCGTCAGTGCGGTTCTGCTCCTGGGTGCGGTACTGCTGAGCCTTGATGATCAACACGCCGTCGCCGGTGATGCGACTGTCACGCAGCGCCAGCAGCCGCTCCTTGTAGAAGTCGGGTAGCGACGAGGCGCGGATGTCGAAGCGCAGGTGCACGGCACTGGACACCTTGTTGACGTTCTGCCCACCCGCACCTTGTGCGCGGATGTAGGTGAGTTCGATGTCGGCATCCGGCAGATGCACGTTGTTGGAAATGCTAAGCATGGGGAGATCCTGATGAGTGCCGGCATTATCACAGCCTTGCCGCGGCCTGATGAAAAAAACCGCGGTGGCTCTCAGAGCGACCGCGGTCTTTTCATGCAACCAAGGTTAAACCCGCTTGGCGCATCGCTTCTGGTGGATCACACCCATGATCACCACGATCAGCGCCGCCAGCCCGGTCGACACCACGATCGTCTGGTAGTCCTCCATGAACGCCATGGTCACCAACGCGGCAACGATGAAGGCGATGACCAGGTAGGTCAGCCATGGGAACAGCCACATCTTCAGGCGGATCTCACGCCCCTCGGCCAGCAGCTTGCGCCGCATGCGCAGTTGCGAGAAGGCGATCACCAGGTACACCAGCAACGCGATCATGCCCGTGGTGTTCATCAGCAGGTCGAGCACGTCTTTCGGGCGCAGGGTTTCGCTGAAGTTGATCAGCGCGCAGACCACCGCCACGGCGCACGAACCGATGATGGCGAACATCGGCACGCCGGTACCGGTGCGGGTGATCTTGAACAGCCGCGGCGCATCGCCGCGCTTGGCCAGGGAGAAGAGCATGCGCGAGGCGGTGTAATGCCCGGAAATCAGGCAGCTGCTCACCGAGGTCAGCACCACGAAGTTCATCAGCAGCTCGGCATAGGGTACGCCCAGCAGCTCCAGGGTGCGGCGGTAGGCGCCATAGCCCGATTCACCCAGGTGCGGATCGTTCCACGGCACCAGGCAGACGATCAGGAAGATCGAACCCACGTAGAACAGGCACACGCGCCACACCACCGAGTTGGTGGCCTTGACGATCTGCCCGGCCGGGTCCTTGGCTTCGGAGGCGGCAATGGTGACGATTTCTGCACCGAGGAAGGCGAACATCACCCCGAGCAAGGCGCCCACGACCGTGGTGATGCCGTTGGGCATGAAGCCTTCGGCGGTCAGGTGGGTCATGCCGCGCACTTCACCGAACTGCCAGATGTTCATGACCGCAGCGCCGCACACGATCAGGAAGCAGACGATGGCGATCACCTTGATCAAGGCGAACCAGAACTCGAATTCCCCGTAGTGCTTGACGTTGAAGAAGTTCACGGTGATCAGCGACAGCGTGGTGACCAGCACGAATACGTTGACGCTGACGCTGGGGAAGAAGCCGTGCAGAATTTTGCCGGCGACATAGGCTTCCCAGGCCATGAGAATCACCCAGTACCACCAGTACAACCAGCCGATGGTGAAGCCGGCCCAACGGCCAATGGCGCGGTCCGCGTAGGTCGAGAACGAGCCGGTGTCGGGCGATGAGGTGGCCATTTCGCCCAGCATGCGCATGATCAGCACCACCAGGATGCCGCCGGCAAGATAGGCCAGTACCGAGGCCGGGCCGGCGCTGTGGATCACGCTGCCGGAGCCGACGAACAGTGCGCCGCCGATGACACCGGCGATCGACATCATTGTCAGGTGACGCGGCTTGAGCGCAGCGTTGAGCTGGCTTTCAGGCTCCGCGCGGGCGGAAGTGGTGGAGGTGGATGTTGCGTCCATCAGTGGTGTACCCCGTGTTTCTTCTTATCCAAGGAATTGAGTGAGGCCCCGATGGGAACCGGCCTCACCTGTACAGCCGTGCCACTGCACGCAGAACCTCGCACCCTCCCTGGCGGCCTGCTTGCGGGTCGAAGGCGTCAGCCAGCCGACCAACTGAACACGTAAAAAGGCCGAACGCCGGCTAGACTGCAGCACGTTCGGCCTTCACAGGCAGCGGCGTTGCAGCCGTCACCCGTTGATCCTGTGTTGAAACATTCGCAGGTCCGGTGGTGCACCCGACCTGCACATCGCCACGTTTCAGCGCCTGCCCGGTCGACATTCAGCGCGGGCTGTCTGTAGTCCAAAAGCAATCCTCGGCGCTTTGTGTGGCGATATCTGATACCTAATGTAAAAATGTCTGACTCAGAGAGCCATGCACAGCGCAGTGAAATCTGCACTGCACTGTACAGGCCGTCCATGCAGTACACCGCTCCTCGCCCGGTCTTCCGCGCGCCTCCAAGGCCCCGACATGCTTGAACTACGCCCAGACTCCCCGACCCCGCTGGTGAACCAGATCATCGACGGGCTACGTGAGCTGATCGACTCGCACACCCTGAAACCCGGCGCCAAGGTGCCTTCGATCCGAGCGTTTGCTGCCACCTATTCGGTCAGCACCTTCACCGTGGTCGAGGCCTATGACCGACTGGTCGCCCAAGGTGTGCTGACCAGCCGGGGCAACGCTGGCTTCTTCGTCAGCCGTGCAACCACCGAACGCCTGGAAGACACCGTGCGCGGCCGCGACAGCGCGCCGCCCTCGTTCAATGCCGAGTGGTACCTGCAGCAGATCTTCGAAACCCGGCAACTGCCGTTCAAACCCGGCTGCGGCTGGCTGCCCAATGACTGGATGTACGAAGACGGCCTGCGCCGCGGCCTGCGCCAGGTGGCCGGCAGCCCGCTGGAGCTGTCGGGTTATGGCGATCCGCTGGGCTTGCCCGAGCTGCGTACGCTGACCGCGCAGAACCTGCAACAAGAGCTGTCGATCGTCGCCAATCCTGCGCAGCTGATGCTCACCCACGGCGCCAGCCAGGCGCTGGACCTGGCCGTGCGGACCCTGGTGCGCCCGGGCGACGTGGTGCTGGTGGATGATCCCGGCTACCCCAACCTGATGAGCATTCTGCGCTTTCAAGGCGCGACCCTGGTGGGCGTACCGCGCACGCCCAACGGTTATGACCTCGACCACCTTGAGCGCCTGCTGACCGTGCACCGGCCCACGGCCTTCTTCACCCAGCCGCATCTGCACAGCCCCACCTGCTCGCGCACGCCGCTGGCGCAGCTGCACCGGCTGCTGCAGCTGGCCAGCCAGCACGGTTTCCGCCTGATCGAGAACAACCTGTACGCCGACATGATCGCCGAGCCGCAGCCGTGCCTGACCAGCCTCGATCACCTGCAGCAGGTGGTGTATGTGGGCAGCTACTCGAAAAGCATCTCGCCCAACGTGCGGGTCGGCTACCTGCTGGCCAATCCGGACCTGATCCAGCAGTTGCTGACGTTGAAGATGCGCTCGGGCCTGACCACTTCGCAGGTGATGGAGCGGGTGGTGTACTCAGCCGTCATCGACGGGCGTTGGCGCAAGCACCTCAAACGCCTGCGCCAGCGTCTGGCCCAAGCGCATCAAGAGGTGGGCGCGCACTTGCAACGCCTGGGTTTCGAGCTGTTCGTGGAATCGCACGAAGGGATGTACATCTGGACCCGCCACCCTGCCCTGCCCGACAGCGCCGTGCTGCTCGATGAAGCCCTGAGCCACGGCATGATGCTCGGCCCAGGGCAGCTGTTCATGGTAGATGCCCAAGCCACCGGCTGGATGCGCTTCAACGTCGCGTTCAGCACCGCGCCTGAACTGTGGGCACTGTTCGAGCGGCTGCTGGCCAAGCATGTGCGAGTGGTGGGGGCGTAGCGTCGAGGCCGTGTTGGCGGGGGCGTTTCAAACCTCAGCCTATTTGCCTGCAAGGGTCCGCGCCCACGCCATCGATCGCTAACCCGCCGCCTGCAGCGAGGCCAGCACCTCGTCGCGCGTGGTGACCCTTTGCAGATGCTCGGCCCACAATGCCATCCCCGTCTGCCCCGAGCGGTCCAGCCATGAGCCGATGGTCAGGTCGGTCACCAGGGTCGGAGTCAGTCCGGCATCGAACAGGGAAAAGCCCACTGCCAACAGGCCACTGTCCGCGCCAACGCCACACACCAGCACGCGCCCCGGGTTCAGCTCGCGCAGGTGGTCGAGCGCTTCACGGCCCAGCCCGTAGCCATGCTTGACGAACACCCGATCCGCTTCGTGCATGCAATGGTCGCTGGCCGCCGGGTGCCAGCCGGCTTGCTGTTGAAACGGGGTGTGCGCTTCATCGTGCAGGGTCAGCGCACCGAAGGTGAGGATCTGCGCCGACAGGGCCCGCACGCCGTCCACCAGCCATTCTGGCGGCTCGAAGGTGGATTGGACCTGATTGATCAGCAGCACCTGGCGCATCGACGCCCTCCTCGGGCAACGGCAAAAAAGCGCGCAGTATAAACAGCGCGGCCCCTCCCCGCACCCCGCGCCGACGCCTGCACGCCAGCCTCCTCGCTGACCCATGAAACATTGTTCATGCGCCCACGGTGCCCAGCGGCCGGGGCCGATAGCGATGTACCCAGCGCGCATCCGGTCCGTGCCTTGAGCCGCTTGCCGCGCTTGCGTAGCATCCGCACGCTCGCCTCGCTGGCGCTACCCCGCCACACCGAGCCCGTTCAGCCAGAGCCCGCCATGCCCCAGCCCATTCCCCTCAAGGACCAAGCGCGCGAAAAATCGCTGGTCAATCGTCGCCTGCTGGTCTGCGCCGGCATTACCTTGGTACTGGTGGCCGCGCTGGTGGGCCGGCTTTACGTGTTGCAGGTGGTACAGCACGATCAGCAAAGCGCTGTGTCGGAAAACAATCGCGTGCACATGCTGCCGATCGCCCCCGAACGCGGGCTGATCTACGACCGCAACGGTGTCGTGCTGGCCGCCAACCGCCCCAGTTTCAACCTGACCATGACCCGCGAGCGCGCCGGCAATGTGGCCCAGGTACTCGATGAGCTGACCCAGGTGCTGGGGCTCGATACGGACCAGCGCCAGGAGTTCGACAAGGACCTGCGCCGCGGCCGCAAACCCTTCGAGCCGGTGACCTTGATGGTCGGCTTGAGCGAAGAACAGATCGCTCATCTGGCGGTGAATCAGTTCCGCCTGCCAGGGCTGGAGGTGGAGCCGCAGTTCATCCGCGAATACCCGCTGGCCGAGCATTTCGCCCACTCGGTGGGCTATGTGGGACGCATCAACGAGCGTGAAGCCAAGACGCTCGACGCCACCGAATACCGCGGCACCCAGTCGATCGGCAAGACCGGCATCGAACGGTTCTATGAAGACCGTTTGCATGGGCACGTCGGCTACGAGGAAGTCGAAACCAACGCCCAGGGTCGGGTCATGCGGGTGCTCGACCACCGCGACCCGACCCCGGGCGAAGACATCGTGCTGAGCCTGGACGCACACCTGCAGCAGGCCGCCGAGAAGGCCCTGGGTGAGCGCCGTGGCGCACTGGTGGCGCTTGACCCGGGCACCGGCGACATTCTGGCCATGGTCAGCAACCCGAGCTTTGACCCCAACCTGTTCGTCAAGGGCATCAGCTTCAAGCAGTACGCCGCCCTGCGCGATTCCATCGACCGGCCGCTGTTCAACCGCGTGCTGCGCGGCCTGTATGCGCCGGGCTCGACGATCAAGCCCGAAGTGGCCATCGCCGGCCTCGACAGTGGTGTGATCACCCCCTCGAGCCGGGTGTTCGACCCCGGCTATTACGAGTTGCCCAACTACGACCACAAGTACCGCAACTGGAACCGCAGCGGCGACGGCTGGGTGGACTTGTCTGCCGCCATCATGCGGTCCAACGACACCTACTTCTATGACCTGGCACACAAGCTCGGCATCGAGCGCCTGCATGATTACCTGGCCGACTTCGGCCTGGGCCAGAAGGTCTCGCTCGACCTGTTCGAGGAGGCCGCAGGCTTGATGCCCTCGGCCCAATGGAAGCGCGCTACCCGCCGCCAACCGTGGTTCCCGGGTGAAACGCTGATCCTCGGAATCGGCCAGGGCTACATGCAAGTCACCCCGCTGCAACTGGCCCAGGCCACCAGCCTGCTGGCCAGCAAGGGCGCATGGCACCGGCCGCACCTGGCCATGAGCGTGGGCGGCCAGGCCCCGGTCGACCCCAACCCTATGCCCGACATCGTGCTGCACGACCGCAACGCCTGGGAGCAGGTCAACCAGGGCATGCAGCGGGTGATGCACGACCCGCGCGGCATCGCACGCGCTGCGGCCGCCGGGGCGCAGTACCGCATCGCCGGCAAGAGCGGCACTGCGCAGGTAGTAGCGATTCGCCAAGGGGAGCGCTACAACCGTAACAAGACCCTCGAACGCCACCGTGACAATGCCCTGTTCGTCGGCTTCGCCCCGGCTGAGGCGCCGCGCATCGTGGTCGCAGTGATGATCGAGAACGGTGAGGCCGGCGGCCGCGTCGCCGGGCCGGTAGTGCGTGAGGTGATGGACGCCTGGTTGCTGGATGAACAGGGGCATCTGAAAGCACCGGATGCCAGTGCAGCACCGCCAGGCCACGCACCGCACGCCTGAAGGCTGGCGGCTCGCGTGCGAACAGGCTGTGAGCCACGCGATCTGCTCCTGCGCTGCGGTCAAGGACCGCCCCGCTCCACGCAAGGCCCAGGCCGGCCCGCTCAAGCCACGGTGTCGCCCTTTGGGACTCAAGGCGCTTCACAACCGCCCCCGCTGCCGCCCGCACAATAAAAAGGAATCGCCGGCACGCCCGTGCGGTCGAACCGCCATAGGGCACTGTCGCCCGCGCTCTGGCGTTCACTGCGTGAAGGATTTTATGGAAAGCATCGATCTGCTGGTTCTGCGCACTGCCTGTGACTGGCTGGCCAGTGGCGAGCGGGTATTGCTGGCCACTGTGGCGGGGACCTGGGGCTCATCACCACGGCCAGTGGGTTCGATGATGGCCCTGCGTGGCGATGGCCGGGTGGTTGGCAGCGTCTCGGGCGGCTGCATCGAGGACGACCTGATTCAGCGTTACACCCAGGCTCACGGCGGCCCGGGCATGCCCGAGGGGGTCAGCGAGGTCGTGCGCTATGGCGTCAGCGCCGATGAAGCGCACCGTTTCGGCCTGCCTTGCGGCGGCACGCTGGAGCTGGTCCTAGAGTTTCGCCCCGCGCTGGAGGCGCTGCGCCTGCTGCTCACGGAACTGGACGCCGGCCACCTGGTGCAGCGGCGCCTGGACCTCGACACCGGTGCCGTACAACTGAACGTGACCGATCAGCCCGCCGCTGCCGGGCTGCAAGGCCAGGTCATGCACACCACCTTGGGGCCGGGCTATCGGCTGCTGCTCATTGGCGCCGGTGCCCTGGCCGAATACTTGGCCGTGATGGCGTTGTTCAACGGCTTCAAGGTATCGATCTGCGACCCGCGCAGCGAGTACCGCAGCAGCTGGTCGGTGGCCGGCGTCGAGCACCTGGACGGCATGCCCGATGACGTGGTGCGCGCGTTCGCTCCGGACCAGCGCAGCGCCGTGGTGGCCCTCAGCCATGACCCACGGCTGGACGACCTCGCCCTGCTCGAAGCCTTACAGGGCCCGGCGTTTTATATCGGCGCCATTGGTTCGCGGCGCAACTCGCAAAGCCGCCGCGAGCGGCTGATCGAGCATTTCGCCCAGACCGAGGCCTCATTGCAGCGTCTGCACGGCCCCATCGGCCTGCACATCGGCAGCAAGACCCCGGCGGAAATCGCGGTCAGCGTCATGGCCGAGCTGCTGGCCGAGAAAAACGGCGTGGCCCTGCCGGGGGCGGTGCGCGTGGCGGTGGGCAAGCAAATTGCTGAATGCGCGGCCTGAACGGCACCATGGCCAGTGGACGGATTCAGTCGTTGGAAAAATTCGTTAGTTGGCGTGATGGCAAGTGGAACAGTCTTATTTAGGGTGCGATAATCCGCACCTAGATCGTCAGAGACCTCCTCGATGCGTGTATTCCTCAGTCATTTTCGCGATAAAGCGCTGGAAATGATGGCAACGGGGGCGCCTGTGCACGCGCTGCTTGCGCAATTCACGCTCGCGCTGCAGGTTGAGATCCCAGGCGTCGTGGTCGGCATCAACGTCCTGAATTCGCCTGGCACCACCTTTCGCCACGCCATCTTCCCTGCCCTGCCCGCCACGTTCACCGAACGCCTGGTGGGTCATCCAGTTTCCCTGAACCGGGGCTCCTGCGGTCGTGCGGTGACCACCAAGCGCATCATCGATGTGCCGGTCGTGGCGACCGATGAGCGCTTCTGCGATGAATGGAAAACGCTGTTTCGCGAGCATGGCCTGACGTCGCTGATGTCGGTACCGGCCATCGGCAGCGACGGCCAAGTGCAAGGTTCGATTGCCGTCGCCTATCCCCTCGGTGCACCCCCCGATGAGGAGCAGTGCGCCTTCCTGACCGGTGCCGCGGCCCTTTGCGCACTGATCTGCCGCTACAGCCGAACCCAGGACGCCCAGGCACTGCTGATCGGCGAGCTCGAACACCGCATGCGCAACCTGTTCTCGACCCTGTCTGGCGTAGCCGTGCTGACCCTCAGAAGCCACCCCGAGCCCGAGCAGTTCCGGCGCATGCTCGATCAGCGCATGGTCATGATGCAACGGGCCCATGCGCTGGCGCTGGCGCCAGGGGAGATGCAACTGTCGACGCTGCTGGGTGAGGTGCTGTCGCCCTACAGCGACCACTACCGCATTCGACTGACAGGCCCGCCGCTCCTGCTGGCCGGCGAGGCCGCTGCTGCCCTGGCCATGGTGGTGCATGAACTGGGCACCAATGCAGCCAAATATGGCGCATTGTCCACAGTGGGTGGTGAGTTGCACATCAGCTGGCAAACCGATGCCGGGGTGGCCGACAACGCGCCCGCAGCGTTCAGCTTTGAATGGCTGGAGCGCAACGGCCCAGTGGTGGCGGCCCCCTCGCGCAAGGGCTACGGCACGTTGATGGTCAATGGCGCGCTGCGTAACGCTTTCAATGGTGCGGCAGCGTTCAGCTATGAACCTGAAGGCTTCAGTTGCCGGATCAGCGCGCCGCTCAGCGCGCGACTGGGGCGCGCTGAGCCAGGGGAGGCTTGCTGAAGCAGTGGGCAGGACAGGTGCCCGCATCCTCAGCCTTGCTACGCCTCGATGCGCCACGCTCCATGCGCTCATTGCGCTGCCGCAGTCATCGGCGGGCAACGGCCCTGATGGCCGTAGCGGCCCTACAACACGCGCTGCAGGCTTGCCTCTCCCGTACGCTCTGAGCGAACCAACAGCTCAATAGCGCTGGCGCAGGTAGGCGCGCCTGTATCTGGCCTGCGTCAGGCGCGAGGCGGATTCAAGGCGTCAGTCAACGGCAGATCGTTCCCCAACGGCAAACCGTCGCCCGGTTTGCGGTCAGGCTGCTGATCCCATCCGCTCTTGTCAGGATCATTGACGATCGGGTCGTCGCCAGGCACCTCCGGCCTCCCCGGATCGGGCATGCCGGGGCTCAATGGGTCGCGGCTGGGGTCTGGAGTGGCCGGATCGTCTTGGGGGATGAAACCTGCGTCTCTCGGATCAGTACTCATCATTGCGTACCTCATCAATTGCAACGTTTACCGCGATGGCGGCGGGTTGGCCAATCGCCCACCCGCTGCTGATCATTGGTCGCCAGGGTGCTCGGCCGTCACCGAGTCGACGACGGCAACATCGCTCATCGCCTCATCGAGCCCTGGGTCATCATCGTCGGGCAATGGCTGTGCGCTTTGCGGGGCGTTGTCGATGCCTGCGGAGCTCGCGGGCGTGCCAGCCTGTGTCGGGGACGGCTCATCGTCGGCAGGATCGGAGGGCGTGGCTTGATCGTTCATGGGGCGGCACCTCGAAACGCACGGACGGATTGTCCGGGCCTGTAGGTGGGAGCGTGGGCATGCCAGCACAGTGCCGAGCAACGGACCGGCGGTGCGCTGCACCAACGGATTAACACCAAGGTAGTGGACCCCAAACCCGGGTCTTGAGCACATGCGATGGGCCCTTGCGTAGAAGCGAACAATGCCATCACACTGCCTCATCCCCCCGCTTACCGAGGCTCTCAGCGCATGTCGCCTTATTCGTCGCAACACCCCTATCACCTGTCAGGCGCGGAGCGTTCGGCGATTGCCGAGATCGAGGGCACGACCAATATTCTCAAGCTGGTCCTCAAGTACACCGAGATGCCCTTTGCCGCCATTGCCAAGTTCAACGATGACGATTGGATCATCTGCTCGGTGCTCGACCGCGGAGATTTCGGGCTCGAACAAGGCGATGCCTTTCCGCTGGAGCGCACCGTGTGCAGCGAATTCCTGCGCACCCCCGAAGCGCTGCTGGTGCCGTCGCTGAGCCATGACGCACGTTTCGTTTCGCGCCCTATCGTCAATCAGTTGGGTATCGACAGCTACGCCGGCGTACCGATCTTCTTGCCCAATGGCGATCTGTACGGTGCGTTGTGCGCACTAGACACCCGTGAGTCGTATTTCGAAGACCCGGACCTGGCCGAAGTCCTGGCGCTGTTCGCACGCCTGGTGGGCTGCATTCTGTATGCCTGCATCGAAGACCAGAGCCCGCAACCAGCCTGACGGCCTTCGGGCTTGATCCGCACAGCCGCTCAACGACAAAGCCCAGCGTAGCGCTGGGCTTTGTCGTTGAGCGGCCTGCCCACCGAATCAGTCGGTCTTGGCGGTGCCGTTGTCGCGCGGCACTTGCGAGTCCTGATCCGAACCTGGATTGCCCGGTGGTGGGTTCCAATCGGCAGGGCGCTGGCCTCCCTGGTAGCCTTCCTCGCCCTGCTTGGGCTCGGAGGGCGTCTGTTCGAGGCCCGAGCCATGGCCTTCGCCGGTATCAGGCGCAGGCTTGTCAGGGCCTGGATAGGCAGCTTCGGGGCCGTTGTTCTCGTCGGTCATGATGTTTCTCCGCTGGTGGACGCAGCCCATCTGCATCTGAACCATTGGAAAAACCTCGTCGACACGAGTGCCCTTGCATTGACGAACGGCAATGGCCTGCGCCCTTTCACCCGCGAACCCTCGCTGACCTGCTAGTGTTGCGCGGCTGCTTGCAGAACTGCGCCATGCAGAATCACTCAGATGTCATTCGTCAAATAAAGGAAGTACCCGATGAAACGCTATTTCGCCTTGGCAGCCTTTGCCGCTCTGGTTGGCTGCAGCCACGACACGCCGATCCCGAACACGCCGAACTTGGACGGTAAGTGTGACGAAGTGGCGACCTTCGATCTGGACTTTGCACGCTTCGACGAAGCGGCCCAGGACGTCGCCAATGCCAGTGGCTGCTTCGTCAAGACTGAAACGGGGCAGACCGGTGGCATCAAGCCCAACCGGGTCAAAGGTGAAATGACGCGTCGCGAGGCGGTACAAGCGTTGATCCAAGGCACCGGCCTGAAGGTCGTCAATCACCAGCCCGATCAGGTGACCGTTCAGTAACGCGCTGACCGAGCCAGGCTTTTGGGCTCGCGGTGTCGCGATCAAAGCACGTGCAGGCGACCAGCGCCTGAGCCCTCATTCACATCGAATGTGGATGTCTGGCCTGATGCGCCCGCGCCTGCGCCTTCCCTTGCCATGACTCGGCCAAACGGCAAAATCCCCCGGCAAGGCCGGGGGTATAACCTAAACACCTGGCACGCCTGGCTTTCAGCCTGCGCTCAGCGCCTCACGGCTGTGCTGGCCGTCGACAAGGCGCTGCAGACCTAGCGGATTGGCGTTCTTCAAGGCATCCGGCAACAGCGCATCCGGGTAGTCCTGATAGCACACCGGCCGCAGGAAGCGATCGATGGCCAGGGTGCCGACCGAGGTGCCACGGGCATCGGACGTCGCGGGGTACGGCCCGCCATGGACCATGGCCTCGCACACTTCGACCCCTGTGGGGTAGCCGTTGAGCAGCAGGCGACCGGCCTTGCGCTCCAGCACTGGCACCAGCGCTGCGAAGCGGCGGAGATCGTCAGGCTCGGCGATCAGCGTGGCGGTGAGTTGCCCGTGCAGGGCCTGCAGCGCGTGGCGCAACTGCGCCTCATCAGCCACTTCCACGACCACCGTGGTGGGCCCGAAGACTTCTTCCTGCAGCAGCGCATCGCCGTTCAGCAAGAGGCTGACGTCGGCCTGGAACAGCTGCGCCCGTGCGGCATCGCCGGCCTGTTCGGCACCGGCGAGGTGCCGCACGCCGGGGTGCTGATGCAGGCGCTGCAGGGCCTCGGTATAGCTACGCAAGGTGCCAGCATTGAGCATGGTCTGCCCCGGCTGGTCGGCCAATTGCGCGCTCAACGCGGCAACGAACGTGCTGAAGGCATTGCCAGCGATGCCGATCACCAACCCCGGGTTGGTACAGAACTGGCCACAGCCCAACACGACCGAACTCGCCAGCGCTTGGGCGATTTGCTCGCCCCTGGCCTGTAATGCCGAAGGCAGCACGATCACCGGATTGATGCTACTCATTTCAGCGAATACCGGAATGGGCTGCGGGCGCGCAGCAGCCATGTCGAACAGCGCGCGACCGCCTTTGAGCGACCCGGTGAAGCCCACGGCCTGAATCGCCGGATGGCGCACCAGCGCTTCGCCGACACCGCCGCCATAGATCATGTTGAACACACCTGCCGGCATTGCAGTAGCCACGACGGCCCTTTCGATGGCCTCAGCCACCTGTTCGGCCGTCGCCATGTGGCCGCCGTGGGCTTTGACCACCACTGGACAACCGGCGGCCAGCGCGGCAGCGGTATCGCCGCCTGCGGTGGAGAAGGCCAAGGGGAAGTTGCTGGCACCGAACACGGCCACCGGCCCGACACCCATGCGGCACTGGCGCAGGTCAGGGCGCGATTGTGGCTGGCGCTGGGGTTGGACGCGGTCAATGCGCGCGCCGAGGTAGTCGCCGCGGCGCAGCACCTTGGCGAACTGACGCATCTGATTGCTGGTGCGGGCGCGCTCACCTTGAATGCGCCCGGCCGGCAGCGCGGTCTCACGGCACACGATGGCGATGAAGGCCTCGTCCAGCGCATCGAGCTGGTCGGCGATAGCCTCCAGGAACTGCGCCCGGCGCTCCGGCGCCAAGGCATTGTATTCGACGAATGCTGCCTCGGCGGCCTCGGCGGCGGCGGCCACTTCGGCGGCTGTAGCCTGGATGAACGCGCCCGGCAATGCCTCGCCTGTGTGCGCGTCGACACTGTGCAGACGCACACTGCCGGCAGCGCTGCGCTTACCACCGATGAAGTTGCTTGCAGACATGGTGACTCCTGTAACGAATGAAAGGGCTCAGAGGCTTTTTACGACGCCGGGACGGACCTGCTCAGGTGCGACGGCAATGCCGTTGCGCAAAGGCTGACCAAACGCTTCCTGGCTGACCTCGAAGGTATCGCCCGGGCGCGCTTGAATACCGTCGGCGAACGACAGCGTGGCCGTACCGAAATAATGCACATGCACATCGCCTGGACGCAGGAACTGGCTGTACTTGAAGTGGTGGAACTCTAGGTTTTCGAGGCTGTGGCACATGTTCTGCTCGCCCGACAGAAACGGCTTGCTCCACAGCGACTGGCCATCACGCAGGATGCGGCTGGTGCCTTCCAGGTGCGCCGGCAGCTCACCCAGGCGCAGCTCAGGACCGAAGCTGCAGGCACGCAGCTTGGAGTGGGCCAGGTACAGGTAATTCCGCCGCTCCATGACATGGTCGGAGAACTCATTGCCCAGCGCGTAACCCAGGCGATACGGGATGCCATCCGGGCCGATCAGGTACAAACCGACCAACTCCGGCTCCTCACCGGCATCCTCGGCGAACACCGGCAGCGGCAGGTCGGCGCCAGGGCGCACGACGATGGCGCCATCGCCCTTGTAGAACCATTCTGGCTGCGCGCCCTCCTCGCCCGCCGGTGGACGACCGCCGTCCAGGCCCCATTGGAACATGCGCAGGCTGTCGGTGATCGCGCCTTCAGCCTGCTGCTGGTGCATCTTGTCGCGGGTGGCGGCACTGCCCAGATGGGTCAGACCCGTGCCAGTGACCAGGCAATGGGCCGGATCGGGATGGTCCAGCGGTGGCAGTACGCGGCCTTCGCGCAGTAATGCCAGGTAGTCGTGGCGGTCGCCCAGGCGCGCAGCGCGGACTTCGCTGGCCAGGTCTCGGCCGTTGGCAATGGCGTGTAAGGCCAAGTCACGCGTGCTGCTGGCGCCCAGCACTTGCAGGGCGCTCTCGCCTTCCACCATGCCCACGCAGCGCTCGCCGTCGGCCGTTTCGAATTGAATCAATCGCATAGGTATTCTCGCTTGTCGGTTGCCAGGGATTAGCGGGAGGCCGCCGCCGCGCCGGTTGCGGCCAGGCGCTGGCGGCGCTCCAGCCGGTGATACACCAGGCCCGTCAACAGCAACCCGCAGAGCGTCACCAGCGCCAGGAAATACAGCCCCGAGGACAACTGCCCAGTGTGTTCTTTGAGCGCGCCGATGCCGAACGGGCCGAGGTAGCCGCCGAGGTTGCCGATGGAGTTGATCAGCGCGATGCCGGCCGCTGCACTGGCGCCGGAGAAGAACCGGCCCGGCAGCGTCCAGAAGATCGCCGTGCAGGAGAACAGCGCGAACGCCACCAGGCACAGCGCGGCGAGCTGCAGTGCCGGCAGGGCAAACCAGGCACTGAGGAACAGACCCACCGCGCCCAACGCGTACAGCACGCTGAGGTGGCCGTAGCGGTCGTTCAGGCGGTCAGAGCTGCGCGGGATGATCAGTAAGCCGAGGATGCCGAACAGGTACGGCACCGCCGAAACGAAACCGGTGACCAGGTCGCTGCCACCGAACTGGTGGATCAGCGTCGGCAGCCACAGGCCCAGGCCGTAGATGCTCAGGGTCATCGGCAGATAGAGCAGCGCCAGCAACAGCACCCGGACGTCCTTGAGCGCGTGCAGCGGATTGCCATGGCGGGTCTGGCCGAACTCGCGCAGGTCATTGCTCAGTTGCTCCTGCAACCAGCTGCGCTGATCGTCGCTGAGCCAACGCACCTTGGCCGGCCCATCAGGCAGGAAACGCAAGGTCGGCCAGGCCAGCAGCACCGCAGGCGTACCGATGCAGATGAACAACCACTGCCAGCCATGCAGGCCGTAGTTGCCATCGAGGCCCAGCAGCGCCCCGGACAGCGGTCCGGTGATCAGCATCGCCAGCGGCTGGGAGAGGATGAAGAAGCCGAGGATCTTGCCGCGATGGCGCACCGGGTACCACTGGGTGATGTAGTACAGCACGCCAGGGAAGAAGCCGGCCTCGGCGGCCCCCAGCAGAAAGCGCATCACGTAGAAACCGTTCGGCCCGGTGACGAACGCCATCGCGATGGTGATCGCACCCCAGGTCAGCAGAATGCGGGCGAACCAGCGGCGAGCGCCGAAGCGGTCGAGCAGCAGGTTGCTCGGCACCTCGAACAGGAAATAGCCGATGAAGAACAGCCCGGCGCCCAGGCCATAAGCGGCGTCGCCCAGACCGATATCGGCGCCCATGTGCAGCTTGGCGAAGCCCACCGCAGAGCGGTCGACGTAGGCCACCAGGTACAGCAGGACCAGAAAGGGGATGAGCTTCAGAGTGATCAGGCGGACCAGCCGCTGCTCCTGAATCATGGTGATGTCTCCAATTGTTCTTGTAATGGGACTCCGCACCAGGCCGGGGCATTTGGCAGACCACTGACCTGATGGATCGACAATATAGTATTACTATTCAATTCCACAAGTCTTCACACCACCCATATAAATGGGTAGAGTCGCCTAAATAACGACAAATAGTAATACTAATAAGGTGTCTCTCTCATGTCTGATCTCAAGCGCCCACTGCGCTCGGCCCAATGGTTCGGAACCGCGGACAAGAACGGTTTCATGTACCGCAGCTGGATGAAGAACCAGGGCATCCCCGACCACGAGTTCCAGGGCAAGCCGATCATCGGCATCTGCAATACCTGGTCGGAGCTCACCCCCTGCAACGCGCATTTCCGCAAGATTGCCGAGCATGTGAAAAAGGGGGTGCTGGAGGCCGGTGGCTTCCCGGTCGAATTCCCGGTGTTCTCCAGCGGCGAATCGAACCTGCGCCCCACCGCCATGCTCACCCGCAACCTGGCCAGCATGGATGTGGAAGAGGCCATTCGCGGCAACCCGGTGGACGCCGTGGTGCTCCTGACTGGCTGTGACAAGACCACCCCGGCGCTGCTGATGGGCGCTGCCAGTTGCGATGTGCCAGCCATCGTCGTCACCGGTGGGCCCATGCTCAATGGCAAGCACAAGGGCAAGGACATCGGCGCCGGCACCATCGTCTGGCAGATGCACGAGGCTTATAAAGCCGGTCAGATCGACCTCAACGAGTTCCTCTCTGCCGAAGCGGGCATGTCACGCTCGGCCGGCACCTGCAATACCATGGGCACCGCTTCAACCATGGCGTGCATGGCCGAAGCACTGGGCACCTCGCTGCCGCACAACGCCGCGATTCCCGCTGTGGATGCACGCCGTTACGTGCTGGCGCATCTGTCGGGCATGCGCATCGTCGAGATGGTCCGAGAAGATCTGCGGCTGTCGAAAATCCTCACCCGTGAAGCCTTCGAAAACGCGATCAGGGTGAACGCAGCCATTGGCGGCTCGACCAACGCGGTGATTCACCTCAAGGCCATCGCTGGGCGTATGGGCGTTGACTTGCAGTTGGAGGACTGGACCCGCATCGGCCGCGGCACGCCGACCCTGGTCGACCTGCAGCCGTCAGGGCGTTTTCTCATGGAAGAGTTCTATTACGCCGGCGGGTTGCCTGCGGTGATCAAACGCCTTGGCGAAAACGGCCTGCTGCCCAATCCCGACGCCCTGACCGCCAACGGCAAGAGCCTTTGGGGCAACTGTTCGGCGGCGCCGCTGTATGACGACGACGTCATCCGTCCACTCGACCGACCACTGGTCGCTGATGGCGGCATCTGCATCCTGCGCGGCAACCTGGCGCCCAAGGGCGCCGTGCTCAAGCCCTCCGCCGCGACCCCGGCACTGATGCAGCACCGTGGACGCGCCGTGGTGTTCGAAAACTTCGAGGACTACAAGGCGCGCATCAACGATCCGCAACTCGACGTCGACGCCGACTCGGTGCTGGTGATGAAGCACTGCGGGCCGAAGGGTTATCCCGGCATGGCCGAGGTCGGCAACATGGGCCTGCCGGCCAAGCTGTTGGCCCAGGGCGTGAAGGATATGGTGCGTATTTCCGATGCGCGCATGAGCGGCACAGCGTATGGCACCGTGGTGCTGCACGTGGCACCCGAAGCCGCGGCCGGGGGGCCGTTGGCAGCAGTGCGCGAAGGAGACTGGATCGAGCTGGACTGCAAGGGAGGCCGGCTGCACCTGGACATTTCCGACCAGGAACTGGCAGGCCGATTGGCCGATGTGCAGGCCCCCGTGCAGTTGATCCACAGCGGCTACGCCAAGCTGTACCTCGACCACGTGCTACAGGCCGACGAAGGCTGTGACTTCGATTTCCTGGTGGGCTGCCGCGGCGCTGAGGTGCCCAAGCACTCACATTGAGTGCGGCTGGCCGGCCACTGTCGAGCAGCTACCCAACGCATCGACGCGTGTGCGCGGGCGTCGCGCACCGCGCGTTCAACATCAGGCCCGCAGTGGCGTACGCCCTGCCCCGGTCTGCCCTGCGGCTACGTCCATGGGACCGGCGCAGCCTCGGGGGTGCTATGATGCGCAGCCCGCCCGCAGGATCGCCTTCGCCTCTACATGAATTACCGCCAGCCCTCTACTACGCGCAAGAGCATGCACGCCACCTTGGTCCAGGACCTTGGCCTGCAGATCGTCTCCGGGCAGCTCGCGCCCGGGCAAAAGCTGCCGTCCGAAGCGACTCTGTGCGAGACCTACGCGATCAGCCGGCCGGTGTTCCGTGAAGCCATGCGGGCCCTTACGGCCAAAGGCCTGGTGCACGCCCGGCCGAAAGTCGGAACCCTGGTGCGGCCGCGTCACGACTGGCACATGCTCGACCCGGACGTGCTGCACTGGCTGATGCAGACCACCCCGCAGCAAGAGTTCTTCAATACCCTGTCGAGCGTGCGGTGGGTCATCGAACCTGCCGCCGCCGCGCTGGCGGCCACCAATGCCACGGCCGAAGACGTTGCCTCCATCGGCGAGGCGTATCAGCGCATGGAAGCGGCGCAGGATCACGAGCAGCGCCTGCAACCAGACCTGGATTTCCATAGCCGCATTGCCGATGCCACCCATAACGATTTGCTGGCGTATCTGTGCAACATGCTCTCGATGGCGCTGCGTGAGTCGGTGCGTTACTCCAACCAGCGCGCCAATTTCGATGAACTGGCACTGCCACGACACAAGGCGATTCTCACGGCCATCCAGAACGGCGACGCCCTGGGCGCTCGCCACGCCGCACTGGTACAGCTCGAAGACGCGCGGGTCGCCTTGAGCAAGGTGTTGGGGCAGGACCCGACCAGCTAAAGGCCGACCGCGCCCTGCTATCGCCTGCCTCATTCGGCGCCGGGCGGAATCTCATCCTTGTGCTTGTCTTTGAGCCGCGCGCGCTCTTCTTCGGTGGAGTGCGCGGGCACGTCGTCTTGCGGTTGCTGGTTGTCAGAATCTTTCATGGGGCTGGCCTCGTCGGTACAGGATGATGCACGTTCGAGCATCTCAGCCCGCAGGCCGTTCAATCGATTGAGCGGTTCGATGGTGGTCTGGACGCCCCGCGCGGTTCATTGCCGGTGCTGTCGGGATCTCTGGGCATGACGCCTACGCAATGGCGGCGCCTGAAACGCGGCGGTGGCTGCAAAGAGCAGCATGAAGCCAACCAAGGCCGGCTTCATGCGACGGTGTTTTCACTTGTCCATCTTCGGCTTGATGACCTGGGTGTAGAGAAAGTAACCACCTGCCACTTCGATCGCTGCGAAGACGCCCATCACAGGGCCGAACATGAACGATGATGCGATGAACGCCACGGCCACGATACCGGCGAAAATCTGCAGCATCTGCACGGTTTTCGGCGATGCAGCCACTTTGCCGTTGACTGCATAACCCGCCGCCAGGCCAATCAAGACACCAATGATGATACGTGTGAACATTGCAGCTCCTTACTGGGCGTTATGCCGATGTGGTTAGACGTGCATGTCAGGTTCAAGTGCAACGCGCTGCTGTCGCGCGTCGCTACATCTTACACAGCCGAGCACCCGACCATGAAGATCGATTGGCACAGTCACGTGCTTACCCGCGACACGCCGCTGGATGACGACTACCGCAACACACAAAACGTACGGCGCTTTCTGCGCGCCGAGTGCGGCGAGCGCTTCGTCTTCGACCGCGCGTTCATGGCCTGGGTCAAGCACACTCGCCCGCTGACGCTGGGTGCGATAGCCGATGAGTGGTTGCGCCGTCAGCCATGACCGGTAGGCCCCTTCAAAGCCGCCAATGTCCAACGCTCGCACAGGGCGTGCGGTGGGGTGAGCCAACGCGGCCCGTGTAGGCCAAGCGTGAAGGTCGCCCTGAGGTGAGGCCCGGTCGGCAACGCGTCCAATCCATCGAGCCCTTGCGCCAACTCTGTTGTCCCAAGCACTGCAACGGCAGATATCGTGTTCTTGCCAAGCGCCCAGCCAACAGCGCCAGGCCCTGAGGCACCTGCCCTTAAGCCCACCCGTCATCCATTAGCCCACCTGGAGGCCAACCATGGCAGTCACCGTAAAGAAACTCGAGGGCGACGAAATCCCCGCCCACCGCCGCGGGCAAGGCATCACTCAGGTATTTCGGGTGACCGATGAGCAAGGCGTGGAGCACTTCCACGACTCCGACGAGGCCGCCGCGAAGATGGCGGTGGCGCTGAGCGAGCCCGACAGCGACTCACCACCCGCGCGCGGCTGACCGCAGCGCCCTACCCAGCAGGCAATCAGCGAGCGATCATGCTTGCTGCCTGCTCGGTGGCCTCGGTGGTACGCGTGGCCAGCTTGCGCACCTCGTCTGCCACCACGGCAAAGCCACGACCGGCTTCCCCCGCCCGTGCCGCTTCGATGGCCGCATTCAAGGCCAACAGGTTGGTCTGGCTGGCAATGCTCTGAATCGTCGCCACGATGCTCGACAACTGAGCGATGTTGGCTTCAAGCGTCTTCTGGTACTCCACTTGGGACTTACGCATTACCTGCTGCTCGTGCTGCAGGTGAATGTCTGCGAGTGCGCCAACGACGCGCAGCGGCAGGCCATCAGCACTGCGCTTGGTCTGACCACGGGCGCGGAACCAGCGGTACTCGCCGTTTCTGTGCTTGAGGCGGTACTCGATGTCGAAGGGCGTCTTGCCGCTACGGTCGGTCAGGTGCGCGGCGAATGCAGACAGGCTGCGCTCCTTGTCTTGGGGGTGCAGGCGCGAGGCCCAGCTGTCGAGCACATCGGGAAACTCTTCGACGGTCTCGAAGCCCAGCAGCCGGCGAAATTGCGGCGACCACCAGAACGGATTGCGCGGGTTGACCGGGTCACCTGCGATCACCTCCATATCCCACAAGCCGTCGGACAACATCTCGCGGGCCAATTCGAAACGGGTGATGATCACGTCGTGCTCGCGGTCACGCTCAAGCTCGTCGTGGATGTCGCGCAGCGAACCGGCCACGCGTACCGGCGTGCCCTTGCCGTCGCGCAGGGTTTCACCTTGGGCGTAGAACCAGCGGTAGTCGCCGTTCTTCATCGCCAGGCGGTTCTTGACGCGATACGGAGTGCTGCCGGAGCGGTCATTCAGGTGGCGGGCCAGTGCGTCGAGGGTGGCCTGTTTGTCCTGCGGGTGCAGGCGGTCAGCCCAACTGGCCAGCACGTTGGGGAAATCGTGCTCGTTCTGAAAGCCGAGCATCTGGCGCAGTTGCTGCGACCACCAGAACACGTTGTGCGGGTTGATCGGATCGCCCGCCACCACCTCCATGTCCCACAGGCCTTCGCTAGAGGCGCGGTTGACCAGGTCGAAGCGCACTTGATGGCGCTGGGCAGCAGCACTGGCTTGGGCAAGTTCGGCTTCGGTGGAGGTGAGTTGTTGCTGCAACTGCTCGCGCTGTTCGGTCTGGGCTTGCTCGCGCCCCTGCAAGGTCTGCCAAACCTCGGCGACGGCCCTGCCCTGCGTGCAATGCTGAACGTGAGGGGGTTGGCGTGTGCTTACGGCACTGATGAGCGCGTGCAGCGCTTTACGATCGCGGCCAGATGTCAGGAAGGAAAACATGGAAAAACCTCTTTTAGGGAGAAGGCCTGATCCATGGCGCCATCTGTTGTCATCGGCGGCGTGCGATGATTCTGTAGCATCTTGATATATTTTTTTGGACATGGAGAGAATTGGCGTACAACTTTTCAGACACCGGGTGGCGGTAGACGTTCGAGGAAATATGGCATCGAGCCATCATTCACTGTGTCTCTGGAACTCGCCTGAAATCCTTCGATCGCGCGCTTGCAAAGGCCACGAGCCGGCTAAGCGCCTTTGTCAGCGCCAGCCGCAAGGCTTGCGGTAAACCTCAGACCTTTTCGAGCAGGTCTACAGTTGGCCCACGTCTCAGCTCTGCTACGCCAGAGCGCCTTTGTACAAGCAGTACTCCGTGCCCTGAGCCATTGTTCGACGCCGTGTGTCATCGACGGACGATGCGGGTATCTGGACCGGCCGCACCTCTCACGTGCAATGAACGCCTGAAAACGCCCTTAGGCGCCCATCGATGTTGTGCGCCACCAGGTAATCGTTGTGCAGAGCGCCCATTGCGCTCCCCGTGCGGTTGACAGGGTTGCCCGCACCCAGCACCTTTCCACCGAATCCCACCCCCTCGAGCGCTCCAGTCTTGATTCGAGCCCTTTACAGACGTCTGTTCAAACGCCCGTCCACACCCGCCGACGCGGGCCAGGAGCGTGGGGGCGCCACCCCGTTCATCCACCCCGCTCCCCTCATCGATCTTGGGCAGACCAGCCACAGTCACACCTCGTCCAGCCATCACCACTCCCACAGCCACTGCGGCCACGGCAGTGACGCTTCCAGTGGTAGCGACAGCTCAAGCGATGGGGGCTCCAGCAGTTGCGACTGACCCGTCAAGCCACACCCATCAGGGCCGACGCGCCGAGGCACGCCCGGTGATCGCGCGAGACCAGCTCGACCTGAAGTGCCCGCGTTGCGCGGGATACGCCGTGTTCGTCGAGCCCTATGTGTTCTGTAACAACGCGCCCGCCACGGGACCGTCGAAATCCTGGGGCAGCTGGCACGTGATCGAGCGTTACCCGCACTTGCTGCCTTGGCAGGCGCCCAAAGGCGCGTCCAGCCAATACCTCGTCTTCGGCGGCAAGGATGGCCAAGGCTATTCGCCACTGCACCGTGGCGTGGTCGAATGCCGCGCCGGCTGCGGGCGTTTCATCCATGAGCTGAAGTGGCCCGAAGACGCATGGTGGCAGTGGTCGATTCGCGGCAAGGTCCTCTGGGCATGGGACCGTAGGCATGCCCAAGTGATCCTCGACTACGTGCGTGCAACCCATCGCCCAGCACGCTCAACCCGCGGCTGGCTCGGGAGTCTTCCCAGCGAATTTCTCTCGGCCAAGGTGCGCAGCGACGTGGTCAAGGCAATGACCCGCAGCCTGGACGCACCCTGACGCGGACTGCCATCGCACGGCTGCGGCGAGCTCTCCCTCAACCCAAATCATCCCAATACGGCGGCGTGCCAATGGCATTGATCAAATAATCGCTCACGGCGCTGACTTTGCGTGATCGCAGCCGGCTTTCCGGGGACAACAGGTGGATGGCGCCCGGCTGCGCATCGACGGCCGCTGACCATTGCGGCAGAAGCTGCACCATTTCCCCACTGACAAAAGTGTTCTTGTGGTACAGCCAGCTGGGGAACAGGACGATACCGCGACCTGCCCGCGCGGCCGCCACCAACACCTGCGCGTCGTTGCTGCGCAGCGGGCCTGTGACATTGATGATCTGCGGAGTCGATTCCGGCGTTCGGCGAAAAAACCAGCGCTGCGCCCCCGCCCGACCCTTGTAGACCAGGCACTGATGGTCGTTGAGATCGGCGGGGACTTCAGGCCGGCCACGGCGCTCGAGATACTGCGCGCTGGCTGCGACCACGTAGTGCTGGTCGGCGATCTTGCGGCCAATCAGACCCGAAGATTCCATCAAACCCACCCGCAGCGTGATGTCCGCACCCTCCTGAATCGGGTCGATGAACGCATCCGTGAGGGTCAGTTCTACGGTGATGTCGGGATGCACGTCAGCCAATCGATTGACCAGCCCGGCAATGTGCAGGTTACCCAGCGCCAACGGCGCATTGATGCGCACCAGGCCATGAATGGCATCTTGCTGACCTCTGAGTGATTCATCGGCTGCGTCGAGCAGCTCGATCACCTCGCGCATCTGATGGTAGTAGCGTTCTCCAGCTTCGGTCAGCCGCACCCCTCGGGTATTGCGGTACAGCAATTGCTGCCCAAGAGAGGTTTCCAGCGCGGCAATGAATCGGGAGACCGACGAGGCCGGAACTTGGAAGTGCCGAGCAGTGGCGACGAAGCTGCCAGTGGCCGCCACTTTCACAAAGAATCGATGAGCCTTCAGTTGCATGTTCACCTCAAAACCGAGCGCGTTCCGGATAGATCGAGCGGACACTCAAACGCAACGGGCGTTGCTATTAAAGCAATTGATTTTTGCTTTTTCGCAGGATTGTGGCGATTAGCGCATCGAAATACCATGCCGGCCTGATGATGGGAGTGGATTTTCGATGCAACGATTCTGGATATTGCCCCTGGTCATATTGGCCGGCATGGGGCTGTCGATAGAAGCGGGCCTGCTGGGGCCGCTGGGTGAAGCGATTGGTCAAGGTTGGGCGGTGTTCGGCATCTTCAGCCTGGGCTCACTGCTGCTGACCTTTGGCTTGATCTTCGGCCGGCCACGATTGCGCTCGCTGTTTGCCAAACCTCGCTGGATGTTGGCGGGCGGTTTGCTGGGCCCGCTCTACGTCGGAGCCTTGACCCTCGCAACACCCCACATCGGGGTGGGCTTGACGATGGTCGGCATCCTGTTCGGCCAAGTCGCAGCGAGCCTGGTGATCGACCACTTCGGCTGGCTGGGGGCGCAACAGCGCCGAGTCGATGGTTACCGCGTTGGCGCACTGGTCGCCATCCTCGGCGCCCTCTGGCTGATCAATACCTGACGCAAGGAGAAATAAGATGCTGGTCACTATGTTGTTGGTCGTTGTACTGGGTGGCGCGGTGCTGTGCGCGCAATCCGCCGTCAATGGACGTCTGGGTCACGAGGTCGGCGTATTGGAAAGCGCCTGGCTGACATTCGTCATGGGGGCCATGGTCAGTTTTCTCTATGCGTTTCTGTTCGAGTCGCCGCATGCCATGAACTTGTTCAGTGTCCCGCGCTGGCAAGTCACTGGGGCGTTCTTTGGTGTGGTCTATATGTTGGTCATCGTGTTCGCCGTCCCGCGCGTCGGCACCGCAGCCGCCACCGTGGCGGTGATCAGCGGGCAATTGCTGATGAGTTTGCTGATCGATAACGCAGGGTGGTTCGGCAATGCGGTGATTCAGCTCGATACCTCGCGCATGGTCGCTATCGGCCTGTTGGCGGTTGCGCTGGTGCTGATCTACAAGAGTAATACGGCCGCCAAAGCCGATCAGGCGGTGGCGCACTAACGCGATGCGCGCGGTCTCACCAATGGGCCGCGCTTGCAGGCGCGGTTTTCCCAAACGCCCGCTGTTTGCTGCGGGTCTCGACATCCTCGATGCGCAACCGCTGTGCTTGGTCTGCGCGCGAGGCCGACGTGCCTAGGCGCCGGGTCGGGCCTTGGCCTGCCCATCAGGCGTGCAACTGCGCATGCAGCCACGCCAACAGCGCCTGCACCGCTGTACGCTCACGTGCGCCGTGCTGGGTATACACAGAAATCGCTTCCGGCAGCGGTATGCGCTCGGCGCAGGGTTGCACCAACGCGCCCTGCTCGATCAACGTGGCTGCCGTTCGGCGCCACCCCAATGCGATGCCGTGCCCCGCGACGGCCGCTTGAAGGGTCAGCGGATAGCTGTCGAACACCACACTGGGCTGCTGATTGCTGAGCGGATGCTGAAACGTCTGCAACCACGCTTCCCAGCCCATGAAGTCCGCTGATGCCGAGTGGTAATGCAGGAGCGTGTGCGCAGCCAGTGCATCCAGTTGCAGCGGTGTATCAGTTGGCAAGTAGCCCGGGCTGCACACGGGGAATACGTCGTCAGCGGCGGTAAATGCCAAGGCATGCGAGCCGCTACTGCGCCCGGTGGTTTGCAGCGCCACATCGAAATGCTGGTTGAAGTCGGCCACCGGTTGCGTCGAGGTCACCACCTGTAGCTCGATACCGGGGTGTTGATCGCGAAAGCTCGAAAGGCGCGGCATCATCCAGTAGAAGGCCTCGCACAATTGGCAGAACAGCACCACGCGATTGCTGCAATGAGCGCTTCTGAGCGCAACCGCACTGGCGCTGATCGTCCCCAACGCTGCGCTGACGGCCCCCGCCAACGCTCGCCCTTCCTGGGTCAGAAACACCGCGCGATTGCGACGGGTAAACAGTTTCACGCCAAGGTCGTGTTCGAGGCTGCGTATCTGCCGGCTGATTGCAGCCTGGGTCAGATGCAACTCTTCGGCCGCTTTGGAAAAACTCTCCAGCCGTGCCGCCGCCTCAAAGGGCAAGAGGCTCGCCAGCGGTGGCAGTGTCATTCTGAGTGAATTCATAATCAGCCGTTATGGATCGAGACCCGAGAACTCGTTTGTAGCACAGCCATGCCCCTAGGCAACATTGACCTGGACATCAATGGAATCTCAGCGCATGCCTACTCCTCGCTCCAGCCTTGTTGCCGGTGTAGCACTGGCAGCTATTGCCACGCTGGCCTGGGCCCTCAACTTCATCACCCCTTATGTGACGGGCGCCTACAGCATTTACGACCTGACCGTGCTCAGGTTTCTCATCGCAGGCCTGCTGGGCGTTGGCGGCGTGGTGCTGTGTCGCGCGCAATTAAGCTTGGTGTCAGTTTCTCGACAACTTCTGGGAACTGCGTTGGAAACCATTGGTTATCTGGGCTACGGAAGTTGCATTGCAGCCGGCGTGATCTTTGGCGGCCCGGTACTGACAGCCGCCGCCGTTGGGCTGGTGCCGCTGCTGGTCGCACTGCTAGGGAATTCAAAAGACCAGAACATGCCGTGGCGCAGTCTCGCGCTACCACTGACGTTCATTACCTTTGGGCTGTTGTTGACGCACATCAGCAGCATGAATCCGGCGCACAGCGGCGTGCATTCCTGGATCGCCGGGGTGCTCTTTTCCACGCTGGCCGTGGCGCTGTGGCTGGCCTTCAGCCTGTTGAACCAACGCGCGCTCGACCAACTGCCCGCTGCTGCAACAGGGCTGTGGACGGCATTGATGATGGTCGGGGCAGGTCTTGGCAGTGTTTGCCTGATACCGTTTTTGCAGATGCTAGGCCTGTTCAAACTGCCCAGCCTGGGTTTCAGCGTGCAGGAGGCGGGCGCTCTCTACGGATGGGCTTTGCTGATCGCTGTGGTGTCTTCGGTGATCGGCGCGTGGGCATGGAACGCGGCAACCCAGCGCCTGCCGATGGTGCTTTCCGGTCAATTGGTGGCGCTGGAGTCGGTGTTTGCGGCTGCACTGGGTTTGCTGTTCAGCGGCAGATTGCCAACACTTCTGGAAACGTGTGGTCTTGTTGCTGTGCTGGTCGGGACGGGAATAGCGGTTCATCGAATCTTGAAAGTCGATAAAAGAAAAACAGCCTTTGAACACTTGTGATGATCGTCAAACGTGCTGCCATTGAAACAAGATCGGCGGCCTGAATGGCCGCCGATCTGCAATACCGTTGTCAGCCCTCTAACGCCTCACACCTTGAAGCGCCCCGCCATCGCCTGCAGTTGTACACTGATCCGCGCCAGCTCCGCGCTGGAACTGGCGGTCTCTTCGCTGGAAGCGGCGGTCTGATCGGAAATGTCCCGAACACTGGTCACGCCACGGCTGATCTGTTCGCCCGCCGCACTTTGCTGCTCGGCCGCGCAGGCGATCTGCTCGTTCATGGCCTCGATGTCCTTGATCGAGCGCGCGATCTGCTTGAGCATCTGCCCCACATCGCGCGACAGACTCACGCTGTTCCCCGTCAACTGCACGTTCTGCTCCAGCACAGAGGCCATGTGGTCGGTGCTCTGGTTCAGCCCGGCGATCAGCTGGGTAATCTCGTCCGTAGAGCTACGGGTGCGCTGCGCCAGGCCCCGCACTTCGTCGGCGACCACCGCAAAGCCACGGCCCGCCTCACCCGCGCGCGCCGCTTCGATGGCCGCGTTGAGCGCCAGCAGGTTGGTTTGTTCAGACACCGACTTGATCACGTCAAGCACCCCACCAATGCTGTCGGCATGACCGCGCAGCGTTTTCATCACCGTTTGCGCAGCCGACATTTCCTCAGCCAAGCGCTCGATCTGCCCAACCGCCTTGTCGACCGCCTCGTCGCCTTGGGTGGCCTGACGGCTGGCTTGCAGCGCAGACGCCGCAGCTTGCCCGGCGTTGCGCGCCACCTCATGGGTGGTGGCGGTCATTTCCTGCATGGCCGTGGCGATCTGATCGGTTTCGGTTTTCTGCGACTGCACCCCGGCACTGGTCTGCTCGGTCACGGCTGACAGCTGCTCGGCGGCGCTGGCCACCTGCACCACGCCATCACGCAGCTCGCCGACCAGGCCGTGAAGGTTGAGGGTCATGCGCTGCATGCTCGTCTGCAAGGCGCCCAGCTCATCGGTGCGGGTGACGGTCTGGCGGTGGGTGAAGTCGCCGCGTGCGACGGTCTCGGCGATGTCCACCGTTTCCTTCAGCGGCGTGACGATAGAACGGGTGATCAGCCAGGCCGCGGCCAGGCCCAACGCAACGGCCACCGCCAGCCAGATCAGCAAGGTCTGCAAGCCATCGCGCACATCGGTCTGCTGGAACTCCACCTGGATGGCGGTGAGTGTGTCGGTCAAGGCCAGCAAGTCGGCAATGGCCTTGCTGATCCCCGCCTGCCCGGCATCGACCTTGGCCTGGGCTTGCACGGTCTGCTGAATACGTTGCTGGTAGTCATCCACGTCCTTGACCATCGCCTGCACGTACGTTTGCACCAGTGCGGTGCTGGCCAGGTCGGCAGTCTGGCTGAGCATGTCAGCCACCGCCTCACGGGTCGCCGCTTCCAGCGCCGGGCTGGGCGCCGAGGCATAGCTGCGGAAGGCGATTCGCATTTTCTGCAGCGCCAGCGCCACGCCGCCCAGTTGCTGACGGTCGTCATACCGCCCGCCGTCGGCGTTGGCCACATCCCACAGCCGTTGCAGCGCGTCGTTCATGGTTTCAGCCGACGCCGTAGCGTCGTTGCGTGCCTGCTCACGCTCACGGGTCGCGGCCACGGCCTGGTCATAAAAGCCGCGATAGCCCTTGAGCAGATCCTTTGCCTGGTTCATCAGCGCCTGATTTTGCGGCGACCTGAAACGTGGCGCGACGGACTCCACGTGCGCGTTCACCGCCTCGAGCGCCGTGAGCCACTTGCCCGCCTGCTGGTCGGACGCATTGACGAAATACACCAGCCGCTCGATGCGCATGTCGCGGGCCAAGGTGCTGAGCTTGGCCACTTCCTGCATGCGCGAATTGCGCTCGGCAAGCGCCTGACTGGTCTGCCAGCCGGTGAAGGCGACCAACAGAATCAGCGCCAGAAGGAGCGAAAAGCCCAACGCGAGTTTGGTGCGTACGCTGAGGTTGTTGAAGGAGTCGAGGCGCGATGGCTGCATCTTGAGTACCGGACAAGGGGATGGCGGGCGCTAGGGTCTAGTCGATAGCGTTTAGGCTGCATCGGCCTGGAACGGTATTCCTTGATGGGTGAGGATGAAATAACGGGGTGGGTGGTTTGCGCTTCGAGCGCGGCGTGACGCGGCGGCGATGTGGGTTCAGGCCGGGTGCGGGCCTGGAGTGGACGGGGTGCTCACGCTGACGCCGCCAGTATTTGCAGCGTTCGCTCATCCAGCAAACTGCGTACGTACCTCAGCTCAGGAAAGTGATCGGTGTGGACGCGCCCGTAGCTCAAGTTGAAGTCGAACTGCACGTCTGGCTGATCGCTGCCCTGGGTGTGCTGCAGAATGGTTTCCAGCCGGTCGAGCGCTTTGGCGGCCTTGGACTCAGGGGTGTGCCCGGCCTCATACTCGTCATACAACGCGATGATTTGCGCCGCCGCCGCTGCGTCCAGGTGGCGCACCAGTTCGAGCACGTCGGCGCGCTCCTGCTGATGGTGATTGGGCAGCGCCGTCTTTTGCAGCGCTGGCACGTCGCCGCTCACGGCTTCACCCAAGTCATGGATGATGCACATCTTCAATAGCTTGTACGGGTCGACACCGCACAGCGCGTCGGCATAGACCATGGCCATCAAGGCAAGCCGCCAACTGTGCTCTGCAGTGCTTTCGTTTCTGCCTGTAGCGCTACAGCCGGTTCGCAACGTGGACTTGAGACGCTCCACATGCTCTATGAATGTCAGGCGCTTCTTCAGAAGTTCAACGTCCATCGCTTACCCCTCAGATTTTTTGCACTCTAAGAGCTGGGGCTCGTGCTCGTCCACGCATAAAATATGCGTGGAACGTTCACCCTCGGGCACACATTCTGTTTCCACGAGCCGAGCAAATGTGCCGTCCGATAAGGTAAGGCGAGTCCAGGTGCAGAGACTGTCGTAGATAGGGACGACGGACGAATGATTGTGCCCAGTGCAAAACTGTACGCTGCCGTTTTGCGCATTCCACCCTTGCCGCCTGACCTGCTCTTCGGCCTCGACGATCTCCTCGGTCGCGTACTGCCACAGCGAGTGGCCCAGCAATGCTTGAGCATCAGGACCGAACTCGACGCCCCGGCTTTCAGAGAAGGCCAACAGTCTGTGACTCAAATCACACACCAGATGCATCGGTTTGGAACTGCTTTTGATCAATCTTGCCAGCACTGCATCCTGTGCGCTGGTCAGCCGGGCGCCGAGCACGTGCATGACCGCAGCGTCGTATTTTTCATCGAGCACCAGCTCATCACTTTCCCACCTGGAGATGGTGGATTGTCCGACCCCGATTATCTGCGCAGCATGTAACTGCTTGATACCGCGTAGCAAACGCCACCGTTTGAAAGCAGGCCCCAAGCTGAACATGTAACGGGGCAACATGGAGGTATCACGTCGTTCCATCGTCAATCACCCGTACTGCACCAACGAAGTGGCAAACCAGAGAGTCTAATGGGCGCCTGCCGGGTTGGCCAATCGTGGCCAGCGAGGAGCGCTGGCTACGTGAGCGCACGGCAAGGCCTTTGCCGCCTTGAACAATGCGCGGCTGATCGGCGATGCACATCGCCGGCACATCGCCCGGCATGTCGCCCCGCCTGCCCTTTCGTCTTCAAGCCGAGCAAAGGTGGGCTGTGGATCAATCAGCCAGGTGTTACAATCGCCGCCTTCAAATCGGCGCGCAGCGCGCTGAACATCCGTGAGCGTCGCCAGTACGACACCCGCCACACCTACGCAAGCCTGTGCCTGAGGTCTGCGATGAACCTTGTTCGTCGCCAACCCGCTCGGGCACAGCGTCGAGATGGTGCTCTCTACCTACGCGAAATGGATCAGTTCCTCCTCCGACCGGAGAGAGCTGGAGAAGCTATCGCCCCGAGTCGAATTGGCCCAGCACTGGCCCAAGGCGCACGACAGGGACTCAATACACCTCTGCCACCCCCGCAGGACAAGCACTTGATATCTACCGCTAACATCACCATGCAGTTCGGCGCCAAGCCCCTGTTCGAAAACGTCTCGGTCAAATTCAACAACGGCAACCGCTACGGCCTGATCGGCGCCAACGGCTGCGGCAAGTCCACGTTCATGAAAATCCTCGGCGGCGACCTGGACCCTAGTGGCGGCCAGGTCATGCTCGAGCCCAACACCCGGCTCGGCAAGCTGCGCCAGGATCAGTTCGCCTACGAGCAGTTTACCGTGATCGATACCGTGATCATGGGCCATGGCCAGCTGTGGAAGGTCAAGGCTGAACGTGATCGCATCTATTCGTTGCCGGAAATGACCGAAGACGACGGCATGGCCGTCGCCGAGCTGGAAACCGAGTTTGCCGAGATGGACGGTTACACCGCCGAATCGCGCGCCGGTGAGCTGCTGCTGGGCCTGGGCATTCCGCTGGAGCAGCACTTCGGCCCCATGAGCGAAGTGGCGCCGGGCTGGAAGCTGCGTGTGCTGCTGGCCCAGGCGTTGTTCTCGGACCCGGACGTGCTGCTGCTCGACGAGCCGACCAACCACCTGGACATCAACACCATCCGCTGGCTGGAAACGATTCTGACGGCGCGTAACAGCACCATGATCATCATTTCCCACGACCGTCACTTCCTCAACAGCGTCTGCACACACATGGCCGACCTGGACTACGGCGAGCTGCGTCTTTTCCCGGGCAACTACGACGAATACATGACCGCGGCCACCCAGGCCCGTGAGCAGTTGCTGTCGGACAACGCCAAGAAAAAAGCGCAGATCGCTGAGCTGCAGACCTTCGTCAGCCGCTTCTCGGCCAACGCCTCGAAAGCCAAGCAGGCCACCTCGCGCGCCAAGAAGATCGACAAGATCGAGCTGGCCGAAGTCAAGCCGTCGAGCCGGGTCAGCCCGTTCATTCGCTTCGAGCAGACCAAGAAGCTGCACCGTCAGGCGGTGACCATCGAGAAGATGGGCAAATCGTTCGACGACAAAGTGCTGTTCAAGGACTTCAGCTTCACCGTCGAAGCCGGCGAGCGTGTGGCCATCATCGGCCCCAACGGCATCGGCAAGACCACCCTGCTGCGCACCCTGGTCGGTGAGCTGCAGCCCGATCACGGCGCCGTGAAGTGGACCGACAGCGCGGAAGTGGGCTACTACGCCCAGGACCACGCCCATGACTTCGAAGACGACGTGAGCCTGTTCGACTGGATGGGCCAGTGGACCAGCGGCGAGCAGGTGATTCGCGGTACCTTGGGCCGGATGCTGTTCTCCAACGACGAGATCCTGAAGTCGGTGAAGGTCATCTCCGGTGGCGAACAAGGGCGCATGCTGTTCGGCAAGCTGATCCTGCAAAAGCCCAACGTGCTGGTGATGGACGAACCCACCAACCACCTGGACATGGAATCGATCGAGGCGCTGAACCTGGCGCTGGAGAACTACCCGGGTACGTTGCTGTTCGTCAGCCACGACCGTGAGTTCGTGTCGTCGCTGGCCACCCGCATCCTCGAGCTCAGTGCCGATGGTGTGGTTGATTTCAGCGGCACCTACGACGACTACCTGCGCAGCCAGGGCGTTGTGGTCTGATCAGGCAACATCGCACCAAAAAAACGGCGCCTCGGCGCCGTTTTTCATGGCGCCAGGTTCATCAGCACTCGACGAACGCCACTGCCAGGCCGCCGCGCGAGGTTTCCTTGTAGTTGGCGTGCATGTCGGCGCCGGTATCGCGCATGGTGCGGATCACCCGGTCGAGGGAGATAAAGTGCTCGCCGTCGCCGCGCAGCGCCATCTGCACCGCGTTGATGGCTTTCACGGCCGCGATGGCGTTGCGCTCGATGCACGGCACCTGGACCAAGCCGCCGACCGGGTCGCAGGTCAGGCCCAGGTTGTGCTCGAGGGCGATCTCGGCAGCGTTCTCGACCTGCGCCGGTGTGCCGCCAAGGATATCGGCCAAGCCTGCGGCGGCCATGGAACAGGCCGAGCCGACTTCGCCCTGGCAGCCCACTTCGGCGCCGGAAATCGAGGCGTTTTTCTTGCACAGAATACCGACCGCTGCCGCCGCCAGGAGGAAGTTGACCACGTCGTCGTCACACGCGCCGGGGTTGAACTTCATGTAGTAGTGCAACACCGCAGGGATGATGCCGGCCGCGCCATTGGTGGGCGCGGTGACCATCCGCCCGCCAGCGGCGTTTTCTTCATTCACGGCCAGGGCGAACAGGTTGACCCACTCCATGGCGCTCAGGGTCGAGCCGATGACGTTGGGTTTGCCGATCTCCTGCAGGCTGCGGTGCAGCTTGGCGGCGCGGCGCTTGACCTTGAGGCCGCCCGGTAGAATGCCTTCATTGTGCAGGCCGTTTTCCACGCATTGCTGCATGGCCGCCCAGATTTTCAGCAGGCCGGAACGGATTTCTTCTTCGCAGCGCCAGGCCCGCTCGTTGGCCATCATCAGCTGGCTGACGCTGAGGCTGTAGGTTTTGCACAGGGCCATCAGCTCGTCGCCGGAGGAAAATTCGTACGGCAACTCGACCTGGCCTTGCGTGCGGGCCGGCGCATCGATCTCGCTCTGTTCGATGATGAAACCGCCGCCCACCGAATAGTAGGTCTGGCTCAGCAGGGTCTGCTCAGCGCTCCAGGCTTCGAGGGTCATGGCGTTGGGGTGGTACGGCAGGTCTTCGTCGAGCAGACGCATGTCGCGGGCGTAGTCGAATTCCACCGGCTGGCTGCCGTTGAGCATCAGGCATTTTTCCTCGAGCAACTGGGCGATCCGCGGCTCGATGCTGTGCGGGTCGATCTGGTCGGGCCACTGGCCCATCAGGCCCAGCAGACAGGCACGGTCGGTGGCGTGGCCGATGCCAGTGGCCGACAGCGAGCCGTACAAGCGCACTTCAACGCGGGTGACCTGCTCCAGCACACCTTGGCTGCGCAACGCCTGAGCAAAGGTGGCAGCAGCGCGCATGGGCCCCACGGTGTGGGAGCTCGAGGGGCCGATGCCAATCTTGAAAAGGTCGAAAACACTGATAGCCATGCTAATACCTCACGATGCGACTGCCGTGCGCCGGGGCGCGACGCCTGTAATTGCTGTTGTTGCAGGCTATGGTGTTCCCTATCCCCTACAATGACCAACGACATTTCCTAAGCAAGCCTTTAGCAGGACTAAACCATGAAAGGTCAGTTGAACGGTCAGGTGTATGTCTGGCTTCACGTGTTTGCCTGTGCCGCGCGGCACTTGTCGTTCACCCGCTGCGCCGAGGAGCTGCACATCACCCCAGGTGCGGTGAGCCAGCAGATGCGCCAACTGGAAGAGCGCCTCGGGTTTCGCTTGTTCGTGCGCCGCGCGCGGGGCGTGGAACTGACCGCCGAGGGCCAGCGCCTGGCGCTGACCGTGACGGAAGCCTATGGCAGCATCGAGGCCGAGCTGCGACGCCTGGACGCCGGCGACATCCGCGGCACCTTGCGCCTGCGCTCGATTCCGTCCTTCCTGGCCAAATGGCTGACGCCGCGCCTGCCGCGGTTCCAGCAGCGCTACCCGGACATCGAACTGCGCCTGGTGGCCGAGGACAGCAGCCAGGCCCTGCATCAAGACGAGTTCGACCTGGCCATCGACCTCAACGACGGCAGCTATCCGGGCATGCTCTCGACACCCTTGCTGGACGAGCAGATCTTCCCGGTCTGCTCCCCGGCCCTGCTGCGTGGCCGCCCGCCGCTGCACGGCCCGGCCGACCTGGTGCACTATCCGCTGCTGCACGACATCACCGCCTGGCGCGGCAGCTCGGAGTACGCCGAATGGGAGTTCTACCTCGATGGCATCGGCGCGCGCGGGCTCAACGTGCGCCGCGGCCACACCTTCAATCGCAATCATCTGAGCATCGAGGCGGCGATTGCCGGGGTAGGCGTGGCCATCGCCCGGCGCACGCTGCTCAATGACGAGCTTGAGCGCGGCGCGCTGATCGTGCCGTTCGGCGTGCCCATCGCCAATCACAAGCGCTATGTGCTGCTGTATTCCCAGGCCGGGCTGTTGCAACCCGGGGCGCGCGCGGTGCATGACTGGCTGGTGGAAGAGGCGCAGCATTTTCGCGCGCTGCACCCGTTGGCGCTGGATGAGGTGGGTGCGCGGTCGTGACACAGCGGCGTGCTCTTACGGGGTGCACAGATGTTCCAGACGCCAGCTATGGCGTGCCGTTAGCCTGTTGACGGAACGTGCCGGCGCGGTAGATACCCATTGGGTATCGAGTCAGCCACTCACGCCCGCAGCTTATGGCGAACCCTGAACCGTGCGCACTTGCCCGACCCTCACCCCACGCAGAGACCCCGCATGAGCAACTGGATCGACCTCAACCAGGACGCCGCCACCGGCATCGAGTCGGTGCGTGCGCATTTTGTGGGCCATGCCTATGACCCACATTGGCACGACAGCGTGCTGGTCGGCGTCACCGAGCAAGGCGTGCAGCAGTTCAACTGCCGCCGCGTGCGGCACCAGAGCACGCCGGGACAGGTGTTCATGCTCGAACCCGGCGAGCTGCATGACGGCCATGCGCCCACGGCCGAGGGTTTCACCTACTCGATGCTGTACCTGGACCCGCACTGGCTGGAGCGCGAGCTGCGCGCGGTATTCGAACAGGTGCCGGCGCAGGCGTTACCAGGATTTGCCGACACCTTGAGCGGCGACCCAGTGCTAGCCGGCGCCACCTTGCGTGCGTTCCACGCGCTGCATGACCAGGAGCTGCGCATCGTTCGCCAGACTGCCAGCGATGACCTGCTGGCCGCCCTCACCCGCCACCTGCACTGGCGCAAGCGCCTGCACCCGGACCCGCGCCTGCCGCTGACCGCTCAACGGGCGCGGGACTACCTGCACGCGCATGCCCATCAGGACATCGGCCTTGAGGAACTGGCCGCCGCCTGCAGCACAGACCGTTACCGCCTGACCCGCGCTTTCAAGGCCGCCTATGGCACCGCGCCCCACGCCTACCTCATCCAGCTGCGCCTGGCCCAGGCCCGGCAGTGGCTGGCGCAAGGGCAGACGCCGGCTGACGTGGCCTCGCGCCTGGGCTTTGCTGACCAGAGCCACCTGGGGCGCTGGTTCCGCCGTGCCTATCGGCTGACCCCGGCCGACTACCGCAGGCGCTGCACAAAGCTTCCAGACTGAACCGGCGCGGGCCTGCAGCATGGGGCTTCAATCGTTGCGGAGCCCGCGCCCATGCCTGACACCCTGTTGCCTTTCGCCCTCTTCGCCCTGGCCGCCAGCATTAGCCCCGGGCCGACCAACCTGTTGATCCTGGCCCATGCCGCGCAGCGCGGCTGGCGTGCCAGCCTGCTGCCGGTGTTGGCCGCGTGCAGTGCGGCGGCAGGCATCGTGCTGGTGGTAGGCCTGGGACTCGGGGACTGGCTGCTGGGCCAGCCGCAGGTGCAGCGCGCCCTGGGCTGGCTCGGCGTGGCCTGGCTGAGCTGGCTGGCGCTGCAGATGCTGCGCAGTGCCGATACCCCGGTGCAGCAGGCCCAGGCGCGACGCTTCGGCCCTGGCGCTGCGGCAGCGCTGCAAGTGCTCAACCCGAAGGTATGGTGGATGGCGGTGGCGGTGATCGGTGTGTTCGCCAGCCCCACGCGGCCCATCTGGCTGCTGGCACTGGTGTTTTTGCTGGTGGCGCTGCCGTGCATGGCCACCTGGGCCTGGCTCGGCGCCCGCAGCGCGCGGTGGCTGCAGGCGCCGGGGACGGTGCGTGCGTTGCATCGCGCGTTGGCCGGGCTGTTGCTGGTTTCGGCCTGGCTCAGCCTACTGTGAGGCGCCCGGTCAGGCGCTCGCTGCCCCCGGCTGGGTCAGTGTGCGCGTGCTGGCCAGGGCCAGCAGCAGCCCGACTACCGCCACGCTACCGCCGACCCAACCGATGTTGGCGACACCCAGCTGGGTACTGACGATGCTGCCGAGCAAGGCGCCGCCACCGATGCCGATGTTGTAGATGCCTGAGAACAGCGCCATGGCTACGTCGGTGGCGTCGCTGGCGAGCTTGAGGGTCTTGGCCTGCAGCGCCAGGCTGAAGCTGAGGATGGCGATGCCCCAGAACATGCTCAGCGCCGCGAATACATAGAAGTTGCCCGACAACGGCAGCATCAGCAGCAGGCAGGCGGCGAGCAGGCCGATGGCGCCGAGCAGGAACCCGTGGGGGAAGCGCTCGCTGTAGCGACTGAACAGCACCGAGCCGAACAGCCCGGCACCGCCGAACAGCAACAGCAGCAGCGTGGTGCGCTCGCCGCTGATCTTCGCCACGTCCAGGGCGAAGGGTTCGATGTAGCTGTAGGTGGTGAACTGCGCGGTGATCACCAGGGTCACCAACAGGTAGGTGATGACCAGCGCCGGGCGGCGGAACAGGATCGGCAGGCTGCGCAGCGAGCCCGAGTTCTGGCTGGGCAGCAGCGGCAGCGACTTGAACAGGCAGAGCAACGTGGCCAGGGCCACCGCAGCGATGCCCAGGAACGTCATGCGCCAGCCCAGGGCCTCGCCCACTACGCGGCCCAGCGGAATACCGAGGACCATCGCCAGCGTGGTGCCGGTGGCCAGCAGCCCCAGCGCTTTGGCTTGCTGGCCCGGTGGCGCCACGCGCACGGCCAGCGAAGCGGTAATGGCCCAGAACACAGCATGGGCCAGGGCGATGCCGATGCGGCTGACCAGCAGCATGGCAAAGCTCTGCGACAGCCACGACAGCACATGGCTGACGATGAACACCAGAAACACCACGGTCAGCAGGCGGCGCCGTTCGATGTTGCGGGTCATCAGCATCATCGGCAGCGAGGCCAGCGCCACGACCCAGGCATAGATGGTGAGCATCAGCCCGACCTGCGCCGGGGTCATGGTAAAGCTGCGGCCGATGTCGCTGAGCAGGGCCACCGGTACGAACTCGGTGGTGTTGAAGATGAACGCTGCCAACGCCAGGGCGATGACGCTCAGCCAACTGCCGCCACCTTCCGGGGCAGGCATCGAGGTAGGAACTGGACCATTCATGGGCGAGGTGTCGATCTCCAAAACGCAGCAATGGGCAATGCGCCAGCAGCCTGTTGAAGGCGCCGACTCGCATTTTTATTAGGAAAGAGTGCCGAGCATGGTACGCGCCGAGGTGCGTAGCAGCAACCCGGCACTGCGGCAGCTGTGCGGTTGGCAGAAAGGATTCAGCTACGGGGAATCGAACGCAGATTCGTGGGCTCCTGCGCTGTGGATCGTTCTGCTCACAGGTTGCACGCGCTGCCCCGCAGCGCGATGCTTGGCGCGGCAGACGTTCATCGTGTGTCGCTCCGTGCAGATGCGCACTGATGCGCCTGAAAGCGCCCCGGTATGTGGCACACCAAAATCCATTGTAAATGCGAATACTTTGCAGATACCATCTCGGCGATTTTTCCTACACGTCCTTACTAATAATTCCTCAGGACCCTTGCCAGATGCGTCGTTCGCTCGTTTCGCTGTGCTTACTCCCCGTCTCCCCCACCTTGGTCTGGGCCGCGCAAGCCCCGGTCACGCCCGGCAACATCCAGCTCGATGCCGTCAACATCAGTGCAGACAGCGATTTCGAGCGGGCCGACGGCCCAGTGCAGGGCTACAAGGCCACGCGCTCGGCCAGTGCCACGCGCACTGACACGGCGCTGCACGAAACCCCGCAGTCGGTCAGCGTGGTGCCCCGCGATGTGATCGAAGACACCAGCTCCACTCGCCTGCAAGACGCCCTGGATTACGCCGGCGGCGTCGGCCGGGCCAACAATTTCGGCGGCCAGGGCCTGACCACCGTGACCGTGCGCGGCTTCACCACCGGCGAGTACTACCGCAACGGTTTCCCGATCAACCGCGGCTACCCCAACGCCCCCGACGCCAACACCGTCGAGCGCCTGGAAGTGATCCGCGGCCCGGCCAGCGCTCTGTATGGCCGTGGCGACCCCGGCGGCACGTTCAATATCGTCAGCAAGCAGCCGCAGGCCGAATCCAAGGTCACCCTCGGCAGCCAGATCGACGACCACGGCCTCTACCGCGGCACGCTGGATGCCACCGGCGCGCTGAACCAGGACGGCAGCCTGACCTACCGCCTGAACCTGCTCGGCGAAGGCGGCGACAGCTTCCGCGACGACGTGGAAACCGAGCGCTACGACGTGGCGCCGGTGATCAGCTGGCAGGTCAATGACAGCACCAAGATCGTCTTCGAAGGCGATTTCATGCGCAACAACCACCCGCTCGACCGCGGTCTGACGCGCTACAGCACCCAGTCCGGCAGCGCTTCGCGCGACACCTACATCTGGGAAACGGGCAGCGACAACCTGTTGCACAACGACAACGACATGGCCCAGTTGCGCTTCGAGCATCAGCTCAACGATGACTGGACCCTGGGCGGCGGCATGCAGTGGCTCGACGGCAGCTTGAAAGGCAATGCGGTGGAGGCCAACGGTGCACCGGTGGACGGCCGCACCCTGCAGCGCAACTTCAACTACCGCAAGCTGGAGTGGACTGATCGCGACTATCAACTGAACCTGACCGGCCACTTCGATACCGGACGGTTCTCGCATACCTTGCTGACCGGCATCGAGTACGAAGACTACGACTACAACTCGATCATCCAGCGCTCGTCTGCCGCGCCTGGCACCTACCCGATCGACATCTACAACCCGGTATTGGGCCAGCCGCGCCCACCCCTGACGCGCACCACTACCTGGGACAAGGAAAATCTCCAGACCTGGGCGTTCTTCATCCAGGACCAGGTCGCCCTGACCGAGCGGCTCAAAGCCCTGGCAGGGGTGCGTTTCGAGCGTTTCGAGCATGACTATGACGACCACATTTCCAACACGCGTGACTTCGATAACGCTGAAAACGGCGTCACCCCGCGGCTGGGCCTGATCTACGACCTGACCGACACCGTGGCGGTCTATGCCAACACGGCCCGCTCCTTCAAGCCCAACACTGGCGCGGCGCGCGAGGGCGGCGGTTTCGATCCGGAAAAAGGCAAGTCCTACGAGCTGGGCGTGAAGTGGGAAGCGCTGGACCGCCAGTTGAGCGTCGACGCCGCGATCTACCACATCGACAAAGAAAACGTGCTCACCCGCGACCCGGTCGACCCGAACTACAGCATCGCTGCGGGGGAAGTCCGCAGCCGCGGCTTCGACCTCAACGTGGCCGGCAACATCACCCCCGAGTGGCGCATGATCGGCGGCTATGCCTACGTGGACGCCGAAGTCACCAAGGACAACCGCCTGCCCTCCGGCACCCGCCTGGCCAACATCCCGCGCAACAGCTTCAGCCTGCTCAACACCTACGAGTTCCAGGACGGCTTCGCCAAGGGCCTGGGCTTGGGCGTGGGCCTGAAGTATGTGGACGACCGCAACGGCCAGACCGAAGCGGTGACCTACACCATGGACCGCTACAGCGTCGTCGACCTGCTCAGCTACTACAAGGTCAACGAGCATGTACGCCTGAACCTCGACCTGAAGAACGCGTTCAACAAAGGCTATGACGAAGGCGCGTTCAACACCTACGCCTACCCCGGTGCGCCGCGCACCGTTCAAGCGGGTGTGGCGTACACCTTCTAAACGGCACGGCCGATCGCACGGTGCCTGCAGCCCTGCCGCACCGTGCAGCGTCTGTAGCAGAGGCTGCTATTGGGGGCCCAGGTCTCGGTCAGGCGGGGTCTGCTGCCAGTGCCGGTTGCCCCAGCGCAGTGCCTGCGGCGCAGCACACTGCGCTCGATGCCACCCGAGCCAGCAGGGGCAGTTGCTCTGACCCCTCTGCAACGCGCCGTCAATCCCAGCCACTGCACGCCCCGACACGCTGGCGTACGGTGCTTGGCGCGGGCCGCGGCGCACGCTATGCTGCAAGCATAGCCATGTGCCACTACCGGACCGCCCCTTGCCCAGCAACTCCACCCGCCACACCATCGCCCGTCAGTGGCAACTGCTCAAACTGCTGCCCACCCAGCACCCCGGGACCACCTCGACCCACCTGCACCGCGCCCTGAGCGAAGCTGGCCACAGCACCAGCAAACGCACCATCGAACGTGATCTCAACGAGTTGTCGACGCTGTTTCCGCTGCGCTGCAACGACAAAGGCACACCCTTTGGCTGGTACTTGCTGCCCGAGCTGGGCTTGCAGGGCCTGGAGCCTGAAACCTTGGCTGACCCGCGGCAGGACAGCGCCGCGCCGAGGCTGGAACTGTACCTGTGGGTGAACGCGGCTCTGGCCAGCCAGTTGCGCGACGCACCGCTATCGCCCGACATGCACCTGCGAAGCGATGAAAACGGCGGCGCGCACCTCTGGGCCACGCTGGCCGAGGATGCCAACCTGATGGCTTGGCTGCTCGCGCATGCCGGCGCGCTGCGGATCAAACGCCCGCATGCCCTGCGCACGGCAATGCTCGAGCGGCTGCAACAAGGCCTGGCCTTGAACGCCTGAGTCGGTAAACCGCTTGAACGTCTGTCGAACCGGCACGGTCCCTGTGGGAGAGTCTTCAGCCCTCAGGGCTGCGCCGCCGCACAGACAATCGGTATCGAACGCGCGGCGCGCACCCTGTGCAATCAACACGTGACAGGATGCCCCATGCCTCCCAAGCCGCCTTTACCCTTCCAGCCCACCGGTTTCGTCAAAGTGCGCGGCGCCCGTGAGCACAACCTCAAGCATGTCGATGTCGACATCCCCCGCGATGCGTTGGTGGTGTTCACCGGCGTGTCCGGCTCGGGCAAGTCTTCCCTGGCGTTCTCGACGGTGTACGCCGAGGCCCAGCGCCGCTATTTCGAATCGGTCGCACCCTATGCCCGGCGCCTGATCGACCAGGCCGGCGTGCCGGATGTGGACGCCATCGAAGGCCTGCCGCCCGCCGTGGCCTTGCAGCAGCAGCGCGGCACCCCGAGCGCACGCTCCTCGGTGGGCAGCGTGACCACGCTGTCGAGTTCGATCCGCATGCTGTATTCGCGGGCCGGACATTACCCGGCCGGCCAGCCGATGCTGTACGCCGAGGACTTCTCCGCCAACACCCCGCAGGGCGCCTGCGCCGAGTGCCACGGCCTGGGCCGGGTCTATGAGGTGACTGAAGCGACCTTGGTGCCCGACCCCTCGCTGAGCATTCGCGAGCGCGCCATCGCCGCCTGGCCGCCGGCCTGGCAAGGGCAGAACCTGCGCGACATCCTGGTGACGATGGGCTATGACGTCGACGTGCCGTGGCGTGATCTGCCCCAAGCCGAGCGCGACTGGATTCTGTTCACCGATCAGACGCCGACCGTTCCCGTCTACGCCGGCCTCACGCCCGCGCAGACCCGCACGGCGCTCAAGCGCAAGCTCGAACCCAGTTACCAAGGCACCTTCAGCGGCGCCAAACGCTATGTGCTGCATACCTTCATGCACTCGCAGAGCGCGCAGATGCGCCAGCGTGTGTCGCAGTTCATGCGCCCCGGCCCATGCCCGGCGTGTGGCGGCAAACGGCTCAAGCCAGCGGCACTGAGCGTGACCTTCGATGGCCTGGACATCGCCGAGCTGTCGCAACTGAGCCTGGCCGAGTTGGGCCAGGTGCTGCGCCGGGTCCTCAGCGGGCACTCTGCCAGCGCCTCCACTGCCCCTGCGCTGTCGGCGGAAAAGCAACTGGCTGCCCAACGCATCGCTGAAGAACTGCTGCAGCGTCTGCAGAGCCTGCTCGACCTGGGCCTGGGCTACCTGTCGCTGGGCCGCAGCACGCCCAGCTTGTCGTCGGGCGAGCTGCAACGCTTGCGCCTGGCCACCCAGCTCAACGCGCAGCTGTTCGGCGTGATCTACGTGCTCGACGAGCCTTCTGCCGGGCTGCACCCCGCCGACAGCGAAGCGCTGTACAGCGCCTTGCAACGGCTCAAGCAGGCGGGCAACTCGGTGTACGTGGTCGAGCACGACGTCGAGACCATGCGCCGCGCCGACTGGCTGGTGGACGTCGGCCCGGCGGCCGGGGAACACGGCGGGCGCGTGCTGTACAGCGGCCCGCCGGCAGGGCTGGCGAAGGTGACCGAGTCGCGCACACGACCCTATCTGTTCGCCGAGCACACCGGCAGCGCACGCGCCCCCCGTGAGCCGGCGCACTGGCTGCACCTGGAGGGCATCACCCGCAACAACCTGCAGCAATTGAACGTGGCCCTACCGCTGGGCTGTTTCACCTCGGTCACCGGTATCAGCGGTTCGGGCAAATCCAGCCTGGTCAGCCAGGCGCTGCTGGAGCTGGTGGGTGCTCATCTGGGCCGCGGGCAAGCGCCTGCCGAGCAGGATGCCGCCACGCTGGAAGATGATGCCGAACGGCCCAGCGCGGGGCAGATCACGGCCGGTCTGCAACACCTCAAGCGCTTGGTGGATGTCGACCAGAAGCCGATCGGCCGTACTCCACGCTCGAACCTGGCCACCTATACCGGCCTGTTCGACCACGTGCGCAAGCTGTTCGCCAACACGGCTGAGGCCAAGGCCCACGGCTTCGATGCCGGACGTTTTTCCTTCAACGTCGCCAAGGGCCGCTGCCCGCATTGCGAGGGCGAAGGCTTCGTCAGCGTCGAGTTGCTGTTCATGCCTAGCGTGTATGCACCCTGCCCCACCTGCCACGGCGCCCGCTACAACCCCGAGACCTTGGCCATCACCTGGCAGGGCCTGACCATCGCCCAGGTGTTGCAGCACACCGTCAGCCAGGCGCTGGAGGTGTTCAGCAACCAAGCGGCCATTGGCCGTAGCTTGCAGGTATTGGAAGACATCGGCCTGGGCTACCTGCGCCTTGGGCAGCCAGCCACCGAACTGTCGGGCGGTGAAGCGCAGCGCATCAAGCTGGCCACCGAGCTGCAGCGCCAGGCGCGCGGCGCGACCCTGTACGTGCTGGACGAGCCCACCACCGGGCTGCATCCCGAAGACGTCGACCGTTTGTTGCTGCAGCTCAACCACCTGGTCGATGCCGGGCACAGCGTACTGGTCGTCGAGCACGACATGCGCGTGGTGGCGCAGAGCGACTGGGTAATCGACATTGGCCCTGGCGCGGGCAACGGCGGCGGCCGCGTAGTCGCCAGCGGCACGCCGCAGGCAGTGGCTGCCTGTAAAGGCAGCCAGACCGCGCGCTTTTTGGCGCAGTGCCTGGAACAGGGATGAAAGAGCGTATCAGGCCGGGGCGCAGCGCCCCGGCCTCATGCGCGGGCCCGGTTCACCGATGCGCCGCCCTGCAGGCGTTGGCGCTGGCGCAACTGGCCCACCAGGCCGACCACATCACGACAGTTGTTGAGGCTGTCGATCGGGACGCCGGTCAGCGTCACGCAGTTATCGAGGGTTTCACCCTGGCCCAGACGAATGGTCAGGCAGACCCCATCCGGGCAAGAGACTTCACAGCGATCCGGCAGGCAGGCCTGCTCGATCATCTGTCGCATTTCCAGTAGTGAGACGCCAATCAAGGACATGTCGCCAACCTCTCGTAGCCAGTGCGCTGCGAGGCAGACACCTGACACCGGGCGCGTGATCGGCGGGCGTGACAGGCTTGCGCCTGCTTGGGTCACCGCATGCAGCCTGTGCCAACGCCCCTGACGCACAGGCAGGTGCTCAGAGGTCGGGAGGTGTTCAGCGCAGCTCTGAGCACCTTAGTGGAAGAACCCCTGGGGGCGGTGACCGTTCAGTCGAGTGGGGCGGCATGCGACCGGCGGTCTGCCTTGGCTGGCCATGTCGGGTTCAGGGGCGCCGGCTGCGCGGCGGGACAACGGCCACCCTGGCATTCGGGCACACTATAGCGTTTCGATGGCCAGGCACCCTGCGATGAACACCCTCAAGACCGCCCTGCAACAAGGCCGCTTTGCCTGCATCCTGGAGTTCGTGCCCAAGCCGTCTGCTGCGCGCTTCGCTGCGGTGGCGACGATGATGGCGCGGGTCGAGCTGTGCGGCTGGCCGTTGACCGTGTCGATGGGCGATCGTGTTGGCAGCCGCCTCGATCTGTCGCCGCTCGAGGCCCATGCCAGCCTGCCTGAGCGCGTGCCGACGCTGCTGCACTTTTCCGGCAAGGACCGCGAGCGGCAGGACCTGTTGGCCCAGCTTGAGCAGATGGACGCCGCCGGCCTCGACCAGTTGCTGCTGCTCACCGGCGACCGCCTGCACGGCCATCGACCGGGCGAGCATCCGGTGCGCTACCTGGAATCGGTGGCCGCGCTGCAGATCGTGCGCCAGGCGCGGCCCGACTGGCTGCTGGGTGCGGCGCTCAATCCGTTCAAGTACCGCGAGGAAGAAGGCGGCGCGCAGTACTTCAAGGCGACGAAGAAGCTCCAGGCCGGCGCGGACTTTCTCGACCTGCAGCTGGGTTTCGACATGGACAAGCACATCGAGGCCCTGCAGTGGATGCAGCGCCAGCCGGTGCCCAAGCCACTGATCGCCTGCCTGATCGCCGTGACCCACGGGCGGGCGAAGATGCTCCAGCACGTCGCCGGCGTGACCGTGTCGCCTTCGATGCTGCAGATGCTGGCCGCCGAAGCGGCCGAGTCCAAGGCCTTTGCCCAGGCGCGCAGCATCCGACGGCTGGCCTTGCAGGTGACCGAGCTGGCGCGCATCGGCTACGCCGGGGTGCATGTGTCCGGCCTGCATGAGCCGGCGCACATGGACGCGCTGGAGGCAGCCATCGAGCAATGTCGGGCCGAGATCCAGCACCCGGCGCAATGGCAGGCCGCCTGGGACGCGGCCTGGAACCTGCCCGGCGAGGCACCGGTGACGTTCCATCCCGAACAGGCCAGTTGGCGGCTGGGTGAAACCAAGGTACAGCCGTCATACCGGGAAGCGGCCCGGGTACGCCTGCTCGGCGCCCTGCACCATCAGCTGTTCAGCCGCACCACGGTGCTCAGCCGCGGGTTCGCCTGGCTGGTCCGGCGACCGCTGTGGGCCGGCGAACGCGGTGCGCGCTGGCTGCATGGCCTTGAGCGCAGTGTCAAGCGCCCGCTGGTGGGTTGCGACACCTGCGGCAGTTGCCGGCTTGAGCACACCTTGTACATCTGCCCCGAGACCTGCCCCAAAGGCCTGGCCAACGGACCCTGCGGCGGCACCCAGCTCAACCGCTGCGAGTTTGGCGACCGCGAATGCATCCACAGCGTGCGCTACCGCACCGCCAAGGCCGACCGCGAGGCGGCGCTGGCCAGCCAGCAATTGATCGCCTGCGTGGAGGTTGGCGACCGGCATCGCAGTTCCTGGCCGGTGTGGTTCGCCGCGCCGCGCGAGCAGCCGGCTCAGCCGGACTGAACCTGCGCCCCCTCACCTAAGCTAGGCGAGGCGCTGAGGCTCGGCCAGGCTCCAAGGCAGTCAGGCACGCGGGGTCAGAGCACCGGGTGGGGCTGCCAAGCCACCGGCGCCTGGGCCGACCTTCGCCGCACGACTTTTCACACAAGGCCTCGGGAACAGCGTTCGCGCCTGGCGCTCTAAGCCTGCAGCCAAGCGCCGTGCCCCGCAGTATCGGCGCACAACGCCCTCTGCAGCGTGGTCATGCACTGCCTGCACTGCGCGCAGGCCTCGCCCACCGGCACCTTTTATACGAGACCGCTATGGACGCCCAGCAATTCGTCGCCCTCTGGAAGGCTGAAAAAGCCGCCGCGGTGCAATCGCTCCACACCCCCGCAACGCAGGTGAGCGCGCAGCTGGCGGCAATGCAGCTGTCCGAGGTGCAGACCCGCCAGCTCCACGCGCTGCTCGACGGCGTGCTCACCGACGTGATGTACACACTGCTGCTGGGGCTCGACGGCTGCGCCAGCATCGGCGGCGAGCAACATGATTTCAGCCTGCGCAACGAGGCAGGCGAGCCGATCGATGGCCTGCAGAGCGAAGCTTATGAGCAGTTTCACGGTGCGGCGTAAGCGCCCGGCCACGCCGCAGGGCAGCGTCAAGGCGGCCCCTCGGCAGGGTTGCCCGGGCAGTCTGAGCGCAATGCGCATGCGCAGGCTCGACCTAATGGCATATTGCCCGGTAATCTCGCACCTTTCCGCCCGCCCCCTCTTTTCAACCGCCCGAGCACCCTCACGCGGTCACTGTGACGTCCAAGCATGAATAACCCCGACCGGCCGTTCCCTGTTCTGCACACCCTCGACCGCGCTGCGCTGGAGGCCGAAGTGCTGCGCTTGCGCGCACAGCTGCGCAGCGCGGGGCTCGATCCCGAGCAACCTGTCGACGACAGGGCCATGGCCGTGTCGGCCAGCGAGCGACACCGCCGTGCGCTGAACGCCGCGCGCCAGTGGGCGGTATTTGAAAGCGCCGTGGATTTTGCCATCGTCCTCACCGACCACAATGGCATCGTCACTGACTGGAACGCCGGGGCCACCCACGTCATGGGCTGGACCGCCGAGGAAGTGTGCGGCGAAGGGGCCGAACGTTTCTTCACGCCTGAAGATCGTGCGCGGGGCCGGGTGGCCGAAGAAATGCGCCTGGCCCTGCGTGATGGCCGCGTCTCGGACGAGCGCTGGCACCTGCGCAAGGACGGCGGACGCTTCTGGGCCTCGGGCGAAATGATGCCGCTGTACAGCGAGCAGGACCTGCTGCTCGGCTTCATGAAGATCCTCCGTGACCGCACCCACGAGCATCTGGCCGGCAAGGCCATTGCCGAGGCCCAGGAACGTCACCGCCTGGCGGCCAAAGCGACCAACGACGCCATCTGGGACTGGGACCTGCGCAGCAGCCACGTGCTCTGGAACGACGCCCTGCACGAGGCTTACGGTCACCCTATCGACCACGGCCAGATGCGCCACCAGTGGTGGATGGCGCACATCCACCCTGACGACCGCGCACGCATCAGCACCTCCCTGCGCGAGGTGATCGACGGCGTCGGCACCACGTGGAGCGACGGCTATCGGTTCGAACGCGCCGACGGTTCCTACGCCGAAGTGCTCGACCGCGGCCACGTCAGCCGCGACGCCGAAGGCAACGCCGTGCGCATGATCGGCGCCATGCTCGACATGACTCGCATGCGCTCGGCCGAAACCGCCCTGCGCCGCAGCGAAGAACGCTTTCGGACCATGCTCGGGATCATCGAGACCGCCTTTGCCATCGTCGAGGTGAAGTTCGACCAGAACGACGATCCTGTGGACTACCGCTTCATCGAGGTCAACCCGGCGTTTGAACGCCAGGCCGGGGTCAACCTGCAAGGCAAGTGGGTCACCGAATACGCCCCGGACCTGGAACCGTTCTGGTTCCAGATGTATGGCCACGTGGCCAAGACCGGCGAATCGAGCCAGTTCGAGAACTATTCCAAGCCGTTCGCCCGCTGGTTCGACGTGCGCGCTGTGCGCGTGGGCGAGCCGCAGGCGCGGCAGATCGGCATCTTCTTCAACGATGTCACCGAGCGGCGTAATGCGCAGGAGCGCTTGCTGGTCAGCGAGCAGCTGGCGCGCGAGAACGTCGAACGGGTGCAACTGGCCCTGGCCGCCGGCGCCATCATCGGCACCTGGCACTGGGACCTGGTGCACGACCGCTTCACGGTCGATGAGGCCTTTGCGTTGGCGTTCGGCCTGGACCCGGCGATGGGTCGGGTCGGGCTGAGTCTCGAACAGGTGGTGACCACCGTGCACCCGGAGGACCGCGCCGGGTTGATCGCGGCCATCGACGAGGCCTGCCAGCGCGGCGGTGCCTACGCCCATCAGTACCGAGTCAAACGCGCTGACGGCCAGTACTACTGGATCGAAGCCAACGGCCGGGTGGATCACGCTGCCGACGGCACCCCGCTGGACTTCCCCGGCGTGCTGATCGACGTCGGTGAGCGCCGCGCCGTCCGTGAGGAGCGAGACCACGCCCTCAATGCCCTGCGCCACCTCACCGAGACCCTCGAACAGCGCGTCGCCGAGCGCACCCTGGAGCTGATGCAGTCAGAAGAGAAACTGCGCCAGTCACAGAAAATGGAAGCAGTCGGGCAGCTCACCGGCGGCCTGGCGCACGACTTCAACAACCTCCTGGCGGGCATTTCCGGCGCGCTGGAACTGATGAAACTGCGCATCAGCCAGAACCGCCTGGGCGATGTCGATAAATACATGACCGCCGCCCAGGGTGCGGCCAAACGCGCTGCAGGCCTGACCCATCGCCTACTGGCCTTCTCGCGCCGCCAGACCCTCGATCCGCAGGCCATTGACGTGGTCAAGCTGATCGAGGAGTTGAGCGACCTGATCCAGCGCAGCGTGGGGCCGAGCATCGTCATCGAGACCTTCTCGGTCGGCGGCTACTGGCGCGCCCGCGCCGATGCCAGCCAGCTGGAAAATGCCCTGCTCAACCTGTGCATCAACGCCCGCGATGCGATGCCCGAAGGGGGCCGCATCATCATCGAGACGGCCAACCGCTGGATCGGCGTGGAGGCCGCACGGGTGCTGGACGTGCCGACCGGGCAGTACCTGTCGATCAGCGTCATCGACAACGGTACGGGCATGCCCCCTGAGGTGCTGGCCAAAGCCTTCGATCCGTTCTTCACCACCAAGCCTATCGGCCAAGGCACGGGCCTGGGGCTGTCGATGATCTATGGCTTCGCCAAGCAGTCGGGGGGCCAGGCACGGATCTTCTCCGAGGTGGGCCGCGGCACCACCGTGACCATCTACCTGCCGCGTTCCCAGGACACGGCAGTCGAGCACCGGATCGAGCCGAACGAAAGCCCAGCGGTGCGCCATCCGGCCGGCAAGACCGTGCTGATCGTCGACGATGAACCCACCGTGCGCCTGCTGCTCAACGACGTGCTCGGCGACCTGGGCTACAACGTGATTGACGCCGCAGACAGCGTTGCCGGGCTGGCAGTGCTGCGCTCCAATGCGGCCATCGAGCTGATGATTACCGATGTCGGCCTGCCGGGCGGTCTGAACGGCCGCCAGCTGGCCGATGCCGGTCGCGCCCTGCGCCCGGCCCTGAAAACCCTGTTCATCACCGGCTATGCGGAAAGCGCAGCGATCGGCAATGGCCAGTTGGAGCCGGGCATGTTGATCCTGACCAAGCCGTTTGCGGTGGATGCACTGGTGGCTCGAGTCAGGGAGCTGATGGAGCTTTGACGCTGAGGGCGCGGGCTTGGTGCCGGGCGCTGCGCCGTCACATGCAGCCCGCACGGTGCGCGCTGGCGTCGCTCCAGGCACCCGCCAACGCAGGAGCAGCGCACGGCTGAGCGGTGCCAGCCCCTGTGCCGTCGAGTGCGGTTGACCGCACTAGGTTCTTTACGAAAAGCCTTGAGACGAAGGCCAGGCAAGGCGAAAACGGCCGAGCAAGCGGAGTGCACTGGAGTACATGAGCATTCCGAGGGCGTTTTCAACGCAGCATGGGCGAGTATCGAGGTTTTTCGTACAGACCTAGGCCCGTGGGGGCAGGTAGCGGCTTAGCTCGAACTTGCCAATCGCCGCCCGGTGCACCTCGTCCGGGCCGTCGGCCAGGCGCAAGGTGCGTTGCATGGCGTACATGTAGGCCAGCGGGAAATCGTCGCTGACGCCTGCCCCGCCGTGCATCTGAATCGCCCGGTCGATGACCTGCAGCGCCACATTGGGCGCCACCACCTTGATTTGCGCGATCTCGCTGCGGGCCACCTTGTTGCCCACAGTGTCCATCATGTAAGCGGCCTTGAGGGTCAGCAGGCGGGCCATTTCGATCTGCATGCGCGACTCGGCGATCAGGTCGAGGTTGCCGCCCAGCTCCGCCAGCGGCTTGCCGAACGCCGTGCGGGTGGTGGCGCGTCGGCAGAGCAGTTGCAAGGCACGCTCGGCCATGCCGACAGAGCGCATGCAATGGTGAATACGCCCGGGGCCGAGACGGCCCTGGGCGATCTCGAAGCCGCGCCCGGGGCCGAGGATCACGTTGTCGAACGGCACCTGCACGTTGTCGAAGGTCACGTGGGCATGGCCGTGTGGGGCGTCGTCGTAGCCGAACACGCTAAGCGGCCGAACGATCTTCACGCCCGGGGTATCGGTGGGTACCAGCACCATCGAATGCTGCTGGTGGCGCGCGGCGCTGGCATCGGACAGGCCCATGAAGATCAGCACCTTGCAACGCGGGTCACAGGCCCCGGAGGTCCACCACTTGTGGCCATTGATCAGCCAGTGATCGCCGTGCTGCACAGCAGTGGCGGCCATGTTGGTGGCGTCTGATGAGGCCACGTCCGGCTCGGTCATGGCGAACGCCGAGCGGATTTCGCCGCGCAGCAGCGGTTCGAGCCATTGCTGTTTCTGCGCGGGGCTGGCATAGCGCACCAGCACCTCCATGTTGCCGGTGTCCGGCGCCGAGCAGTTGAAGGGCTCGGGGCCGAGCAGCGAGCGGCCCATGATCTCGGCCAAGGGCGCGTAGTGCAGATTGCTCAGGCCCGCACCGTACTCGGAGTCGGGCAGAAACAGGTTCCACAGCCCGGCCGCCCTGGCCTGCGCCTTGAGCGTCTCGACGATGGCCGTGGGCTGCCAGCGGTCGCCCTCTGCCACCTGCTGAGCAAAGACCTTTTCAGCCGGATAGACGTGTTCGTCCATGAATGCTGTAACACGTTCGCGCAGGGCTTGGACCTTGGGCGTGTAGGCGAAGTCCATGGGCAGCGCTTCCTGACAGGTGGCAATGAGGAGGGCGAGGCGTGGCAGACGTTGGCAGGTGCTGATTCGCCGTTGCCAGCGCGCGATGCGTACGAGCCTGTCCAGCAGGCAGACGAGCTTCGCCCGTGCGAGCCGTGGTGCGAGGCTCCTGTACAGCCTAGGGCAGCCCCTGCGAATTCATCCACTGTATTTTTTTGCTGTATGAACATTCATAAGCGTTATAGGATCGAGGTCTGTGTCTGTCAATGAGCCCCCGCGCATGAGCCTCAGCAAGGTCGACCTCAACCTGTTCATCGTTTTCGATGCGATCTACACCGAAGCCAACCTGACCCGCGCCGGGCAGATCGTCGGCATCACCCAGCCGGCGGTCTCCAACGCCCTCTCACGCCTGCGCGAAACCTTCAACGACCCGTTGTTCGTGCGCACCGCCCAAGGCATGGTGCCCACTCCCATGGCGCAGAACATCATCGGCCCAGTACGCAACGCCCTCGCCCTGCTGCGGGTGTCGGTACAGGAAAGCCGCCTGTTCAACCCGCTGGAGGCGAGCAAGACCTTCCGCATCAGCATGACCGACCTGATCGAGGCGGTGATCCTGCCGCCGCTGTTCCAGCGCCTGCGCCGGCTGGCGCCTGGGGTGATGATCGAGAGCTTTCTCAGCAAGCGCCGTGAAACCACCAAGGAGCTGGCGGCCGGGCGCCTGGACTTTGCCGTGGATGCGCCGCTGAACACCGACCCGCAAGTGCGCCACGTCAAGCTGCTGCAAGACCGCTTCGTCTGCGCCCTGCGCCAGGGCCACCCACTGGCGGACACACGGCTGACCCTGGACAGCTATCTGTCGATGTCGCACATCCACATCTCCAGCCGGCGCAATGGCCTGGGTTACGTTGACCTGGCGCTGGGCCGGATGGGTGTGCAGCGCAAGGTGGTCCTGCGCTCGCAGCATTACCTGATGGCCTGCCAGGTGCTGCAGCAGTCAGACCTGGTAATGACCGTGCCCGAACGCTTCGCCCGCCGCCATCAGTTGCGCCACCTGCCGTTGCCACTGGAGGTGACGCCGCTGGAAACCCACCTGTACTGGCACGAAAGCACCGACCAGGACCCGGCCAACCGCTGGATGCGCGAGCAGATCATCGAGTTGTGCCAGCGGGTGGCGGCGCAGGATGAAGTACCGGTAACGGCCGACAGCCAGAGCACGTCGTTGTAAGCGTGCCCCACTGGCCCTCCTGGGCTTTTCGTACAGCGCCTACAGCACCCGCTTGATCAACGGTTCCAAGCGGCTGTAACGCAGGCGCCGCAGGAAGGTACGGACCTTCTTGGGGTGGTCGCCCTTCTCGCCCAGATCGCTGGGCTGGTCGACCTGTTCGGTGTGGCGGCGAATGCCGTCGAGCTCCGCTTGGCGTGGCGCCAACCACTCGCCGTTGGGGTCATCGATCAGCAAGGCGTTTTCCAGGTCGAGGTTGAAGCCACGCGGGTTGAAGTTGTTGCCGGTCAGCAGGCTATAACGCTGGTCGACCCACAAGCCCTTGGCATGGAAGGTATGGCCTGGATCGTTCCACACCCGCAGCCGCAGTTGGCCGCTGGCCAGCGCGCGGTGCTGGCGGCGAGCGAAGGCGCGCAGGTTGTCTTCGTACAGGTACGGAAGCACGCCACTGGCACTGAAGGGTTGATCGGGGGCAACGTAAAAATCGTTGGCGGTGCGGTGGCCGACGATCAGCTCTACTTGCACGCCGCGGCCCAGCGCCAGGCGAATTTCGCGCATCAGCATGCGCGGCGGGTTGAAGTAGGGCGTGCACACCACCAGCTCGCCGCGTGCGGCGCGGACCAAGGCGCAGAGGGTGTGGTTGAGGGTGTTGCCGCGGCCGATGCCAAGCAGCGGGATGACGCGCAACCCTTCAGTGGCCGGTGCGGCGATTTCATACTGCAGTTGCCGCAGGCGTCCACGCAGACGCCGGATCTTGCCGCGCAGGCTGCGACTGTCAGGCACATCGGGCTGGTCGAGGCGTGGCGTCGCGTCACCGCTGACGATCTGGCGCACCACGCCGACCACCGCTTGCGCCAGGCCGGCGCTGCGCAGCAGGTGGTAGCGGTCCAGGCGGTAGCGCTCGAAGCGGTGCAGGTAGACATTGTTGAAGCTGGCACCGGTATAGAGCACGCAGTCATCGATCACACTGCCCTTGAGGTGCAGCACGCCGAACAGCTCGCGGGTTTGCACCGGTACCCCGTGGATGACCACATCAAGGCCCTGCAAGCGCCGTTGCGCCTGGTACCAGGCGGCATTGCCCGGCTGCTTGCCGGCACCGAGCAGCCCGCGCTGGGCGCGGAACAGATCGACCACCACGGTGATGTCCAGCGCCGGTCGCGCCGCCTTGGCCCGGTACAGCGCATCGAGCACCTCCTGGCCGGCCTCGTCTTCCTGCAGGTACAACGCCACCAGCACGATGCGTCGGGTCGCGTTGCCGATCAGTTCGAGCAGAGCGCGGCGGTAGCTGGCGGCGTCCGGCAGCACTTCGATGGCATCGGGGGTGATGGCTACGCCAGGCAGGCGGGCTAGCGAGGAATCGAGCATCACGAAAAGGCAACCTCCAGGCAGACAGCCGCTGATGCGCTGCTGCAGTAGTCTATACGTGGGGCCAGTGTAGGGCCTGGGACGTGACTGACCCAAGGATAAATACAGCTGGGTGCTGGATGCGCAGCTGCGCCACTCCCGGTCTAGCCTGGCGCCCGGGGGCGAGCGCGCAAGTGTTGGGTGGGGGCGGTGTTGCGTTCCCGTTGTTCAGCGTCGCTTCACGGGCAGAAACCTTCGATGACGAACTTCCCTGGGCGCCGATGAGTCTGACGCCCCATCCAGACCACTGCTCAAGGACCCCGCCATGCACCGCATGACACCCGTCGCTGGCCCGCAGGCCACTCCCGCACAGGCCGCCAGGTCATGAGCGCGTTCCCCGATGACATCGATCTGAGCACCTTCTGGGACGACTGCGACTATGCCCTCAAGGCCTACATCGATGCGTCGCCCAGCGACGCCTGTGTCGCCGAGGTTCAAGCGCAGCTTGGCTACCGTTTGCCCGCGTCCTATGTCGCCTTCATGCGTCGGCACAACGGCGGCTTGCCGCACAACACCTGCTTTCCCACCGATGAGTCGACCTCATGGGCTGAAGATCACGCTGCCATCAGCGGCTTCCTGAGCATCGGGCGACAGAAGATGCATTCGCTGTGCGGCGAATTGGGTAGCCGCTTCATGATCGAAGCGTGGGGCTATCCGGACATCGGCGTGTACATCTGCGATACGCCAAGCGCCGGGCACGACATGGTGGCACTCGACTACCGCGCCTGTGGCCCTCAGGGCGAGCCCCAGGTGGTGCACGTCGATCAGGAAGGTGACTACCGCATCACCGTGCTGGCCAAGAACTTCGAGACGTTCGTGCGCGGGCTGGTCAACGAAGCGGTATACGACAGGTCGGAGGAACTGTTCGAGGACGACCTCTACCGAGTCACCGAGGGCGCGTTTTCGGAGATGCTCGCGCCGCTGCTGACCGACTTTGCGCCCTTTCCTCGCATCGGCGAGGCCGTGCGCGCAGTCAGCCTGCACCTGCTTCAGGAAAAACGCTGCTTCGCCCTGCACGCCGACCCTCTGTCCTACCTGCTGTATGACGTGCAGTTCTGGGTTTACCAGCAGCGACACCGGGTGCAGAGCCGCCAGCAGTACCTCGACGTCTATTCGGCAATGATCGCCTTCGGCGGCAAAGGCTTCAGCACCGGGGGCTATGCACCGGGATTCGTGGAAGACTGGTTCAAGGCGCGCGTGGAGGCCGGCGAGCTGATCGACACCGATCAGGGCATCGTGCTGAGCCAGGCGCACATGGCGCAGATGCTTGAACAGTTGCAACGCGCACTCGAGGCGGCGGCCCAGTAAGGGCGCCTCGCGCCTGCAACCCTGCGCTGACGTGGAAGCCGCAGGGCGTGCAGGTGCGCGTTGACAGGGGTTGCCCGCGTCAGGGCAGCGTCCTGGCTACACCGCGCGCTTCAGGTCGAACCGATCCAGCTCCATGACCTTTACCCACGCCGCGGCGAAGTCCTTGATGAAGCGTGCGTTGCCATCGCTGCTGCCATACACCTCGGCCAGTGCCCGCAGTTGCGCGTGGGAGCCGAACACCAGGTCGACACGGCTGCCGGTCCAGCGCACTTGGCCGGTCTGGCGGTCACGGGCTTCGAACGCGTCATTTTCGGACGAGGTCGGCTTCCACTCCACCGCCATGTCCAGCAGGTGGCGGAAGAAATCGTTGCTGAGCACGCCGACCTGGTCGGTGAACACGCCTTGCGCGTTGCCGCCATGGTTGACCCCCAGTACCCGCAGGCCGCCGATCAGCACGGTCATTTCCGGGGCCGTGAGGGTCAACAGTTGCGCACGGTCGAGCAGCAGCCGCTCGGCGCCGACGCTGTAACGCGCCTTGGTGAAGTTGCGAAAGCCATCGTGCAGCGGTTCCATCACCGCGAACGACTCGACGTCGGTCTGCGCTTGCGATGCATCGCTGCGTCCACCGTGGAACGGCACCTCCAGCGTATGCCCCGCAGCCTTGGCGGCCTGCTCGACCGCGGCTGTGCCGCCCAGCACGATCAGATCCGCAAGCGACACGTGCTGGCCACCGGCATTGAATTGCGCCTGCACGCGCTCCAGCACCTCCAGCACCTTGCGCAGTTGCTCCGGCTGGTTCACCGCCCAGTCTTTTTGCGGGGCGAGGCGAATGCGCGCGCCGTTGGCGCCGCCACGTTTGTCCGAGCCACGGAAGGTCGAGGCCGACGCCCAAGCGGTGGACACCAGCTCGGCGGTGCTCAAGCCCGAGTTCAACAGCTGATGCTTCAAGGTGCTCAGGTGTTGTGCCGAGAGCGGGCTGCCGGCCTTGGGCAGAGGGTCTTGCCAGAGCAGTTCTTCTTGCGGCAGTTCCGGGCCCAGGTAGCGCGACAGCGGGCCCATGTCGCGGTGGATCAGCTTGTACCAGGCGCGGGCGAAGGCGTCGGCCAGTTGCTCGGGATGATCCTTGAAGTGCCGGGCGATGGGCCCGTAGATCGGATCCAGGCGCAGCGCCAGGTCCGAGGTGAGCATCGCAGGCGCGTGACGTTTGCTGGCGTCGAAGGCATCCGGCACCTGCCCGGCGCCCTGCCCTTGGGTCGGCCGCCACTGGTGCGCGCCCGCCGGGCTCTTGAACAGCTCCCACTCGAAGTTGAACAGGTTTTCCAGGTATTCGTTACTCCAGCGCGTCGGCGTGGAGGTCCAGGTGACTTCCAGGCCGCTGGTGATGGCATCGGCGCCCACGCCGCTGCGATAGCGGTTGTGCCAGCCCAGGCCCTGGGCTTCCAGGCCGGCCGCTTCGGGCTCGGCGCCGACGTTATCGGCGGGCGCGGCGCCGTGGGTCTTGCCGAAGGCGTGGCCGCCGGCGATCAGGGCCACGGTTTCTTCGTCGTTCATGGCCATGCGGGCGAAGGTTTCGCGGATGTCACGGCCCGAAGCGACCGGGTCTGGATGACCGTCCGGGCCTTCCGGGTTGACGTAGATCAGGCCCATCTGCACCGCGGCGAGCGGGTTTTCCAGGTTGCGGTCCTGGCCAAGGTCGCGGCTCTGCTCTTCGCCGTGTTTGTCAGGCTCGGCCACCAGGTCGCCCTGGCCGGGGGTCTGCGCCTTGCCGTAGCGGGTATCGCCGCCCAGCCAGACCTTTTCCGAGCCCCAGTACACAGCTTGATCGGGTTCCCACACGTCGGGCCGGCCGGCGGAGAAGCCGAAGGTCTTGAAACCCATGGATTCGAGCGCGACGTTGCCGGTCAGCACGATCAGGTCGGCCCAGGAGATGCCCTGCCCGTACTTCTGCTTGATCGGCCAGAGCAGGCGGCGGGCCTTGTCGAGGCTGACGTTGTCGGGCCAGCTGTTGAGTGGCGCGAAACGTTGCTGGCCAGCCCCGGCGCCACCACGGCCGTCGGCAATGCGATAGGTGCCGGCGCTGTGCCAGGCCATGCGCACGAACAGCGGGCCGTAGTGGCCGAAGTCAGCGGGCCACCAAGGCTGGGAGTCGGTCATCAACGCGTGGAGGTCGCGCTTGAGGGCTTGGAAGTCGAGCTGGGCAAAAGCGCTGGGGTAGTCGAAACCGGCGCCCAGCGGGTCGGATTTAGAGGAATGCTGATGGAGGACGGCGAGATTGAGTTGATCGGGCCACCAGTCGCGGTTGCTGGTGCCACTACCTGCGGTGTGCTGGAACGGGCATTTCGATTCGGTCGACATCGGTCTCTCCCTACGGCTCGGTTTTGTCTGCAAATGCGGTCTGCGCCAGATGCTTGGCGGCCGAGCACCACAGGCTCGGGCAAGCGCCAGCTCAGCGGTGTCAGGCGCCCACATCGACGGTGTGCGCGCCGCACCCCGATCAGGCGGCAGACAGCCTTCAAAGAGCGTAGCCGAGGGAGGTTGCAGGTCTAATAGAGGCTCACTAAGCAGGTGATAGCGTGGGTGTTAGCGGGGCGAGTTCGCCTGTGCGAAACCTCGAGGACGCTACCGGCTGTGTGAGTGATCGCGGCGCCTGAGCGGGCATCGCAAGCAGGCTCGCTCTTGCAGCGTGGCCATGAGCCACGGCGCTTTTGCAGGCGCGAGCTGGCTGGCGATGGGCGGTAGCGCGGCCTCACGCCAGGCAGTGCCGAGCGCTGGCGCTGGCGCAGCTAGTTCAGCACCGCCTCGCGCAGCGCGTTCCACAGCCCCTGCACATGCGCCCGCTCGGTCGGCAGCGCGCCGATCGACACGCGCACCATCCACTGCCCGTCGAGCTTCGCTGGCGTTACATACGCCTGGCCGCTGGCGTTGAGCCGCGCCGCCCAGGCCTGGGTGTGCGCTTGCAGGCCTGGGCCTTGCAGCCCGGGCGGGCAGTGGCGCAGGCACAGCGTCTGCAGCGGCACCGGCGCCAGCAGCTGCCAGTCGTCGGCACCCTGCACCTGCTCGGCCAGCCAGCGGGCGTTGTCCAGATCGCGGCGAAGGCGCTGTTGCAAGGCCTCGACCCCCTCGCTGCGCAGCAGAAACCACAGTTTCAACGCGCGGAAACGACGGCCCAGCGGAATACCCCAATCGCGCAGGTTCTTCACCTGATCGTCGACACTCGACTGCAAATAACTGGGGTTGGTGCTCATCACCCGAATCAGGTGCTGCGGGTCGCGCACGAAATACAGCGAGCAATCAAACGCCACCCCCAGCCATTTGTGCGCGTTGACCACCAGCGAGTCGGCCTGTTCGATGCCCTGCCACATCCAGCGGCACTCGGGCAGGATCATCGCCGAGCCGGCCATCGCTGCGTCGACATGCAGCCACAGCCCGTGAGCCTTGGCGAGGTCGCCAATCGCCTGCAGTGGATCGAGCGCAGTGGTGGCCGTGGTACCCGTCGTGGCGATGATCGCGCAGGGCTGCCTGCCAGCGGCCAGGTCTTGCTCGATGGCGGCCTGCAAGGCGTCTGGGCGCAGTGCGTAGTGCTCGTCGGTGGCGATCAGGCGAATGTTGTCGCGGCCGAAGCCTGCCAGCAGTGCGGCTTTATCGACCGAGCTGTGCGCCTGGGCGCTGGCGTAGACCATCAGCGGCTTACTCTGCGCCTGCAAGCCGCCGGCGGCCAGGGCGTAATCGGTGGCACGCTCACGGGCGCAGATCAACGCCACCAAGGTGCTGGTCGAGGCGGTGTCCTGAATCACTCCGCTCCAGCGATCGGACAGGCCCAGCAATTGGCGCGTCCAGTCGAGCGTGGTTTCTTCCAGCTCGCTCAGCGCCGGGCTCGATTGCCACGACAGGCCGAGCACGCCCAACCCGGTGCTGAGGAAATCCCCCAGCACCGAGGACAGCGTGCCGTTGGAGGGAAAGTAGCCGAAGAACTGCGGGTGCTGCCAGTGGGACAAGCCGGGCATCAGCAGTTGGTCGACGTCTTCGAGAATGCGGCTGAACGGTTCACCCTGCTGCGGCGCGGCCTGGGGCAAAGCGGCTTTGAGATAGCCCGGCTCGACCTGGGCCATCACCGGGCGCTCGGCCAGGTGTTGGCGATAGTCGGCGATCAGGTCGATGAGCTGATGGCCGTGCTGGCGGAATTGTTCGGGGGTCACGGGGGTGGCTCCTGGAGTGTCGATGGATGGGCCGAGTGTAGGCCCCCACCGCGCAGCGCAGGTACTGCGGCTGGCGCATAGCTGCTATGGGCAAAGCGGCGAGCTGCGCCCTTGACGCCACGCGCTGGCGGCCGTCGACGCTACGCCCTTGGCGCTGGGCAGCCCTGCACGCTGAACTGCGATTCCCGCCACAGCGCAAACACCCGTTCACGCAACCAGCGGTGCTCGGGCGAGCCATGCCAACGTTGATGCCACACCACCCAGTAGCGTTGGCTGTGTTCGACGAAGTCCAGGCGGCGCCAGGTCAGCGGGTGACGCTGGCAGAGCTGGCGGGCGATGTGCTCGGGCAACGTGGCCAGATACCGGGTGCGGCTGAGCACCTGCACAGTGGCGGTGAAGAACGGCACGTCGAGGGCGATGTGCCGCTGCAAGCCCTGATCGCGCAGATGGCGGTCGATGAAGCTGTCCTTGTCGCCACCGGCGCAGATGCGTACATGGCGGTAGGCGAGGTAGTCGGCTTGGCTCACGGCAGTCGACACGGCCAGCGGATGTTCACGGTGCATCAGACAGACCGCGCCGTCCTCGCCCAGCACCCGGCCATGCAGGTTGGCAGGCGAGTCGTCGAACAATGTGGTGGCCAGGTCTATTTCACCCGTGGCCAACAGGTCGTAACGGCCCGCCTGCCAGGTGCGAAAGCTCAACGACACCCCCGGCGCCTCGCGCTCCAACGCCGCGACCAGCGCCGGCAGCATATGCTCGGCCACGTAGTCCGACGCGGCCAGGCAGAAGCGCCGCGTGCAGCGCGCCGGGTCGAATGCGGCCGGCTGGGGCAAGGCGCTGAGCGACTGCAGTACGGCCTGCAAGGGGGCGCGCAACTGCTCGGCCTGCTCACTGAGCACATAGCCGCGGCCCTGGCGAACCAGCAACGGGTCGTCAAACGCCTGGCGCAGGTGCACCAGCTGGCGGCTCAGGGCCGACTGGCTGCAGCCCAGGTGCTGGGCAGCGTGGCTGAGGTTCTTGAGCTGCAGCAGGCATTCGAGGGTGCGCAGGTGCGCCAGGCTGAGCGAGGCAAAGGCAGCGTTCATGGACGGGGCCTGCGCTGCCGGGGCCGTGCGCAGGCCCCGGCGCGGTAGATCACTCGGTGAGGCCGACGTAGACGTTTTGCACGTCGTCATGGTGGTCGATGGCTTCGAGGAAGGCTTCGACCTCGGCCAGGGCCTCGGCGCCGAGGCTCGACGCGCTGATCGGGTTTTTCGGGGTGTAGCCGATCTTCGCCGCGGTCACGGTGAAGCCGAATTCCGGCAGGGCTTTCTGCACCGCGCCGAGGTCGGTGGTTTCTGTAATGAACAGGGTCGAGCCCGGTTCTTCGCCCTCATCGAAATCCTGAGCGCCCGCTTCGATGGCGGCCAGTTCAGGATCGGCATCGCCTTCAGGGATCGCTTCGATCAGGCCGACGTGGTTGAAGTCCCAGGACACCGAACCGCTGGCACCCAGTTGGCCCTTGCGGAAGGCCACACGAATCTCGGCGACGGTGCGGTTGACGTTGTCGGTCAGGCATTCGACGATCAGCGGCACCTGATGCGGGGCGAAGCCCTCATACGTGACGGCGGTGTACTGCACGGTATCGCCGTCCAGGCCCGCGCCCTTGCGAATGGCGCGCTCCAGGGTTTCACGGGTCATCGAGGCCTTCTTGGCCTGGTCCACGGCCAGGCGCAGGCGCGGGTTCATGTCCGGATCGGCGCCCGATTTGGCGGCGATCTGAATCTCCTTGGCCAGTTTGCCCATGACCTTGCCCTTGGCATTGGCCGCGGCTTCTCTATGTTTGGCTTTCCACTGTGCGCCCATGGCAACTCTTCTCTATGGTCTCTGTGGCCGATTCAGGAAACGACCGGCCCAAACGTGGGGTGCAGTTTATACGCCCTCGTCGAGGTCTCGACAACTTCGCGTGCACCCGCAAACCCTGCCCTGCGTCAGCTTTTCAGCGAGTCGCCACGATGAACAGGCGGGGGAAGGCCAACAACACCTGGGCGTCGTCCGCGCCGGGGTAGTCTGCGCGCAGCGCCTCACGGTACTGCCCCAGGAAAGCGCTCTGTTGCCGCTCATCGAGCCGCGCCAGATAAGGCCGCAGCGCCGAGCCCTTGAACCACTCCACCACCGCATCGACGCCGCCGGCCAGTGGGTGATGGTAAGTGGTGCGCCACACGTCCACGCGCGCGCACAGCGGGTCGAGCAGCTCGAAATAGAAGGTCGCCGGGTGGCGCGGCGGCAGGTTCAGGTCGGCGAACAGCGACGTCCATTCGCCGCTGCCAGCGACCTCGCGCAGGCGCCGATGGCCGGGTTCGTCGAGGTTGTCGGGGGTCTGTACCGCCAGGCTGCCACCTTCGCTCAATTGGCGGACCAGGTGGGGATAGAGCGCCGCGTGGTCGGGCATCCACTGCAACGAGGCGTTGGCCAGGATCAGGTCCTGCGGCTCGGGCGCAGTCCACTGGCCGATATCAGCCTGTTCAAAACGCACCCGGGGCACGTTCAGACGTGGCCGCTGGCGCGCCTGGCCGAGCATGTCCTGGTCGTTGTCCAACGCAACCACCTGGGTATCCGGGTAGCGCTGCAGCAGCACCTCAGTGGAGTTGCCGGGGCCGCAGCCCAGGTCGGTGGCATGCCGGACCGGGCGCGGGGCCACCGCAGCCAGCAAGTCGCGCACCGGGCGCGTGCGTTGGTCTTCGAAACGGGTGTATTGGCTGGCGGACCAGGACATGGGCGACTCCTTGAACGAGAGGGGCCCTAGCATAAGACAGCCGCAGGCGAATGGCAGCCGCTGCGGCGGTAACCGCGTGCAGCGATCCTGGCCAGGCCGCGTCGTGGCCTGCGTGCCGGGTATTCCGTTTCCCGGGGTCACTGGGCATAATGGCCGCCCTTGTTGGGGAGTAGCCTGCGCTGGCGCCATCGGCACCGCGCGTTCACGTCAACATTCTCGGCAGCCGCCGTGGCGTGAACATCTGTTGAACGGCCTGAAACCGATCTGCGCACATGCAGGCGCACCAGGCAGGGTCCGGAATTGGCGAGACCAACGATGCATCCATGCCTAAGGTCGGGCGTGTGGTTGCGTCGTTGACTCATAGCCCGACCGGACAACCACCGTGAATCCTGTTTCCCTCCTCTTTCTGGCCTTGGCCATGTCCACCGACGCCTTCGCTGCTGCCATCGGCAAGGGCGCCAGCCTGCGCCATCCGCGCTTGAGCCAAGCCCTGCGCACCGGCCTGATCTTCGGCGTCATCGAAGGCATCACCCCGCTGATCGGCTGGGCGATCGGCCAGGCCGCCACAGACTATGTGCAAGCCTGGGACCACTGGATCGCCTTCACCCTGCTGGTGCTGCTGGGCCTGCACATGGTCTACAACGGCTTCAAAGATGACCCTGAGGAGGCGCAAAAGCCTGCCCAGCACGGCTTTCTGATGCTCGCCCTGACCGCCTTCGCCACCAGCATCGACGCCCTGGCCGTGGGCATCGGCCTGGCCTTCGTCGACGTCAATATCCTGGTGGCCGCAGCCTCCATCGGCCTGGCGACCCTGGTCATGGTCACCCTCGGCGTGATGCTCGGCCGGGCACTTGGCGCCCTGGTGGGCAAGCGTGCGGAGATCCTCGGCGGCGTGGTACTGATGCTGATCGGTGCCACCATTCTCTACGAGCACCTTTCGGTATAGCGAGCGTCGGTCGGATGGCCCTGGCATGCCGCCATTGGCGGCGTGAAGGTGGCTCGGGGCAGGCTTTTCACCTGCCCCCTCGTTGCCACGTGGATTTCTCGGTATGGTGGCACGCAAGAAGGATGTTTTACCTGCACAGGAAAGACCTAGATGCCCACACGCAACGTCATCAACGCCTCCGTCAGCCCCAAGGGCAGCCTGGAGACGTTGTCGCAACGTGAAGTCCAGCAACTCAGCGAAGCCGGCACCGGCACCCTCTACACCCTGTTCCGTCAGTGCGCCCTGGCCATCCTCAACACCGGCGCCCATGTCGACAACGCCAAGACCATTCTCGAGGCCTACCAGGACTTCGAGGTGCGCATTCACCAGCAGGACCGCGGTGTGCGCCTTGAGCTGTTGAACGCCCCGGCAGACGCTTTCGTCGATGGCGAGATGATCGCCAGCACCCGGGAAATGCTGTTCAGCGCCCTGCGCGACATCGTCTACACCGAAAGCGAGCTGGCCAGCCAGCGCATCGACCTGGACAGCTCTCAGGGCATCACCGACTACGTCTTCCACCTGCTGCGCAATGCCCGCACCCTGCGTCCGGGTGTCGAGCCGAAGATGGTGGTGTGCTGGGGCGGGCACTCGATCAGCAACGAGGAATACCAGTACACCAAGAAGGTCGGCCACGAGCTGGGCCTGCGCAAACTCGACATCTGCACCGGCTGCGGCCCGGGCGTGATGAAGGGCCCGATGAAGGGCGCAACCATCGCCCACGCCAAGCAGCGCATGACCGGCAGCCGCTACCTGGGCTTGACCGAGCCGGGCATCATCGCCGCCGAAGCGCCCAACCCGATCGTCAACGAACTGGTGATCCTGCCAGACATCGAGAAGCGCCTCGAAGCCTTCGTGCGCGTTGGCCACGGCATCATCATCTTCCCCGGCGGCGCCGGTACGGCGGAAGAATTTCTCTACCTGCTGGGCATTCTCATGCACCCGGACAACGCCTCCCTGCCCTTCCCTGTCGTGCTGACCGGGCCGCGCAGCGCCGAAGCCTTCCTGCTGCAGTTGCATGCCTTCGTCGGCGCCACCCTGGGCGAGCAGGCGCAGCAGCACTACCAGATCATCATCGATGACCCGGCCGAGGTCGCGCGGCACATGGTCGAGGGGCTGAAAACGGTCAAGCAGTTCCGCCGCGAGCGCAACGACGCTTTCCATTTCAACTGGCTGCTGAAGATCGACGAGGGCTTCCAGCACCCGTTCGACCCGACCCACGACAACATGGCCAACCTCAGCCTGCGCACCGACCTGCCGCCACATCAGCTGGCGGCCAACCTGCGCCGGGCGTTTTCCGGGATCGTGGCGGGCAACGTCAAGGACAACGGCATTCGCCTGATCGAGAAGCACGGGCCGTACCAGATTCACGGCGACAACGCCGTGCTCGATCCGCTGGGCCGACTGCTGCAGGCGTTCGTTGATCAGCACCGGATGAAATTGCCCGGTGGTGCGGCGTATGTGCCGTGCTATCAAGTGGTGAGCTGAACCTGACGTGCCAGGCGCATCGCGTTCGTGAAATCGGGCCGGCTGCGCCGCACTAGGGCTGCGTCCCGTATTCACGCGTGAGCTGAGGCACCTGGATCAGGCCGGCAAAGCCGCCCCAGCCGGTGTCTCACTCAATCGCTTCGCACCCTCAGGCCGGCGTCGCCAACCTGTTCCGGACATCGCTGGTCGGCTGGACACACTGCATGCCAGCCAACAGCGCCCTCATGCACCGTCCTCTGGAAGATGTACACCATCCTTACAGGTGTTTTCCCACCCCCATCGGTGAACCTGCCGCAATAAAAATGGTCTTTGGCTGACGGTCAACACACCCGACCGAATCACGGCCCGCTTCATGGGGCCTTCATTCGTCCCGTTCCAGCGAAGATCGACATGCCTGATTCCCGCCCAGCCCTTCCCGCCCGTTCTGTCCTGCGTGGCAGCCTGTTCGCCGCCCTGGCCGCACTCGCCTTGCCCACCCACGCCGAGACCCCGGCCAGCGATGCCCGTTGGGTCAGCGACAGCCTGAGCACCTATGTGCGCAGCGGCCCTACGGACGGTCACCGCATCGTCGGCAACCTCAAGTCCGGGCAGAAAGTCACGCTGCTGACCACCCAAGGCAACTACAGCCAGATCCGTGGAGAAAGCGGTGACCAGGTGTGGATTCTCAGCAGCGACCTGCAGACGGTGCCCGCGCCGGTCGAGCGTGTCCCGCAACTCGAAGCCCAGGTCAGCGAGCTGTCCGGTCAGCTCAAGACCATCGATGACAGCTGGAAGAACCGCGTGCAAGGCATGCAGGAAACCCTCGACTCACGCAAATCCCTGGTCGATGAGCTGCAGGCGCGTAACACGGCGCTGACCGAGCAGCTCGACGACAGCCAGTCTTCGCTACGCGATGCCCAGGCGCGTCTGGGCGATGAGAACAAGCAAGTGATGATGCGATACATGGTCTACGGCGGCAGCATTGCCGGCGCCGGCCTGCTGGTAGGCTTGATCCTGCCGGCGCTCACTCGCGGGCGCAAACGTAACGACCGCTGGTTCTGAAGCACCTGCTCGAGGGCTGAATCAACGGCTTGGCATCGCGCCAGCGAACAGATGACAAGCGCCGGACGCGCCGGACCCCAGGCGCGCTCGGTTGCGGTGCAGTCTATCGAACTCGAATACCTTCAGAGCCCGCTGGAGCGTCGCCTCGCTCATCGTCTGCCGAACACTCGGCAGCCCGGCCCCTCGCCGATCGAGCCCAAAAACCTTCCTGAAGCTCCGCTAGATCGGCGCCTCGCTGACCCGAGCATTCCACTGCTCACGGAAGCGCTCACGCCAACCCGGACTGCCGCTGTCAAGCCATTCCAGCGTGGCAGCGATGCTCTCAGGGGTGATCAGAAACCGCTGGATGTGGTCGGCCACTGTCGCATCCGACAGGTGCAGCAGCGCAAGGTAGGCGTCGAACGACTCGGCCAGCACCACATACTCGTCGCCCTGTTGACGGCGCCCGGTCCAGGCTGGCAGCCCCGCGACCATGGCCGCCACGTCCTGACGTCCGTCACGCAGGTCCAGCAACAGCACACTCGCCCCCCCGTCGCGGCCGATCGGCAGCAGACCGGTGGCCGGAAACCCCTCGACTTCACGCAACTGCTCCAGCTCGTGCGGATTGCTTTCCCAGTCACCGTCCGGATCGACGCTGAACAGGCTGAAGCCAAGCGTTTCCCGGTCACCGTTGGCCAGGGTCGCGACGACCTCATAGTCCAGCTCGGCGCCGTTGAATGCGCTCAGAAAGGTGCGGTAGTCGTCAGGCAAGCGCGTGCCCAGGCGCGCTTCGAGCAACGCCAGTGCCTCGTCACTGGCTGGCTCGCCAGCCTCTTCGAATATGAGTCCGCGGTAGTGCGTCATGGGTCGCTCCTGGTCAGGTGAAGGCGTGTTAACTGCCTTGCTCTGTCAGCACCCGTCGACCAAGGTTCCCGACGGCGCAGGGGAAGGCTTGCCGGAGAGGCTGCAGACCGCTATAAACCTCAGCTATTGATGAGGTCAGCGAGGTTTACATGCTCGACGTACGAACCGCCCTGTCGGTCGGCGAAATTGCCCAACGCAGCGGCGTCACCGTGGCCACGCTGCACTTCTATGAATCCAAAGGCCTGATCCATGCCCACCGCAGCGCCGGCAACCAACGGCGCTACAGCCGCAACACCCTGCGCCGGGTGGCGATCATCAAGATCGCCAAGCGGGCGGGTATACCCCTGGCGGACATCAAGCGCGCATTCGATGCACTGCCCACCCACCGCGCACTGACGGTAGAAGACTGGAACAACTTGTCCACCGCCTGGCGCGACCTGCTGACCACGCGCATCGACAGCCTGAGCCAACTGCGCGATCAGCTCGACAGCTGTATTGGCTGCGGCTGCCTGTCCATGAGTGAGTGCCCGTTGCGTAATCCGGACGATGCGCTGGCAGACCGAGGCGCGGGGGCGGTGTTGCTTGAGGGTTAGGCGCTGCGTCTTTTGCACGGGTCCAGTCCCGGCAATGTGATGTGGGTTACGGCGCGCGCCAAGGGAGACTGCACCCCGGTAATTCCATACCAGTGCCTGGGTTTCGAGCCGTAGGATAAGTCGCTATGCACTCGCTCATTCCAGATCGACAAGGAAATATCGGTTCCGAGCTGCGCCATGAAAGGCTGCAAGACGGTGAGTACGCTTCCCAGGTTTGGGCTTAGTAACACCAAAGACGAAACTCTGCTGCCTTCATTAGTCTGTCAATCTGCGGAGTCTCCATCGCAACTCACCTTCTGTAACAGCACCTGCATGAGTGGCCAGCACTTAGAAACTGCCAGCCCTAAAAGACCTCTGCTGGTGTGATTAGCACACCAGCTCAGTAACCTGCCTAATTCTTAAAGTTCAATTCTGATGTCAGTTGCCTTTGTCCTAATCACCTCCAACTGCGAGCGCTGAATACTGCTTAAAGACCAGGTAGAACTGGCCCGACTCAGCGAGCTTGAATTTTCGACAGCCTGTACGCCGTCAGGATTGGGTTCGACGTGCCCAAGGTTGAATTCAGCCTGCAGCTCTCGAGCAAGTGCCTCATCACCTGCAGTCGGGTCAACAAGCCTGTAAAAGTGATCACCATCTGCTTTTTTAAATTGATCCAACAAGCTTCTCTCCGAGGCCCATCCCTCCAACTGCTCACCGTACTTTTTCTCTTTTTTCAACCAAGGGACTGCAGCTTGACTGTCAATGCCCAGACTATTTATTTTGGCTTGAACATGACTCATTTTTTGTTCCGAGCGATAAATACGTTTTTGCAAGGAATCACTAAAACTTTTAACCATCCTTGGACTTAATGCTGCACCAGGACGTGAGGCGACCACCGTCGCTCTGATCGCAGTATAGGAGTAGCCCCCTTTATACCATTTGGAAACGCTCCAACGACCGGACGGATCGGATCGGTTAACGGGATCACCCGAGCAATAGGCATAAGTATTCAGCCCGCCTCGGTTGAACGGCGACAGTGCATCCGGACGTGCGAACCGCATCAGCGAAGGGTAAAATACGCGGTGCCCCATCCCTAGCGAGTAGCCTCTGGCCAAAGGCAACAAGGCCTCGCCAACAAATCGAGTATACAGCGCCGTATCGTTTGCGTAGTTGTCATTACCATAGGGGCTGTAGGCGATGTCCACCAAGTGGCCACTTGTTTTCGCCAACCCGATGCATGACCCTTGCGCATCCGTTTCCAAGAGTTTTACCGAACCCGTTTGAGGGTTCATCTGGCAGAAACTCAAATCGCCCGCACGGCCAATGCTTTCAGCCGCATCTGCAGTTGATACCGTAACGAGTCTAGTGTCTTTGTAAAAATAGTTCAGGCTAGCGTGAGCCATTGGGGAATGTCCTTTTAGCGTGGGAGTGCTGACGGTGGCACAGCACTACAATGCTGCCTACTCACACACATGACAGGTAAGGCACGATGCAAAGCCTCGGCAATTTCATGGCCGGCTGTGGATCTCATGATCGCTGGCCTTGAGTCTCTGTGGCCTCACGCCGCAACTGCAAAAGCCCACGTGTATTTATCCTTCATCACGTTATGCACAGCGGGCTGTAAAATAGATGCAGTCACGGTCGAACTTTCCGGTTGGCGCAGACGCGTAGTACTGCCTTATTGCGCGGTTTGGGGTGAAGTGAAAGTACGAATACACAGGGCCGCTCAAGCTCAGGCGTTCGTAAAAATAGGGGGCTGGCGTAACGAGCCAGCAGCGATCGGCTGCAGGGCGAAACCATCCAGAAGCGCCTGACCGGGAAACGCTCGATGTCGCGCTCGAATGGGTGGGAGTGCCGGAGCGGTGAGGCGAGCGTGAGTTGCGTGAGGCATTAGCCCTGAGTGAGATGCCTGCTCAAACCCAGCCAGATAGCGCATGACGATTTTTCTATTTTGCTCAAGGGGCGGCCGGGCGCCATTGCGCCATGCGCACCTGATGGGTTGCGCGACCCTGCCTTGGGCCGCTTCAGGACAGGTCCTGATTCACCTGGCTGATCGCCTGCACCACGCGCCTGGCGCCCTCCTTGATATCGCTGATCGAGGCCCCAGCCTGGGAGGCGAACGACAACCCCAGCGCCGCACTGCTCTGGCTGTTCTCGATCTCGACGATGGCCTGGCTGGCCAGCGTCTGGTTCTGCGCCACCACGCCGACGATTTCCTCGGTGGCCTTGCTGGTGCGCGCAGCCAACTGCCGCACTTCATCGGCCACCACCGCAAAGCCGCGCCCTTGTTCGCCAGCCCGCGCCGCCTCGATGGCGGCGTTGAGCGCCAGCAGGTTGGTTTGCGAGGCGATGCCGCCGATGGTCTGCACGATCGAGCTGATCACCACCGACTGCTTGCCCAGCGCTTCGATCGTGACCGCCGCCGACTGCATCTGCTGCGACACGCTCTGCATCGTCGACACCGCCTGATCCACCACCGAGGCACCCTCGCTGGCGCTCAGGTCGGTGCTGTTGGACACTTCCAGCGCCGTCTGCGCGGCGCGCTTGACCTCATTCTCGCGCAGCACCTGATCGGTGATCACCGAGGCGAACTTGACCACGCGCACCAGCTTGCCTTCGGCATCGTTGACCGGGTTGTAGCTCGCCTCCAGCCACACCTCGCGGCCACGGCTGTCAACACGTTTGAAGCGCCCGCGCACGAACTGCCCGGCGTTCAGCGTGCGCCAGAACTCGGCGTAGGCCGGGCTGGCGACATAGTCGGGATCGCAGAACAACCGGTGATGCTGCCCCACCACCTGGCTCAGCGAATAGCCCATGGCGCTCAGGAATTCTTGATTGGCGTCCAACACCTTGCCGGTGAGGTCGAACTGGATGCTCGCGTTCGAGCGCAGCAGCGCATCGAGCAGCGCCTGGTTTTCCCGGCTCAAGCTGACTTCCACAGACACATCGCTGCCGTAACCGACGACCTGCTGCAAGGTGCCCTCTGCGCTGCGCATGGGGTGCCAGGTCAGACGCAACCAGGCCAGGCTGCCGTCGGCGCGCAGGAAGCGGTAGTCGTCACGCACCGGCACGCCCTTGGCCACCGCTTTGGCATAGGCTTGAAAACAGGGCAACTGGGAGACATAACCCGGCACCAGTTGTGAGAGTTGTTTGCCGATGATTTCCGTGTGGGCGTAACCCAGCGCGGCAGCAAAGGCGGTGTTGGATTCGATGACGCGGTTATCGGCATCCAGCCTGAGGGCGATACCGGCCTGGTCCAGCAGGCCGAGTAGCTGCATTGCCTGCGCAAGGTCGACTTCGCGCTCGGCCAACTTCGCTTTCAGATGCCGATTAAACATGATCAAGACCTACTGTGAGTTCAGAGGGAACAACAGGAACAACAGGAACAACGGGTGTTTGCGGCCAGGCGCCGGTGGCGGTTCTCGATTCAAACCATGCCTCGAACGCAGCCACCGGCATCGGCCGGGCAATCAGGAATCCTTGCGCTTGATGGCAGCCCAGGCCGCGCACATGCTCCAGCTGCTCCAGGGTCTCGACGCCTTCGGCCGTGACCTGATAGCCCAGCTCGATGGACAGCTCGACGATGGTCTTGACCAGAATGCGCTCGCGCGGGCATGCCGCCGAGGTCTGTATCAACGAACGGTCGAGCTTGACCACCGAAGCTGGAATCCGGCTCAGATAAGCCCAGTTGCTGTAGCCCGTGCCGAAATCATCGATGGCAATGTGGATGTTGGCCGCGCGGGCTCGGGCCAGTTGTTGCTGAACCATGTCCAGGTGCTCGACCAGCATGCTCTCGGTGAATTCCAGCTGAATCCGCTCGCTGCTCAGGCCATGGCGTTGCAGCCCGGCCAACAGCGCGTCCATGAACGCCGGGCTTTCCAGATCGCTGGCGGTAACGTTCATGCTCAGGCTGAAGTCCAGCGCGCGGGTGCGCAGCAAAATGTCGAGCACCGCGTTCATCACCCAGTTGCTGAGCAGCGGCATCAGCGCGGTCTTCTCCACCAGTGGCACGAATTCGCCCGGTGAAATGGCGCCGAGCTGCGGATGCTGCCAACGCAGCAGCGCTTCGGCCGAACCACAGGCGCCGTTGGTGAGGTCGATACGCGGTTGCAGGTGCAGGTGCAATTGATCGTCGCTGAGCAAGGCCTTGCTCAGCGATGACAGCAAGATGAAGGCACGGCGCTGGGCGGCGTCGTCCTCTGGCTGGTAGCCGGCGCAACGCGTGGGCGTGCGCCGAGCGGCATCGGCGGCGCCCACCGCGCGGCGCAACCACTCAAGATCACTGCCGTCGCCATCGACCTCATCGATGTGCCAGACCCCTACCCCAACGTCCAAGGACACCGGAATGCCGTGGCACTCGATGGGCGCCAGCAACACCGTGACCATCCGCGCGGCCAGCGCCTGCACGTCGTATTGCGCAGGCACCAGGGTGCCGAAACGTGTCGGGCTGATGCGATAGACCTGCAGACCCGAGTCGACGTGCTGTACCAGACGCTCCTTGATCTGCAGCGTCAGATCGTGTGCGAAGTTGTAGCCCAGGGCCTTGACCACATCGTTGAGCGCCGAGGCCTGGATGACATCGAACGCCATCAACGCAAAACGCTCACCGCGCGCCAGCCGATCACGCACATCGCATTCGAGCTTGATGCGGTTCAACAGGCCGGTGGGGTGGTCGAGGAAATTGCGTTGGCGGATGCCGTCGATGATGCGCATGGCGCACTGGGCGAAGGTCACCAGCATGGCCAGGTCAGCCGCACTCATCGGCGGCCGCGCGGCTGTATCGATGATGCAGAAGCTGCCGATGGCGAAGCTGTCTTCGACCATCAGCGGCACGCCGCAGTAGTAACGGATGCCCGGCTCGCCGATCACCAAGGGGTTGTGCGCGAAGCGTTCATCGACACTGGCGTCGGTGACTTCGAAGGGCCGCGCGTGCGAGATGGTGTGGGCGCAGAACGACACATCGCGTGAGGTGCCGTCGGCCGCGATGCCTTTTTTGGCCATGAACCACTGCTGACGCTCGCTGACAATCGCGACCACGCACATCGGCACCTTGAAATAGGCACTGGCCAGTTCCACCAACGGGCGTAACTCACCGCGCGCGTCATCGTGCGCAACGCACAACCCGGCCAGTTTGCTCAGACGCTGGGATTCATTGAGTGGAATGGGTACGCCGTTCATTGCGCCCTCTGCGGCCGAGCTGCGGTGTGCGGACATTCAGCATCACAAAAATACTGCCGCCGCGCCATCATTTTGCCATTAATGTTTTCAATGGTGATGGATGGACAACTTGAAATAACGGTGTTGTTCAAGAAATGGGGTCCGAAGGGAAGTACAGCAGCCTGAAAAGTTCTGCATTCGCCGCGCCCGGCAGGCCGGGAATGGCACGGAAAACGTGGGGTCCACGTCAGGCGATGGCAATGAGCCATTAAGCAGACCCAGGCGTTTTGTAAACGTTCCATGCTGCCCCTTTTAGTTTTTCAACACACAGTGGACGAGCCCTGCAGGCGCCGTTTTATTGTCGCCAAAATAGTGGCATCAACCTACGCTGTTACTTGTCGGTAATCGCCAATGGGTAATGACCTGTATATCGGCAGGGCTAACAAGAACTGTATATGCCGAGGCTAGAAGAGGCAGACCGAAAACCAGTCTGTAATCAATAGGCAATGAGATTCAGTCCAAACAATGATGACTACTTCGGCCGGTGAGCGTCTTTATCAGCCGTGGACAGCGTGCGATCAGCCTGCAGCGCCCCCCCCCAAGTCTCCTGCCTTGACTGATAGCCGGACAAGGGCGCCGTGGTGCCGTTCGAGTCTTTCTGCAGTACCCGGCTACTCCGTGTAGCGCATCCACAGGTGCCGCTGCCCACCGACGGCGGCCATCACCGTTGCCACGAACACGGCCTGGTTGGATGCCTCGACGTTGTACAGCGCAGCAAACGCCTCGGCCACCGCCGCCGCCACGTGTGCGTCAGCGGGCTCGGCGCGCAACAGGCCCAGATAGGACGCGCCCACGCCGAACAATTGATAGCCCTGGACTTGCAGGTGGCGAACCACGGCGTGGTTCATGGCAGGGCTGAGGTCACACGTGAAGTAGCCGTTGGGAAATGCCACCAGCGCATCGGCGCTGTCCTGCACCGGCACCACCAACGCGGCGAGGGGTTGATCGAGCAGCGTCAAGGGGGCCTGCTGGAAGCCGATCCATTCTTGTACGGCCGCATCATCGAGGGTCAGGCCATGGCCGCAGGCGTCGGTGAACGTAGTGCCCGCCACGCGCTCGCGCAGGTTGCGCAGACAGAGCGCAAACTCGTCCTTGCAGGTGGTGTAGCCGACATACTGGCCCGCCTCGAAACAGCCGGGCGGCAAGGCGGCCAGCTCGGCCTCGGTGGGCGTGTCCAGCTCAAGGTTCAAGCGAGCGTGGCCGCTGGTATAGCGGGCTTGACCGCGGTCATCGAGCGACACCAACAGCATGCTGCCGGGGTGGTCAAGGGCCAGGCGCCGGCGGACCTCGAGCAGCGCCTCGAAGTCGTTGACAGCGCTCAGTTCATATTCGTCGCAGATGCCTTGCGAGGGGTTGTGCAGGCCTTGATGGCCAATGAATTCGATGTTCATCCGGGCTTCCATGGCAGGAGGTGGGCGCTCGGCACAACCCGCGCTGCACGAGGGTCATTGGCCGGCGGTAAACTGTTACCGCAGTTATCAGAGTGACGCAATCAGCCTGGGTTCGCAGCGCCATTGGCCGCCGTACTGTTACCCAATGCTCGGCGCTGATCGACAACCTCTCGGTTCAGGTTGCGCGAAACGCCAACCCCAGGTTCTATCGCCAGCCCCGCTCTATTGTGCGCAACGCCCGGCAGCCGGTACGCCTCAACGATTCAGCACCTGCTGTGAGCGGGGCGATGGTGGCCAGCCGCGCTGCGCGCCATCGACGCTTGGTACATCGCTTGCTTGCGCTGCAGCTCCCCCGCTGCCCACTTCGACAAGGACGCCACCCATGCCCAGCTCACCCCTCCCCCTTACCTCGACCCGGAGCCGCTCATGAGCCATGGCCCGGACACCTAGCCGATCGATCCACTGCTCACCGCCCGCCGCCTGGCCGCGCAGTTTGCCCAGACCGCCATCGAGCGTGACGCCGCCGGGGGCACGCCGAAAACCGAGCGCGACGCCCTGCGCCACAGCGGCCTGCTGGCCTTGAGCATTCCACGGGAACTGGGTGGGCTTGGCGGCAACTGGCGCCAGACCCTGACCGTGGTGCGCGAGCTGGCCAAGGTCGACAGCGCGGTCGCTCACGTATTCGGCTTCCATCATCTGATGCTGGCCACCGTGCGGCTGTTTGCACGCGAATCGCAGTGGCAGCCGTGGTTCGAGCACACCGCACGCCAGCAGTGGTTCTGGGGCAATGCGCTGAACCCGCTGGACACCCGCACGGTGGTTGCCAGGGTCAATGGCCAGCGGGTATTTACCGGGCAGAAAAGCTTCTGCTCCGGCGCGCGGGATTCGCAGAGGCTGATCGCCTCGGCGGTGGACCCTGCCGCCGGCGGCAAGCTGCTGATTGCGGCAATTCCCAGTGACCGCGCCGGCATCACCCTGCATGGCGACTGGGACAACATCGGTCAGCGCCAGACCGACAGCGGCAGCGCCACCTTTGATCACGTGCGCGTCGAGGATGACGAACTGTTGCTTGATCCAGGTCCGCTGAGCACGCCGTTCGCCTGCCTGCGGCCGCTGATCGCACAACTGCACTTTGCCCATGTGTTCCTGGGCCTGACCGAAGGCGCTCTGGAGCAAGCTTGCCACTACACCCGCACGCAGAGCAGGCCATGGCTGCGGGCAACGGTCGAGCATGCGTATCAGGACCCTTATGTGCTGCGCCACTATGGGGAGTTCTGGGTGGCCCTGGAGGGGGTGCGCCTATTGGTTGAGCGGGCTGCCGAGCAACTGGACCTGGCCTGGGCTCAAGGGCCTGCGCTGAGCGCCGAGCAGCGCGGGGCGCTGGCGGTGTCGATCGCCACGGCCAAGGTGGCGGCCAGCCGTACCGGGCTGGACATCTGCAATCGACTGTTCGAGGTGACCGGCGCGCGGGCGACCCAGGCTTCGCTGCGGCTTGATCGGTACTGGCGCAACCTGCGCGTGCAGTCGCTGCATGATCCGGTCGACTACAAGCTGCAGGAGGTGGGGGACTGGGCATTGAACGGGGTGGTGCCGGTGCCTTCTTTTTATGGCTGATGGGGCTGGGGTGCGGGGCCTGCGCGTGCGTTGGCACCTGATACGGGTGTGATGAGTGCAGCAGCGCAGTGTGCAATCATTGGGCATGGCGCCCGAACCCCCGGCACAGCTTGCAGGTCCACCGCATGACGCGCCCATTTCCCACAGGTTCAGGAGACCTTCATGAGCACTGCTTACATACCCCCCAAGGTCTGGCATAACGATGCTGCCTCCGGCGGCAAATTCGCCAGCACCAACCGCCCGGTCGCCGGCCCCACCCATGAGAAAGCGCTGCCCGTCGGCAAGCACCCGCTGCAGTTGTATTCGATGGGCACGCCCAATGGCATCAAGGTCACGATTGTGCTCGAAGAGTTGCTGGCCCTCGGCCACAGCGCTGCCGAGTACGACGCCTGGCTGATCCGCATCGGCGAGGGCGATCAGTTCTCCAGCGGTTTCGTCGAGGTCAATCCGAATTCCAAGATCCCGGCCCTGCTCGATCTCGGCGTCGAACCACCATTGCGGGTGTTCGAGTCGGGCGCGATCCTGCTGTATCTGGCGGAAAAATTCGGCGTCTTGCTGGCCGAAGATCTGCCTACGCGTACCGAAACCTTGAACTGGCTGTTCTGGCAGATGGGCTCAGCGCCCTACCTGGGCGGTGGCTTCGGTCACTTTTACGTGTATGCACCGGAGAAAATCGAGTACGCCATCAACCGCTTCACCATGGAAGCCAAGCGCCAGCTCGATGTGCTCAACCGTCGCCTGGAGGAAAGTCCGTACCTGGGCGGCGCGCACTACAGCATCGCGGATATCGCAGTGTGGTCGTGGTACGGCCAGTTGGTGCTCGGTACGGTCTACGACGCAGCTGAATTCCTTGCCGTCGAGGAATATCCGCACGTTCTGCGCTGGGCCAGGGCCATTGGCGAACGCCCGGCGGTCAAACGCGGTACCCGGGTCAACCGCACCTGGGGCGATGAGGCAACACAGGCGCCGGAGCGTCATAGCGCGGCTGATCTGGACTGAGCGCCTGGCGCGCTGGGTCGGGGGACGCTCGATGCCCTCGACCCTGGCCGTATCCGCTAAAACACCAACCGCGTGGCGTGGCTGATCCCAGGCAATCGAAGATTGTCATAGGCGCGAGCGGCCCCCCAGCGCTTGCTCGCGAAGCACTCAGGGCCAGCACGCTTGTTGGGGCTAGACGCGTTGCCAAAGCGGTTCTCACAAGCAAGCTCGTTCCCACATCGATGCTTGCTGCGGGAATGATCGAGGACGGCCCACCCCTTCGCGGCTGGGCCGCAGACGAGGGCACGGCCCTTGACGTTCACAGGATCGAGCAGGCGTGGCGCGTCCGGCGCTCAGGTGATCACGCAGGCCGGCAGCGCCACCCCGACTCAAGCGATGCGCACCGCCCGCCAAAGCGCGACGGCGGTGATTGGGGCTGCTTCGCAGCCCTGCGTGACTGAAGCCGCTGCATGACTCACGTTCGCTTGACTGACGCCCATAGCATTGCGCGGCCCTTCTTCGCATCATCCCACCAAGTGCAGGAAGTGCAGGTGACGCTCATAGTGATCGAGAATGTCGCCGATCACTTCATCCTTCGACCACCCCATCACATCATGGTCCTGCCCGCCTTCGCGCAAGTGCACCTCGGCGCGGAAGTACTTGCGTTCGTCACCGTCGCTTTCGCTGGTGACGAAGCTCGGCATGGCATAGGCCTGCGGACGGATGTGGTAGATGAAGGTGTCATCGGTCGGGCCGACCTTGAGCGTGACATCACCGTCCTCGCCCTGCTCCACAGTGGACTCGTAACCCTGACGCCGCCATTCCTCGGCCACTGACTGGCAGGCCGGCATACCCACATCGCTGATGAAACGCAGCACGTGCGAGCGGCGCGGGAACATCGCCAGGGTGCGCAACCGCCGTTGCCAGTTGCTCGCGCCGCGCGAGGAGTTGGGCGAAATCGCCAGCGCCTGGTGACGCAAACCGCGCTTGGTGGCATCGAGCTTCAAGGCCTTGAGTAGCCCGCGCATGCTGATCAACAGCACGATGGTAAACGGCAAGGCACTGGCGATCGTCGCCGTTTGCAATGCCTGGAGCCCGCCTGCCAGCAGCAACGCGATTGCCACCAGTCCCATGCTTGAGGCCCAGAAGATGCGCTGGCGCACCGGCGTGCTTTCCTGACCGCCCGAGGCCAGCATATCCACCACCATCGCGCCCGAATCGGCGGAGGTCACGAAGAACACCACCACCATGATGATCGCCAGGGTGCTGATGATGCTGGAAAACGGGAAGTGCTCAAGGAAGGCAAATAATGCCAGTGACGTATCCTTGTTCACCGCCTGGGCAAGATCGGTAAAGCCTTGGTCCAGAATCATGTGAATCGCGGTATTGCCGAACACGGTCATCCACAACAGCGTGAAGCCGGTGGGGACCAGCAGCACGCCGGTAACGAATTCGCGGATGGTGCGGCCACGGGAAATACGCGCGATGAACAAGCCAACGAAGGGCGACCAGGCCAGCCACCAGCCCCAGTAAAACAGGGTCCAGCCGCCAATCCAGTCGGTCGGCTGGTAGGCGTTGAGGTTCATGGTGCGGCTGACGATTTCGCTCAAGTAGCTACCGGTGTTCTGCACGAATGTCTGCAGGATCAGCACTGTGGGGCCGAGGATCACCACCATCAACATCAGCAACACCGCCAGGCCGAGGTTCAGCTCGGACAGACGGCGGATACCTTTGTCCAGCCCGGACACCACCGACAACGTGGCCAGGAACGTGGTACCGATGATCAAGGCGATCTGAATCGGGATGGACACCGGGAGGCCGAACAGCGAATTCAGGCCCGTGTTGATCTGCGAGACACCAAAGCCCAATGAAGTGGCGACCCCGAACACAGTGCCGATGATGGCGAAGATATCCACTGCATGGCCGATGGGGCCATAGATGCGCTCGCCGATCAACGGGTAGAGCGCCGACCGCAAGGTCAGCGGCAGGCCGTGGCGGAAGCTGAAGTACGCCAAGATCAACGCCACGATGGCGTAGATGGCCCAAGCATGCAGACCCCAGTGGAAGAAGGTGATGCGCATGGCTTCGCCTGCGGCCTGCACCGTGCCGCCGTCGCCGAACGGCGGCTTGACAAAGTGCATCACCGGCTCTGCTACGCCGAAGAACATAAGGCCGATGCCCATGCCGGCCGAGAACAGCATGGCGAACCAGGTCATGCTGCTGAAGTCGGGCGTACTATGGTCGGGGCCTAGTTTGATATCGCCGTAGCGACTGAAGCCAAGGAACACCACGGTGCCCAGAATGATCGCGACGGCCAGGATGTAGAACCAGCTGACATTGATGATGATCCAGGCTTGGATGTGATCAAAAAGCGCTTGGGCGTGGCTCTGGAAGACGCTGGCATAGAGCACCAGCACAAGCAACAAGATCGCGGAAATCCAAAACACGGGGGGGTTGATACTGCTCCTGGGGGTCTCAGGGTCTGACTTGTTCGGCATGCGGGTGAAACTCCTGCTGGGGCGTCTGACTGACGCTTTTGTGAGGGCTGCCTTACCCTGACCCCTTTACGCGGCCAGGGTTCGTCATCACGGCGATCTCGACGTGATAACACCGAAGGCCAGGCAAGCCTACACGACACAGCGGATTGTCCGACATTATGTAGTGATAGAAAATTTCCACTACAAAAATGTTGACGGCCTTTCAGAACCTTGGGCATGATTGGGCCGTCTCCCTGATCGGGGACGCTGGCATGGGTATTCCAGACGGCTTGCGCGGTAACGCACGCCGTCTCTGGAGCGGGAACTGTCCAAAAGACAGCGTGAGAAAGCCCCTGTTGCAATGCTGCGGTAGCAGCTTTGGTTGTGCGCTACATCGTGTGGCGCCGACTCGGAACGACACCAACAATGAGTAATGGGGGCTTTATGATGAACCTGAACTTGAACGACCAACCGACCATCGAGCAATTGGCCCAGCTGTTTGCCGCGCGCAAGGACAGCCAGGACGACCACTTGCTGTGGCTGAGCCACACAGGTGAAGTTCGCCTCGACCGCCTGCAACCGAACTCCCACGAAGCAGCCTTCGAGGCCCACCTGCCCAGCATGTGTGCACGCTTCAAGGTCTACCGCCGTGGTCAGGGCTTCGTCGGTCGCAAGGCCGCCGCTGATACCCAGTTCGTCGGGCGCGTGTTGCAGACCTTGCAACAGGAATGGCCCGCCGCCCGCGAGCGTGACGCGGTCAAGGTGATCGAGTCGTTCGCCTGAACGCAGCCCCGCTGAAACGCACAACGCCCGGCCTTCGATGGCCGGGCGTCGTGCGTCTGGCTTCAGGCCTGGCGGCGCTGTGCTGGCGCTGCGTCCTGCGCTCCGACCGCCAGGGCGCGTGCGCGATCCACGCCCCAGACCAGCGCCCGGGTCATGGTTTCACCGGGTCGCTGACGGTAGTACTCCTCGCGGATGGCCTTCCCCTCACGACTGTACAAGCCCAGAAACAACTGTGTGGCGCCTTGGGGCGATAACCTCACCTGCACATCGAACGAGGTGCCATCGCTCAGCGCCTCGTCATGGCACCGGCTGTGCAGGCTGGCATCGGCCCATTGCCAGTAGATATCTTCCCTGATTCTCATGGCGTTCCTCCCTTCGTATTGCCGACATTTCCTCTAGGAAAACACACAGGCCTGTGCGCCACGAGCACTGCGCACCGGATACTTGCTCAAGATCAATGAATGCGCTGAAAACCCCGCCGTTGGCCGGGGCACTGGCGTTTCCTGAGACGTGCCGGACGCGGTAGCGCGGTTGCAATCAGCGCAAACGTACCGCCGTGCCGGTGGCAAACACCACCACCATACCGCCCTGCACGCTTGGCATGCTGATCTCGAAATGCACACCGACCACGGCATCGGCGCCCGCGTCACGGGCGTGTGCCAGCAGCTCTTCGGTCGCTTGCTGGCGTGCCGTGCGCAGCGCGCTTTCCAGCGTTTGCGAGCGGCCGCCGAAGACATCGCGGAACTTGGCAAAGAAGTCCCGCACGAAATTCACGCCCTGCACCGATTGAGCGCTGATCACGCCGCGGTATTCAGCAATCACACGGCCTTCGATCTGCGGGGTAGTGGTGACGATCATCTGCAGGCTCCACGTTAAAAAGACAAGGCGCCGATCCTAACAGATCGGCCGCCGGCCTCAGACCGTGCGCCCTCCCCTGGCCGTCAGGCGCTGCAGCACACGCGAGCCAAACACGTTGACCAACAGCCCGAGCATCACCAGCCCTGCCCCCCAGCACTGCAAGGTGCTCAGGCGCTCGCCCAGCAACCAGGCCGAGGAACTCAGGCCAATCACCGGCACCAACAAGGAAAATGGCGCCACCTTGCCCGCAGGATGGCGTGACAGCAACGTGCTCCACAGGCTGTAGCCGAGCATGGTGGCGACGAATGACAAGTACGCCAGCGCCAGCAGCGAGTTCAGTGAAATGTTCAGCAGCGCATGGGACATCGCCGCCGGCCCCTCGAGCCACCAGGACAGCGCCAGAAACGGCAGCGGCGGGATCAGGCCGCCCCAGATCACCAGCGCCACCAGGTCCACCGAGCCAAAACGCCGGGTGATGATATTGCCCATGCCCCACATGGCGCCGCCGCACAGGGTCAGCAACAGCGCGATTAGCGGCACATGACTGCTGTCTTCGCTGCCAATCACTGCCAGCCCGGCCGCCGCGACCAGCAGGCCCAGTACGCTGGCCGGGCGCAGCCGCTCGCCGAGAAACAACGCCGCGAAGCCCAGGGTAAAGAACGCCTGGGACTGCAACACCAGCGAGGCCAAGCCTGGCGGCATGCCGCTGTACATGGCCTGGAACAGGAAGGCGAACTGGCCAAGGGAGATGGTTGCGCCGTAGGCGATCAGCCAGCGCCAAGGCAGTTTCGGTCGTTTGACCAGCAGGATCGCGGGGAACGCCACCAGCGTAAATCGCAGTGCGCCCAGCAGCATCGGGGGCAAGCCATCGAGGCCAATCTTGATGACCACGAAGTTGACACCCCACGCGATGATCACCACCAGTGCGATCAGCAGGTCCTTGAGCGGCATTGCGGCGTTCCTTATTCAGGCTTGTTATAGAAACATCTGGAAACAGCATAACGCGTGTGATGATGCCGCGACCCACACAGTTGATACTGCAGGCAGCGCAACAGTCGCTAGCACCTGTCATCTCACCGTCACGGCATCGTCGTACTCTGCGGCCCGTTGCCTTCTCCAGAAATCGCCTCCTTTATATAAAGGTCATTCGGCATGCGTGGCCGCTTTGTTCTGCTGTTCTGCCTGTTGCCGGCACTGGCCTGTGCTGCACCCGCGCAATTGCGCCTCCAGGGCTCCAACACCGTCGGCAGCGCGCTGGTACCGGCGCTGGTCGAAGGCCTGTTGACCGCGCGCGGTGCGAGCGCCTTGCAGCGCCAGCAGGGCGCCGCCGCTAACGAACAGGTGGTGCGCGCCACAGACAGCCGCGGCCAGCCGATTCGCATCGAAATCGCCGCCCACGGCACCCGCACCGGCTTCGCGGCGCTGGGCGAGGGTCGTGCCGATATCGCCAGCGCCTCGCGGCCGATCAGCGACCAGGAAGCAGTGCAACTGAGCGGTCTGGGCGATCTGCGCAGCGCCGCCAGCGAGCAGGTGATCGGCCTGGACGGCGTGGCGATCATTACCCACCCTGCCAACCCGCTCGAGCACCTGACGCTTGAGCAACTGGCGCAGGTGTTTTCCGGCCGCATCCAGCGTTGGGAGCAGTTGGGGGTAGCCGGTGGCGAGATCCATCTGTATGCGCGCGACGCACGCTCAGGCACATTTGAAACCTTCAACAGCCTGGTGCTGCAGCCGCAGCACCTGAACGTCGCCGGCCACGCCACGCGCTTCGAGTCGGCTGACGCCTTGGTGGCGCAGGTGCTGGCCGACCCGCATGCCATCGGCTTCAGTGGCCTGGGTTCGGTACAGGGTGCGCAGGCCCTGGCCATCGCCGCGGGCGATGGGCCGGCCCTGGCGCCCACCCGCGATCTGATCGCCAGCGAGGATTATCCGCTGTCACGTCGCCTGTATTTCTACCTGCCCGCGCGCCCCACACCCTACGCTCAGGCGCTGGCGGATTTTGCGCAAAGCGCCGCCGGCCAGGCCATCGTCGCCGCGCAAGGATTCGTCGCTCAACAGATCAAGGCTGTGCCGGTGCCGGTGCAGGCCGACCAGCCGCCGTCCTACCGCACACTGGCCGGCGCGGCCGAGCGGCTCAACGTGAGCTTTCGCTTCCAGCCAGACAGCGCGCGCCTCGATAACAAGGCCTTGCGCGATGTACCGCGGGTGGCGAGCTACCTGCGCCGTGTCGGCAAACTGCAAGGCCAGGTGGTGCTAGTGGGCTTTGGGGACCGCAAGGACACCCCTGGCCGCGCCGCCCTGCTCTCGCGCCTGCGCGCCCTGGCAGTGCGCCGGGAACTGGCACGCCAGGGGGTACAGGCGCAGCAGGTGATAGAGATGGGCAATGCCTTGCCGGTGGCGGGTAACGCTCAGGTGCAAGAGCGCTTGCGCAATCGGCGGGTGGAAGTCTGGGTGTACTGAACCCGCTCTCGGGTTCAGCCGCCGCCTAGCACCGCGCGGAGCTCAGCGCCCGGCCGGCAATCCTCTCACTGCCGCGCAAGGCTTGGAGGGTGCGTTGGCGGTGTCTGGCTATCCCGACCGTTAGATAGGCCCGACCTCTGCAGCCCGCGCCAGAGGCGCCCGTTGGTGTTCGCTACACCCCAGGCGCTGTCTGAAAAGTCGTGAGCGAAGGTTAGGCAAGGCCGGTGGCGGCCCCGTGACAACAGCCAAGCAACAGCCAGGGTCGCGCTCGACTTTACTGAAGTAAATGAGCATTACGTCGGGGGCGCCTAGTCGAGGACGCCTAGTCGGGGCCGGCCTTCCGGGCTGTCGTTACGCAGCATAACCGAGTCTCAAGGCTTTTCAGACAGCGCCTGGCGACGTTTCTACACACCGACATACGTGTGATGCCTACGGCTCAAACCCTTCTACAATGATGACTTCAGCCTTGGCCGCGCCTTGCCGGTGGCCGCAGGCCTCCTGGTACTGGGCCGAGCGATAGCAGGCCAAAGCCTGGTCATAGGAATCGAACTCGATCACTACGCTACGCTGCGGCGTCGGTCGGCCTTCCAGGGCTTCGCTGCGCCCCCCACGGGCCAGGAAACGCCCGCCATAGGCCTTGAACGCTGCCGGCGCGCGCTGGGTGTATTGCTGGTATTGCTCGACATCGCTGACATCGACATGGGCGATCCAATAAGCCTTCATGCACTGCGCTCCACCTGCGGGTTATGTGTATGATGGTATACCACAAACCATCAAAAAGAAGTGAGCGTACCGCATGGCTTTCAATAGCATCGAAGAACTCCTCGAGGACTACCGGCAGGGCAAGATGGTCCTGCTGGTGGACGACGAAGACCGGGAAAACGAAGGTGACCTGCTGATCGCCGCCGAGCGTTGTGACGCCACCGCCATCAACTTCATGGCCCGCCACGCGCGCGGCCTGATCTGCCTGACCCTGACCGACGAGCACTGCCAGTGCCTGGGCCTTGAGCAGATGGTGCCGGCCAACGGTAGCGCCTTCAGCACTGCCTTCACCGTCTCGATCGAAGCCGCGACCGGCGTCACCACCGGCATTTCCGCTGCCGACCGCGCGCGCACCGTTGCCGCCGCCATGGCCGCCAATGCTCGCCCCGAAGACCTCGTGCAACCCGGTCACATCTTTCCCCTGCGCGCGCGCGAAGGCGGCGTGCTGAACCGTGCCGGGCACACCGAAGCCGGCTGCGACATGGCGCGCCTTGCAGGCTTCGCACCCGCCTCGGTGATTGTCGAAGTGCTCAACGACGACGGCACCATGGCTCGCCGCCCCGACCTGGAAGTGTTCGCCGCGCAGCACGGCATCAAGATCGGCACCATCGCCGACCTGATCCACTATCGCCTGAGTAACGAACAGACCATCAAACGCATCGGCGAGCGCGAGCTGCCGACGGTGCATGGCACCTTCCGCCTGGTCAGCTACGAAGACCGCATCGAAGGGGGCGTGCACATGGCCATGGTGATGGGCGAGATCCGCCGCGATCAGCCCACGCTGGTCCGCGTGCATGTGATCGACCCGCTGCGTGACCTGGTCGGCGCCGAATACGCCGGGCCAGCGAACTGGACGCTTTGGGCTGCGTTGGAAAAGGTCGCGCAGGAAGGTACGGGCGTGGTGGTGATCCTGGCCAACCATGAGTCGTCCCAGGCGCTTCTGGAGCGTATCCCGCAGTTGACCCAGCCTTTGCGGCCGTATCAGCGCGGGCAGTCCAAGGTGTATTCGGAGGTCGGTACGGGTGCGCAGATCTTGCAGGACCTGGGCGTGGGCAAGTTGTGCCACCTGGGGCCACCGCTGAAATATGCGGGGTTGGCGGGGTATGAGCTGGAAGTGGTGCAGAGTATCGCCTTCGAGCCGCCCACCGGCGGCTGAGGCATGCCGCGCATGCGAGCACGCAACGCCAGGTCGGCCCGTGGGCCTGATACCCCGTGCACCGCGCACTGCTCACCCAAGGGCGCCGCAGTGCGCCCGCCTTCACGACCCAGCGCAGCGCCGAACCGGCCGCCCTACAGCGCGGCATGGGACCTCGACCAGACTAGGTCAAGCAGGGCCGGCTTTAGCCGCTTTAGGCTGTACAGCAACCCCACGCACTGCCACCTTGCTTCATCAGCCACACACGGACCTCTGGGCAAAACCACACCTTGCCCAGCACCCCGTAAACCGTCGAAAACAAATGATGGCCGGTCGCCTTCCCCCACTTGCCAAAATCTTGGAATACCATAATATGATATCCCGTAGACCTTAATTTTCGCCGCCTTTCAACAGACGGCCCAAGCGTCGCGTCACACTGTACAAAGCTGCTCCCCGAACACGATTGGCGGGCGCACCCAGCCCGCCTCGAATAACAAAAGTAACGAGGGCGTAATCATGCTGTTGAGCAAACGTGTAAGCGCAGTGCTGTCCGCCAGCCTGCTGACCCTGGCGTGCCAGGCTGCAGTCGCCGCCGAAAGCGTCAATTTCGTCAGCTGGGGTGGTACCACCCAGGACGCACAGAAAGAAGCCTGGGCCATTCCGTTCACCAAGCAAACCGAGATCAAGGTCGTCCAGGACGGCCCAACCGACTACGGCAAGCTCAAGGCCATGGTCGAAAGCGGCAACGTGCAATGGGACGTGGTCGATGTCGAAGCCGACTTCGCCCTGCGCGCCGCGAGTGAAGGCCTGCTCGAACCCCTCGACTTCAAGACCATCCAACGCGACAAGATCGATCCGCGCTTCGTGTCTGACCATGGCGTGGGTTCGTTCTTCTTCTCCTTCGTGCTCGGTTACAACGAAGGCAAGCTCGGCGCCAGCAAGCCCACCGAGTGGTCCGCACTGTTCGACACCAAGACCTACCCTGGCAAACGCGCCCTCTACAAATGGCCGAGCCCTGGCGTGCTGGAGCTGGCCCTGCTGGCCGATGGCGTCGCGCCCGACAAGCTCTACCCGCTGGACCTGGACCGCGCCTTCAAAAAGCTCGACACCATCAAGAAAGACATCGTCTGGTGGGGCGGCGGTGCCCAGTCGCAGCAATTGCTGGCCTCGGGTGAAGCCTCTCTCGGCCAGTTCTGGAACGGCCGGGTGTATGCCCTGCAGCAGGACGGCGCTCCGGTCGGCGTGAGCTGGAAGCAGAACCTGGTCATGGCCGATTTCCTGGTAGTACCCAAAGGCGCCAAGAACAAGGACGCGGCCATGAAGTTCCTGGCCAACGCCAGCAGCGCCCAGGGCCAGGCCGACTTCGCCAACAAGACCGCCTATGCCCCGGTCAACGTCGACAGCGTGGCCAAGCTCGACAGCAAGCTGGCGCCGAACCTGCCGACCGCCCACGTCGAAGACCAGGTCACCCTCGACTTCGCCTACTGGGCCAAGAATGGTCAGGCCATCGCGGCCCGCTGGAACGAGTGGCTGGTCAAATGAAAGTCGCCATCAACGCCTTGCAAAACGCCCAAGGGCCGGGCACCGGGGCCGCCGTCGTGCGGCGCCCGAGCCTGGGCCAACGCTGGAAAGGCAGCCGCAACCTGCTGCCGGCCCTGCTGTTTCTCGGCCTGTTCTTCTTCGCACCGCTGATCGGCCTGCTGCTGCGCGGCGTGCTGGAGCCGGAACCGGGCCTGGGCAACTACGCGCAACTGTTCGCCAACTCGGCCTATACCCGGGTGTTGATCAACACCTTCTCGGTGGCAGGTCTGGTGACGCTGATCAGCGTACTGCTGGGCTTCCCGCTGGCCTGGGCGATCACCCTGGTGCCCAAGGGCTGGGGCCGCTGGCTGCTGAACATCGTGCTGCTGTCGATGTGGACCAGCCTGCTGGCGCGGACCTACTCCTGGCTGGTGCTGCTGCAGAGCTCGGGGGTGATCAACAAGGCGTTGATGGCCATGGGTATCATCGATACCCCGATTGAAATGGTGCACAACCTCACTGGGGTGGTGATCGGCATGAGCTACATCATGATTCCGTTCATCGTGCTGCCGCTGCAGGCGACCATGCACGCCATCGACCCGATGGTGCTGCAGGCGGGCTCGATCTGCGGCGCCAGCCCCTGGACCAATTTCTGGAAGGTGTTCCTGCCGCTGTGCCGCTCGGGGCTGTTCTCGGGCGCCTTGATGGTATTCGTGATGTCGCTCGGTTACTACGTCACCCCGGCGCTGCTGGGCGGGGCGCAGAACATGATGCTGCCGGAGTTCATCATTCAGCAGGTGCAGTCGTTCCTCAACTGGGGCCTGGCCAGTGCCGCCGCCGCACTGTTGGTGGCGATCACCCTGGTGCTTTTCTACCTGTACCTGAAGCTGCAGCCGGAATCCCCGGTCGGCAACCCGAGGTAATCCGCCATGCTCCTGTCTCCCAATGCCATGGGCCGCCCGCTGCGTACGGGCCTGTACGTGACCACCGGCGTCATCGCCGCTTTCCTGCTGCTGCCGGTGGTGTTCATCATCCTGCTGTCGTTCGGCTCCTCGCAGTGGCTGGTGTTCCCGCCACCGGGCTGGACCGTGAAGTGGTACGCACAGTTCTTCTCCAACCCCGACTGGATGGACGCTGCGCTCGCCAGCCTCAAGGTTGCGGTGCTGACCACAATCGCTGCCGTTGCCTTGGGCCTGCCAACCGCCTTCGCCCTGGTGCGTGGGCGCTTCCCGGGCCGCGAAATGCTCTACGGGCTGTTCACCATGCCGATGATCGTGCCGCTGGTGATCATCGCAGTGGCGGTCTATGCACTGTTCCTGAAACTGGGCTACACCGGCACGCTGTTCGCCTTTGTGGTCAGCCACGTGATCGTTGCCCTGCCCTTCACCATCATCTCGATCATCAACTCGCTGAAGCTGTTCGACCAGTCGATCGAAGACGCCGCTGTGATCTGCGGGGCCTCGCGCCTGCAAGCGATCTACAAGGTGACCTTCCCGGCCATTCGGCCGGGGATGATCGCCGGCGGCCTGTTCGCCTTCCTCGTCTCGTGGGACGAAGTGGTGCTCAGCGTGATGATGGCCAGCCCCGACCTGCAAACGCTGCCGGTGAAGATGTGGACCACCCTGCGCCAGGACCTCAGCCCCGTCATCGCGGTCGCCTCGACGCTGCTGATTGGCCTGTCGCTGCTGGTCATGGTCGTTGCCGCCGCCTTGCGCCGGCGCACCGAAGCCAACGCCTGAGCCTGAGCCTGAGCCTGAGCCTGAACAAATGAGCCTGCGGAGAAAACAACAATGAGTGCAGTGATCCAAGACAAACCGCAAGGCAAGACCCTGGTCAGCCTGCGTGGCCTGAACAAGCACTACGGCGATTTCACCGCCGTGGACAACCTCGACCTGGAAATCCAGGACGGCGAATTCCTCACCTTCCTCGGCTCCAGCGGCTCGGGCAAGTCGACCACGCTGTCGATGCTGGCCGGCTTCGAGACGCCCAGCAGCGGCGAGATTCTGGTCGACGGCAAGTCCCTGGTGCAGGTGCCGCCGCACAAGCGCGACATCGGCATGGTGTTCCAACGCTACTCGCTGTTCCCGCACCTGAACGTGCGCGACAACATCGCCTTCCCCCTGGCCATCCGCAAGCTCAGCGCCACGGAAACCACCAAACGCGTCGACGCCATGCTCAAGCTGGTGCAGCTGGAGCAGTTCGCCCACCGCAAGCCATCGCAGATGTCCGGTGGCCAGCAACAGCGCGTGGCCATCGCCCGCGCCCTGGTCTACGAGCCGCGCATCCTGCTGATGGATGAACCGCTCGGCGCGCTGGACAAAAAGCTGCGTGAAGACCTGCAGGACGAGCTGCGTCAGTTGCACCGGCGCCTGGGCATCACCATCGTCTACGTGACCCACGACCAGGAAGAGGCGATGCGCTTGTCACAGCGCATCGCCATCTTCAGCCACGGCAAGATCGTCGGTCTGGGCACAGGTTATGACCTCTATCAGAACCCGCCGAACGCCTTCGTCGCCTCGTTCCTGGGCAACTCCAACTTCCTGCGCATCAAGGCCCAGGGCAACGGCAGCGGCACTTTTGAAGGTCAGCCGCTAGCGATTCGCCTGACGCCTGGCCTGAATCCAGGCCAGGAAGCGTTGATCATGGTGCGCCCGGAAAAAGCCCTGGCCATGACCACCGAGCAGGCCGCACGCGAGCCACTGCCGGCGGGCTGGAACGAAGTCAGCGCCAAGGTCGGGGAAGTGTTGTTCCTGGGTGAAAGCCAGACCTGCCAGGTGATCACCCCCGGTGGCACCGAGCTGAAGGTCAAAGCGCTGTCGGCGGCCGGCATGTCGATGCAGCCGGGCGACACGGTGAAGGTGCGGTGGGCGGTAGGCGATGCGTGCATCTACACCGAATGGGCCGAGAGCGACTTGAGCAAATCGGCTGGGGCGCACTGATCTTGCGGCGCGTGCCTGCAATGGGTACGCGCCTGCGCCAAGGCGCTGACACGCAGGAACGCGAGGGCCCTGCGGCAACATTCAAACGCCCTTTTCAAACGCTTGTATGCTTTCTCGTTGACAGCCCGCCGGGCGCATCCTAACCTCGCACCACTCCCAATGCGTGCAGGCGACCCGTGGGCAACCTCTATCTGATCCGACATGGCCAGGCTTCCTTTGGCGCCACTGACTACGACGTGCTGTCTGACCTCGGCGCGCGCCAGAGCCATGCGCTGGGCGAGCATTTCGGCCAGCTGGGGCTGCGGTTCGACCGCTGCGTCGCCGGTAGCCTGCGCCGTCAGCAAGACACCGCCCGCCTCGCCTTGGAGGCCCTGCACGCCCACGGCGTCGCCAGCCCCACCGTAGACACCGACCCTGATTTCAATGAATTCGACGCCGAAGGCGTGATCCGCAGCCTGCTGCCCGCGCTGCTGGTCCAGGAGCCTGAGGCACTGAACGTGATGCGCAACGCCCGCGAACACCGCAGCGAGTTTCAGCGGCTGTTCGCCCTGATGGTGCAGCGCTGGCATGACGGCGAGCATGCCGCTGACGATGGCCTGGAAACCTGGAGCGCCTTCACCGCGCGCCTGGGCCGGGCCCTGCAGCGCGTGCTGGATCAAGCCGAGGAAGGCCAGAACATCGCCGTGTTCACCTCCGGGGGCAGCATCGCCGCCCTGCTTCACGTGGTCACCGGCATTACCCCGGCCCAAGCCTTCACGCTCAACTGGCAGATCATCAACACCTCGCTCAGCCACCTGAAATTCCAGGGCCGCCAGGTCAGCCTGAGCACGTTCAACAGCCAGGCCCACCTGCGCCTGTTGCAGGTCCCGGAGCTCATCACTTACCGATGACCCAACCTTTTCATCCCCGTGTACTCCGCTACCCATCACCGATAAGGAAAACGCCATGACTTCCGTCGCCGACGCCGTGAAAAAGATGCAAGAGAAGTTCAACCCCGCCGCAGCCGCTGGCCTGGACCTGGTGTACGGCTTCAACATCACCGATGAAGACAAGCACTACGCGTTGGTCATCAAGGACGGCACCTGCGAACTGCAAGAGGGCGAAAACCCTGACGCCAACTGCACCTTGGTCATGGACAGCGAAACCCTGAAGGGCATCGTCAGCGGCGAGACCGATGGCATGCAGGCCTTCATGGGCGGCAAGCTGCGCGTCGAAGGCGACATGATGCTGTCGATGAAGCTCAGCGAACTGTTCCCGTCCTGATTCGGGTTCCAGCGCCGACACCTGAAACCGAAGCCTCTGCGCTTCGGTTTTTTTTCGCCCGGGACGGGCATCAGATCCGCTGATCGTGTGCCAACACGCCGGGCTATCCAGCGCCTCGCAAGCTTGTCGCCCACCCTTGGGCTCATTACAGTGGATCATGCTTGGCCGAGCGCAGAAGAAGGAGCGTCAATGTCGCTTACAGATCGCCCCACCCAGGTCCGCAGCGGTGAAACCTTCGATGTCGCCGTGATCGATGCCTATCTCAAGGCGCACCTGCCTGGGCTGACCGGCACACCTGAACTCAGCCAGTTCCCCGGGGGCGCCTCCAACCTGACGTACCTGCTGCGCTACGCCGACCGCGAACTGGTGCTGCGCCGCCCGCCTTTCGGCCACAAGGCCAAGAGCGCCCATGACATGGGCCGGGAATTTCGCATTCTCAACCGGCTCAATGCCGGCTTCCCTTACTGCCCCAAGGCCTACCTGCACTGCACGGACGCGGCGCTGATCGGCAGTGAGTTCTACCTCATGCAGCGCGTCGAAGGGATCATCCTGCGCGCCGACCTGCCCCCGGCGCTGGGCCTGGGCCCTGCGCAAACACAAACCCTGTGCGAAAGCTTCATCGATCGCTTGGCCGAGTTGCATCAGGTCGACTACCACGCCTGCGGCCTGGGCGACCTGGGCAAGCCCGACGGCTACGTGCAGCGCCAGATCGAAGGCTGGGCGAGCCGTTACGCCCACGCCCTGACCGCCGATGCGCCGCACTGGGAGCAGGTGATCACCTGGCTGCGCGAGCATCAGCCTGCCGACCATCCACGCCCGGCCCTGCTGCACAACGATTACCGTCTGGACAATGTCATCCTCGACCCCGTCCAGCCCACACGCATCATCGGCGTGCTGGACTGGGAAATGGCGACCCTGGGTGACCCACTGATGGATCTGGGCACCAGCTTGGCGTACTGGATCGAGGCCACCGACCCCGCGCCCATCCAGCAACTGCGCCGGCAGCCGAGCAACGCCCCAGGCATGCTCAGCCGCCGCCAATTCGTCGAGCGCTACGCAGAGCGCAGCGGGCTGCAACTGGATAACGTCGACTTCTATCACGTGTATGGGCTGTTCCGGCTGGCGGGGATCATCCAGCAGATCTACTACCGCTACTTCCACGGCCAGACCCAGGACAAACGCTTTGCCAGCTTTATCCAGATGAACCACCTGCTGGAGCAGATGACGCTGCAGATCATCGCCCGCTCCCCCCTCTGAAGAATCAGGCCGGTACCCCAATGACCAAAACGCCGCTGTTCGAATCCGGTAGCACAGCCCCACGGGTATCAGAAGCGAGCTGCCGCACCGGCGTCTTCATCACGCCCCTTTGACTGATCAGGTAACGACGACCATGGCCAAGACTCAACTGTTCGACCTAGACGGCAAAATCGCCCTGGTGTCCGGCGCCAGCCGTGGCATTGGCGCCGCCATTGCCCACCTGCTGGCTCAGCAAGGCGCCCACGTGGTAGTCACCAGCCGCAAGCTCGAAGGCTGCCAGCAAGTGGCCGATGCCATCGTTGCCGCGGGCGGCCAGGCCACTGCGCTGGCCTGCCACATCGGCGAACTGGCGCAGATCGAGCAGGCCTTCGCGCAGGTCCGCGAACGCTTCGGGCGGCTCGACATCCTGGTCAACAACGCCGCTACCAATCCACAGTTCTGCAACATTCTCGATACCGACCCAGGCGCATTCCAGAAGACCGTGGACGTGAACATCCGCGGCTATTTCTTCATGTCGGTGGCGGCTGGCAAGCTGATGCGCGAGCACGGTGGTGGCAGCATCATCAACGTAGCGTCGATCAATGGCGTCTCGCCGGGGCATTTCCAGGGCATCTATTCCGTCACCAAAGCGGCGGTGATCAACATGACGCAGGCCTTCGCCAAGGAGTGCGCGCCCTTCGGCATTCGCTGCAATGCCTTGCTGCCAGGCCTTACCGACACCCAGTTCGCCTCGGCGCTGGTGAAAAACCCAGCCATCCTCGACAGCGCACTGCAGCAGATCCCGCTCAAACGCGTGGCCGAACCGGACGAGATGGCCGCAGCGGTGCTGTACCTGGCCAGTGCAGCGTCAAGCTATACAACGGGCGCGACACTGACGGTGGATGGGGGGTATCTGGCGTAAGGGCCAGACAGCGACTTCAGTGGCGATGGCCGGCGCAGCCAATCAGACCCAGGCGCCCCTGTAGAAGCGGCCTGCCCGGCGCTCCGGAGTGCCGCGATGGGCGGCGAAGCCGACCCAGGGCTGATTGCTTCTCACAGACAGGTCGCTGCCCCAGCCTTGCGCCGCAACGCCGTACTGTCCTGCTGTTGCGCATAGAAATCGACGTGGGTGCCGGCGCCTTTGGGGTAGATGTCGACGAACGCCTGCGCTTCGCGGGTATATACCGTGAACCCACCGCCTTTGCGCGCATCCTTGTAGCCGCTGGCATCGACACCAAACACGGCCTCGTCCTGCCAGCTGTACTGAATACACTCGGCAACCCGCTCGGCGGGCTTGCGCGAGTCGAGCTGGGCGCTGGGGGGGCCGGTGCGGGCGGCGTCCATGGTCGATGAGGCGCAGCCGACCATCAGCAACGCAGCGGCCATCGGCAGTAGTGCTCGCATGTTCGTTCCTCGAAAAAAAGAACGCGACTCTAGCATTTGCCTACGCAGCAAAGTGAATTGTCATCTGAGCCAGCTGTCCTAATTTGCACACATGTCTGACAAGGAACACCGGTATGAAGGCCAACACTCTGCTCTGCGCTCTGCTGTTCTCTGGCACCCTGGCTGGCGTGCCGATGGTCGCCCAGGCAGCTGACGTCAAATCGACCCAGGAAAGTATCCAAGGGCCCGATACCCACGACAAAAAACTGGAAGTCGGTGACAAAGCCTCCGATAAGTACAAGCGCGAAGAGCTGGCAGTAAAGAACTGGAAAGCCCTTGGCCTGACCGCTCCTGGAGAAGGCAAGCATTGGGTGGAGATTGAAGGTCGCTACGTACTGATCGAAATCACCAACGGCACCATCGAAGCCATTCAAGCTGCTAAGTAATTCGTCACGCCATCAGCCCACCTCGTCCAACGCGACCAGATGCACTGCATCGCGGCCGCTGGCCTTGGCCTGATACAACGCCGCGTCCGCCTGCGCCAGCAGTGACGCGGTGGTGTCGTCTTCCCCGGGCACCCCGCACCACAAACCCACGCTGAAGCGCAGGTCAATCGACTTCCCGGCGAACCGCGCCGGCTGGCTGGCCAGACCCTGGCGCAGCTCGCTCACCAGCCTCAGGGCACCGGCCCGATCTGTGTCCGGCAGCAACAGCAAAAATTCCTCCCCGCCCCAACGCCCCAGGCTGTCGCCTGTGCGCAGACGTTGCTGCCAAGTGCGCACGCACTGGCACAGCACCTCATCGCCGGCCTGATGGCCGTGCACGTCATTGATGCGCTTGAAGTGGTCGATGTCGATCATCGCCACCGCCAGCGGGCGAGCGCCGCGTTGATGCTGCTGCACACGCTGCTCGAAGCGCTCAAGGATGGCGCGGCGATTCAGCGTGCCGGTCAGCCCGTCGCTGAGCGCCAACTGCTGCAAGCGCGCCTCGGTGCGCTCCTTGGCCATCAGCACCAGCCCGATGGAAAACATCATCACCGTCACCGTGCCAATCGCGACCGAGACCGTCTGCTTTAGGTTGCTGGTGTCATAGCGCATTTCTCCGGCAGTGCCGTTGGCGATGGCAATGACCCGCATGCCCAGGCCGATCAGGCTGATGGCCGCGCCAATCGACAGCAACAAGTGCGCCCGCCCCTGCCATTGCCCCTTGCGCTGCGCCCAGTACAAGAGCAACCCGCACTGCCCCATCAGCCCCAGCGAAGCCATCAACATGCGCGGCTCGACGGTGTCCAGCAGCGCCATCAGGCCGACCAGCATCAGCGGCGGGAACATGAAAATGCGCCGCCACGGTACGGGTTGTTCTCGCACACGAAACAGGCTGGCGCTGTAGAACGCCACGGCCAGCGAGAGCAGGCTGTTGCCCAAGGCATAGCTGACCAGCAGCGGCGCATGGCCGTACAGCGTGTAACACACGTACGCCAAAGCGTGCACCAGCAAGCCGACGCCCGTCAGCAGCAGGGTGTCACGGCGATTGAAACGGCCGACCAGCAGCAAGCAGAACGCAAGAATGGTCGCGACCAGCGCGACTGCACCAAACAGGGTGGGGGTATGGGCAATCATGGGCTCACCAGATGGCAGGTGGCCGTCTTCCTGGCGGCCTTGAAAGAGTCTAGGCCGGGCGTCCGGCACAACACCATGACCGAACAGGACAGAACAGCAGCTCAGAGGCACCCGTAGCCGTCGTTGCACAGCGGTCAGTGCAAAACCGTGCAGTACATCAACGCGGCTGCGCGCGTGATGACGGACAATGCCTACTGCCCGTCGATCAGACCGAGTTGAAATCCGTTGCGGCTGCGCACCAGCCCAACGGCTGAAATCGCGTTTTCCTGGCGCTTCGCGTCGCCTGAGTCAGGACGGCAGCGCCGGCCATCGCGCCTCAAGTCGGCCCCTATAGCGCCGCAGGGATGTCAAGTTTCGCGCAAAACCCTGTAGGCGCGGTCGGTCCGCAGCGCTGGTCAGCCGCCATGGACCTCGAAGCGGCCGCGATGACCTGACGGACTGGCATTAGGCAAAATGTCAGCCTTTGTTCGACCTCACCTGGAGGATCACCCGTCCCATGAATTACCCGTTGCTGTGGGTCCTCGGCCTACTGGCCATCGTCATCGTGCTGTTCATCCGCAACCGGCCGCGCATGGATGTGGTCGCGGTGCTGGTGATCCTCGCGCTACCGCTCTCGGGCGTGCTGACCATCGAGCAGGCGCTGGCCGGCTTCAGCGACCCCAATGTGGTGCTGATCGCTGCGCTGTTCATCATTGGCGAAGGGCTGGTGCGCACAGGCATTGCCTACCGCATCGGTGAATGGCTGAGCGAGACCGCCGGCCACAGCGAGGTGCGCCTGTTGCTGCTGCTGATGGTATCGGTGGCCGGATTGGGTTCGGTGATGAGTTCGACCGGGGTGGTGGCGATCTTCATTCCCATCGTGCTGAGCATCGCCGCGCGCCTTCGGCTATCACCCAGCCGGCTGATGATGCCGCTGAGCTTCGCCGGCCTCATCAGCGGCATGCTCAGCCTGGTCGCCACACCGCCGAATGTGGTGGTGCACAGCGAACTGGTACGCCATGCCGGCCAAGGGTTCGGCTTCTTCAGCTTTACCCCGTTCGGCTTGGTGGTGCTGGTGCTGGGCGTAGGCTACATGCTGCTCACCCGCCATTGGCTCAACGGCGAGGGCCGCCAGGAGGGTCGAGTCGAAGCACGCCCCACCCTGCACGACTTGGTACAGGACTACAAACTCAGCGGCCGCGAGCGGCGCCTGCGTATCCGCGCGCACTCTGCGCTGATCGGCCATTCGCTGGGCGAGCTGGCCCTGCGCACCGCACACGGCGCCAATGTGATCGGCATCGAGCGCCAGCATAAATTCACCACGCGGGTGATCAACGCAGATTCGGCGACCGTGCTGCATCAAGGCGACGTGCTGCTGCTTGACCTGTTCGGCAAGGGCGACGGCCTGCGCAGTTTGTGCGAGTCGATGCAGCTCGAACCGATGCGTTTCAAAGCCGCGTACTTCATCGACCAGTCCCAGGAACTGGGCATGGCCGAGGTGTCGCTGCCGCCAGGCTCGAGCCTGATCGGCAAGACCCTGCTCAGCCTGGCTTTCCGCACCCGCTTCGGCCTCAACGTGGTCGGCCTGCGCCGCGAACAGGCCGCCATTGAGGAGCAGTTGGTGGACACATCGTTGCGCATGGGCGACACCCTGCTGGTGGTCGGCCCCTGGAAGGCCATCCGCCAACTGCAGACCCACCCCCATGACTTCATCGTGCTCAGCCTGCCTGCCGAGATCGACCAGGTGGCGCCGGCCCGGCGCCGTGCGCCACAGGCCTTGGCCAGCCTGGCGGTGATGGTGGCATTGATGGTCAGCGGGCTGGTGCCGAACGTGGTAGCCGCGCTGATCGGCTGCCTATTGATGGGTGCCGGCCGCTGCATCGACATGAACAGCGCCTACCGCGCCATTCACTGGCCGAGCCTGGTGCTGATCGTCGGCATGCTGCCGTTCGCGTTGGCGCTGCAGAAGACCGGCGGCATCGACCTGGCAGTGACCGGCCTGGTCGACCTGCTGGGCGATGCCGGGCCGCGCAGTATGCTGGCCTGCTTGTTCGTCATGACGGCGGTGATTGGCCTGTTCATCTCCAACACCGCGACCGCCGTGCTGATGGCGCCGGTGGCCATCAGCACGGCCAGCCAACTGGGGCTGTCGCCGTACCCGTTCGCCATGACCGTGGCCCTGGCTGCCTCGGCCGCGTTCATGACGCCGGTGTCCTCGCCGGTGAACACCTTGGTGCTGGGGCCTGGGCAGTATCGTTTCGGGGACTTCGTGCGGGTGGGCGTGCCGTTTACGGTGCTGGTGATGGGGGTGACGGTGATGATGGTGCCTTGGGTGTTTCCGCTCTAGGGTCTGCCTGAACCGTGTCTGCGCGAAGGCCAGACAAGGCCGGTGGCGGCCCCGCGAAACGCGGCGAGCAAGCGCAATGCACTGGAGCACATGAGCATTGCGGCGAGTACGCCCAGCCAAGACGCCCAGTCGGTGCAGCCCAGGCGGGGCGGGCCTTGCGGTGCCGTGTCTCTCAACGCAACAGGAACGAGCGCAGATCCCGTTCGGACAACGCGTGAGGCATCGCTGGATCGTTACCGCCCGTTTACACCCGTGGCGCATTCCAGACCCTCCCCGACCGGCTCTGCTCGTGCCCTGCCGTGCGAGCAAACGCCGCCAATCGCCGCGCAATGATATCCGTTTGACATCAATTACTCGGTTGAAAGACACTGCCCGCGTATGCCGCCGGGCCCGACCTGGCGCATCGTTTCTTCTCTACCGCGCATGTGGTCCATGTTCATGGTGTTTTCAGCCCGGTCGCGTCTGTGGGTCTACCTGGCCCTGTTCAGCCTGACACTGGTCCTCACGGCGGCCGGCATCCTGGCCCGCCCCAGCGCCACCCTCTCGTTGTTCTGGCCGGTCAACGCCGTGCTGGCAGGCCTGCTGCTGCGCCACCGGCGCCTCGCCAGCCCCGTCGGCTGGTGCCTGGTTTACCTGGGTATGGTGCTTGCCGACCTTGCCTGTGGCAGCGCATGGCAACCGACCCTGTGGTTCAACCTGTGCAACCTCAGCGTGATCCTCACGTTATGGCTGCTGATGGCCCGCCTGCCCCGCAGCGACCGGCGCTTGCGCACGCCGCATGGGGTGTTGTGCCTGCTCGGCGCCAGCGCCGCCGCCGCCGTGGTGGCGGCGAGCCTGGCCTGCCTGGTGGCCGCGCCGTGGTTCGAGGAATCGGTCAGGGCGACCTGGCTGGCCTGGTTCAGCGAACAGTTCTCCACCAGCGTGCTGGTGTTGCCGGTGCTGCTCAGTGCGCCCTCGCCGCGCAGTTTGCTGCGCAATGGCGGGCAGCCGATTGGCGCGGCGCCGCTGTTGGTGCTGCTGGGATCGCTGGGCCTTGGGCTGGCTGTCGGCGGGCCCGGCGCCATCGCCTTCCCGATTGCCGCCCTGGTCTGGTGCGCGCTGAATTATTCGCCGTTTCTCCTCTCTTTGCTGGCGTTGGGTGTGGGCTCCACGCTGATCGTGGCGGTCGCGCACAACGTCATGCACTTCAGCCTGCCGCAAAGCGAAACGGCCGTCACCGCCCTGATGTCAGCGCGTCTGGGCATCGCCATGCTGGTGCTCGGGCCAGTGGTCGTGGCCTGCGTCAGCCATGCCAACCGCCAGCTGCTCAGACGCCTGGAGCATCAGGCGGCCATCGATCACCTGACCGGCGCGCTCAGCCGCAGCGCGTTCACTCACCAGGCCAGCGCCCTGCTGGACAGCTGCCGCCAGGCTGGCTTGCCGCTGACCCTGATGATGCTCGACATCGACCACTTCAAGGCCATCAACGATCGCCATGGTCACGCCGTTGGCGATCAAGTGCTGCGCCAGTTCGCACACACCGTGCAGGAGCAATTGGGGCCGGGCGCATTGTTCGGTCGGCTGGGGGGTGAGGAGTTCGCCATCGTGGTGCCCAACGTGGCGCCGCAGGCTGCCAGCTTCCTGGCTGAACGGCTGCGTCGGGCGATCGAAGAGCTGACCGTGCACGAGCACGGTCCGGCCCTGCGCATCAGTGTCAGCATCGGCCTGGTCGGGCGCAGCGCGCCGTCGACCGTTGGCGACCTCGATGCCCTGCTGGCGCAGGCTGACCAGGCGCTGTACCGGGCCAAGGCTCAGGGCCGAAATCGTGTGGTGCATTGCCATGCGCAGCGCGAAGTGGTCTGAGTGACAGGTCCATTTTCAGGGTTTCGATGCGCCATGGCGATTTCCCTGCGACACGCCATGATGCAGCCGTCCTGATCGACGTGCTGCACCGACTGCCGGCAGGCGCAGCCCAGCGCGCCCTATCGACCGCTCAGCTCACAGCGTCCAGTCGAGGCTGACCATCAGGGTCCGCGGCTCGCCGTGGTAGACGCCGTTGTAGAACCCAACGTTGTTGTAGTAGTGCTCATCGAACAGGTTCTTCACGTTGAGTGACGCTGCCAGGTGCTCGTCGACCTGGTACCGCGCCATCAGGCCCACCACCGAGAATGCCTCTTGCCGCATCTTCTCCCGGGCAGTGATGATGCCGCCGGCTGCGTCGCGGCCGATGGGGCGGTTGGCCAGGCGGTATTTGTCGCTCTGCCAGTCAAGGCTCGCGCCCACCGTCAGGGCTGGGGTCATGCGGTAGGTGCTGGAGAGGCGCACCAGGTTCAAGGGTTGTTCGGTGCTTTTGCGTTTCTTTTCGGCCGTTGCAGCGTGGGTGTAGCTGTAACCCAGGCTCATCTGCCAGTCAGTCATGACCTCGCCCGCCACCTCTGCCTCGAAACCTTCGACGACAATGCCTTTGCCGCCGCTGGTGTAGAACACTTCATTACCATCGGGCGGGACCGAGTCGTCGACTTCGGCCACGTTGTCCTGCTTGCTGCGAAACACCGCAGTGCTCAGGTTCAGGCGCTCGTCGAGCAGGCTGCCCTTGAGGCCCAGCTCGTAGACCTTGCCCACGATGGGCTCGATGTACTGTTTGTTGACGTCGACCACCGACTGCGGATTGAAGATGTCGGCGTAGCTCACGTAGGCCGTGAAATCATCGGTCAGGTCGAACAGCACGCCAGCATAGGGCGTCCATTGATCGTTCTGCGTCTGTCTGCTGAGGGTCTCGCCGTTGCGCACCAGGGCGTCGTCGTAGGTCCAGTTGCGCCGCTCGGTGTCCCAACTGCCATAGCGACTGCCCAGCACCAAGTGCAGGCGGTCGGTGGGGTTCAGGCGCGTGGCGATGTAACCGGCTTTTTGTCGCGTGTAGGAGCGCCCGCGGTCGAGCCCCGTTTCCAGGTCAGAGAACTTCGCGATACCCCCCATGTATTTCCAGTCGGGAATCGCCTCATAACCATCGGCCACCGGCAGGCCGATGCGATACGGCTCACTGTTGCGCCGCTCCGATTCACCATACCCGACCATGAAGTCATGGCTGCGACCCAACAGCTGGAACGGCCCGGCGAGGTTGAAATCGACAGCGTCCATCTTCTCTTCGCCACCAAAATGCGAGTACCAGGCGTTCATGCCGCTGCGGTCGGCCTCGGGGAAACCATTGCCGCCGTAATAGACCTTGCCATCGCTGTCGGTCTGGCGGTGGGTGTAGGCCACCTTCATGCGCCAGTCATTGTCCAGCCGCTGATCGAGCGTGGCGAACACGGTCTGGTCCTTGAGTGGCCAGGACGACCAAGGGGCGCTGAGGTTGGTCGAGCGTGGCAGGTTGGCTTTGCTACCGTCGGCATTCCAATACGGCACCGTACCCCATGAGGACCCTTGCACGTGCTTGTTCTGATAGTCATAGCCCACGGCCAGAACCGTACTGTCGGTGAGGTCGGCTTCAAGCACGCCATAGGCCACTTCACGTTGGCTGGCGTACTTGTCCATGAAGGACTTGTTGTCGCGGTAGGCCAGCACCGTACGGCCGCGCAAGCGCCCGTCCCAACCCAGGGGCCCACCGACGTCCAGATAGCTGTAGTAGTTGTCATAGCTGCCAGCACTGACGCCGCTTTTGACCGCAAGCTCATGGGTCGGGCGTTTGCGCACCATGGCGATGGTGCCGGACGGGTCGCCTGCCCCGGTGGTCAGGCCCGTCGCGCCGCGCACCACCTCGATGCGGTCGTAGATGATGGTGTCCGAGTCGGACTTGAGCCCGGAAAAGGTGTTGAGCATCCCATCGATCTGGAAGTTGTTGATCGCATAGCCGCGCGAGTAGTAACTGGGCCGTTCCGAGTCGTTGCGCTGAACGGTGACGCCCGTGACCTGCGCCATGGCTTCGGACAAAGTATTGAGCTTGAAATCGTCGAGCTGTTGACGGGTGACGACCGAGACCGACTGGGGCGTTTCCTTGACCGAAAGGTTCAAACGCGTGGCAGCGCTCATGTTCCCGGTGGTGTAGGACCCACTGTGTTCAGTGGTGCTGCCCAGGCCGGTGGCCGTCACCTCGGTTGAATCGAGCTCGATCACACGCTTTTCAGGTTTTTCTTCAGCTTCGGCCAGCGACAGTGGACTGAAGATTGACGCGCACAGGCCGACGCTGAGTGACAGGGAACGGTAGAGGGACGGGGGCATTGCGGGCTGACTCCTTGTGCATGAAGACTCCAAAGGTCGAGAATCTACATGAGAATCATGCGCATATGGAAATAAATTGCGTTTGCCCCGCTTGCCTGCCGCGTTCACCGCACTGCAGCATCACTGCCCACACTCATGGTTCTGGAGACCCACCCATGTTCAGCCATATCCAGCTCGGCGCCCGGGATCTGCCACGCATGATCGCCTTCTATGAGCCGGTGCTCGCCTGCCTTGGCCTGACACGCGTGCCCGAGACTGACGACCAGGGCCCGGCTGGCGCGGGCTGGCAGTTGCCAGGAAGCGACTGGCCGCAGTTCTATGTGCAGTTGCCATTCAATGGGCACACAGCCAGCGCCGGCAACGGTACCCAGGTGAGTTTTGCAGCCCGTTCGCCGCAGGCGGTGGACGAGGCCTGGCGTATCGCGCAGTGCCACGGCGGCAGCGATGAGGGCGCCCCAGGACCGCGCCCGCAGTACGGCACTGGGTTCTATGCAGCGTACTGTCGGGATCCGGAAGGCAATAAACTGTGCTTCGTCCATTCTCCAGGTCTGTAGGACGGCGCCGGCGCGAACTCGACCTGCTTTGACCTGCTTGCTCAGTGAACCGGTATGCGTTGCGAATCACCTGCGTGCCGAGCGGGTGCGCTCACCGTGCAGCCACCCCGCCCGCCCCCCTACAACGCGGTGCCTTGATGAAAGGCCAGACGCCAGGCCCCCTCGCGCCAGACCCACAGTGAGCTGCGCAGCGACCGGGTCGCTGCCCCATCAGCCTGTTTGAGGCAGTGATAAGTGGCCAGAACCACCTCCGCGCTCACGGGGTGAACCCTGAAATCGCTGAGGGTGCGCAGGGCGGCGTTTTCGTCAGGCAGTGCTGCCAGCACCGCCGCGCGGTCCCAGGTCGCACCCCACGCGCCGATTTCGAAGAAGCCTTCGGCCAGCAGGTCGGCCAGGGCGAGCGGATCGCGTCGGGTGGCAGGGGTCAGCAGACGCTCTTCCAGCATCAGGATCTGGGCGACGATTGCGCCGGTCAGGACGGGCGTACCAGAGGCATCGAGCGTCAGCATTTCAAGGACTTCCTCGGTGGGTGTTCAGGTGCTCAGGTCCCTGAGATGCAACGAGTTTGTACAAAATATGTGCAATCCGCCCCAAGCCTTGAGCATCAAGGCATTCAGCGCGTTATCCACAGACCTGTTCACGGTTTCTGTGGACAAATTTCCTACGACGATCAGTCGATCTTCAATAACGCCGCGTTGGCTTGACGAACCAGCTCTCTCCATTCGCGGGTGCTGATCGCGCCCGCCTGCTCGAGCGCCTGTGCCTGCAACAGGGCGCGGTCGTAGTCGTCTTCATGGAAAAAGGTGGGGTCGAGAAACTGTGTGCGCCACTGCCCCATTGCGGCTGCACCACGTGTGGCGTGCATCATGCTGTGTGTCTCCCTTGAAGCAATACGCTGCGCAGGGTACAGGAGCGACTGTGAACAGGTGATGACCTATCACCCTTGACTGGCCACACTGGCACTGTATGTGTGAAACCCTAGCACCGGCCTGCCCAGGGGCAAGGCAGGCCATGCGGCTAGCGGTCAAGGAGGCGGGATGGTGCCCAACAGGCCAATACCGATGGCCAGTACCAAGAAACCGCCGATGAACCATGCGAGCTTGCCCATTGAAACCTCTACAGTGCGTTGAACGGAACGGCCCGGCTGGCAACGCCGCGATAGCAGCGCGACCCCGACCCAGTGCAGGCCGTACTGCGTGACTGGGCGGGGCCTATTTTCCCGCTGCGGCTGATACGGTTACAGCGTCAGGTTGGCGAAAAAAAAGCAGATCAGATGGCCCGCAACGCTCAGTCCTGCAGGCGCAGCACCTCGGCCGGAAGCCAGCCCAGTTCGTCATCGCTCAGGCGCCTGCACCAGTACCAGCCATTGAGGGGGCGCAACGTCTCGATCAGTTGGCCGGGATCGACATCCAGTTCGTGGGCACAGTAAGGCTCGCGGGCACGGCCACGGCCTACGCCAAGAATCTCGATGATCTGCTCGGGCACCCAGCCGGGGATGCACGCGGCGCTGGTGCACAGGTACCAGTCCTGCCAGCCTTCGCGGCCTTCATAGCGCTGGCCCACCGCCAGTAGTTCACCGGCCGTGAAGCGGATAGGTTGGGGGTATTCACTGCGGTATTGCGTGATGACGACGGCTTTCATGCGCCACTCCCTGGCTGCTGAGAACCGTCGATGCTAGCAGAGGGTGGCGACACAACCTGACGCGCATAGCACCGGGCGCATCAGGCGTGTACCGACGGGCAGGTCAACGTGCGTTGGCCACACGTGCAGGGCCGTGCTCGACACCCCTGGCGCTCACCACCGGCGTCAGTTCGCCCGCCACGTGCCGGGCGCGGCCGACGCCCCAGGCCAGGGCGCGGGTCATGGACTCACCCGGCCGTGATGCGTAGGCCTCCTCGTACAAGGCCAGGCCCGAAGCGCCATAGACGCCAATGAACAACTGAGTGGCGCCGGTACGAGACAGCCGTACCTGCACGTCGATGCAGTGGCCATGTTGCACCGCCTCATCGTGCCGGCGGTGATGCAAGGTAGGGTCGGCCCATGACCAGAACGTATCACCACGTATGCGCATGCCAGGCTCCTCCTGAGACTAAAGGCGTATTGATCGATGACGTCCGACCAACATTAGTCCAAGCGAAGCGGTAAGCAAGCCCACCCCGCAACATTGTCCGACAATTGGACGACTGGCCACAGGCCCCGCGTTAGACTGTCTTCTGGCATGCCGGCGCATAGCTCAGGGCCAGATGCCAGCATTTCGACGCCTGCTGCACACGGTGGGATATCGGCCCCCGCTCAAGCGTGGCTAGAGCGCCCAAGCCTTCAGCCCTGCAAGACTCACGCAACTTTCCTACAGCAACAGTGGAAAATCCCCTGTTGGCCCCATACCCTGCCTTATCGATCACCGCCGCGAGCACGCACATGACAGGGATTGCCCATTTCGAACGGCCACGCTGGTTGCGGGATCTGGTCCGCTTTCTGCCGCTGAAGAGCCAGTTCGTGCTGTCCGGCAACATCCGCGACCTGCAAGCCACGCAGATCGCGCCTGGCGCGATTACCGCGCAGAGCTTCAACCAGACCCTGTGCACCGCGCTGCTCGATGCCGGCTACGCCCAGGTGCTGCTGTGGAACCCGGTCGGTGGTTTCAGCGCCCTCACCCGCCCAGGCGGCGACCTGGCCGACAGCCACAAGCTCATGCAGAGCCTGGGCCTGAATCCGGTCGAGGGCGTGGCCCCGGCCGGCATCGACCTGCTCGGCGCCACTGTCGAGCGGTTGGTCAACCAGCGCGGCGAGCCGCTGGCGCTGATCCTCGACTTCGCCTCCCGTGTGGCGGTGCGCAACGACAACCTCAGCGCTGCCGAGCACCGCCTGTTTACTCAAGCGCTGGTGATGTCGCACCAAGCGCGCAGCCGCCCGGCCACTGCCGAGCGCAAGCCGTTTTTCAACACCCTGCTGTGGCTGGTGGAAAAGGAAGGCGACCTGCCCGACTGGCTGCTGGTCGACAACCCGCGCATCCGCCACGTGCCGGTCGGCAAGCCCGACCAGCGCTGCCGTCGCGCCTTGGCCCCGGCACTGTTGCGCGGCCTGGCCGGCAGCCAGGGCGCCGAGCCAGACGCGCTGCAAGCCGCCGTCGATGCGTTCGTGGAAAACACCGAGGGCCTGCTGTTGCTCGACCTCAGTGCCATCGCCCAACTGGCCCGGGTTGAAGGTGTCGACATGACGCAGATCAGCGACGCCGTGCGCCGCTACAAAGTGGGGGTCACCGAAGACCCTTGGCTGAGCCTGGATCGCACCCGTATTCGCAATGCCACGGCCATCGTCCAGCAACGGGTCAAAGGCCAGAGCCACGCGGTGACGCACATGCTCGACATCGTCAAACGTGCCGTCACCGGCGTCGGCGCCAGCCGCAAGGGCAATCGCCCGCGCGGCGTGGCGTTTCTGGCCGGGCCGACCGGCGTGGGCAAGACCGAGCTGGCCAAGACCATTACCCGCTTGCTGTTCGGAGACGAAAGCGCCTACATCCGCTTCGACATGTCGGAATTCAGCGCCGAGCATGCCGACCAGCGTCTGATCGGCGCACCGCCCGGCTACGTGGGTTACGACGTGGGCGGCGAGCTGACCAATGCCATCCGCGAAAAACCGTTCAGCGTGGTGCTGTTCGACGAGATCGAAAAAGCCCACCCGCGCATCCTCGATAAATTCCTGCAGATCCTCGACGACGGCGTGCTGACCTCCGGCCGCGGCGACCGCGTGTACTTCTCCGAAGCGCTGATCGTGTTCACCTCCAACCTGGGTATCTATCGCCAGGGCGAGAACGGTGAGCGGGTGGCCAACGTGCTGCCGCACGAGCCGTTCGAGCAGGTGCAGGGCAAGGTCCACAGCGAAATCGACCGCTACTTCAAGCTGGTGCTCAACCGCCCGGAAATCCTCAACCGCATCGGCGAGAACATCATCGTCTTCGACTTCATCCGCGAAGACGTTGCCCTGCAGATTTTCGAGCAGATGGTCGACACCACCTTCGCTGACCTCCAGGCCCAAGGCTTTACCGTGACCTTGAGCGCTGCGGCGCGCCAGGCGCTCCAGGGTCTGTGCCTGCATGACCTGGCCAACGGCGGTCGGGGCATTCGCAACCAGTTAGAAGCGCACCTGCTCAACCCGCTGTCGCGGACCCTGTTCGACCAGGACATCCAGCTGGGCCAGGCCGTGGTCATCAGCGCCCTGGACGATGCCGGCCTGACCTTGGACCCGCTCTGAGCATGCACCTGAGCCTGTCACGCGTGCATTTTCCGGTCACCACACTGGGGCCGGGGCGGCGCCTGGGCATCTGGTTCCAAGGCTGTAGCATCCGCTGCCCGGGCTGCATTTCGGCCGACACCTGGGGCCCCGGCCACCGGCGCGTGAGCCTGGATGCCTTGCTGGAGCACATCCAACCCTGGCTGGCGCAGGCCGACGGCGTCACGCTTACCGGCGGCGAGCCGTTCGAGCAGTTCGACGCCCTGCTGGCCCTGCTTCAGGCCCTGCGCCAGCGCAGCGAGGGCGATATCCTCGTGTACAGCGGCCACAGCCTGGAAGCGCTTGCAGAGCAATTGGGCCAAACCCGGGGCCTGATCGATGGTCTGATCAGCGATCCCTATCAGGAACACAGCGAGCAGACCCTTGCCCTGCGCGGCAGCGACAACCAGCGCCTGAGCCTGTTCACGCCGTTGGGCGAGGCACGCCTGGCCCATTTTCAACGCCCCCTGCACGCCAGCGACAAGGCCCTCGACCTGATGTTCGATGCGGCCGGCAGCGTGTGGATGGCGGGCATTCCGCGCCGCGGCGACCTGCTGCGCCTGCGCGACCTCCTGCACAGCCAGGGCCACCAGATACAGACCAGCGCCCACACCTCGAAACGGCGCTGAGCGGAGTTCACCGAAATGATGCGTTTTTGCCCCAACTGCCACACTGCCCGTGGCCTAGACGAACTGTTCTGCGCCGGCACCGTGCACGGGCAGCCGTGTTCATGGGACTTGTCGGGCGAACCGATCCGCGCCGAGGGCTGGCGCCCGCCTGCGCTCGATGAGTCCTCCACGCCCGCCCAAGGCTCTGAAGGCCCGGCAGAGCGCGCAGCGGGCGAGCTGCGCAGGGGCGCTGTCGCGGCGCCAGACACCCCGGCCCTGACCGGCGCCGATGCGCCTGCGGCGCCGGCCAGCGCAGGCGCTCCCCCCATGGGCAGTGATGCCCGCGGCCCTGTCGAATCCAGCACCGAGGCGGGGGTTGTCAGCGGTGGCGGATCAAGCGGCGACACCGGCGCTGTTGCCAGTGCGCAGTCAGGCGCTGAGCCTGGCGCCTTCAACAGCGCCCGCGCCGGTACCGATAGCGAGTCTGCGCTGGACCCCCGTTCGACCCCTGACGCCGATTCACCCCCCAGCCCCCAAGCGTGCGCCCAACCGCGGTGCACCCAAGGCCACGCCCTCGAACCCGGTGACTTGATGTGTCTGATCTGCGGCGCATCGCCTGCAGAGCCATCCGCCACCTCGACAACCTCCGCCAGCACGGCAGGGCCGACTGCTGCGAGCGGGTCGCGATCCTCCTCAGCCACCCCGGCTGAGCCAGCCGACGCCCTACCCACCGAGCCCCCCACGCACATCGAAGGCTGGCGCCTCGACCACGCCATCAGCAACACCGACGGCATCCGCGAGCGTTACCTGGCCGAGCATGAGGAAACCGGGCAACGCGCCGTGCTCACGCTCTATCGTCCCGGCGCCGAGCCCGACCCGGCGATTTACGACGTGCTGCGCCGTCTGCCCCTGGCCCATGTGCCGCAGCTGTTCGCGACCGGTCGCTGGCACGAGCGCGCCTTCGAGGTGATCGAGGCATTGGGCGGCGGCAGCCTGGCCGACCTGGGCATGGTGATCGTCGATCTCGCCAGCGTCAGCCACGTGCTGCGCGAAGTCGGCCAGGCCCTGCACGCATTCAACGAAGCCGGCCTGCGCCACCGCGACCTGCGCCCTACCAGCCTGCTGGTGCGCACTCAGGAACCGCTGGACATGGTCATCAGCGGCTTCGGCTCGGCGCGCCTGTCAGAATTCGACCTGGACATCGTCTCGCCATTGGAAACCAGCCGCTACATGGCGCCTGAAGCCGTCGCCGGTGGCGTGGCCGCGGCGTCAGACTGGTGGAGCCTGGGCATGATCCTGCTCGAACAGCTGACCCGCGGCGCCTGCTTCGAGGGCATCCAGGCCAACGCCTTCCTGATCCACGTGCTGGCCAACGGCGTGCCGCTGCCCGATGACCTCGACCCGCGCCTGCACCTGCTGCTGCGCGGCCTGCTGGCCCGTGATCGGCACCAGCGCTGGCAGTGGCCGCAGGTCTGCGCCTGGCTCAACGGTGAAGACCTGCCCGCCCCGGCTGCGGCCAGCCACACCGAAGACGCTGGCGAAGGCGCCAGCCTGGCACTGGCCGGGCGTCAGTACCGCAACGCGCAGGTCTTTGCCCTGACAGCGGCGCACGCTGAGCACTGGGACGAAGCGTTGCAGTTGCTGGTGCGCGGGGTCATCGTCACCTGGGCCGAACAGACCGGCCTGGCGCCGACGCTGATCGCCGGCCTGCGCCAGGTGGTGCAGCACGAGGGCCTGGAAGACGACCTGCGCCTGATGCTTGCGCTGCGTCTGCTCAACCCTGACATGCCCTTGATCCACCGGGGTGAAATCGTTACCCCCGGCTGGCTGCTGGAGCATCCGGCGCAGGGCTACGCGTTGATCAGCGGCGCGGTACCGGACCTGCTTGAGCGCCTGCAGAGCGACCATTGGCTGAGCCGCCTCAAGGCCCGCGCGCAGAACGTCCGCCAACGGGCCCTGCACCAGCACATCGAACTGGTCGAAGACGACCTGCGCATCTATCTGCTGTCCACCTCGCGGGCCACCCTGGCCAGCCAGTGGCAGGCCCGCCAGCGCCTGTTCCCGGACACCGACCACCCCGGTTTGCAGTCGCTCAGCCAGCGCCGCCTGATCGCCGAGGAAGATTTGATCGTGCTGCTCAGTGCGAGCCTCAGTCAGTTCCGCGCGGCGGACGCGATCATCGCCGAAGCGGCCGAGCTGGCCCGCCAGCATGAGGTGGGCTGGTTCGAGGCCCACGCGGCGGCGGCGTGGCTGCAACACACGCAACTGGAGCTGTTTCGAAGCGTTGACGAGCGCATCCAGGGCTTTGCCCGCTGCGGCGTCGAGGCGGTGGATCAGTGGGCCGAGCAGTTCCGCCTGGAACGGCGCATGCCGCTGGCCCAGGCGCTGGTACTGTTGGCGATTGCGCCGAGCCAGTGGCTGGAGCCGCAGAAGCAGCAGTATGTCGCGCAGATTCTGGATTTCTTCGAGAAGAAGGTGGTCAGCGCGGTGATGCGCGGGCCGCTGGTGCGCATGGCCATCGGCAAGACCACCGCCCGGGTGGACCTGGCCGAGCTGCACAGCGAACGCCGCCCTGCCCCGGCTCTGCTCGATCATCTGCTGCAACGCAACGCCCGCGCGGTGAGCCTCGACCCGGAGAGCTTCCAGCTCAAGGACGGCCTGGAAAGCCGCCTGCACGGGCTGTACCGGCAGAGCGCGCTGTACAAGCGCGACACCGGCATCGACGGCCTGTACCTGGGCTTTCCCTTCCTGCTCAGCCAGGACCCGCGCGGCACGTCGCGGCCCCGGATCATTCCGCTGCTGCTGTGGCCGGTGACCCTGCAGCTGGAAGTCGGCCAGCGCGGCCAGGCGGCGCTGGCGTTCGACAGCGAGCGCGAGGAGGTACGCCTGAATCCGGCGCTGGAAAGCGTACTCGGGGTCGAGGCCTGCAAGCGCTGGCGCAGCACCGCCGATGAGGTGCTGGGGCGCTCGTCCTTGCGCGCCAGCGATGTGATGGACGCCTTCGGCATGCTCGCCACGCAGCACTCGCGGCAACTGGCCCCCCTGCCGGGGCCGGCGCTGCAGGTCGCGCCGTATCAGGACGCGTTGGCCTGCGCAGCAGTGCTGTTTCACGTCACCTTCATGGGCCAGGCCATTGGCGAAGACTTGCGCCAGCTGAAAAGCCTGGCGCCGTCCGGCACCGGCCTGGAAACTGCCTTGCGCCTACGCCCGGCCGACGACGCCGCACCCCTTGAGGTGCCCGGCGAATTGCAGCGTTTCTTCACCGTCGCCAGCGATCCCTCCCAAGAGGCGGCGGTCATGCAGGCCCGTCAAGGCCCTGGCCTGCTGGTCGAAGGCCCGCCCGGCACCGGCAAGAGCCAGACCATCGTCAACATGGTGGCCGACGCCATCGGGCGCCAGCGCAGCCTGCTGATCGTCTGCCAGAAGCACGCAGCGCTCGAGGTGGTGCATAAGCGCCTGGTCGCCGAAGGCCTGGGCCAGCGCGTGGTGATGCTCAACGACATCAACCGTGACCGTGAGCCGGTGATTCGCGGCATCCGCGAGCAGCTCGAAACACTGTTCGGCCAGGACAACCCCAGTGCCCGCTGGCAACGCCAACGCCAGCAACTGGCCGCGCGCATCGAAACCCTGGAAGGCGAGCTGGACCGTTATCACCAGAGCCTGCACCACCCCGACCCGGACAGCGGCCTGAGCTACCGGCGCCTGCTGGGCGAACTGATCGAGCTGCAGTCGGGCCCGCCGCCGTTGCAGTTCCCGGCGCTGCGCCAGCGCCTGGCCGGGCTCGACGAAGGCACTTTGGTGCAGTTGGAAGAGCGCTGCGCGCCACTGATCCCCTCCTGGTTACCGGCGCGCTTCGAGGGCAGCCCGCTGGCGCGCTTGCAAGCCTTTGCCACCGACCGGCCGACGCTGGACGCCTTCGCCGAGACCTTGCAGCGTGTGGTCGAAGCAGAAACCCAGCGTGACGCCACCTTGCTCGCGCACCCGGCCAGTTTCGAGCTGGATGACCCTGCGCCCTACCGCGCCTGGCTCGCCGCCTACGCCAGCACACTGCTGGCGCTGGACGCGCGCAGTTGCCAGCGCCTGGCGCAGTGGTTGCCGTTGTTCCGAGCTGGCGTGGGCGGTGCTCGCGAGCAGGCGGACTCGGCGCCAATGCCGCCCTCGGCTGCGGTTTCGGCTGCTGTGGACGACGGCAACACCCGCGTTCAACCGGCGCCCAGGGTAGTGACCCACCCGTCGACGCGTGGCGAAGCGCTGCTGAGCCAATTGCAGCGGCTCGACCTGCAACTGGCCGCGCTCGACCAGAGCCCCCACCAGACCGATCTCTCCCCAGCATTGGCGCGACTGGACGACAAGGCGCTGGACCAACTGCTCCACGACGTCGAGCGGGTTCAGGCCAGCCAGGGCTGGTTGAGCCTGATCAACCCGGCCCATTGGCTGCGCCGCAAACGGCTGCAAGGCTTGCTCGCACCGCATGGGCGCAATGACCTGGCGGCAGCCTTGCCGCCGGTGCGTGCGGCCGGTGCCCTGGAGCACGCCTGGCGGCCACTGCGTCAGCAGTTGCAGGCTGTTCAGCAGGCGCTGGGCATGGCGGCGGTAGACGGCGATGCCGGCCCCGAACTGCTACCCAAGACGCGTAGCGTGTTGCGTCAGCTTGAGCAGGTCCAGCGCCTGGCCGCCGCCTTGGCGCAGTCGCCGCGCGCGCGCCACAGCGACGCCGCCGCGCTCAGTGGCGACCCACGGCAGCTACAGGCGCTGCTGGCCGATGTCGATGCATCCTTGCTGCGCCAGGGCGTGCGCCAGACCAGTCTGGCGCGCCTGGCGCTGCTCGGTGACTGGCTGGCGGCGGACCTGCACGGCGAACTCAGCGCGGCGGTGCAGCACAACCGCAGCACCCTGGCCACGCTGCAGGCGCTGCAAGACGCGCTGCCGAGCCTGGCGGCCTTCCAGCGCTTTCGCGCCCGCGCCGCGCAGTTGTCCGCTGCCGAGCTGGCGTTGCTGGCCCTGCTGCGCCAGCGTCAGGATGATCTCGAGGCCTTGCCACCCGACCAGTTGGAAAGCGCCGTACGCCGCTTGCTCAACCTTGAAGCACGGCTGGGCTGGAAGCACCGCATCGAACAAGCCCATCCTGAACTGCTGTTCAGCCAGAACGAGGCCCGCGCCAAGGTCAGCAGCCTGGCCGAAGCCGACGCGCAGATGCGCCTGCTCAACCGCGAACTGCTCGGCCAGGGTATCGATCCGGCGAAACTGGGCAACCGCAAGCAGTGGGAGGACGTCACCCGCCTGACCGGCAAACGCTCGCGGCGCTTGCGCGAGTTCATCGAGCTGGGCAGCGGCCTGGGCCTGATGCACCTGCGCCCGGTGTGGCTGATGAACCCCGACGTCGCCAGCCGCGTGTTGCCGTTGAAAGCGGGTCTGTTCGACACGGTGATCTACGACGAAGCCTCACAGATGCCGGTGGAATATGCCCTTCCGACGCTGTTTCGTGGCCAGGTCACGGTGGTCAGTGGGGACGAGAAGCAGATGCCGCCGACGGCCTTCTTCTCCAGCCGCGTCGAAAGCGACGAGGCCCAGGTGTTCGACGGCGACGAGCCGGACGCCCAAGCCGATGAAGAGGAACGCGAAGCCTTTGAAGACACCTGGAACCGCCGCGAGATCAAGGACTGCCCCGACCTGCTGCAACTGGCGCGCAACGCCCTGCCCAGCACCACCTTGCAGATCCATTACCGCTCGGCTTACCGCGAGCTGATCGGCTTCTCCAACGCCTCGTTCTACGGCAACCGCCTGAATGTGCCGGTGCGTCACCCGCAGGCCAACATTCAGCGCATCAAGCCGCTGGAGCTGATTCAGGTCGAAGGCGTGTACCAGAACCAGAGCAACCCGACCGAGGCCGCGCGCGTGGTCGAGTACTTGGCCGAGCATTGGCGCAAACCCTTCGCCGAGCGCGATTCGGTCGGCGTGGTCACCTTCAACCGCAAGCAGGCCGAGCTGATCGAAGATTGCCTGGAGCTGCGCGCCGAACAGGACCCAGCCTTCCGCGCCGCTTATGCCCAAGAGCGCGAGCGCAGCGAAGAAGGCGAGAACATGGCGGTGTTCGTCAAGAACGTGGAAAACGTGCAGGGCGATGAGCGCGACATCATCGTGTTTTCGTCCACCTTCGGGCGTAACGGCCAGGGCACCTTCCGGCGCAACTTCGGTGTGCTCGGGCAAACCGGTGGCGAGCGCCGCCTGAACGTCGCGGTGACCCGTGCGCGGCGCAAGGTGGTGATGATCACCTCGATGCCGATCGGCGACATCTCCGACATGCTCAATACCCACCGCGCCCCGGCCAGCCCGCGCGATTATCTGCAGGGCTACCTGGAATATGCACGCAGCCTGACGGCCGGCGAGTTCAGCAACAGCGCGCGGTTGCTCGACCGCTTGCAGACCGACCGCAGCGGCATGCCGGCGCGCAGCCGCCAGGACGGGGTGCGCGATGGCTTCATCCGCCTGGTCGGTGAATACATCGCCAGCCTCGGCTGGCACGCAGCCGCGGCCAGCGAGGGCGATGCCTTTGGCCTGGACTTCGCCATCGAGCACCCCACCACCGGCGTGTACGCCATCGGCATCGAGTGCGATGCGCCGTGCCACCCGCTGCTCGAACGCGCCCGCGCCCGGGAAATCTGGCGGCCGAAAGTCCTCGGGCGGGCCATTGCACAGTTGCATCGGGTGTCCTCACAGGCGTGGTACCACGATCCCGAGGCCGAGCAGGAACGCCTGCGGATGGCCATCGAGGCGGCCATGGCCAGCGCGATGCAAGCTGATACGGTGGTGGCCAATGCCGCGCTGGCCACTGTTTCAGTGGACAGCGCCGCGTCGCAGCCGGTCAACAGCGTCGGCGAGCAGGCGTCCCCTGTCGAGGGCCTGGATAACGAGGCGACGCCATGAGCGTGCTGCAAAAGCCCAACCGCGTGTCCCACCCATCGCGCCGGGTGACACCACAGCCACGCCTGGGCCCACCGGCGGTGGCTGACCTCGGCGACAGCGAGAGAAGCGTATGAGCCGCTTGAAATGCACCCTCGATCTGCCCTGCGAACCGCAGCGCATCCCGCCATCGCAGCGCCTGTGCCCATTGGCGGCTGGCTTGATCACTCGCGAGAGCAACCTGTGAGCGGCCCGAAAGTCGTCCGTATCGTCACCCGCGAAGAAATCGTCGCGCTGTGCGAAAGCCACCTCCAGCGCTTGGCCAAGGCCGCTGCGCGCTGGCAGGTACAGGCCGAGCGGTTGGGCGTGCTGGACACCGCCGAGGTCGCCGCCACGCGCGCGCGGCATGCGCGCTTGCAGACGCTGCTGACAGCGGACCGCTTCACCGAGCTGCAGAAAGCGGTGCCGCTGGAAATCGAATTCCTCCAGCGTGATGTGCGCGAGCGCGAGGCTCAGGCCATCGAGCGCGCCACCCAGCACCACCAGCGCACCCGGCAGGTGCAGGACAACGCCAACGCACTGATCAAGGCGCTGAACGCCAGCGGCCAGCCGCAGGACGCGCAGGTGTTGCAGGCGCTGGAGCAGTTGGCCAACGCCGGCAATCAGCAGGACGCTGACCGGGTGCTGGCACGCGGCGTTGCAACGCTGACCCAGGCGGTGGCGGCGCCTGGCCTGAGTGAGGCGCAGCAGGCCTTGGCGCAGCAGCTCAAAGGCGATGCGCAGCCGCTGGCCTACGCCGAGTGGCTGGCCCGTCACAGCGCGCCGGCCAGTCGCGATGAGCGTTTGCTGCGCATCGACCGGCACTTGGCCGAGTTGCAACTGTTGCAAGGCACACCGAGGGCCGCAGCCTTCGTCACGGCCTTGCAACGGGCTGAGGCTGAAGAACGGCCCGCGCAACGCAACCTGCTGCTCGACAGCCTGGTGATCGAGCTGGCCAGCGCCACCCGTACCTTCCAGCAGGTACGCGAACGCCTCGCACACCTGGAGGACCTGGCCAGCGAACTGCACGCCGTGCTGGCCGAGCGTGAAGCGGCGCTCCTGACGCGGATCGCCGCCTGCACCCCGGCTGATGCGCTGATCCAGCTTGACGACCTGATCGCCCAGACCCAGGCCGTGCTCGACGCCCATGCCCAGACGCTGGCCGCCCAGGCACGCCGTGACGCTGTGCTGCAAGGCCTGGCCAGCCTCGGTTATGAGGTCCGTGAGGGCATGGCTACCGGGTGGGCCGAGACCGGTCGCGTGGTGCTGCGCAAGCCCGCTATCCCTGGTTATGGCGTGGAAGTGGGCGGTCGCGCCGACAACGCTCGCCTGCAAGTGCGCACGGTGGCCTTTGACCCCGAGCGCGACAAGAGCCGTGACCGCGACATCGAAACCCTGTGGTGTGGCGACTTCCAACGGCTGCAGGCTCTGCTAGGTGAGCAAGGGAATGCGTTATTGATCGAACAGGCCCGTGCAGTGGGCGAGGTGCCCTTGAAAGAAGTCGAGCAGACCACTGAACGCGACGCTGGTAGAGCAGCGCTGAAACGGCATGAATGACCCGCGCGCCCCTGAAACCGCTCCGCTGCAGGCTCCATTCTGGATCAGCCCGTCCGTCTAGAGCGACCTAAGACGCTTGCCTGGGCAAGCCTGGGCGAGCGCTGGGCCGATCGCGCTCCCACGGTACTGTGCGGAGGACGGATCGTTCAGCGCGCCAGCGTGTCAGCACCCAAGTGCCTGGACCCTTCAGCCTCCCTCGCCTATCCGTCTTTTGCCCCCATGACCCTCCAGCCCACACCACTGACCGCAGAAGCCTAAACCCCACCCAACACCCCGAAAACAGCTGCCCACGCCAAAAAGAGTGACCAACGGGTCACATTTTTCACTGTTCCTCTCCTACACTCCAAATCTGGTCTCGTTACCGTTCGGAACAATCGCTCTAAATGAGTAGAACTTTCCGCTGACGCGACCAGTCATCAACTTAGTAGGCCGCTGGTAGACATCTTTTCTCACGGCCTGCCCACCCCATAGAGCTCACACGCTTTCGGCCCGGATGGCCAAGGCGCTGTGCCGCTGCGTACGACCCGGGGCAAGGACTGCAAGACGCTTCACCGCACAAAAGAAGAGAGCCAGCACGATGTAATGCATAGGGTCCAAGGGGATCCGAATTTTAGGGATGGAGAGCACCATGATCAGCGCCGCTGTCGAGCCAAATGTCACCACGTTCAAAACCGAGCATCGCGGGCCTCAAGTACCCGGCTTCACCACGGCAGGCAGATCACCCGGCGCCAAGCGCCAGCAGAACCCGAACAAACGCAAAGTGCTTTTCGTCACCTCGGAAATTGCCGATCTGGTCAAGACCGGCGGCCTGGGCGATGTCTCCGCGGCGCTCCCCCGTGCCCTGTCCGACCTGCACGATGTGCGCGTATTGATCCCGGGCTACCCGCAGGTCATGGACAGCGACAACCCCATTCACATCGTCGGTGAGCTGAGCGGCCACGCCGCCCTGCCGCCGTGCAAGATCGGCCGTATGGACTTGCCAGACGGGCTGGTCATCTACGTGCTGATCTGCCCCGAGCTGTACCAGCGCGAGGGCACGCCCTACGGCAACAACCAAGGCCGTGACTGGGCGGACAACCACATCCGCTTCGCCCGCCTCGGCCTGGCCGCCGCTGACATCGCCGCTGGCGAAGGCATGGCACACTGGACCCCTGATCTGGTTCACGCCCATGACTGGCCTGCGGGCCTGGCCCCTGCCTACATGCACTGGCGCGGCCTGAGCACTCCCACCCTGTTCACCATCCACAACCTGGCCTACCAAGGCGTGTACAGCCTGGCCTGCTGCCCCGAGCTCGCCATCCCCGAGCATGCGTTGCAGCAAGAAGGCATGGAGTTCTACGGCAAGCTGTCGTTCCTCAAGGCAGGCCTGGCGTACTCAAGCCACATCACTACGGTCAGCGCTACGTATGCGCAAGAGATCACCACGCCAGAATTTGGCTGCGGCCTGGACGGCTTCCTTGCCAGCAAGGCGAATCAAGGCCTGCTGGGCGGCATTCCGAACGGCATCGACGAAAGCTGGGATTCGGCGACCGACAAGCACTTGCAGCACAATTTCAGCCTCAATGACTGGGAAGGCAAAGCGCTCAACACCCAGGAAGTACGTCATCTGTTCGAACTCGACGACAGCCAGGGCCCGCTGTTTGCCGTGGTCTCCCGCCTGGTCTACCAGAAGGGTCTGGACCTGACCCTGGCAGTGGCCGACTTCATCGTCGAGCAAGGCGGCCAGATCGCCATTATCGGTCGCGGCGAGCCAGAAGAAGAGCAGGCCATGCGCGAACTGGCCCTGCGCCATCCCGGCCGCATCGGGGTGCGCATCGGCTTCAACGAGACCGACGCACGGCGCATGTTCGCCGGCAGCGACTTCCTGCTGATGCCTTCGCGCTACGAGCCCTGCGGCCTCAGCCAGATGTACGCCCAGCGCTTCGGCTCGCTGCCGGTCGCCCGTAACACAGGCGGCTTGGCAGACACCATCGAAAACGGCGTGACGGGTTTCCTGTTCGACGAATCCACCGCCGACAGCTACCGCGAAGCCTTGAGCCGCGCCTTTCATGTGCACGCCAGGCCTGACCTGCTCAACGCCATGCGCTGCCTGTCCATGACCCAACCGTTCAACTGGTGCCAGGCCGTGACCCCTTACGCCCGGCTGTACGAAGACCTCGTCAAGCAAACCCAGCTCGCCACTTACTGATCCGGAGATTCGAAGATGCACAGACATGGCGCACACTTGTTGGACGCCACGTCCGCGCGCTTCGCCCTCTGGGCGCCAGACGCGCGTCACGTGAGCGTACTGCTCGACGGCCAACCTCCCGTCGACCTGCCAGCCGCTGAAGAGGGCTGGTTCTGTGGCACTGTGCCCTGCACCGCTGGTCAGCGGTACCAGTTCCAGATCGACGAGAAACTCACCGTCGCCGACCCCGCCTCGCGCTATCAGCCAGAAGGCGTGAGCGGCCCGAGCGCTGTGGTCGATGTCGAGGCTTATGCCTGGCGGCACCCCTTCCCCAATCGCCCCTGGCATGAAGCGGTGATCCAGGAAGTGCATGTCGGAGCGCTGGGCGGCTACAAGGGCGTGGCCGAGCACTTGCCGCGTCTGGCTGCGCTGGGCATCACCGCCATCGAGCTGATGCCGCTGGGGCAATTTCCCGGCAATCGCAATTGGGGCTATGACGGCGTACTGCCGTTTGCCCCGCAGCACAGCTATGGCACGCCGGATGAACTGCGCGCCTTGGTCGACCAGGCCCACGGCCTGGGCCTGAGCGTGATGATCGATGTGGTGTACAACCACTTCGGCCCCGACGGCAACTTCCTCCACGAATACGCCAGCACGTTCTTCAATGAAGACAAGCAGACCCCGTGGGGCGCCGCCATCGACTTCAATCAGCCGGCAGTACGCGCCTTCTTCATTCAGAACGCGCTGATGTGGCTGCAGGATTACCGCATCGATGGGCTGCGCCTGGATGCCGTGCACGCCATCGATTCGCCTGCGTTTCTCAAGACCCTGGCGCAACAGGTGCGCAGCGAAACCACGGGCGAGCGTCAGGTGTGGCTGGTGCTGGAAAACGAACACAATCAAGCCTTCCTCATGGAGGACGGTTTCGACGCGCAGTGGAACGACGACGGCCATAACGCGCTGCACGTGCTGCTCACCGATGAGACCGAGGGCTATTACGCCGATTACAAGGACCGCCCCATCGAGCAGCTGGCACGCTGCCTGGCCGAAGGCTTCGTCTTTCAGGGCCAGCTCAACCGCCATGGTGAAGCCCGTGGCGAGCCCAGCGGCCACCTGCCACCCAGTGCCTTCGTGCTGTTTTTGCAGAACCACGATCAGATCGGCAACCGCGCGCTCGGCGAGCGTCTGACGCTGCTGTGCAAACCCGCTGCGCTGCGGGCCGCTACCGGGCTGTTGTTGCTGTCGCCGATGATCCCGCTGCTGTTCATGGGCGATGACCAGGGCAGCCGTGCGCCATTTCTGTTCTTCACCGACTTCCACGATGAACTGGCCGATGCGGTGCGCAATGGCCGACGCAAGGAATTCGCCCACTTCAAGGCTTTCGCTGACGCCGAGTCGCGTGCGCAGATCCCCGACCCGAACGCCGCCAGCACCTTCGAGGCCTCCAAGCTTTCCGAGCAGAACGTGGTCGCTGGCTGGCACGGTCTGTACCAGCAGTTGCTCGACCTGCGCCACCGGCACGTCGCCCCCCACGTGCCGGGCTGCACCTCGCTCGGCTGCGAAGTGATCGGTGACAAGGCCCTCAGCGCCCGTTGGCGGCTGGGCGACGGGCAAGAGCTGCGCATCGACCTGAACCTTGCCGATCATGCTCAGGCGGTGGCCCTGCCTTGCCCCAGCGTGCGTCTGTTCGACAGCAGCGACACCACCCACCCTGACTCGTCGCTGTCAGCCTTGAGCTGCGTGGTGAGCCTGATTCCCACTGGTTCGGAGACAGCATGAGCGACAACCCCCTGCATCAATTGGCGGCACGGGTCGGCATCGCGCGCGACTGGACCGATGCCAACAACCGTGCGCAGCAAGTCAGTGACGAGGTACTGCGCGGCGTGCTCAGCGCCCTTGGCCATCCGGCCGAGACCACGGCAGATGTCACCGACAGCCTGGCCGCACTCGAGCGGGCCCAGGACATTCAGGCACTGCCCAAGCTGCTGACCTGCGACGTCGACCAGGCCCTGCGCCTACAGCCGTGGTTTCCGGCCGGCAGTCGCGCACGCGTCACCGACGCCCAAGGCCAGGTGCGCGCGTGCAGCCTGGGCGATCAGTCCGAGCTGCCAGCGGACCTGCCGATCGGCTATCACCAGGTGGAAGTCGATGGCCGTTCACTGACCGTCGCGGTAGCGCCGACGCGCTGCTACAGCCTGCAAGACGCCGTCGAAGAAGGCCCCGCGCGCTGCTGGGGCCTGGCGGCCCAGCTGTACAGCCTGCGCCGTCCGGGTGACGGCGGTTATGGCGATTGCCTGGCACTGGAACAGTTGGCCCGTTGCGCCGCCGAGCGCGGTGCCGACGCGCTGGCGATCAGCCCCATCCACGCGCTGTCGGCCTTCGAACAAGAGCATTACAGCCCCTACTCGCCGTCCAGCCGTCTGCTGCTCAACACGCTCTATGCAAGCCCCGCCGGGCTGCTGGGCGAGCGCGAGGTGCGCGCCGCCATCGAAGCCGAAGGCCTGGCCGAGGCCTTGAGCGATCTCGAACAGCAACCTCTGGTCGACTGGCCGCGCGCCGCCGAGGTGCGCCAGCGCCTGCTGCAGGCGTTGTATAAGGATTTCTGCCAGGGCGATCACCCCCAGCGCGCGGATTTCGAGAGCTTTCGCGCCGCCGGCGGCGAGGCTCTTGAACACCACTGCCGTTTCGAGGCACTGCAAGCCGAGGCCGTGGACCAGGGTCTGGGGGCTGACTGGCGGCGCTGGCCGAAGGCTTGGCACGACCCCTATCACGTCGAGGTCGAAACCTTCGCCAGCACCTATCCTGCGCGCATCGAGTTCCAGGTGTTTTGCCAGTGGCTAGCCGACCGCAGCCTGCAACGCGCGCAGCAGGCGGCCGTGGGCAATGGCATGAAGGTCGGCCTGATCGCCGACCTGGCCGTCGGTGCCGATGGTGCCGGCAGCCAGGCCTGGAGCCGACAGGACGAGCTGCTCGCCGACCTCACCGTCGGCGCACCACCCGACATCATCAACCGCAATGGCCAGGACTGGGGCATCTGCGGCTTTTCGCCCGAAGGCCTCAAGCGCAATGGCTTTCGTGCCTTCATCGAAATGCTCCGGGCCAATCTCGCCCACGCCGGTGGCCTGCGTATCGACCACGTCATGGGCCTGCGCCGGCTGTGGCTGATTCCGCGTGGGGCCAAGCCCACCCACGGCGCCTACGTGCACTATCCCTTCGAAGACCTGCTGCGCCTGCTGGCGCTGGAGTCGGTGCGCCACCGGGCGATCATGCTCGGCGAAGACCTGGGCACCGTGCCCGAAGGCTTGCGCGAGCAACTGGCCGACAAGGCCGTGCTGGGCATGCGTGTACTGCCCTTCGAGCAGCAGGGCACCGGCTGCTTCATCAAGCAGATGGACTGGCCGGACAACGCCATGGCCACCACCGGCACCCATGACCTGGCGCCGCTGGCCGGCTGGCTGCAAGGCCGCGACATCGACTGGCAGCATCGGCTGGGGCTGGTCGATGACGACACCGAACACACCTGGCGCGAAAGCCGCAGCCAGGAGTGTGAAGGTCTGCGCAGCCTGCTGGAAATGCCACCCGACGAGGCGCAAGACGCCCAAGCCGTGATCGACGCCGCCATCACCTTCGTTGGCAAGACCCGTGCTCCGCTGGTGCTGCTGCCGCTCGAAGACCTGCTGGGCGCCGAGGAGCAACCCAACCTGCCCGGCACCACCGACGGCCACCCGAACTGGCGCCGCCGCTTTGCCCTGTCCAGCACCGAATTACTTGATGATGAAGACGCCGCCCGGCGTCTGGAACTGCTGGCCAAAGCCCGCAAAGAAGCGTGGGAGCGCGACCGATGAAGCCCTTGACTGCGACCGTACGCCTGCAATTCCACAGTGATTTCACCCTCGACCATGCCGTGCCGCTGGTGCCGTATTTCGCCCAGCTGGGCATCAGCCATGTGTACGCCTCGCCCATCCTCAAGGCCCGCGCCGGTTCCCGGCACGGCTATGACGTGGTCGACCCGACCCAGGTCAACCCGGAGCTGGGCGGCGAAGCGGCCTTGGAACGGCTGGTGGCGGCCCTGCGCCAACATGGCATGGGCCTGATTCTCGACACCGTGTCCAACCACATGGCGGTCGGGGCGGCCGACAACCCGTGGTGGCAGAGCCTGCTGGCCTGGGGCCGACGCAGCCCGTACGCCGAGTTTTTCGATATTCAATGGCACTCCAGCGATCCGCTGTTGGCCGGTCAGCTGCTGCTGCCGTTCTTGGGCAACGACTACGGCGTGGCGTTGAAAGATGGCGAGTTGCCGCTGACCTTCGACGCTGAGCACGGCCGTTTGGAAGTCGCTCACCACGAACACCGCTTCCCGATCTGCCCGCTCGATTACGCTCAGATCCTGCAGCACAGCGACGTGCCCGAGCTGCAAACCCTGGCCACGCGTTTCAACGGCCTGCGTGAAGCGGCCGTGCCGCTGGCCGCCGCTCAAGCCTTGCAAGCCGAGCTGTCGCAACTGCACCACGACGGCGCGCGGCTTGACCCGGTGCTGCGCCTGTTCGATGGCCGCAGCGAAGCGGGCCTGCAACGCTTGCATGCTCTGCTCGAACAGCAATCCTATCGCCTGGCCAGCTGGCGCACGGCGGCCGATGACATCAACTGGCGGCGCTTCTTCGACATCAACGAACTGGGCGGCCTGCGGGTCGAGCGCTCGGTGGTGTTCGAGGCCACCCATGCCAAGCTGTTTGAGCTGATCGAGCGCGGGCTGGTAGACGGTCTGCGCATCGACCACATCGACGGTCTGGCCGACCCGCGCGGTTATTGCCGCAAGCTGCGCCGCCGGGTCAACGGCCTGCTCGCGGCACGCCCGGTGAATACCGCAGTCGAGCATTTCCCGATCTATGTGGAAAAAATCCTCGGCACCGGCGAGCACCTGCACCGCGACTGGCTCACCGACGGCACCACCGGCTACGAGTTCATGAACCAGGTGTCACTGGTGCAGCACGACCCTGCCGGCGAAGCCCCCTTGACCGAACTGTGGCAGCGCGTCAGCGAACGCCCGCCCTTCCCCGAAGAAGTGCGCGAAGCCCGCCGCCTGGTACTCAACGCGAGCCTGGCCGGCGACTTCGAGTCGGTGGCCCAGGCCCTGCTGCAGGTGGCACGCAACGACCTGATGACCCGCGACCTCACCCTCGGCGCCATTCGCCGCGGCGTACAGGCGCTGGTCGAGCACTACGCGGTGTACCGCACCTACATCAACCCCTGCGGGCGGCCCACCGAAGACGAGCCGTTCTTTCAGCAAGCGCTGGCCGATGCCAGGCAGACCCTGCCCGAGGCCGACTGGCCAGTGCTCGGCCACTTGGAGCAATGGTTGGGCGGGCAGCACTGGCGCTCGCTGCCGGTGGGCAAGGCGCGCAAGCAACTGCGCCATGCCTGCGTGCGCTTCCAGCAACTGACTGCGCCGAGCGCCGCCAAAGCCGTGGAAGACACCGCCTTCTATCGCTCGGCCCGTCTGCTCTCGCGCAACGATGTCGGCTTTGAAGCCGAACGCTTCAGCGCCCCGCTCGAGGATTTCAACGACGAGGCGCAACGCCGCCTGCGCGATTTCCCCGACAACCTGCTGGCCACTGCCACCCACGACCACAAGCGCGGCGAAGACTGCCGCGCGCGTCTGGCCGTGATCAGCGAGCGCGGGCCGTGGTTTGCCGAGCAGGTCGCGCACTGGCGCGAACTGGGCGCCGCCCTGCGCAGCGAAGACGACGAAGGCCCGATGCCGAGCGCCGCTGACGAGATGATGCTGTTCCAGCTGCTGCTGGGCAGCTGGCCGCTGGACCTCGACCTGAACGACAGCACAGCGGTGTCTGCCTATGTGGAACGCATTCAGCAGTGGCAGCAGAAGGCCCTGCGTGAAGCCAAGCTGCGCAGCAGCTGGAATGCGCCGAATGAAGACTACGAACAGGTCTGCGCGCAGTACACCGAGCAACTGTTCAAAGGCCGCGAGCATGCGCAGCTGCGTGAGTCGCTGCAGCAGGCCGCCGAGGCGCTGGCCAGCCCTGGCGCGCTCAATGGCCTGGCTCAGACGTTGCTGCGCATGACCGTACCCGGCGTCCCGGATCTGTATCAGGGCAACGAGTACTGGGACCTGACCCTGGTCGACCCGGACAACCGTCGCCCGGTCGATTACCCCGCCCGCCGCGCCAGCCTCGACGACAGCGCAGCGCTCAGCGAGCGCGTGGCGCATTGGCGTGACGGGCGCATCAAGCAGACGCTGATCGCCCGTGTGCTCGATTGCCGCCGCAGCCACCCCGAACTGTTCCGCCGCGGCGAGTACCAGCCGTTGCCGGTCGAAGGCCGCCATGCCGACAAGGTCATGGCCTTCGCCCGTATTGGCGAAGGCGAACGCGCCATCGTGGTCTTGCCGCGCCTGGCCGCGAGCCTGCTCGGCGAGCACGCCGGCAGCCCTCTGATTCCAGCCCAGGCTTGGGAGGATACCCGGGTGGTCCTGCCGTTCACCGTGTCCCCCACCACTTGGTCGGGACTTTTTGGAAACGGCGTGGTCAGCCCTACTAAGGAGCTGAAGTTAAGCGCCGTTCTAGCCGAATTTCCGGTCAACCTGTTGATCGAACATGATTAAGCGCAGCCAGGAGCATCGTGATGAGTGTTGAAGACAAACGTATCCGCGAGTTCGCCTACCAAATCTGGGAATCCGAAGGCCAGCCCGAGGGCCAGGAAGAACGCCACTGGACCATGGCCCGCAAGCTGGCCGAGGCCGAATCCATCGCGCCCAAGGCCGAGCCGCGCAAGCGCGCCAGCGCCAGCGCCAAGGGCAAGACCGCAGCCGATGCCGTAAGCGATCCGAAGGGCTCGGCCGCACCTGCCAAGGCGGCCACCGTGGCCAAGACCGCTGCCCTGCCGGGTGCTGAAACCAGCGCCCGCGGCAAGGCACCGGCGGCCAAGCCCGCTGCGGCGAAAAAGCCGCGCGCGGCGAAGAAACCGACCGCCGGGTGATCACCGGGTAGCCACCCAGGCGCTGGGGGAAACGTACAGGCCGCAGGCCAGCAGAACAGCAATCAGGTAGGTGCGACAGGCGTCGAGCAGTACCCTTCACGGACGAGGCGACACCGAACGTTTCTTGCGCTTTCTGCTTCACCGCGTGCCCTGCCCGCTTCATCCAGCACCTGCGCTGCCAGCCCTCGGTAGCGCTTCGCACCACCCCGATACAGGCATTACCTGCTGACTGGTCCGGCCCCCTTGGGGACGGACTGGGCGGCGTGGTGGCCGACTGCACCGTTGCGACACCCTAATTCTGGCCATCCGAGACCTGTCATGACCCAACGCAAACCGAAGAAAAATCGCTCCGTCGCCCCTTCGCGCATTCGTGAAGGCATGCCCTTTCCGCTCGGTGCCAGCTGGGACGGGCTGGGCGTCAACTTCGCCCTGTTCTCGGCCAATGCCACCAAAGTCGAGTTGTGCATCTTCGACTCCACCGGCGAAAACGAACTCGAGCGCATCGAGCTGCCCGAGTACACCGACGAGATCTACCACGGCTATCTGCCCGATGCGCACCCAGGCATGGTCTACGGCTACCGCGTGTATGGCCCGTACGAGCCGCAGAACGGCCACCGCTTCAACCACAACAAGCTGCTGATCGACCCCTATGCCAAGCAGCTGGTCGGTGAGCTGAAGTGGGATGAATCGCTGTTCGGCTACACCCTGGGCCATGAAGACGGCGACCTCTCGTTCGATGAACGCGACAGCGCGCCCTTCGTGCCCAAGTGCAAGGTGATCGACCCGGCCTTCACCTGGGGCCGCGATGAGCGCGTGCAGGTGCCATGGGAAAACACCGTGTTCTATGAAGCCCACACCCGCGGCATCAGCATGCGCCACCCAGCGGTCCCGGAAAAACTGCGCGGCACCTTCGGCGGCCTGGCCAACGATGAGCTGCTCAAGCACATCAAGGACCTTGGCGTCTCCAGCATCGAACTGCTGCCGATCCACGCCTTCGTCAACGACCAGCACTTGCTGGACAAGGGCCTGAACAACTACTGGGGCTACAACAGCATCGCCTTCTTCGCCCCGCATCCGACGTACCTGGCCAACGGCAAGATCGCCGAGTTCAAGGAAATGGTCGCGCACCTGCACAGCGCCGGCCTGGAGCTGATCCTCGATGTGGTCTACAACCACACCGCCGAAGGCAACGAGCAAGGCCCGACGCTGTCGATGCGTGGCATCGACAACGCCTCGTACTACCGCCTGATGCCCGATGACAAGCGCTATTACATCAACGATTCAGGCACCGGCAACACCCTCGACCTCAGCCACCCGTGCGTGCTGCAACTGGTCACCGACTCGCTGCGCTACTGGGCGGGCGAGATGCACGTCGACGGCTTCCGCTTCGATCTGGCAACCATCCTCGGGCGTTACCACGATGGCTACGACGAGCGTCACAGTTTCCTCGTCGCCTGCCGCCAAGACCCGCTGCTGAGCCAGGTCAAGCTCATCGCCGAACCGTGGGACTGCGGTCCAGGCGGCTATCAGGTGGGTAACTTCGCTCCCGGCTGGGCCGAGTGGAACGACAAGTTCCGTGACACCGTGCGTGCCTTCTGGAAAGGCGACGAGGGCCAGCTGGCAGACTTCGCTGCGCGCATCACGGCCTCGGGCGACCTGTTCAACAACCGCGGTCGTCGCCCGTACGCTTCGGTCAACTTCATCACGGCCCACGATGGCTTCACCCTGCGCGACCTGGTGTCGTACAACGAAAAGCACAACGAAGCCAACGAAGAGAACAACCAAGACGGCAGCAGCAACAACATCTCCTGGAACTGCGGCGCCGAAGGCCCCACCGAAGACGCCGAGATCAAAGCGCTGCGCACCCGCCAGATGCGCAACTTCTTTGCCACCTTGCTGCTGTCTCAGGGCACGCCGATGATCGTCGCCGGCGACGAGTTCAGCCGCACCCAGCACGGCAACAACAATGCCTACTGCCAGGACAGCGAAATTGGCTGGATCGACTGGGAGCTGGACGAGGAAGGCAGCGAGTTGCTGGCTTTCGTCAAACGTCTGAACAAGCTGCGCTCCACCTACCCTGTGCTGCGCCGAGCGCGCTTCCTGGTCGGTGACTACAACGAAGCCATTGGCGTGAAGGACGTGACCTGGCTGGCGCCTGATGGCAACGAGATGAGCGTCGAGCAGTGGGAAGACGTCAACGGCCGCTGCCTGGGCATGCTCATGGATGGCCGTGCGCAAGTCAGCGGTATCGCCCGCCAGGGGGCTGACGACACGCTGCTGCTGGTGGTCAACGCGCACCACGACAGCGTGCCGTTCAAGCTGCCACCGGTGCCTGAAGGCGATCGCTGGAACTGCGTGGTCGATACCAACCGACCCACGCTGCGCAAGGCCGAACAGCATGACTTCGACAGCACCTTCGAGGTGACAGGCCGTTCGCTGCTGCTGTTTGCCCTGCAACGCGACGAGGAGTAAGGCTCGTACGTCGGTCATTCACAAGGTGTTCGCCTTGCCCGGCGAGGCGAACTGAACCGCGAATGGCAGCTGCCCCGACAGGGCCTGAGTTCGCGGCGACGGCTACCCGATCGCTATCGCAGCGAACTGTATTGCCCCGATCCTGATAAACAATCCTGACTGACCGGGTTTTCGCCCGGTCAGTCGGCCGTATGCTGCACACCCGGCCCGGCGCGGAGCATCGATGCCTGGGCCGGGCCCTGTGCAGCGCCCGGATCGCCATGTGAAGCAGACTGAACCGCGTAGAGACAGGCCAGGTCGGAAACAGTACCTGCCCTCCCCGACGGCAGTTCAGGAGGATGCGTGAATCACGAGGCCAGTCACCCCAGTTTCGCTACGCCCGACCAGGTCCCTGCCGTACACCGGCTGCGGGTCCTGACCGTCAATACCCACAAGGGCTTCACCGCCTTCAACCGGCGCTTCATCTTGCCGGAGCTGCGTGAAGCGGTGCGCAGTACCCAGGCCGACATCGTGTTCCTGCAAGAAGTGCTCGGCAGCCACGACCGCCACGCCGCCCGTCACCCCGGCTGGCCCACCACCTCGCAATACGAATTTCTCGCCGACAGCATGTGGAGCGACTTCGCCTACGGGCGCAACGCGGTCTATCCCGACGGCCACCACGGCAATGCGCTGCTGTCGAAATACCCGATTCTGGAGCACCGTAACCTCGACGTGTCGATCACCGGCCCCGAGCGCCGTGGCCTGCTGCACTGCGTGCTGGATGTGCCGGGTCCGCAGCCTGTACATGCCATCTGCGTGCACCTGTCGCTACTGGAAAGCCATCGTCAGCAGCAGCTCAAGCTCCTACGCCGCTTGCTCGACTCGCTGCCGGCCGAGGCGCCGGTGATCATTGCCGGTGACTTCAACGACTGGCAGTTGCGCGGTAACCGCACCTTGCACCTGCAGCGCGACCTGCACGAAGCCTTCGAGCGCCATCACGGTCTGCTGGCCCGGACCTATCCGGCGCGCATGCCGATGCTACGCCTTGACCGCATTTACCTGCGTAACGCGCAGAGCCATGCGCCGACGATCTTGCGCCACAAGCCGTGGACGCATTTGTCGGATCACTTGCCGTTGACGGTGGAAGTGCATGTATGAGGCGAGGGTAATGTGCCGACACCGTTGAGCGAGGGGTGCCCGATGGCCACTGCATGATGCGCGCCCAGAGGCTGATACAGGCGAGCGCATTCGACAGAAACGAAAAAAGGACCCGAAGGTCCTTTTTTCAATGCCTTGCACAGTTGTTCAGAACTCTGCAGACAATATTTGGAGCGGGAAACGAGACTCGAACTCGCGACCCCGACCTTGGCAAGGTCGTGCTCTACCAACTGAGCTATTCCCGCGTCGTGATGGGCGCCATTCTAACGCAATACAAAACGGCGTCAACCCTTTGATTCAAAAAACGTTTATTTCTGTTCGGCACCGTCGCGCAAGTGCGGCCACGCGGCGGTCAGGTAATGCACCATCGACACCAGGGTCAGGCCAGCAGAGATGAGCAGCAAGCCATAGCCCAGCACTACCCAGAAACCCACCACCGGCGGGTTACCCAGCAGAATCACCAAGGCCAGCATTTGCGCGGCGGTTTTCCACTTGCCCCAGTTGGACACGGCAACGTGGGCACGCGCACCGATTTCAGCCATCCATTCACGCAGCGCCGAGACCACGATCTCGCGGCAGATGATGATGGCCGCCGGCAGCGTCAGCCAGAAGTTGGCATGCACCTGCACCAGCAATACCAGCGCCACCGCCACCATGAGTTTGTCAGCCACCGGATCGAGAAACGCACCGAACGGCGTGCTCTGCTGCAGGCGACGGGCCAGATAACCGTCGAGCCAGTCAGTCGCTGCGGCAATGGCGAATACCGTACTTGCTGCCATGTAGCTCCAATGGAACGGCATGTAGAACAGCAGGATGAAGATCGGGATAAGCAGGACCCGTAGAACGGTGAGCAGGTTTGGAATATTCATCGGTACGACTGGCTGCGAGTTGAACCCGGCATTCTACTCGCTATGCAGGCTGGCATAAATCGACTCGGCGAGCTTTTTGCTGATACCAGGGGCTTTGGCAATTTCATCGACGCTGGCGCGGTTGAGTTCCTGCAAGCCACCAAAGTGCTTGAGCAGATCACGCCGGCGCTTGGGTCCGACGCCTGCGACATCCTCCAGACTGGAGGTGCGCCGCGCCTTGCCCCGGCGTGCACGGTGGCCGGTGATGGCGAACCGGTGGGCTTCGTCGCGGATCTGCTGGATCAGGTGCAGCGCCGGCGAATCACCCTTGAGGGTGAATTCGTGCGCGGCATCGTTCAGGTACAGCGTCTCGAACCCCGCCTTGCGGGTGACACCTTTGGCCACACCGAGCAAGGTCAGCTCGCTGAAGCCCAGTTCCTGCATGACCTCGCGGGCCATGTTCAGCTGCCCCTTACCACCGTCGACCAGAAGCACGTCTGGCAGTTTGCCCTCGCCGTCCTTGATGCGGCCGTAGCGTCGAGCCAGGGCCTGCTGCATGGCGGCATAGTCATCGCCCGCGGTGACGCCTTCGATGTTGAAGCGGCGGTAATCGGACTTGATCGGCCCTTCCGGCCCGAACACCACGCACGACGCCACCGTGGCCTCGCCGCTGGAGTGGCTGATGTCATAGCACTCCAGGCGCTGCGGCACGTCGTCGAGGTCGAGCACCTGGGCCAGCGCCTCGAAGCGCGCGGCCATGTGCTGGCGGTTCGCCAGGCGGGCATTGAGCGCCTGTTCGGCGTTGGTCACGGCCATCTGCTGCCAGCGCGCGCGCGTGCCGCGCACCCGGTGGGTGATGTCCAGTTCACGACCGCGCAAGGTCTGCAAGGCCTCGATGATGGTCTCGAAGTCTTCGTGCACCACGTTGACGATCAGCTCACGGGGCAGCTCGCGCTCGGCATTGCCGACGTAGTACTGCGAGAGAAACGCGGCCATGACTTCGGCCACCTCTTCCTCGATGCCGACCTGGGGAAAGAAGTTCTTGCTGCCCAGCACCCGCCCACCGCGCACGCTGATCAGGTGCACGCATGCACCGCCTGGGTTGGTAAACGCCGCGATGATGTCGACATCGCCCGAGCCGCCCTCGATGTGCTGCTGATCCTGCACCCGACGCAACAGGCCGATCTGGTCGCGCAGCTCGGCCGCCTTCTCGAAGTTCAGGGCCATGGCGGCCTGCTCCATCTCGGCATTGAGCTCATTGCCCAACTGCTGGCTGCGGCCCTCGAGGAACATCACCGAGTGGCGCACGTCTTCGGCGTACTCGTCCTTGCTCACCAATTCGGTGCACGGGCCTTTGCAGCGTTTGATCTGGTACTGCAGGCACGGCCGGGTACGGTTGGCGTAATAGCTGTCTTCGCACTGGCGTACCGAGAAGGCTTTTTGCAGCAGGCTGAGGCTCTCGCGAATCGCCCCGGCACTGGGGTACGGCCCGAAGTAGCGCCCCTTGGCTTTTTTCGCACCGCGATGGATACCCAGCCGCGGAAAAGCGCCGTCAGACAAAAACACATACGGGTAGGATTTGTCGTCACGCAGCAGGATGTTATAGGGCGGGCGCCACTCTTTGATCAGGTTCTGTTCAAGCAGCAGCGCCTCGGTTTCGTTACCGGTGATGGTGGTTTCGACCTGAGCGATGCGCGCCACCAGCGCTGCGGTCTTGGTGGCCAGGCCGGTTTTGCGAAAATAGCTGGCCAGACGCTTCTTGAGGTTCTTGGCCTTGCCCACATAGAGCAGCCGCGACTCGGCGTCGAACATACGGTACACGCCCGGACGACCACTGCAGGTCGCCAGGAACGCGCTGGCATCAAAGGTGTGGGACATGGGCTACTTCTAGAGCTAGAGACTTGCGTCGACCATTCCGTGGCGGACGGCCAACAGTGTCAGTTCGACGTCGCTGGTCACGGAAAGTTTTTCAAAGATGCGGTAACGGTAGGTATTCACCGTCTTGGGCGACAGGCAGAGCTTATCGGAAATGATCTGCACCTTCTGGCAGCCGACGATCATCAAGGCGATCTGGATCTCGCGCTCGGACAGGCTGTCGAAGGGCGAGCCTTGCGGCTGGAACGATTTCAATGCCAGTTGCTGGGCAATTTGCGGGCTGATGTAGCGCTGCCCCGTGAAGGCCAGACGAATGGCATGGACCATTTCATCGAGCGCTGCGCCCTTGGTCAGGTAGCCCGAGGCCCCGGCCTGCAGCAAGCGCGTGGGGAACGGGTCGTCCTCACACACGGTGACTGCGACCACCTTGGTGTCCGGGTGGCTGCGCAAGAGTTTGCGCGTGGCTTCCAGGCCGCCGATGCCGGGCATCTTCACATCCATCAGGACGACATCCGGTTTCAGTTCGCGGGCCAGCTTCAAGGCCGCCTCCCCCGAGTCGGCCTCACCCACGACGTGCAGGCCCTCGATGTCGCCGAGCATGCGGGTGATACCCGTGCGTACCAGATCGTGATCGTCGACCACCAGGACCCTAATCAAGCAGACACCTCGTCAGTGGGGCGATGTTGTAAGGCGCCACCTTAACAAAAATATACATGTGCAACATACCGCAACAGACCTCCGCGCGCCGCACGGGCCGGCTGATTCGATACAGCCTGCGACAGCATGTGTCGGTCCTAGTCGGCCAGCCGATGGAGCACATGCCACAGCGCCGCGCGGTCTTCGTCCGGCAGGCGCCGGAACGCCGCCAGCAGTCGATCCTCGTCGCCGCTCAGGCTGTCCAGCGGCAGCGGCGTGGGCAGGCCGGTGAGCACATAAAGCGGATCTACACCTTGAGCAGCCACCGCCGCCAGGTAATCCAGGCGCGGGGTGCGGTCGCCGTTCTCGTACTTGCCTTGAGCGTTAGGCTCGACCCCGCCAATGTCACCGAATACTCGCTGGGTCAGCCCCAGGCGTTCCCGCTCTTCCCTCAGGCGTGTGCCGAATCCTGTCATCTCGCTTGCTTCCCTGTTTGCGTTGTTAATCAAGGATGTATCCCACATCCACAGATGACGCTTGCAGCAAAGGCACTATGCCGATTGGCTTAGAGGCAGGCAAGCGCTAGCTGGCAGCGGGCCAGCCTCCTGCAGCCCAGGCCGATGGCCTTACACCCTGCGCCTGGGAACGGTGCGTTGCATACGCAGGAAACAGCCATCCTGCCCGACGTCCTCGAAGCCGACCCTCAGGTACAGGTCCCTGGCCGGGTTGCTGCTGAAGACCATCAGCCTGAGCAGCGGCAAACGCCGCTGCTGCGCCCAGGCCGTCAGGGTGTCGAGTACCCAGCCGCCTGCGCCCTGCTGGCGATAGGCCGGCAACAGGTGCAGCTCGCGGATGAACAAGGCGTGACGGTCCTGGCTGAGGCTGCAGTAGCCAAGGGCCTGCTCCCCAGCCATGACCAACCACTGTTCGCGCCAGGTCCAAGCCTGATCGAACGCTTCGTCCACCCACAGAAGGCCGAACTGCTGATAGTACGGCAACATGGCGCGGCGGGTCAGATCGCGGGCGAACGGCAAGTGTGCAGCATCGGCGGGTAACAGCTGCAGGGTCGAGAGATCGAGGGAGGCCGTGCTCATCGGCACGGTCTCGGTCTCGGTCGCGCTGCGCGATGCAGGTCACAGACCGTCCACTGGGCGAGATAAAACGGCAGCATCATGGGCGGCCTCCCGGCCTCGCTGAAAGCCTTCAGCCTACGGCGCGCAGGACAGATCGTCTAACACCGCAGCACCTGGCGCCAAGCACGCGGGCGGCTCGCGCACGGCCCACACCGCCCAAGACAAACGCCCACGCCACTGGAAGCCCTGCCTTGCAGGCTTTACCATGCAGCCTTTCCCTTGCGCGACATCTTGTCGCGCTCTGCCCTGTAAGACTGAGCCGATGCCTTTCGAACTGTCCGTAGAACCCCTCACGCTGCTGATTCTGGCCTTGGTCGCCTTCGTCGCCGGTTTCATCGACGCCATCGCCGGTGGCGGCGGCCTGCTGACCACGCCGGCGCTGCTCACCGCCGGGATGCCGCCACACCTGGTGCTGGGCACCAACAAGCTCAGCTCCACCTTCGGCTCGGCCACGGCCAGCTTTACCTACTACCGGCGCAAGCTGTTCCACCCCGCGCAGTGGCGCCGAGGACTGGTCGGCACACTGGTGGGCGCCCTGGTGGGTGCGGTGGTCGCCCACTACCTACCGGCCGAGTGGCTGAACAAGATGCTCCCGGTGGTGGTGTTCGCCTGCGGCCTGTACCTGCTGTTCGGCGGCACGCCCAAGGCGCCGCTGGATGCCGACGCGCCGATCAAGAAAACCTGGCAGGCCCCGCAGGGCTTCACGCTGGGCTTCTATGACGGCGTCGCTGGCCCGGGTACCGGGGCGTTCTGGACGGTCAGCACGCTGCTGCTCTACCCCATCGACCTGGTACGCGCCAGCGGCGTGGCGCGCAGCATGAACTTCGTCAGCAACATTGCGGCGCTGACCGTGTTCATGCTCTCGGGGCAGGTCGATTACCTGGTGGGCCTGGTGATGGGTCTGTCGGTGATGGTCGGCGCGTACTTCGGTGCACGCACCGCCATCAAGGGCGGCAACAAGTTCATTCGCCCGGTGTTCATCGCCGTGGTGCTGGCGCTGACCGTGCGCCTAGCCTGGCAGCACTGGTTCGGCCAGGCCTAGGCGCCGGGCCACGTACAGGTCGATCAGGTGCCGCGCGATCGACCGGCTGGCGGGCAGCGGCGGCAGGTCGTGGACGCTGAACCATCGCGCGTCCTCGATCTCATCAACCTGCATGACGATCTCCCCACCTGCGTACTCGGCATGAAAGCCCAGCATCATCGAGTGCGGGAAGGGCCAGCACTGGCTGCCGACGTACTGAATGTTGCGCACCTGCAGCGCCACTTCCTCGAACACCTCGCGCTCCAGACACTGCTCGGCAGACTCGCCCGGCTCGGCAAAACCCGCCAGCGTGCTGTACACGCCCGTGACAAAGCGCGGCGAGCGAGCCAGCAGGACCTCGTCACCGCGGGTGATCAACACGATCATGCTGGGTGAGATGCGCGGATAGCTGCGCAGGTTGCAGGTCGGGCAATGCATGGCACGTTCCCAGCGAACCTGCGTGGTCGGCTGACCGCAGCTGCCGCAGAAGCGGTGCTCGCGGGCCCAGGTGCCGATCTGCGCGGCGTAGCCCAGGATACGGTAGATCTGCGCATCACCCTCCAGCATGAACTGGCGCAAGCCGCGCCACTCATGGCCTGGCAGCTCCACGCAGGCGCGCAGCTCGTAGAGAAACACCGGCTGGCCGTCGAAGTAGCCGATACCGTGTTCGGCCACCACGTCGAAGGCTTGGCGGATCAGCCACTGGCGCGGGAAAAGCGCGCCATGGGCGTCGGCCAGAAAGCCTTCGGGGCTGCGCGCAACGGCCAGGCCGCCGGGGGTCTGGGGATCGATGACTGCAGTGGTCCAGCGTGCTGACATAGCAATTTCCTTAAAGCGGGTGCCCGTTGACCCGGGCGCTGACGGCATGGGCGCGTATCGCTGCGAGGCGGTGACGGCCCGGCGATCGCAGGGGCTGGCGGCGGGTTGGATTACCGGGCAAGCGCCCGTTCAAGGCAGACCGGCAAACCCTCTGCCAGTGAGACACCGTCTAATCGGCGAAGGTCGGCGCCTGTTTACTCATGTGCGCTGCCATGGCGATGCGCAGGTCTTCTGACTGCAGCATGGCGGCGTTCCAGGTGGCGATGTAGTCGAGCCCATCGTCGACGCGGTGATCGCGCATGTAGCCGAGCATGGCTTTGGTGCCGGCCACCGCGAGCGGCGATTTGCCAGCGATTTCGCGGGCGATGGCAAACACCCCCTCCAGCAAGGTTTGCGGCTCGGCATAGACCCGGTTGACCAGGCCGATGCGCTGCGCTTCCTCGGCGTCGACCCAGCGCCCGGTATAGGCCAGTTCACGCAACAGGCCATCACCGATGATGCGCGGCAGGCGTTGCAAGGTCCCCACATCCGCAGCCATGCCCATGTCAATTTCCTTGATGGAGAACTGCGCGTCGCTGCTGCAATAGCGCATGTCACACGCCGACACCAGGTCAATGGCGCCACCGATGCAATAGCCGTGGATCGCCGCCAGCACAGGCTTGCGGCACTGGTCCACGGCGTTGAACGACGCTTGCATGCGCAGGATGGTGCGACGCAGTTGACGGGCGTTACGGCCCACGTCTTTGCCGAGCTGGCTCGCCACCGAGGCCAGCAGCGCCAGGTCGATGCCCGCAGAAAAGTGCCTGCCGGCGCCGCTGATGACCACGGCGCGTACCGCATCGGTGTCGTCGATCCACTGAAAGATCTCGATGATTTCGGTCCAGAACGCCGCATCCATGGCATTGGCCTTTTCCGGGCGGTTGATCTGCACGTGGGCGATGTGATCGGTCAGCTCGACCTTGAAAGCGCTGTATTCGGGCACCGGCGGTTCTCCATCAGGCGGGGGCAAACGCCGACTATAGCGCAGCCCCGCTGCCGCATACCGGCCAAACCCCAGACACCACTGCGCCGCCCCGTTGAAGCGGGGCGGCGCAGTGGTGAAGCCAGGACCTGTCAGGCCGGCGCGGAGGTGCGGATCAGGTGATCGAACGCCGCCAGTGAAGCCTTGGCGCCCTCGCCTACCGCAATGACGATCTGCTTGTACGGCACCGTGGTCACATCACCGGCGGCGAATACGCCAGGAATGTTGGTCTGGCCCTTGGCGTCGACGATGATCTCGCCACGTGGCGACAGCTCGACCGTGCCTTTGAGCCAATCGGTGTTGGGCAGCAGGCCGATCTGCACGAAGATGCCTTCGAGTGCCACTTCGTGCTCGGCATCGGTGCTGCGATCCTGGTAGCGCAGGCCGGTGACCTTCTGCCCATCGCCAAGCACTTCGCGGGTCAGTGCGCGGGTGATCACCTTGACGTTCGCCAGGCTGTGCAGCTTGCGCTGCAGTACCGCATCGGCGCGCAATTGGCTGTCGAATTCGATCAGTGTGACATGGGCCACGATCCCGGCCAGGTCGATAGCCGCTTCCACGCCTGAGTTGCCACCGCCAATCACCGCCACGCGCTTGCCCTTGAACAGCGGGCCATCGCAGTGCGGACAGTACGCCACGCCGCGGTTGCGGTACTGCTGCTCGCCAGGAACGTTCATTTCCCGCCAGCGCGCACCGGTTGCCAGAATCACGGTCTTGGCGCGCAGCGTAGCGCCGCTGGCCAGGCGCACCTGGTGCAGGCCCCCGTCGGTGGCCGGTAGCAGCGCTTCGCCGCGCTGCAGGTTCATGATGTCGACATCGTACTGCTTGACGTGTTCTTCCAGCGCCGTGGCCAACTTCGGCCCTTCGGTTTCCTGTACTGAAATGAAGTTCTCGATCGCCAGGGTGTCGAGCACCTGGCCGCCGAACCGCTCGGCGGCCACACCGGTGCGAATGCCTTTGCGCGCGGCGTAGATCGCCGCGGCAGCGCCAGCAGGGCCACCGCCGACCACCAACAGGTCGAACGCGGCCTTGGCATCGAGCTTCTCGGCCTGGCGGCTTCCCGCCTGGCTGTCGAGCTTGTTGACGATTTCTTCAAGGCTCATGCGGCCCTGACCGAACGGCTCACCGTTCAGGTACAGGCTCGGCACGGCCATGATCTGGCGAGACTCGACCTCGGCCTGGAACAGCGCACCGTCAATGGCCACGTGGCGCACATTGGGGTTGAGCACGGCCATCAGGTTCAGTGCCTGGACCACGTCCGGGCAGTTCTGGCACGACAGTGAGAAGTAGGTCTCGAAGTTGAATTCACCTTGCAACCCCTGAATCTGCTCGATCAGTTCGCTGCTGGCTTTGGAGGGGTGGCCACCGACTTGCAGCAGGGCCAGCACCAGGGAGGTGAATTCGTGCCCCATGGGGATGCCGGCGAAGCGCAGGCTGATCTCGCCATTCGGGCGGTTGAGCGAGAACGACGGACGACGCACGTCATCGCCGTCCGCGCTCAAGGTAATCAGGTTCGACAGGCCGGCGATTTCCACCAGCAGGTCGTGCATTTCACGGGACTTCGCACCGTCGTCGAGGGAGGCAACGATCTCGATCGGCTGGGTGACCCGCTCCAGGTAGGTGTTCAGTTGCGATTTAAGCGTGGCGTCCAACATACGGGCGATTCCTTTTTACGAATTTCGGATACAAAAACGCCCAGGCGAGGTCGCCCGGGCGCTTTACGGGGCGGTAGGTGGTTCAGCTGTGGCGGCTGACTACCGCCCGCACAACAGGCATCGGTTTAGATCTTGCCGACCAGGTCCAGCGACGGCGCCAGGGTGGCTTCGCCTTCTTTCCACTTGGCCGGGCAAACTTCACCTGGGTGAGCGGCGACGTACTGGGCAGCCTTGACCTTGCGCAGCAGCTCGCTGGCATCGCGGCCTACGCCACCGTCGTTGAGTTCGACGATCTTGATCTGGCCTTCAGGGTTGATCACGAAGGTGCCACGGTCGGCCAAGCCAGCTTCTTCGATCAGTACGTCGAAGTTGCGCGAGATGACGTGGGTCGGGTCACCGATCAGCGGGTAGTTGATCTTGCCGATGGTGTCCGAGGTGTCGTGCCAGGCTTTGTGGGTGAAGTGGGTGTCGGTCGACACACCGTAGATTTCCACGCCCAGCTTCTGGAATTCGGCGTAGTTGTCGGCAAGGTCACCCAGTTCGGTTGGGCAGACGAAGGTGAAGTCAGCCGGGTAGAAGAATACGACCGACCACTTGCCTTTCAGGTTGGCTTCGCTCACTGGAACGAAGTCGCCGTTGTGGTAAGCAGTGGCGTTGAACGGTTTGACCTGGCTGTTGATGATTGGCATGAGACGTTTCCTCTAGGGGTTTGAAATCAGTTGACGGAGGAAATCCTACCCAACGCGCTCGACGAAGGCTCATTGGCAAAGCTCATGTTGGTCATTGGTTTTGGCTATAAAGCCGGACATCGATAGAAGGGATGCTGCTGAAGACGCTCGCCCCGCGCGGTGCAACGCAGGGCGAACAGCTGACAGGCAGCGCCGATCAGCGGGTCGGCGTGCGCAGGGTAACGAACTCTTCGGCCGAGGTCGGATGCACACCGATGGTCTCATCGAACATCTGCTTGGTGGCGCCTGCCTTGAGCGCAATGCCCAGGCCCTGGACGATCTCGCCAGCGTCCGGCCCCACCATGTGACAACCCAGCACGCGGTCGGTGTCGGCATCGACCACCAGCTTCATCAGGGTTTTTTCCTGGCTTTGGGTCAGGGTGAGCTTCATGGGCCGGAAGCGGCTTTCGAAGATCTGCACCTTGTGCCCGGCGTCGATGGCCTCTTCCTCGGTCAGGCCGACGGTGCCGATGGGCGGCTGGCTGAACACCGCCGTGGGGATGTTCTTGTAATCGACCGGGCGCAACTGCTCTGGCTTGAACAGCCGGCGTGCCACGGCCATGCCTTCGGCCAGGGCCACAGGGGTGAGCTGTACGCGGCCAATCACATCGCCAATGGCCAGGATCGAGGGCTCGGTGGTCTCGTAGTGCTCGTCGACGCGCACATAGCCGCGCTCATCCAGCTCTACGCCGGTGTGCTCCAGGCCCAGGTTGTCGAGCATCGGGCGGCGACCGGTGGCGTAGAACACGCAATCGGCGATCAGCTCGCGACCATCTTTGAGCGTTGCTTTCAGGCTGCCGTCTTCGAGCTTGTCGATCTGCTTGATGTCGCTGTTGAACTGCAGGTCGAGCCCACGCTTTTCCAGCTCTTCTTTCAAGTGGCTGCGTACCGAGCCGTCAAAGCCGCGCAAGAACATTTCACCGCGGTACAGCAACGTGGTGGCGCTGCCCAGGCCCTGGAAGATGCCGGCAAATTCCACGGCGATGTAGCCGCCACCGACCACCAGTGTGCGCTTGGGCAGCTGCTTGAGGAAGAACGCCTCGTTGGAGGTGATGGCCAGCTCTTTGCCCGGAATGTCCGGCACCTGCGGCCAGCCGCCAACGGCGATGAGGATGCGTTCGGCGCTGTAGCGCTGGCCGTCCACCTCGACCTCATGGGGGCCGGTGATGCGCGCGTGGCCTTGCAGCAGCTTGACCCCGCTGTTGACCAGCAGGTTGTGGTAAATGCCGTTGAGGCGCTCGATTTCCCGGTTCTTGTTGCTGATCAGCGTGGCCCAGTCAAAGTGCCCTTCTTCAAGGCTCCAACCGTAAGCAGAGGCTTGCTCGAGCTCGTCAGCGACATGCGCGCCATACACCAGCAATTTCTTCGGCACGCAGCCGACGTTGACGCACGTGCCACCCAGGTAGCGGCTTTCCGCTACCGCGACCTTGGCGCCAAACCCTGCCGCGAACCGCGCAGCGCGCACGCCGCCGGACCCGGCACCGATGACGAACAGATCAAACTCGTAGGCCATTTATCCAAACTCCCAAAAAAAAACCACCCAGGGTCAATGCCTGTCAGTTAAGGATCTTGTAGACGCCGCGTCTACAGAAATCCGATTTCGCTTAACTGACTGGCGTTGACCCAAGGGTGGTTGTTGCCGATCGAATCGGCCGGATGCAGCATGACCAGCGGGTGCAGGGACCCGCTGGCAGCATCACGCAGTGAACACTGCGTGGGGTGGCCGGCGATCAGTAGGCTTTGCCGGACTTGTAGTAGTTCTCGAAGCAGAAGTTGGTGGCATCGATGTAGCCTTCGGCGCCGCCGCAGTCGAAACGCTTGCCCTTGAACTTGTAGGCGATCACGCAGCCGCTTTGCGCCTGTTTCATCAGCGCGTCGGTGATCTGCACTTCACCACCCTTGCCTGGCTCGGTGTTCTCGATGATGTCGAAGATGTCCGGGGTCAGGATGTAGCGACCGATGATCGCCAGGTTGGACGGCGCGTCTTCAGGCTTGGGCTTCTCGACCATGTTGGTGACACGGAAGATGTCGTCGCGAATCATCGAACCTTCGATCACGCCGTATTTGTGGGTTTCCTGCGGATCGACTTCCTGGATCGCCACGATCGAGCAGCGGAACTGGTTGTACAGCTTGACCATCTGGGTCAGCACGCCGTCGCCGTCAGGGTTGACACACAGGTCGTCCGCCAGCACCACGGCGAACGGCTCGTCGCCGATCAGCGGGCGACCGGTCAGGATGGCGTGGCCCAGGCCTTTCATTTCGGTCTGACGGGTATACGAGAACGAGCACTCATCGAGCAGACGGCGGATACCGACCAGGTATTTTTCCTTGTCGGTGCCCTTGATCTGATTTTCCAGCTCGTAGCTGATGTCGAAATGGTCTTCCAGGGCGCGCTTGCCGCGACCGGTAACGATGGAAATTTCGCTCAGGCCTGCATCCAACGCCTCTTCAACGCCGTACTGGATCAACGGCTTGTTGACCACTGGCAGCATTTCCTTGGGCATGGCTTTGGTAGCGGGCAGGAAGCGGGTGCCGTAACCGGCTGCCGGGAACAAGCATTTCTTGATCATAAACATCCTTAAAGAGGGTATGGCCATCTGGCACTTGGCGCAGTCTAATCAGGCGGCATGCACCTTACAATGCCCCGCCGCGACAGGGCTCACGCCATTTTCAAAGCACTTCGGCCCGCGTTTGGGCAGATAGTTCCGGCTAGCACGCTACCGAAGCGCGCATGGCACAGGCCAAACGCCCGGACGGCGCCTGGCAAACCGTTGATTACATTCATGACGGCGGTTCAAGAACCGGAAATACACACAGTCGTCGCCTTGCGAACATCGCCTGGTCGCAGCGGGAAATTGCTCAACCGCTCACGCAACTTGATCGCGCTGCCATTGCTGCGCTTATCGATCTCGATCAAGGCAGCCGGCCCCGCGCCCGCAGTGAGCTTTTGCGGCACGATCAGGCGCAGGCCGTCGCCGCGTTTCTCTTCGGTCAGCGGGTCACGGCTGCTGGCCAGTTCCTGTTTGACGCAGTCGGCATAGTCACGCGGCGACTTACCAGAGATCACATCCATGGTCTCGTGCGATTGTTCGAGTTCCGAGACGCTGGCGCACCCGGCGAGCGTCAGCGAAAGTGCAGCTACAACCCATTTCATCTGCAAGTCCCTAAAGGTTCCAAACAGCTATTGACCGTCGAGCGCACATTTTGCTCCCTTTGACTGCGCACGTCCCGGGCAAGCCGGCAGCGCCTGCTGACATCGTGATAAAGTTGGCGTTTTGCAGACTGTGAACTTGCGGAGCGCCACATGAAATTCATCCACCAACGCGAACACTTGAATGAAGACGACATCGTCGTCATCGAGTCTTCCCAGCCCTGCAACATCCGCCTGATGAATGACGCCAACTTCCGCAGCTTCAAGAATGGCGGCCGGCACACTTACCACGGCGGCGCATTCGACAAGTTCCCCGCCAAGATCAACGTGCCCAGCTCCGGCTACTGGAACATCACCCTCGACACCGTGACCACTCGGGCGATTTCGGTAACGCGCAAGCCCGCGTTCACGCACAAGATCAAGATCATTCGACGCTCCTCGTCCCAGCTGAGATAAACCGCCATGACCCAGAACCTCAAATACGTGATCAAGTACAAGCTCGATGGCCAGCGCCGCTGGGATTTCGCAGTGATGAGTGACGATTCCCAAGAGCAGGCCCTGGATGCGCTGCGCAAGATCCATGGCGATGACGTGGCCAATATCAGCGATATTCAGGTCAGCAAAGCGCTGTAACCCTTGCACCACAACGCCCACCCTTGGAGGTTGCATGTCGCACTGGCCCGATTCGCGAATCCTTGACCTGTTCGGCATCGAGCTGCCGATTCTGCAAGCGCCCATGGCCGGAGCCAGTGGCTCGGCGCTGGCGATCGAGGTGGGCCGCGCTGGCGGGCTCGGCGCCTTGCCTTGCGCCATGCTCGATGCCGCCCAGACCCATGCCGAGGTGGCAGCCTTTCGCCATGCCTGCAAGGGGCCGCTGAACCTCAACTTTTTCTGTCACCAGCCCCCTGAGCCCGATGCCGTGCGCGCCGAGGCCTGGAAGCAAACACTGGCCCGCTATTACACCGAGCTGGGCGCGGATCTGCAGGCGCCCACCCCGGTCTCGAACCGCCAGCCCTTCGACGAGCAGAGCTGCCAGTGGGTCGAGGCACTGCGCCCAGAGGTGGTCAGCTTCCACTTTGGGCTGCCGGCAGCGCCCTTGCTGGCACGGGTCAAGGCTGCTGGGGCAAAGGTGATCTCCAGCGCCACCACGGTGGCCGAAGCAGTCTGGCTGGAGCAACACGGCTGTGATGCGATCATCGCCATGGGCTATGAGGCCGGCGGCCACCGCGGCATGTTTCTCAGCGACGACATCACCACGCAGATCGGCACCTTCGCCCTGGTCCCGCAGGTGGTCGATGCGGTGAGCGTGCCGGTGATTGCAGCAGGCGGCGTGGGTGACCCGCGCGGCCTGGTCGCGGCGCTGGCCCTGGGCGCCAGTGCGGTGCAGATGGGCACGGCGTACCTGTTCTGCCCAGAGGCCAAGGTGTCCGCCAACCATCGCCAGGCCCTGAACACTGCGTCGGCAGCCGACACCGCCCTGACCAACCTGTTCACCGGGCGTCCCGCACGCGGCATCAACACTCGCCTGATGCGCGAACTGGGCCCCATGACGACGCTGGCGCCGGCGTTCCCGCTGGCCGGCGGCGCGCTGATGCCATTGCGGGCGCTGAGTGAGGCTGCGGGCAGCAGCGATTTCACCAACCAATGGGCCGGCCAGGGATTGCGCCTGGGCCGCACCCTGCCGGCACACGCGCTGACCCTTGGCATCGCCACTGCCGCGCTTGCGCTGCTGCAGCGCTGAAACAGCACTCACACTGCCCGCCCCGTCGGGCACCCTTCCCGCAAGCCGGTCAATCGCTATATAGTTGCCACCATAACGATAACCTGCCGCTGGAGACCGCTGCATGCGCATTCGCCCTTCCCTGTTTGCCCTCACTGCCCTGTTCGCCCTGAGCAACGCTTGGGCCGACGATGTCCAGGTGGCCGTGGCAGCCAATTTCACCGCGCCCATTCAAGCGCTGGCCAAGGACTTCGAGAAGGACACGGGCCACACCCTGAAAGCCTCGTTCGGCTCCACCGGCCAGTTCTATGCGCAGATTCGCAACGGCGCACCGTTTGAAGTGTTCCTCGCCGCCGACGACGCCACCCCGGCAAAACTCGAACAGGAACACGCCATCGTTCCCGGCTCACGCTTCACCTACGCCATCGGCACCCTGGCGCTGTGGTCTGCCAAGCCGGGCTACGTGGACGCCCAAGGCGAGGTGCTGCGCAAGAACGGCTTCAAGCACCTGTCCATCGCCAACCCGAAAGCCGCGCCCTATGGCTTGGCCGCCACCCAGGTACTGGATCACCTCAAGCTGACCGAGGCCACCCGCGCCAAGCTGGTCGAAGGTCAGAACATCACCCAGGCCTACCAGTTCGTCTCCACCGGCAATGCCGAGCTGGGCTTCGTGGCGCTGTCGCAGATCTACAAGGACGGCAAGCTCAGCGAAGGTTCGGCCTGGATCGTACCGACTGAGCTGCACGATCCGATCCGCCAGGACGCCGGGATCCTCAGCAAAGGCAAGGACAACCCTGCTGCGCAAGCGCTGATCGACTACCTCAAGACCCCCAAAGCGGCGGCGCTGATCAAGTCCTACGGCTATGAAATCTGATGTTCGACCCCAGTGACCTCGGGGCGATCTGGCTGACACTGAAGCTGGCCAGCATCACCACGCTGATCCTGCTGGTGATCGGCACGCCGATCGCGTGGTGGCTGGCCCGCACTCGCTCGCCCCTGCGTGGCCCCGTGGGCGCGCTGGTGGCGTTGCCGCTGGTGTTGCCGCCCACGGTCATCGGCTTTTATCTGCTGCTGGCGCTCGGCCCGCACGGCTGGCTGGGCCAGGCCACACGCGCATTGGGCCTTGGCACCGTGGTGTTCAGCTTTACGGGGCTGGTCATCGGCTCGGTGGTGTATTCGCTGCCGTTCGTGGTGCAGCCGTTGCAAAACGCCTTCACCGCCCTTGGCCAGCGCCCGCTGGAAGTCGCGGCCACCTTGCGCGCCAGCCCATGGGATACCTTCATTCATGTGGTGCTGCCCCTGGCGCGGCCAGGCTTTCTGACCGCCAGCATTCTCGGTTTTGCCCACACCGTGGGCGAGTTCGGCGTGGTACTGATGATTGGCGGCAACATCCCTGACAAGACGCGCGTGGTTTCGGTGCAGATCTTCGATCACGTCGAGGCCATGGAATACACCCAAGCGCACTGGCTGGCCGGCGCCATGCTGGTGTTCTCGTTCCTGGTGCTGCTGATGCTGTACGCCGGGCGCCGCCGCACTGCTGGCTGGAGCTGACATGCCCTCTGCGATTCGTGCACGTCTGCGCTTGCAGCGTGAAGCGTTTACCCTCGACCTCGACCTGCAACTGCCCGGCCGCGGCATCAGCGCACTGTATGGCCATTCCGGTTCGGGCAAGACCTCATGCCTGCGCTGCCTGGCAGGCCTGGAGCGCGCCAGCGATGGCTATATCGAGGTCAACGGCGAGGTGTGGCAAGACTCTGCGCGGCAGGTGTTCGTCGCGCCGCACCTGCGCCCGATCGGCTATGTGTTCCAGGAGCCCAGCCTGTTCGCGCACCTGTCGGTGCGCGGCAACCTGGAGTTCGGCTGGCGCCGGGTGCCACCTGCGCAGCGCAAGGTGGGGCTCGATCAGGCGTGCGAGCTGCTGGGCATCGATCACCTGCTAGGGCGCACGCCAGCGACGTTGTCCGGGGGCGAGGCGCAGCGGGTCGGCATCGCCCGCGCACTGCTGAGCAGCCCGCGCCTGCTGTTGATGGATGAACCGCTGGCCGCCCTGGACGGCCCGCGCAAGCGGGAGATCCTGCCCTACCTGGAGCGCTTGCATGGCGAGCTGGACATCCCGGTGGTGTATGTCAGCCACAGCCAGGATGAAGTGGTGCGCTTGGCCGATCATCTGGTCCTGCTCGAGCACGGCCGCGCCCAGGCCAGCGGCCCATTGCCCGAGCTGCTGGCACGGCTCGACCTGCCGCTGAGCCAGGCCGACGATGCAGGCGTGGTGCTGCAGGGCTGGGTGATGAGCTTCGATGCCCGGTACCAACTGCTGGAACTGCGCCTGCCGGGCCTGAACGGCAGCTCGTTGCGCATCGCCCATGAGGCGCAGGCGCACGGCACACCCTTGCGGGTGAAGGTCCAGGCCCGGGACGTCAGCCTGGCGCTGGCGGCGGACCCTACCTCAAGCATTCTCAACCGCCTGCCCGTGCGGGTGCGCGAGCTGCAACCTGCCGACAATCCGGCGCACGTGCTGGTCCGCCTGGAGGCTGGCGGCAATGCCTTGCTGGCGCGCATCACCCGCTACTCGGCGGATCAGCTCTGCGTCCACCCGGGTCAGTTGTTGTGGGCGCAAATCAAGTCAGTGGCGATTCTCGGCTGAGCATCCGGGCACGCGGCGTTGTCCACCGGATAACTCACGATTGGACGCCGCCATGCTCGACTGCCCACTGCCCGCGTCACTGCACTATGTCGAAGACTCCCATGCAGGCCTGACCCGCAAGCGGTGGCGCGACCGCTTCATCTATCACGATGCCGACGGTAACCGCATCAAGGATGAACCGACGCTCAAGCGCATCGACTCATTGGCCATTCCGCCGGCCTACACGCAAGTGTGGATCTGCATCGACCCGCAGGGCCACTTGCAGGCCACTGGGCTGGATGCGCGCGGGCGCAAGCAGTACCGCTATCACCCCGAATGGCGAGAGCTGCGCGATGCGCACAAATACGGGCGCATGCTGGCCTTCGCCCAAGCCCTGCCAGCGTTGCGGCGCAAGGTCGAACGCGATTTGAGCAGACCCGGGCTCGACCGCACCAAGCTGCTGGCACTGGTGGTCAGCCTGATCGACCAGACGCTGATTCGCATCGGCAATCAACGCTACCTCAAAGACAACCAGTCCTACGGTTTGACCACCCTGCGCAACCGCCATGTAAAGGTCAAAGGCAGCACGATTCGTTTCGAGTTTCGTGGCAAACGCGGTGTGGAACACAGCATCACGGTCCGCGACCGTCGCCTGGCCGGGCTGGTCAAGCGCTGCCAGGACCTGCCCGGACAGGAGCTGTTCCAGTACATCGATGAAGAGGGCGAGCGTCACCGCATTGGCTCGAGCGACGTGAACCAGTACCTGCAAGCGCTGACTGGCGCCGATTTCACCGCCAAGGATTACCGCACCTGGGCCGGCAGCAGCCTGGCCCTGAGCCTGTTGCGCCCCCTGGCCTGGCAACCGGAAACCCATGCCAAACGCCATATGGCGGACATCGTGCGGCAGGTGGCATCGCGCCTGGGCAATACGCCGGCGGTCTGCCGCAAGTGCTACATCCACCCTGCAGTGCTGGAGCATTTCGTGCTCGGCCACCTGGAGGCGTTGCCCAAAGTGCGCAAGCGCAAGGGCATGGACACTGAAGAGGTGGCATTGCTGCACTTTCTGCAGCAGTTGGAGACCGCGCCGGTCGCCGATTGAAGCGCTCTATGCCACCCATGATGCGCAGCGATTTCACTTACGCGATCAACCGCCTTATCCTTGCACTCAAGCGACATTGGCGACAGGCACACGCTGCCGGCCATGACCGCGTGTGGCCCGAGCGGTAGCGAATTTGCTTTCCAGTGGAATTACCACTTGCTGGAAGCGTCTTTACTAGGAAGGACAAGGGCCACATACCCACTGCTGGGCGCCGAGCCCATCGGCCAAAGACATCACCCAAGGAGAACTACATGCTGATACTCACCCGCAAGGTTGGCGAAGTGATCGTCATCAACGACGACATCAAAGTCACCATTCTGGGCGTGAAGGGGATGCAAGTGAGGATCGGCATCGATGCACCCAAGGATATCCAGGTGCACCGTGAAGAGATCTACAACCGCATTCAGGCCGGCAAGCCTGCGCCTGACAAGGCGGACGAATCGCACTGATCGCGCTTGGTCCGTACACTTTTTCAGGTTTCATGCGGCAGTGTTCGGGCTATCCACTATCATGGGCAGCGCTGCGACCGACCGTGGTCAAGACATGAGGATGGACAATGGTTGCGAACCTGCGTATGCGCGGGATCAAAGATGATCTGATGCGCACTGCCGTCGAACTCGACGCATTGTGCCAAGCCCTCGCTGGGCATGCCCGTTACTTGCAGCACGCCGATCAAGGTGGCGAGGTTCAGGCCATGAATGGCCAGCTGGACGGGTTGCGCGCCTCCGCTGACGAGCTTCGCCAAGCGGCCGCTTGCATACGTCCATGAGCCTCATGGGTTGACTCTGCTATAACGCTGGGTTATAAAGCGCGCTTGATTGCAAGGCACTTCGCTCAGTGAAGCTGCTGGTCCACGGACCCTTTCAACCGTGCGAGTGTGGTGGAATTGGTATACACAGCAGACTTAAAATCTGCCGGCGTGAGCCTTGCGGGTTCGAGTCCCGCCACTCGCACCATCTGATTGCAAAAGAACGCCCGATACGGCGTTCTTTTTTTGCCTGTGATTCGAGGAGGGTGCGGCGAGGGTGTCACGTCCGACCTCACCGGGCGTTATCGGCGCTGCAGCTGCATCGACCGTATTGGCTCACTCAGTCATCAGGATCATCATGCCAGGCCGGATGATCGAATGCTTCCTCCTCGATCTCCTCCTCCTCCTCATCGATCGCATCGAAGGCATCCGCCTCAGGCTCCCGCTCAACATCATCTTCAAAGAACTCGCGATCCAGCAAGTGATCATGTTCCGGCTCATGAATATCGTCGTCGTCGCGCATCAGGCATCTCCAGAAAATTGCAGCCTGTATAAAGTGCGCAGGCAACGAAATCAATCCATCGCCCCTTAATCCTGGGATAACACCCGCCCACTAGCCTGCACTGGCTTCCCTTCAAGCATCGTTGACCCGCTCCTCGTCGGAGCGGGTTTTTTTGCGCACTCGCGGTATTTGTCACACCCTCTCGACATTCTCTTCACGCTTTACTGACAACCGCCCAGGCATTCTGAAACTGCTTCGTACGTTCTAATTATTTAACCCGCCCGCTCCCGGCGGGTTTTCTTTTGCCTGATTTTTCAATCGCCTACGCCGCTGGTCGGGCACTGATAAAAAACCTGAATTTCGTCGCTGTCCGCCGGGTCAAGAATTAAGAACCCAGCAGCATTGACGAGGTAACAGCCATGACCATTGAAGCCGCCACCCTTGTACAACTGGCCGCAAAACTGCGCAAACAAGGGCTAAAACGCGTTGCCGACATCATCTTCCTGCGCGCACCTTGCCGGGTGAATCATCGCTGGATCTGCACCGTACTGCGCCGCACAGCATGAGTTATCTTTGCGCCTTTGCCGGTCATGAGTGCCGCAGCAAAAAACCCGCACACAGCTGTATGCGGGTTTTTTTGCGCTGACAACGCCTCTCTAGAACACCGCGCACGCTACTCGACGGGCGAGCGATGCCGCCACCCACAGCGTCCGACGTGCCGGTCTGTGCTTACAACTTGAAGCGCCCCACCAAGTCATTGAACGACACGGCCAGACGCGACAGCTCCTGCGCCGAGGCGGTGGTCTGGTGCGCACCCGCTGCGGTCTGGGTCGACAGGTCCTGGATGTTGACGAGGTTCTTGTCGACTTCACGCGCAACCTGCGCCTGCTCTTCACACGCACTGGCGATCACCAGGTTGCGGTCATTGATGCTGGCGATACCCGTGGCAATCTGCTCAAGGGCTTGACCCGTCGCCGTGGCCAGCTGTTGAGTATTGGCCACCAGCGATTGGCTTTTGCCCATCGCCACCACCGCTTGATCGGCCCTGGACTGCACATCGCCGATCATCTGCTCGATTTCGACGGTCGATGCCTGAGTCCGCGCGGCCAGCGCGCGCACTTCATCGGCCACCACAGCAAACCCGCGCCCTTGCTCTCCGGCCCGCGCCGCCTCGATAGCCGCGTTGAGCGCGAGCAAGTTGGTTTGCTCGGCAATACCACGAATGACGTCGAGCACCTTGGCGATTTCCTTGACCTGCCCGGCCAGTTGCTCAACGGTGGTCGAGGAGTCCTGGATCTCCACAGTGGCATCATTGACCGCCGTCACCGCATCACGCGCCTGGGTCACACCGCGGTTGGCCTGATCAGAGGCAGTGCGTGATGCTTCGGAGGTGGAAACGGCGTTGCGCGCTACTTCATCGACCGACGACGTCATCTGATTGACCGCGGTGGCAGCCTGACGGATCTCGTCGTTCTGCCTCAGCAGCCCGCGGCTACCATCTTCCGTCACGCTGTTGAGCTCTTCAGCCGCAGAGGCCAGCTGATTGGCCGCATCGGAGATCTGGTGGAGCGTCTGCTTGAGGCTGCCCTGCATGCTGCCAAGGGCGTTGATCAGTTGGCCTGTTTCATCACCCGCATCGCTGGTGATCGACTGGCTCAGGTCACCGCCGGCAATCAACTGCGCCGAGGCGACGGCTGAGCTGATCGGCCGGCCGATCAGACGGCTCACCAGGATGCCCATGGCAAACGCCGCAATGAAGGCAAGCAGAATGCCCGCGTAGAGCGTCATGGACACCTGCTGCCCTTGCTCGGCGGCATCCACACCGCCTTGCTTGATCTGGCGGTTGTTCGATTCGACCATGATGGTGAATTCGGCCATGACCTTTTTGTACACCTCGGCCATCTCACCCGTGATCAGGCCACGCGCGGTTGGCAGATCGTTCGCCCTGACTGCTGCCAAGACCTTTTGAACCTGCTGCTGGTACGCCGGCCAATCCTTCTCCAACTGGTCACCGGCCGCACGCTCGTCATCTTCCAACGGCGTCTGCCGGTAGAGGGCAAAGGCGCGCTCACTGGCGGCCTGGCTGGCTGCCATGGCTTGTAGAATGCTGTCCTTGGTTTGCTCTGGAGCCCCTTCGGCGGTGGCCGTGATCAGCGCATAGATGTCGCGTTGCTGGGCGATTGCCTCAGACCGTGCCTCTGCCGTTTTCGACACCGAGACAAGGTTATTGGAGAACACCAGTCGCAGACTCTGCGACATCTGACTCACACCACGGCTACCCAACAGACCAACACCGAGCGTAATCACTGCGCAGACCCCGAACGCCGTCAGGAGCTTGGTGGAAAGACGAGCATTTTTTAAAAACATGGTGGTTCTCGAAGGCCGCAATTGTGTACTGAGGCTATCGACGAGGGGCATCAAAGATTGAGCGTTATTTCAGCCAGGGCCGCTCAGACCACGGTGGATCTCAGTCCCGTCCGGCGCCCTGGCTGTCCACGGGTGGGGAATACGCGATTCGGTCCTCGCCGAGTCGATGAAAAGGCGATTTCTTTATCCAGGGCAACGCCTTGTGGAATACCAACAGCTCTATTGCCCAGCCACTGAGGCAGAACACGGTTCTTGCACCCTTCTCCAATGGCATTTCATAAGACAGCGCGACGGTAGCGAACATGAGGCTGCCGAAAAAGAAGGAGGTGGCCATGGCATTCATGAGGAAATTCAGCCTGGGCCAGCTTTTTGGCAGCAGCTCCAGCGGGCCCAGTGCAAACAAGATAATGCCCAACGGCACCGTGTACATGATCAAAGATGCAGAGGGCTCTGCATAACGCAGCGCCATCACCCCTACCACCAACCACAGGCATGCTGCAGTTCGAGACCTGGTCGGCGTTACGCGCACGCTGAGTGCCCGCAGCTTTTGCCCTATACCCATCTGTCACTCTCCCTGGCTCGCGATCAGCGAGTCTATCACTCAGGGTGTGTAGAGAAACGATGGGAACGCGCGGGGCGCAGGCCATGTAGAGCAGCTACGCGAACGCAAGCCGATGCCAATGCCCAGGGCCATTCATGCGCGTCCCCGCGCTGGCGGGTAGCGTTAGAAGCGCCACTCCTCGGCCCGGACCAACTGACAGAACGCCCCCTCGAGCGTTGCATTGTGATGCGCGATGATGTCCTCGGCTTTGATCACTGGCGTGTCCGAACAGGTGTGGCCGTCGGCGATCAGTACTGTATCGAAGCCAAGATCTCGCGCAGCACGGCAGGTGCTGTCGACGCAGTATTGCGTTTTCATCCCAGTGATGACTACGCCGGTAGCGCCACAAGTGCGCAGTTGGTCGGCCAGGCCAGTCATTGCAAAAGCATTGGGCCGCCGCTTTTCGAATATGACTTCTCCACCCAACAACTTCAGCTCCTGCGCAACCCTCGTCAGCGGGCTACCGGGCTCGATTGGAGATCCAGCGGGCCCGACATGGCGCGCGAGAAAAATCGGAGCGCCTGCGTTGCGCGCCCTGTCCATCAGACTATTCACTGTTTTCAACAACGCTTCGCAGTGCCAGGGCGTTTCCGGACCGTGAACAAGCCCAACCTGAATATCGAGTATCAACAGCGCGTACATGAGGGCATTTCCTTGCGTTTGAGCCAACGACACAAGGGCATGAAAAAGGCCCTGTCCATCGCTGGCGGGCCTTTGAAGTTCGTCTGCTAGCGGCTCACGAAACCTCGCACGCACCGTGCTCAGCGGTTGTGTGGGTGGTGGTCGAGGTGAGGCAATCGCTATTCATGCATCGACAGTAGCGATATTGTATCGAGCTGACAAGCTGGAGCTCTGGATGCCAGCTTGAATAGGCAGCGTCAATAGGCGCGCGACGCTCCAGGCCCTGCCTGAAAAGCTCTGAGGCTCAGTGATGCTGCGTTGAAGACAACCCGCAAGGCCGGCCCTGACCAGGCGTCGCCGACCAGGCATCTGCGACCTAATGCTCATTTGCTCCAGTAAAGTCGGGCGCGACCCCGGTCTTTGCTCGGCTGTTTTGGCGGGGCCGCCATCGGCCTTGTCCAATGCCTTGTGATCGGCTCAAGGCCATAGGCGTGAACGGATGGTCCGCCCCCCTGATAGGCTGACTTGGCTAGAAGACGTGAGCGCTCGATCTGATCAGCCTGATCGCCTGCGGCTTGCGCTTCAAAATACCGACCAAGCGCGGCGATCGCCACAGGTATCAACAACTGCCCCGGGCTCTTGCGCCACGTGATCGTTCGCACCATGCCGCTATTCACTTGACCGGGTGGAATCATCAGATATCACCCCAGCATCAGTTGCCGAATGCACGCGTTTTCAGAGCGATCACGGGCCTGATGTCCACCGTGCATGGTATTAACGCCTGTTACACCTTGGGAAAAATGCGACATCACCCTGCCTGGCTCGTGCCAGGCGGCATGTATAACAAGGGGCGATCTGCGCGCCCATAATCGGGTAGGAACTGCATGAAGTACGTAATCCTGGCGCCAGTGCTAGCACTCAGCCTGAATGCCGTCGCCGCGCAGCAGGGCGCCGTTCTGCCAAGTTGCGATCTTCAGCAGCAACGGGAAGTCGTTGGTGAAACCGGCGGTCAGATCAGTGACCGGCGCACATTTCAGTGCGAGCCAATGTACTCGCTGCCGATATCAGTAGCGCAAGGAAATCCCGCAAGATCACTCAGGCTGAAGCGCAACGTCTTAGCAAACGTGTAGTAACCGTGCGACATCAGACTGATCACTCTGTAGCTCAACAGGGTTTTTTGAGTGCTGCAGAAAGAGCCAGTTTTGATCGCGAGTTCGACGCTATAGCCATGCGGCTTTGCAAGGAAGGCAAATCCTCGCAGCCGACCGATCATCTAGCCAGTGACAAAGCTCGCTTCGGCGGTCACTCCCGTGGCCCGCCATCTTCAACGTCCCACCGCGCCATCAGCTTCTTCGAGCAATCGCCAGAGCACAATGACGGCCGAAACTTCTGCATGGATATGCTAGTGGCCATGAATTTCACACTTGGCGCCACCGACCCATCGCCTCCCGGCCGGGGTGTATAGGGCCGCCGTTTCGCTGAGATCCGAACCGCTCGAAAGGCCAGAACCTACGCCTGTCACGCTGGAGGTCATCCGCCTAAAAGTCACCTCGGAAAATCAAGATATGACCGAGGCCAGCCTACGACTGGGTCATTCCAACAAGAGAATCGCAGAGCGGATCTACCGCCGCGCAATCGCGACCCTCAGCACACAAAATGATCGAGTTGCGGGACTTCTACCTGAAGGTTTCGGGACTGACGTTTTTTCTGCGCAAAAGAAAAACCCCGCAGACGTTAATCTGCGGGGCTTTCGAATATGGAGGCCGAGGTCGGAATCGAACCGGCGTAGACGGATTTGCAATCCGGAGCATAACCACTTTGCTACTCGGCCTCAAAGTTCGGAGTTAGCGTTGTATCCCTTGCTATCTCCTTGAAACTAAACAACTTTTTAAAGCTGCCTGCGTTTCGATGGAGGCCATTATGTCCGCATTGCGCTGACCTTGCAACCCCCACTTCTAAAAAAATCCCAACCCGCTCAAGGTGTTAACGCAACCGCCCAAGCTTGCTCCACAGCCCGACGACGGCACTTTCCAACGCGCCGCTGGCGGTCATGCCGATGCGCTCCTGCAAACTCTTGCGTTCGGCGAAATGCAGGTGGAACAACTGCGATTGGCGGGCGCGGCTGCTGAGGTATTCGTCGCTGGTACCGAGCTCGTCGACCAACTGACGATTGAGCGCAGCGACGCCTAGCCAGACTTCACCGGTAGCCACTTCGTCAATGTGCAACTGCGGGCGGTATTGGCTGACGAAGTTCTTGAACAGCGCGTGGGTCACATCCAGGTCTTCCTGGAACTTCTCCCGCCCCTTTTCGGTGTTTTCGCCCAATACCGTGAGGGTGCGCTTGTACTCGCCCGCGGTCAGGACCTCGACGTCGATGTCATGCTTTTTCAGCAGGCGATTGACGTTGGGCACCTGTGCCACCACGCCGATCGAGCCGATCACGGCAAACGGTGCGCTGACGATCTTCTCGCCGATGCACGCCATCATGTAGCCGCCGCTGGCGGCCACTTTGTCGATGCACACGGTCAGGGGGATGCCTGCCTGGCGAATGCGCGCCAGTTGCGAGGCGGCCAGGCCGTAGCTGTGCACCAGCCCACCGCCGCTCTCAAGGCGCAGCACGACTTCATCCTGTGGCGTGGCGAGGGTCAACAGCGCGGTGATTTCATTGCGCAGGCTTTCGGTGGCGGAGGCTTTGATGTCGCCATCGAAATCCAGCACGAACACGCGGGAAGTATCGGCGGGCTTGTTCTTGCGCACGCGTTTGTCGGCCTTTGCCTGCTGCTTGCGCAGCGCTTTCAACTCGGCCTTTTCCAACAACCCGGATTCGAGCCGTTCGCGCAGCTCTTTATAGAAATCGTTCAGGCGCGTGACGTGCAACTGGCCGCCCGCCTTGCGGCGGCCTTTGCCACGCAACCCCACGAAAGCTGACAACACGATCAGCAACGCAATGACCAGGGTAGCGGTCTTCGCGAGAAAGCTTGCGTACTCGGCAAGAAAGTCCACGGTGTCCTCGACATTCAAAAATAAACAACCATCCTACCTAAGCCAACGACCGTTGGGTACGCCAGGCCTGCGCCTGCCCGCACTCAGTCATGCCGTGCCGAGCCGCAAACCGACCCGCCCACTCAGGGAACGACGCACACCCTGTTCAAGGATGATGGCACCGTGTAATCATTTTCCTGCTGCACCCGGAAGGTGAGGACCACCTTGGCCTACCGTGCAACATCTCCAGCGCCTGGGGTTTTGGATAGTCGCTCATGCCCCGCCTTGGCGACCTGCCGTCACTGTTCAGGAGCAAGCCATGCAGTTTCGCAACATGAAGATCGGTCGACGAGCCGCCATCCTGTTCACCCTCCTCGGCGTTCTGGTGCTGATGATGGGCTTGCTCGCGCTCTATGAAACGCGACAGATGGACGAGGCCACAGACGATATTCGCCTGAGCTGGCTACCTGCCATGTCGGCACTGAACGGGATAGGCACCGATGTCGGTCGGGTACGTGCGCTAACCCTGCGCACCCTGCTCGACGACGACCCTGAAACACGCACTCGAGGGCTGGAATCCACCGAAACGCTCAGCAACGAGCTGCAGGCGCGAATCGAAACCTACGGTCAGACCATGCTCGATGAGGAGGAAAAATCCTTGTTCACGGCCTTCAGTGCCACCTGGGAGCGTTACCACGACGGGCAATCGCAGGTCATGCAGCAGATTGCCCGCGCTCAGGACGATGAGGCCAAGGCCCTGGTCATCGGCCCGCTGGCCGACGCTGCCGACGCCATGATGGCGGCGCTGAGCACTCTGGTCGAGTACAACAGCAAGGGCGTTGCAAACGCGTCACAGTCTTCAAGTGATGTTGCCGATCAGGCCTTCATGGTGATTGTCGCGGCGCTGGGGGTGATCATGCTGGCACTGGCCGGCATCGCCACGTTGCTCACCCGTAGCATTACCGTGCCGCTGGCCGAAGCGGTCAGCGTTGCCGAGCGCGTTGCCACCGGGGACCTGACGCACAGTATCCAGGCCAGCGGTCGAGACGAACCCGCCCTGCTCTTGCAAGCCCTCAGCGGCATGCAGCAAAACTTGCGCAACACCTTACGGCAGATCGCCGCGTCGTCCGACCAGCTGGCTTCGGCGTCCGAAGAGCTGCACACGGTCACCGAAGACACCAGCCGCGGCCTGCACCAGCAGAGCGCCGAGATCGACCAGGCCGCCACGGCCGTCAATCAGATGACCGCTGCGGTCGAAGAGGTGGCAACCAATGCCGTCAGCACGGCCGACGCTTCTCGGGGCGCCGACCAGAACACCCGCGATGGCCGCGAACAGGTCAAAGAGGCCCTGGCCTCCATCGAGCAACTGGTGGGCGACGTCGCCGGCACCGCGCAGGAGATCGAGCAATTGGCGGGGCGCGCCAACGACATCAGCCGCGTACTCGATGTCATCGGCGCTATCGCCGGACAAACCAACCTGCTGGCGCTCAACGCCGCCATCGAAGCGGCGCGTGCCGGGGACGCCGGGCGCGGCTTTGCCGTGGTGGCCGACGAAGTACGCGCCCTGGCCCACCGCACACAGAAGTCCACAGAAGAAATCGAAGAGATGATCGCTGGCATTCAGACCGGCACCGGCCGCGCGGTCAGCGCCATGCACAGCAGCCAGGGCCGCGCCAACGGCACGCTGGAAGTGGCCCAAGGTGCCGGGCAGGCGCTGGAGGTGATCGCCGAGGCCATCGCCTCGATCAACCAGCGCAACCTGGTGATCGCCAGCGCTTCGGAGCAGCAGGCACAGGTCGCGCGTGAGGTGGACCGCAATCTGGTGAACATTCGCGACCTGGCGATGCAGACCTCCGCTGGCGCCAACCAGACCAGTGCGGCGGCGCAAGACCTGTCGCGCCTGGCGGTCGACCTCAACGGGCTGGTGGCGCAGTTCAAGGTCTGATCGGGCAACGCCAATCCCTACGAAAAAGGGCCGCGATTGCGGCCCTTCTGCTTCATGCACCCTACGACGGTTGCGCGGCTTAGCGATTGACCGTCACTGGCCGCCCGGCTTTGGCCGCTTTGCTGCGCGTGGCCAGGCAGTAATACAGCGGCGCCGTCACCAGCAGGCCGAACACCCAGGACAGGTCAGCCCCTTCGACGATGTTCGAGTACGGCCCGACATACAGCGAGGTGTTGGCAAACGGCAACTGCACCAGGATGCCGCAGGCATAGGCGATGATCGCGTGATGGTTGAAACGCCCATAGATGCCACCGTCGGCGCTGAAGATCGAGGCGATGTCGTACTGGCCTTTCTTGATCAGGTAGAAGTCGATCAGGTTGATCGAAGCCCACGGCACCAGTACCAGCAGCAGCGCCAGGATCAGGCCGATGAACTGGCCGATGAAGTCCGCCGAGGCGTTAAGCGCCACCGTGCCGCAGCCCAGCAGGATGATCGACGCCAACACCACACGCAGCTTGATGCTAGGGCTCCAGTTGGCGAAGAAGGTCTGGATGGCGGTGACGATCGACAGCACCGCGCCGTACAGGTTGAGCGCGTTGTGGCTGATGATGTTGAGCAGGAACAGCACCATCAGGATCGGGCCCAGCCAGCCGGTCGCCTGTTTCACCGCATCCATCGCGTCGGTGCCTTCCGGGACGCACAGCACGGCGATGGCACCGAAGCTGAAGCACAGGATGGTGCCGAGGGTGGCGCCGAAGTAGGTCGCCCAGAACGGTTTGGCGATGCCGACTTCTTTGGGTAGGTAGCGCGAGTAGTCCGACGTATAGGGCGAGAAGCTGATCTGCCAGATGGTGCCCAGCGACACCGTGGCGATGAAGCCCGACAGGCTGAAGGCGCCGCGGCTGAAGAAGTCGGCGGGCAGCTCCTGGGTGAACATCATGATGAACCCGGCGAGCAGCGCCGAGCCCATCACCCAGGTGCCGATGCGGTTCAGGCTATGAATGAAGCGATAGCCGATCACGCCGATCGCCGTTGCACTCAGCGCGCCAATCACGATGGCCGTGGGCATCGGCACACTGGGGGCGATGCCGTGAATCGACTTGCCCGCCAGAACGATGTTGGAAATGAAGAAACCGACGTAGATCAAGGCTGTGAAGAACACGATCAGCAGCGCGCCGTAGCGACCGAACTGGCCACGACTCTGAACCATTTGCGGGATGCCCAGCTGTGGGCCTTGAGCCGACGCCAGGGCGATCACCACCCCGCCGAGCAGATGGCCCAGGGCGATGGCGATCAACCCCCAGAACAGGTTGAGGTGAAACACCTGCACGACCATGGCCCCGGTAACGATGGGCAAGGGTGCGATGTTGGTGCTGAACCACAGCGTGAACAGGTCGCGGGCCTTCCCATGGCGCTCGGCAGGTGGAACGTAATCGACCGTGTGGTTTTCGACAAACTGCTTTTGCGAAGACGGCTGGGACATAGTTTTGAGCTCGGAGGTCGTTTTTATCGTTGTAGGAAACCGCATCGGGGCGGCCTCTCAGCTGAAGACCATATTATGGTATTCCAACTTTTTGACAACACTGATCCGCTGTAAATCTCTTCGACTGATCCGTTTCAGCACCATTGCCAAACTCGGCCCGTTTCTCTACAGCCCCCGTAAACAGAGGCTTTGCGCCGCCTATCGTGTTTTTTCCAAGCCTGAAATTTATGCTTGCAATATGGGTATTACGGTATACCATCAGACACATCAACGATAAAAAGCGGCCCACCGCTACCCCTTCGAGGACCCTGTCATGATCGACGCAACCGTCTATAAAAACGTCTTGGGCTCGTTCCCGTCCGGCGTCACCGTCATCACCACCCTGGATGACGACGGCGCGATCGTCGGCCTGACCGCCAGTGCCTTCTCGTCCCTGTCGATGGAACCGCCGCTGGTACTGTTCTGCCCCAACTACACCTCCGAATCCTACCCAGTGCTGATCAAGCAAAAGCGCTTTGCCATCCACTTGCTCTCAGGCGAGCAGCAGGCCGAGGCCTATGCGTTCGCCCGCAAGGGCAAAGACAAGGCCGAAGGCATCGAGTGGACCCTGAGCGCGCTGGGCAACCCGATTCTGGCGGGTGCCACTGCCGTCATCGAGTGTGAGTTGTGGCGCGAGTATGAGGGCGGTGACCACGCCATCATGGTCGGCAAGGTACAAAATCTGATCGTGCCCGAGCAGGCGCAGCAGCCGATGATCTACTGCCGCGGCAAGATGGCCAGCCTGCCAGCCTTCGCCTGACTCCTTCTCTTCTATAGCGCAGGCGCCGAGCGCGCCTGTCGAGCTCCCTGACGTCTGCCCTGCCAGACGACACCTTTCACGCGTCGAGGAATGCCCCATGAAATTTTCGCTGTTCGTGCACATGGAACGTTGGGATGACAAGGTCAGCCACCGCCAGCTGTTCGAAGACCTCACCGAACTGACCCTGATGGCCGAAAAAGGCGGGTTCAGCACGGTATGGATCGGCGAGCACCACGCCATGGAATACACCATCTCGCCAAGCCCGATGCCGCTGCTGGCCTACCTGGCCGCGCGCACCGAGACCATTCATCTTGGCGCCGGCACCATCATCGCGCCGTTCTGGAACCCGATCCGCGTGGCTGGCGAATGCGCCCTGCTCGACGTGATCAGCAACGGGCGCATGGAAGTGGGCCTGGCCCGTGGCGCCTACCAGTTCGAGTTCGACCGCATGGCCAACGGCATGCCGGCGACCGACGGCGGCAAAGCGCTGCGCGAAATGGTCCCGGTGGTGCGCAAGCTCTGGGAAGGCGACTACGCCTTCGAGGGCGAGGTGTACAAGTTCCCGTTGTCGACCAGCGTACCCAAGCCTGTCCAATCCGGCATGCCGCCGATGTGGATTGCCGCCCGCGACCCGGATTCGCACAACTTTGCAGTGAAAAACGGCTGCAACGTGATGGTCACCCCGCTGATGAAGGGCGACGAGGAAGTGCTGGACTTGAAGAACAAGTTCCAGGCTGCCTTGGACAACAACCCGGACGTACCGCGCCCGCAACTGATGGTGCTGCGTCACACTCATGTGCACAGCCCGGAAGAACCTGAAGGCTGGAAGATCGGCGCCGAAGCCATTTCGCGCTTCTACCGCACCTTCGATGCCTGGTTCGGCAACAAGACCACCCCGGTCAATGGTTTCCTGGAACCCAGCCCCGAGTCGAAGTTCGCCGAGGTTCCGGCTTTCGCGCTGGACAACATCCGCAAGAACACCATGATCGGCACCCCCGAAGAGATCATCGCGCGCATCAAGTACTACCAGGAACTGGGCGTCGACGAGTTCAGCTTCTGGTGTGACAACAGCCTGCCGCACGCCGAGAAGAAGAAATCCCTCGAGCTGTTCATCAAGGACGTCGTGCCAGCCTTCGCCTGAATTCCCATTGCCTGAATGATTGCAGGATGCGCCCGTTCTGGAGACCTGATGGTCCCCAGCGCGGGCTTTTTTATGGGTGTGATGGCGAGCCGCAATACAGATGAAGCGCTCACTACCAAAGCAGTAGACCTTTGGTCATGCATGGCCGGGATTTTCGCGGCCAGCACTTGCAGAACAAATATTATGGTATACCATCAGACAACAAGACCCGATAACCTCCCCAGGAGCCGCTCATGAGTTTCGAAATCCGCAAGATCGTCACCTACTCCGAAGAAACCCGCATCGAAGGCTTCAAAGCCACCGACAAGCCCGTGACCATGGTCGGCCTGGCCGTGGTGATGAAAAACCCGTGGGCAGGTCGCGGTTTCGTTGATGATCTGAAGCCTGAAATCCGTGCCAACTGCTCGGAACTGGGCGCGTTGATGGTCGAGCGTCTGATTGCTGCCATTGGCGGCGCGGACAAGATCGAGGCCTACGGCAAAGCGGCCGTGGTCGGTGCTGACGGTGAAATCGAACACGCCTCGGCCGTGATCCACACCCTGCGTTTCGGCAACCACTACCGTGAAGCGGTTCAGGCCAAGAGCTACCTGAGCTTCACCAACAAGCGCGGCGGCCCAGGCACCTCGATCCAGATCCCGATGATGCAGAAGGACGACGAAGGCCTGCGTTCGCATTACATCACCCTGGAAATGCAGATCGAAGACGCCCCGCGTGCCGACGAGATCGTCGTGGTCCTGGGTGCTGCCGATGGCGGCCGCCTGCACCCACGCATCGGCAACCGCTACATCGACCTGGAAGAACTGGCTGCCGAAAAAGCCAACGCTCAATAACAATAACCAGACGGGCCGGCGCGACGGTTGACTGCGCCGGCCTGCAAGGAGCGTCATCCATGATTCAGCCTGTCGCTGAACGTACGCCGGCCGGGACCAGCTACCTGAGCCAAGGCCAGGGGCATCCCGTGGTGCTGATCCACGGCGTGGGCCTGAACAAGGAAATGTGGGGCGGGCAGGTCGTTGGCCTGGCCAACGAACACCGCGTCATCTGCTACGACATGCTCGGCCACGGCCAGAGCCGCGTGCCGACCGCCGACACGCCGCTCGAAGGCTATGCCGAACAACTGGCCGAGCTGCTTGACCACCTGCAGATTCCCCAGGCCACCGTGATCGGTTTCTCCATGGGCGGCCTGGTGGCCCGCGCTTTCGCGCTGAACTACCCGCAACGTGTGTCTGCCCTGGTCGTGCTCAACAGTGTGTTCAATCGCTCCGCCGAGCAGCGTGCCGGTGTCATCGCACGCGCCGCGCAAGCCGCCGTGCTGGGCCCGGACGCCAACGTCGACGCCGCCCTGGACCGCTGGTTCAGCCGCGAGTACAAAGCCGCCAACCCAGCGCAGGTCGCCGCGATTCGCCAGACCCTGGCGCAGAACGACCCGCAGGGTTATCACACCACTTATTCGCTGTTCGCCACCCAGGACATGTACCGCGCCGACGACCTGGGCAGCATTCTGGCACCGACCCTGATCGCCACCGGCGAGCTCGATGCCGGCTCCACGCCTGCCATGGCCCGTCAGTTGGCCGCGCGCATCCCGAATGCGCACAGCGTGGTGCTCGCCGAGCAACGGCATATGATGCCGGTGGAAGCTCCGCGTGACGTCAACAAGATGCTGCTGGACTTCCTCAAGCAAGCGCGCACCCTCAACGAATCCGCAAAGGGGATTGTTGCATGACCCTCACACGTTTCCAGATGTGCATCGATGGCCAATGGGTCGACGCGCAGAGCGGCAAGACCTTCGACAGCCTCAACCCGGCCACCGCGCAAGCCTGGTCGCAACTGCCCGATGCCGACGAAAGCGATGTGGAGCTGGCCGTGCAATCGGCCCAGCGCGCTTTCGACAGCAAAGCGTGGCGCGGTCTGACCGCCACGGCCCGCGGCAAACTGCTGCGCCGGCTGGGTGACCTGATCACCGAGAACAAAGAACACCTGGCTCAACTGGAAAGCCGTGACAACGGCAAGCTGATCCGTGAAACCCGTGGCCAGGTCGGTTACCTGCCCGAGTTCTTCCACTACACCGCAGGCCTGGCCGACAAGCTCGAAGGCGGCACCTTGCCGTTGGACAAGCCCGACCTGTTCGCCTACACCGTGCACGAGCCGATCGGTGTGGTCGCCGGCATCATCCCGTGGAACAGCCCGCTGTACCTGACCGCGATCAAGCTGGCGCCTGCGCTGGCCGCCGGTAATACCATCGTGCTGAAACCGTCCGAGCACGCCTCGGCGACCATCCTCGAGCTGGCGCGTCTGGCGCTGGAAGCCGGTTTCCCGGCAGGTGTGGTCAACGTAGTGACCGGCTACGGCCCAACCACCGGCGCCGCCCTCACCCGCCACCCGCTGGTGCGCAAGATCGCCTTCACCGGCGGCGCCGCCACCGCCCGTCACGTGGTGCGTAGCAGCGCCGAGAACTTCGCCAAGCTGTCGCTGGAGCTGGGCGGCAAGTCGCCGAACATCATTTTCGCCGACGCCGACCTGGACAGCGCCATCAACGGCGCGGTGGCTGGCATCTATGCCGCCTCCGGGCAGAGCTGCGTGGCAGGTTCGCGCCTGCTGGTACAAGATGAGATCTTCGATGAGTTCGTCAGTCGCCTGATCGAGCGTGCCAAGCGTATCCGCATCGGCAATCCGCAAGATGACGCCAGCGAAATGGGCCCGATGGCCACCGCCCAGCAACTGGCCGTGGTCGAAGGCCTGGTCGCTGCAGCCAAGGCCGAAGGTGCCAAACTGCACCTGGGTGGCAAGCGTGCCGAGGTCGAGGGTGACGGCTGGTTCTACGAGCCGACCCTGTTCGAGTGCGACAGCAACTCGATGAGCATCATGCAGGAAGAGGTGTTCGGCCCAGTGGCCGCGGTGATCCGCTTCAAGACCGAGGAAGAAGCGCTGGCCATGGCCAACGATTCGCAGTTCGGCCTGGCAGCAGGTATCTGGACCCGCGACCTGGGCCGCGCCCACCGCCTTGCGCGCGACGTGCGTTCAGGCATCATCTGGGTCAACACCTATCGCGCCGTGTCGGCCATGGCGCCGATCGGCGGCTTCAAGAACAGCGGCTACGGCCGCGAGAGTGGCATCGATTCGGTGCTCGCCTACACCGAGCTGAAGACCGTGTGGATCAACCTGTCCACCGCGCCGATGCCCGATCCCTTCGTGATGCGCTAAGAGGAAGGCCCAGATGATCGAACCTGGCATCTACAAAGACGTGATGGGCTCGTTCCCGTCAGGCGTCACGGTGGTCACCACCCTGGACGCCGACGGCGGCATCGTCGGCATCACCGCCAGCGCGTTCAGCGCGCTGTCGATCGATCCGGCGCTGGTGCTGTTTTGCCCCAACTATGCATCGGACACCTACCCGATCCTGCGCGACAGCAAGAAATTCGCGATTCACCTGCTGTCTGCCGAACAAACCGCCGAGGCTTACGCCTTCGCGGGTAAAGGCAAGGACAAGGCCAAGGCGATCGAGTGGCACCTGAGCGAGCTGGGCAACCCGCTGTTGCCCAAGGCCACGGCGATCATCGAGTGCGAGCTGTGGCGCGAATACGACGGCGGCGACCACGCCATTATCGTCGGTGCGGTCAAGAACCTGGTTCTGCCGGCCGAACCGATGACGCCGATGGTCTATCACCGCGGCAAACTCGGCGCCTTGCCGCCGCTCGGCTGATCTACCCTGTGCGGGGCGTTCGCAAGACGCGCCGCGCGGTTGCCGCGTAAGCCACCTGCGAACACACGGCACACCCTTTTGGGGGCTACGCGTCTCACCCTCGGTTGTAGCCCCCGTTTTGTTTTGGAGCAGCGCAGATGAGTAACGAGAAATACGAAAAAGGCCTGCAGATTCGCACCCAGGTGCTGGGTGAGGAGTACGTCAACCGCTCTATCCAGAACGCTGACGAGTTCACCAAACCGCTGCAGGAACTGGTCACCGAGTACTGCTGGGGGCATGTCTGGGGCCGTGATGGCTTGTCGCTCAAAGAGCGCAGCATGATAAACTTGGCCATGATTTCCGCGCTCAATCGCCCTCACGAACTCAAGCTGCATATCCGTGGTGCGCTGCGCAACGGCCTGAGCCGTGAACAGATTCGCGAGATCCTGCTCCAGGTCGGCATTTATTGCGGCGTGCCCGCGGCGGTAGACAGTTTCCGCCTGGCCCGCGAGGCCTTTGCCGAAGCCGATGCCGAGCCAACCCGATAACAACGGGCTGTTTGAACCACTGCAGGAAGCACACGGGGTTCCGGTGCTTTCGTGATGTTGGCGCACAGCCTCTATTAGAGCGCACCCGATGAAACGCCAGCCCCTCGACGACAGCTTCAAGGTCAACCGCAATCCTGTCACCCTCCGCGAAATCGTGCTCGACAAGCTGCGCGGCGCGATCATGAACTTCCATCTGCTCCCGGGCGACCGCCTGGTCGAGCGCGACCTCTGTGACCGCCTCGGCGTGAGCCGCACCTCAGTGCGTGAAGCCTTGCGCCATCTCGAATCCGAGGGCCTGGTGGAGTTTGCCGACGCCAAGGGGCCACGGGTGGCCATCATCACCCTGGAAGACGCCCGCGACATCTATGAGCTGCGCTGCGTGCTCGAAGGGCTGATCGTCCAGCTGTTCACGCTCAACGCCAAGAGCAAGGACATTCGCGCACTGGAGCGGGCACTGGAAGAGAACCGCGAGTCGCTTGAACAAGGCGAGTTGCAGCAGGTGCTCGAATCGGTGCAGGGGTTCTACGATGTGCTGCTCGAAGGCTCGGGCAACCGCGTTGCCGCGCAGCAACTGCGCCAATTGCAAGCGCGCATCAGCTACCTGCGCGCCACCTCTGTGTCGCAGCAGAATCGCCGCGGCGCGAGCAATCGCGAGATGGAAAAGATCGTCGAGGCGATCAAGAGCGGCGACCCACACGCGGCGCACCAGGCATCGGTGGATCACGTCCGCGCCGCCGCTGCCGTGGCACTGGACTACCTGCGCCAGAAACAGGATGACGCCACGCAGATACGCCCGATCGCCGAACCCTTCACGCTCAAGGCTCCCCGCATAGGCCGCTGATCATGCCCAACGCCCCGCGCTTCTGCCCCCATTGCACCCAGGCGCTGGCTCGGGGCGTTCCCGCCGGCGATACCCACGAGCGTCTGTATTGCGCGTGCGGCTATATCCACTATGTGAACCCCAAGATCATCGCCGGCTGCATCATCGAGCGCGAAGGCAAGTACTTGCTGTGCCAGCGCGCGATCCCGCCGCGGCCGGGCACCTGGACGCTGCCAGCCGGCTTCATGGAGGCCGGCGAAACCACCGAAGATGCAGCCTTGCGTGAAGTCTGGGAAGAAACCGGCGTACGTGCCGAAATCGTCTCGCCCTACTCCATCTTCAGCGTGCCCAAGATCAGTGAGGTATACATCATCTTCCGCGCCATGACCGTCGAAGAAACCGGCGAGTACGGCCCGGAAACCCTGAGCTACCGCTTCTTCGAACCGGATGAGATCCCTTGGGACGACATCTACTACCCCGCCATCCGGCAGATCCTGGAACGCTACATTCTCGAGCGCCAGGCCGGGGTGTATGGCATGTACATGGGCAACGACGACACCGGAAAAGTGCACTTCATGCGCTGATCGCCATGCTTCCAGGCTTGCGCAAGCGCGCCAGCTGAAATACTGTACACACATACAGCCACCAAGGAAGCCATTCATGGCCAGCACCGCGCCGCAGACCCCCAGCAGCTATGTCCAACTGGGCACCCGCATTCAGAAAATCATCAACGGCCCCACTGCTCAACGCAGTCGAGCCGCGTTGATCTTTCGGCAGGCAGATGAGTCTGCGCAAGACTGGGAAACCTTGCTGGAAGAAATAGCGGAAAACGATAACGTCACCTTGGCGCACCGTGACGATGGCGGCGTGCAGGTGTTCTGGACGCTACCCAAAGACGACTGAGTTGCCCGGCTGCGCTTAAACCAGCGCTTGCAGGTAAGCGCTGGCCTGACGATAGCGTGTCAGCCGCTGCCAGTCGGCAGGGCCCGGTTCAGGGATGCGGGTGAGGTCACTGTTGTCGGCCAGATCCGCCAGTTTGACCGCACGCGCCAAGGGGTCGCTGCCCAAGCGCACCACGAAGTCTTCATAAGGTTCGCCAGCCCGACGGCTGAGCGCCAGCAGCGCGGCAAGTATCTTCAGGTTGAAGCCTGCGCGGGCAAGATCGGACAAGCTCAGGCTGGTGTCCTCGATCACATCGTGCAGCACGGCAACGATGCGCTCTTCGGCGGTGGACATCCGCTTCATCACCCGCAGCGGATGCAGGATGTAGGCTGAACCGCCCTTGTCGACCTGCCCATCATGGGCAATGGCAGCGATGACAATGGCCTTTTCCAATGTAGACATGAGGCCTCCGCGCTTATGCATATGCACGTTCAAGCATAGCTGGGAGGACACCCTGCACGCGAGCCGTGCGCGCGCATGCGCACAGGTTCAACGTTCGATGCCATGCTGAATCACCACCGAGTCGGTACCCAGCCGTGCCATGACATCGGCCTTGCGCACTTCAGCTTCAGCCTTGCTCGGGAAAGGCCCCATCAATACCACCGGCTTGCCGGCGCGGTACTCCACCGAAGACGGAATGCCCTTTTCGATCAAGCGCGCGGTCATGTCACTCAACGCGCCCATGTTCGCGCCTTGAATCACCTCGACATCCCATCCGTCGGGCGCCGGCTGGTCAGCCACCGCCTCTGCGCGGCGCTGCAGGTCAGCACCACCACAGACTTCACGAATCTTCAGATTGCTGCCCGTGTCATCGACGATGACCTCGTACTGGCCGTCGTGCTTGATCGCGACGTAGCTGCGGTAAGCCTCGAACTGGCCCAGGTCGTCCTTGCCGCGCACCTGGCCGCAGAGCGTGCCATGTGTATCCATCCGCACGTTGGCGAACTTGGCGGTCTTGGGGTTGCTCAGGTGTTCGGCGACCTGCTTGTGCACGCCCTCGACTTCGTTCTCGCAACCGACCAAGGCCAGTGCTACCGCTACCAATGCCAGTTTTCGCACGCATCTATCTCCCGTTTCGAAGCGGCGGATTCTACCACGCCGGGCGCCGAGCGCCGGAAGCGCGGCCTTCTCCCTGAAGCCATGGCCAATGGGGGCTGCACCGGTACGCGACACAATGCCGCGGCGCACCGATGTTTGACCACAACGAAAAAGGGCGACCCTTTCGGATCGCCCTTTGACTGCCCGCCGAGCGGGACTTAATTTGGTAGGCACAATTGGACTCGAACCAACGACCCCCACCATGTCAAGGTGGTGCTCTAACCAACTGAGCTATGTGCCTGTCGTGTGGGGCGCATATTAGAGGGGAGACAGTTTCCTGTAAAGCGCTTTTCTTCAAATTAATCAGAAATTTGCGTGACGTGCGGCGCGCCGCGACTGCACGCACCCGCCCCGGAATAAAACCCCCCATAAACAAAAAGGGCGACCCGTTTGGGTCGCCCTTCTCATCGATTTGGTAGGCACAATTGGACTCGAACCAACGACCCCCACCATGTCAAGGTGGTGCTCTAACCAACTGAGCTATGTGCCTGTCGTGGGGCCGCATTCTACGCAATAGATAATCGGTGTCAACACTTTTTTACGCGCTAACCCCCTGAATCCTAATAAATTTATGACCTGATACAGAGGCAGGCCTGGACAGCATGAATTTTCATCGGCGACTAGCCGGTGTTTATTATTATTGATAGGATCCGCTAAACCGTTAAAAATATAGAACACGAGGTCTTTCCCGCCATGGCCAATACCCCCTACCCGCAGTCCTATTACGCCGACTCGGCCAACCCAGTGCCAGCAAGGCCGGCGCTGCAGGGTGAGGTGGAAACCGATGTCTGCATCATTGGCGCTGGCTACACCGGCCTGTCCAGTGCGCTGTTCCTGCTGGAAAACGGCTTCAAGGTGCGCGTTGTCGAAGCGGCCAAGGTCGGTTTCGGCGCCTCCGGCCGTAACGGCGGTCAGATCGTCAACAGCTATAGCCGCGACATCGATGTCATCGAGCGCAGCGTCGGCCAGCAGCAGGCGCAACTGTTGGGCCAGATGGCATTCGAAGGTGGCCGGATCATCCGCGAGCGAGTAGCCACCTACGGTATCGACTGCGCCCTGAAAGACGGCGGTGTGTTTGCTGCATTGAAACCCAAGCAGATGGATCACCTCGAAGCTCAGAAGCGCCTGTGGGAACGCTACGGTAACCACCAGCTGGAGCTGATGGACCGCAACCGCATCCGTGAAGTGGTGGGTTGCGAGAACTACATCGGCGGCCTGCTCGACATGAGCGGTGGCCATATCCACCCGCTCAACCTGGCCCTGGGCGAGGCGGCGGCGGTGGAATCGCTCGGCGGCACCCTCTACGAGCAAACCCCGGCCATTCGCATCGAGCGCGGCGCCAATCCCGTGGTTCATACGCCCCAAGGCAAGATTCGCAGCAAGTTCATCATCGTCGCTGGCAACGCCTACCTGGGCAACCTGGTACCGGAGCTCGCCGCCAAGTCGATGCCCTGCGGCACCCAAGTCATCACTACCGAGCCCTTGGGTGACGCGCTGGCCAACAGCCTGCTGCCGCAGGACTACTGCGTGGAAGACTGCAATTACCTGCTCGACTACTACCGCCTCACCGAAGACAAGCGGCTGATCTTCGGCGGCGGCGTGGTGTATGGCGCGCGCGATCCGCAGAACATCGAAGCAATCATCCGGCCAAAGCTGCTCAAGGCCTTCCCGCAACTGCAGAACGTCAAGATCGACTACGCCTGGACCGGCAACTTCCTGCTGACGCTTTCACGCCTGCCGCAAGTGGGGCGCATCGGCGACAACATCTATTACTCGCAAGGTTGTTCGGGCCACGGGGTGACCTACACGCACCTGGCCGGCAAGGTGCTGGCCGAAGCCCTGCGTGGCCAGGCAGAACGCTTCGATGCGTTTGCCGGCCTGCCGCACTATCCATTCCCGGGTGGCCAGTTGCTGCGCGTACCGTTCAGCGCTTTGGGCGCCTGGTACTACAGCTTGCGTGATCGCCTCGGCTTCTGAACCCCGGCGGGGCGCCCTGCCCCGCCCCCCCGCTTACTCCTGCAAACGGCTGATTGCCTGGCGCGCCGCCACTTCCTGACCGGCCCGCGCCAGCGCCTCGGCGGCCTGCCGCCAGCGCTGATGATCCACCTCAGCGGGCAATTGCCGTGGCGGTTGGATCAGTACCGCCCAACTGCCCTCCTGCTGCCACGCCTGCTCGAAATCACTGAAATCGACCAGGCGTCGCCGATCCATGCCTGCGCGCAGCAGCAGGCGCTGCTTGTAGCGGTCGTAACCGATCACCACCGCATAGCGCGGCTCGGCCCAGAAACTTGAGCCTTCGCGGTAACGCACCAGCACCGGATTGCCCGCCGCCACTTGCACCAGCAGGGCCTGCAGATGCTTGTCCAGCGGGTACACCACCATGCCGTAGTCACGTGCAACGCGGGGAATCGAGGTGTCCAGCCGGTCGGCCTGCTGGGGCAGCTTCAACGGCTCATCCAGTAGCCCTGGCGTGATGTTCACCCCTTGCTGAGACAACAGTGCCGCCAAGGCCAGGGCACCGCCGTGGTTGGCGTTGCCGCGGAAGAACGGCACGCTGCTGATTTCCACCCGCTGCGCCAACCCCTTGGGCAGCGGCGGCGGCGCGCTGGCGCAACCGGCAAGGCTGGCGATCACCAGGCAGACGGCAAGCCAGCGGCACCGGTTCAAGGCATAAGGCGGGGAAGATGGCTGCGACATGATCTCTCGCTTGTCGGTGCCAGGCGGAGGGCGCCTGGCTGGGCCAACGATGATAGGCCGCGCGCTAACGTCGGTACAGCCCGGCGCCACGTCCGGGTACTGGACCATCGGTCAATTGAACGCCAGCGACTTGTGGCTAGAATTCACACGGTAGGGCCCGAGTGACTATTCACCCAGGCCAAGGAGCTGACCATGAGTCTGACGATGGCGATCTGCATGCTGGCGCTGATGTGGACCAGCGTGGCCCTGGCCATGCTATGGGGCGTGCTGCGCATTCTGCGTCGCCATTCCCCTGCCCCGCCGCCACTCAAGCCTTCCCCACCCCGGCGGCCTACGCTTGAGCGCTAGCCGCCGCAGTACAACGCATCATCCTGATGTTCAACCCTGCTTGGCGTCACCTTTGCTTCGTGCCCGGCGCGCGATGATGTTGAGCAGTTCGATCAGCGTCGAGAAGGCCATCGCCGCGTACACATAACCCTTCGGCACATGAGCGCCAAAGCCTTCGGCGATCAAGGTCATGCCGATCATGATCAGGAAGCCTAGCGCCAGCATCACCACGGTCGGGTTGTCGCTGATGAACTTGGCCAGCGGATCGGCCGCCACCAGCATGACGATCACCGCGCTGATCACGGCGATGACCATGATCGGCAGGTGCTCGGTCATGCCCACGGCGGTGATGATGCTGTCGATCGAGAACACGATGTCAAGAATCAGGATCTGCACGATGGCCGCGCTGAAACCCAGGGTCACCGTCGAACCGGCCTTGGCCTCTTCCTTCGCGCCATGCGGATCGACGCTCTCATGAATTTCCTTGGTCGCCTTCCACAGCAGGAACAGGCCACCGGCAATCAAGATCATGTCTTTCCATGAGAAGGCGTGCCCGAACACCTCGAACACCGGCTCGGTCAGTTGCACGATCCAGGCCACGGTGCTGAGCAGCGCCAGACGCATCACCAGCGCCATGCTGATACCGATACGCCGCGCCTTGGAGCGATAGGCCTCTGGCAGCTTGTTGGTCAGGATCGAGATGAAGATCAGGTTATCGATACCCAGCACGACTTCCATTGCCACCAGCGTGGCCAGCGCCACCCAAGCGGTGGGGTTTGAGGCAAGTTGCAACAGGTAGTCCATGGTTCAGCTCTCTGCAATGGCATCATTGGGCCGCGCCAGGCGCGGCATCGCGAGCATGGTAGCCGGCAATAATCATCAGGAAAATTCGTTTTTTTAACAGGTATACTTCGCTATTTACGAAGTGTGCGCCGTCCTGATGCTCAACTACCGTCAGCTTCACTACTTCTGGGTCACGGCCAAGACCGGCAGCATCGTCCGTGCCAGCGAACAACTGAACCTCACCCCGCAGACCATCAGCGGGCAGATCAGCCTGTTCGAGCAGGCCCACGGCATCAGCCTGTTCCAGCGTGCCGGGCGGCAGCTCGAACTGACCGAAAGCGGCCGACGCACGCTGGCTTATGCCGAGCAGATGTTCCAGATCGCCGGCGAGCTGGAAACGCTGCTGCGCACCTCCCCGGACGAACAGCCCGTGCTGTTTCGCGTAGGGGTGGCAGACATGGTGCCCAAGTCGATCGTCTATCGTTTGCTGGCGCCGGCCATGACGCTGGAGCGCGCGCTGCGCATCAGTTGCCGGGAAGGCCCGCTTGAGCGGCTATTGGCCGACCTTGCGATCCAGCGCCTGGATCTGGTGATCTCCGACAGCCCCATGCCCAGCCACCTGGACATCAAAGGCTATAGCCAGAAACTGGGGGAATCGGGGCTGAGCTTCTTCGCCACCCCCGCCCTGGCCCGCCAACTGCCGCCTGCTTTCCCAGCATGCCTGGACAACGCACCGCTGCTGATTCCCGGGCAGGACACCATGCTGCGTAGCCGTCTGCTGCGCTGGCTGGCCGAGCAACAGCTGCAGCCGCAGATCATCGGCGAGTTCGATGACAGCGCATTGATGCAGGCTTTCGGCCAGTCAGGCAGCGGGCTATTCGTGGCACCGAGCGTGATCGCCGAAGAGGTCTGCCGGCAGTGCGCGGTGCAGTTGATCGGGCAGACCGAAGCGGTGACCGAAGCGTTTTACGCCATTTCAGTGGAGCGCAAGGTCAAGCATCCCGGGATCATTGCCATTACCGAGGGCGCACAGCGCGAACTGTTTCACGGCTGAGGGCTGCCTGAACGCTGTCTGCGCAGAGCCCAGAGAAGGTCGGTGGCGACCTCGCGAAACGGGGCGAGCATGCGCAATGCACTGCAGAGCATGCGTATTCCGGGGGACGCCGAGTCGGGGACGCCTAGCTGGGAACGCCTAGTCGGGGGACTCCTGATCGTAGGCGCCTGGTCGGGACCACCTAGCTGGACCACTTAGCCAGGGCCGGCCTTCCAGCCCCGTTTCATCACACTAGGCGTGAGTGCAGACAGATTTCAGAAAGAGCCTAACAGCGGTCGTGAACGGCCCGCGACGGGCTATGGTAGAGTCCGCCGCTCATTGTTCGAGGCTCCGCAGCACATGTCCGTCGTCTTCCGCCTGCTCAACCGTATCAGCCTGGTCACCCAGATCGTCATCGCCCTGATCGCCGGCATTCTGCTGGCGATTTTCGCACCTGCCGTGGCGGCAGACCTGACCCTCCCGGGCACGGTCTTCGTCTCTGCCTTGAAAGCGGTCGCGCCGATTCTGGTATTCGTGCTGGTGATCGCCTCCATCGCCAACCACCAACAGGGCCAGCAAACGCACATTCGGCCGATTCTCTGGCTGTACTTGTTCGGCACCTTCTCTGCCGCGGCACTGGCCGTGGTGGTCAGCATGCAGTTTCCCTCAACCCTGGTGCTCAACCTGCACCAGGGTGACCTGAGCGCCCCCGGTGGTATCGGCGAAGTCTTGCAAGGCCTGTTGCTGAGTGCGGTACAGAACCCGGTAAAGGCCTTGGTCGAGGCCAACTTCATCGGCATCCTCACCTGGGGCATCGCCCTTGGCGTGCTGCTACGCAAGGCCGGCAAGGCCACCCGCGGGTTGGTCGACGACCTGTCCAAGGCCGTGACTGATCTGGTGCGCCTGGTGATTCGCTTTGCACCCCTGGGCATTTTCGGCCTGGTCGCCTCGACTCTGGCTCAGACAGGTCTGCAGGCGCTGGTGGGCTACGGCCACCTGCTCGCCGTCCTGATCGGCTGCATGCTCGGCGTGGCGCTGGTGATCAACCCGCTGATCACCTTCTGCATGATCCGCCGCAACCCCTACCCGCTGGTACTGCAGTGCCTGCGCGAGAGCGGCATCACGGCGTTTTTCACCCGCAGCTCGGCGGCCAACATCCCGGTCAACCTGGCGCTGGCGGAAAAGCTCGGCCTGCATGAAGACACCTACTCGGTATCGATCCCGCTCGGCGCCACCATCAACATGGCCGGCGCTGCCATCACCATCACCGTGCTGACCCTCGCCGCCGTGCATACCCTCGGCATCCATGTCGACCTGCCCACCGCCCTGCTGCTGAGCGTGGTGGCGTCGGTCTGCGCCTGTGGGGCTTCGGGGGTGGCCGGGGGGTCGTTGCTGTTGATTCCGCTGGCCTGCGGCCTGTTCGGCATTCCCAGCGAGGTCGCCATGCAAGTGGTGGCGGTCGGCTTCATCATTGGCGTGCTGCAGGATTCAGCAGAAACCGCGCTCAACTCCTCCACCGATGTCATCTTCACGGCCGCCGCCTGCGAGGCGATGGACCGTCGCAGCAGCTGACCTTGCGCCGGCCAGCCAATGCTGGCCGGCCACCCGGCAATGAGCATGGCCATTGCCTAACCCCCACCTACCTCCTACGCTAGTGGCCTTTTCATCGCATCGAGACAAGGCCATGTCAGACCAGCACAGCGCGGACGTTGCACGCTTCAACGAGGTCGAGATCCGCGTCCTCGGCTCACTGATCGAAAAGCAAGCCACCAGCCCGGAAAGCTACCCGTTGACCCTCAACGCGCTGGTCGTGGCCTGCAACCAGAAGACCAGTCGGGAACCGGTGATGAATCTCACCGCTGGCCAGGTAGGCCAGGCCTTGCGCGCGCTGGAAGGCCAGGACATGGCGCGCCTGCAGATGGGCAGCCGCGCGGACCGTTGGGAGCATCGCCTGGACAAGGCCCTGGAGCTGGTCCCCGCACAGCGAGTGCTGCTGGGGTTGCTGTTCCTTCGTGGCCCACAGACCCTCAGCGAGCTGCTCGCACGCAGCCAACGCCTTCACGAGTTCGAAGACCTCGATCAAGTCCAGCACCAGCTGGAGCGCCTGGTAACCCGCGAGCTGGCCCTGCACCTGCCACGCCAAGCGGGCCAGCGCGAAGACCGCTACACCCATGCCCTGGGCGACCCGGCGCAGACCGAAGCGATCCTGGCCGCGCGCCAGCACGCAGCGGCGGGCGATGCACCCCGCAGCAGTGGTGCGGTTCCAGACGATCGCATCGAGGCACTCGAAGCCCGCCTCGCAGCCCTGGAAGCGCGGCTGTCAGCGCTGGAAGGCTGACGCGGCTGGCGCATCTGCCTCAGGAAATTGACGACAGCTCTTGCGCTCGGCCATCTCGCGCGCGGTCGGCCGCTGATCGACGAACACCGTGCTGCCGTCGGCATAGATTTCCAGATAGCCCCAGTGCAGGTCGGGTTCGTGCTGACCGGGTTTGGGCGGCACGAGCCACCAGGGTTCACGGCTGATCAGGCGCATCGGGCGGCTCCGCTGAAGGGGACAGGCTTCACTATAGCCCGCCCCCTGGCCTGGCTATTCGCCGCAGGTGGTGCGATCGAGTACCGGGGTTTCGGCGCGGTGCAGGGTCAAGGCGCTGTTGATGATGCCGATGTGGCTGAACGCTTGGGGGAAGTTGCCGAGCATGCGCTGGCTGCGCGGGTCGTATTGCTCGGCCAGCAAGCCGACATCGTTGCACAACCCCAGCAGCCGTTCGTACAGCGCGCGCGCTTCGTCCTTGCGGTCGAGCAGCACGTACACATCGCACAGCCAGAAGGTGCAGACCAGGAACGTGCCTTCGCCAGCGCTCAGCCCATCGGTGCAGGTGTCGGTGTCGTAGCGCATCAACAGGCCGTCCTGTAACAGGCGCCGCTCGATCTGTTCCACGGTGCGCACGAAACGGGGGTCAGCGGCCGGCAGGAAACCGGTCAGGGCGATCTGCAACAGGCTGGCGTCCATCTCTTTCGAGCCATAGGCCTGGACGAAATACTGACCACTCGGGTCGAGCCCCTGCTCACACACTTCGCGGCGAATCTGATTGGCGATCTCGCGATAATGCTGGCCGCGCTCGACGTCCTGCTCGGTCTCTGCCAAGCTCGCCGAGCGGTCGAAGGCCACCCAGGCCATCACCTTGGAATGCACGAAGTGCTGACGCTGGCCGCGCACTTCCCAGATCCCTTCGTCCGGCTCTCGCCAGATGCTTTCCACGAACGGCAGGATCAGCCGGGCGATGGCTGCGCTGCGCGGATGGCGCGGCAAGCCGGCCTTGATCGCCTGGCTCATGGCATCGGCCACCTCGCCGTAGATATCCAGCTGACGCTGCCCGGCGGCGCCGTTGCCGACGCGCACTGGCTTGGAATGCTCGTAGCCGGCCAGCCACGGCAGGTCGTATTCCTGCAGATCGCGCTCGCCCGCCAGGCCGTACATGATCTGCATCTGTTCGGGGTTGCCGGCAACCGAACGCAACAACCATTCGCGCCAGGCTTGCGCCTCTTCCACATAACCGAGGTTGAGAAACGCCAGCAGGGTCATCGTGGCATCACGCAGCCAGCAATAGCGGTAGTCCCAGTTGCGCTCACCACCCAGGCGTTCGGGCAAGGAGGTGGTCACTGCCGCGACGATGCCGCCAGTGGGCGCGTAGGTCATGGCTTTGAGGGTGATCAGCGAACGCCGGACCTGCTTGCTGTAGGCACCGACCTCCGGGCAGCGCCCGGCAAAGGTCCGCCATTGGTCCACGGTCTGCGCGAACACGTAGTCGATATCGAAACCCGGCTGCACTGGCAGATGCGAACGCTCATGGCGCAGGCTGAAGGTCTCGCGCTCACCCGCACTGATGCGAAAGCGCGCCACGGTGTGATGGTCGATTGAGTGGGGCGCCACGCTGCTGACCAGCACCAGCCGGTCCGGACCTGCCACCGCCGTGAGCGTGTGAGGATCCAGTTTTTCTACCCAAGGCACGGTACGGCCGTAGTCGAAACGCATCACCAGATCCATCTCGAAATGCACTTCGCCGCTCAGACCCTCGATGATGCGTACCACCGAATTGCCATCGCTCAACGGCATCAGGTCCAGCACCCGCGCGCTACCGCCTGCGGTAACGTAGGTGGTTTCCAGCACCAGCGTGTCGTCCAGGTAGCGACGCTCGCTGTGCTCGACGAGGTCGGTGGGGGCAATGCGCCAGCGACCATTTTCTTCATTGCCCAACAGGCTGGCGAATACTGCCGGCGCATCGAAACGCGGCAGGCACAGCCAGTCAAGCGAGCCGTTACGGTTGACCAGGGCTGCGCTTCGGCAGTTGCCGAGCAGCGCGTAGTCTTCGATCAAAGCGGTCATGGGGGCCTCAGCGGTCAGTCATCGTATTGGCGGTGGATCGCCGCAGGGGCTGGAGAACCTGTCGAAACCCGGCCAGGCTACGCCTGGCCTGAGGTTCAACACGCCTGATACCCCCCGGCGCGGCGCTGTAAGTCAGCCCAAGTCGTGCCACTGGCGCTTGTCGCGCGTCAGCAATTCATCTCCGGCAGCCGGGCCATCTTCACCGGCTGGATACTCATGCACCTCGCCCCCTTGAGCCCAGGCATCGAGGAACGGCTGCACGGCGCGCCAGCCGTTTTCAATGTTGTCGGCGCGCTGGAACAGCGTCTGATCGCCGGTCAGGCAGTCGTAGATCAGCGTTTCGTAACCGGTGGCCGGGGTCATCTGGAAGAAGTCCTTGTAGGCAAACCCCAGCTCGACATTCTGTGTGATCAGTTCCGGGCCAGGCCGCTTGGCCTGCAGGTCGAACCACATACCCTCGTTCGGCTGAATCTGGATCTTCAGGTAATTGGGCTTGGGCCGTGCCAGCGCAGAATCGCGGAACTGCGCGTACGGCGCCGGTTTGAAGCAGATGGCGATTTCCGTGTCGCGCACGCTCATGCGCTTGCCGGTACGCAGGTAGAACGGCACGCCGGCCCAGCGCCAGTTATCGATCATGACCTTCAGAGCCACGTAGGTTTCGGTCTGGCTGGCGGGCTCGACGTTGTCTTCTTCACGGTAACCGCCAAGCGCTTTGCGGCCCTGCTTGCCAGCCGCGTATTGACCGCGTACCGAGTTCTTCAATGCCAGCTTGCTCGACCAGGGCCGAATGGCGCCGATCACCTTGGCCTTCTCGCCACGAACGGCATCGGCACCGAAGGCCGCGGGCGGCTCCATGGCGACCATCGCCAGCAGCTGGAACAAGTGATTGGGCACCATGTCGCGCAGCGCGCCGGTGTTGTCGTAGAAGGCGCCGCGGGTCTCGACGCCGACGGTTTCGGCGGCAGTGATCTGCACATGGTCGATGTAGTGGTTGTTCCAGAACGACTCGAACAGCCCGTTGGAGAACCGGCTGACCAGAATGTTCTGCACGGTCTCCTTGCCCAGGTAATGGTCGATCCGATAGATCTGCCGTTCGCTCATCACGCTCAGCAGGCAGGCGTTCAACGCCTGGGCGCTGGCCAGGTCGGTGCCAAAGGGCTTTTCCACCACGATGCGGCGAAAGCCCCCGGCGGACTCATCCAGCAACCCGGACTCACCCAAGCGTTTGGCCACTTCCGGGAAGAAACGCGGGGAGGTGGCGAGGTAGAAGATCGCGTTGCCGTGTTCGGTCTGGGCGATCCGCTCACCGACGGCCTGGTAGGTGTCGGCACTCAGGAAGTCGCCGGTCTGGTAGTCCAGGCGCTTGGCCAGGCTGGCCCAGAGTTTTTTATCGAGGCTCGAAGGCGCCCCCTCCCCCCCGGCATCGCGTTCGGCCAGGAAATCGTGCAAGCGCTCGGCGAAGGCTTGAGCGGTCGACTCGTTATGGTCGACGCCAACAATGCGCAGGTTGCGATCCAGCAGCCCGTCACGGCTGAGGTTATACAGCGCTGGCATCAGCAGGCGCTTGACCAGATCGCCACTGGCGCCGAACAGGAACAGCGTGCACGGTGGAGCGGCGGGCGTCTTCGGTGCACTCATGGGCTTTTCTTCTCCACATGACCACCAAAGCCCAGGCGCATGGCCGAGAGCACTTTGTCACCGTAAGTGCCTTGCTGCTGGCGCGAGCGGAAGCGCGCAAACAGCGCGCTGGACAGCACCGGCACCGGGGTCGCCTGCTCGACGGCAGCGTCGACGGTCCAGCGCCCTTCGCCGCTGTCGGACACCGAGCCGCTGAACTGCGACAGGTGCGGATCGGCGGCCATGGCATCGGCGGTCAGGTCCAGCAACCAAGAGGTGATGACGCTGCCGCGGCGCCAGACTTCGGCGATTTCCGGCAGGTTGAGATCAAAGCGCTGCGCTTCGGGCAACTCATCGCTGCCCTTGCTGCGCAGCAGGTCGAAGCCTTCGGCATAGGCTTGCATCAGGCCGTACTCGATGCCGTTGTGCACCATCTTCACGTAATGACCAGCGCCCGGCGGGCCGGCGTGCAGGTAGCCGTGCTCGGCACGCTGGTGCTCGCCGGTCAGGCCGTGGGTGCGCGGAATGTCACCGACGCCCGGGGCCAGGGCGGCAAACAGCGGTTCCAGGCGCTCGAACACGTCCTTTTCGCCACCGATCATCATGCAGTAGCCGCGCTCCAGGCCCCACACGCCGCCCGAGGTGCCGACGTCAAGGTAATGCAGCCCGCGTGTGGCCAGTTCGGCGGCGCGGCGCATGTCGTCTTTATAGAAGGTGTTGCCGCCATCGATGATCGAGTCACCCGGCTCCAGCAGATCAGCCAGTTGCGCGATGGTCTGCTCGGTAGGTGCCCCGGCGGGAAGCATGACCCAGACCGCGCGGGGCGCTTGCAGCGCGTTGACGACCGCTGCCAGGTCATGGGCTGCCACAGCGCCCTCGCCTGCCAGCGTTTCTACAGCCTGACGATCACGGTCGTGCGCGACGATAGTGTGCCCCGCGCGCATCAACCGTCTTGCAATGTTGCCGCCCATGCGGCCCAGCCCGACGATTCCTAATTGCATGTGCCGGTGCTCCTACTTAATTTGATGACAAGAGAATGAAGATATTCAGATTAGTCCCGCGCGCTGGCCGAGGGTTCAGCATGCGCGAAACATTACTCCAACCCGCCTGAAAGGCCCGCAGGTGCTGGGCTGCTCAGGGGGATCAAGACGTCGCGACGGTGAAGTGCCGCGCCACCTCCTGGGAGAAGTGTGTGCAGTTGATGCGCGCATAGCGCCGGTAGTCACGCGCAACGGCGAATGCCGAGCCCGGCATGAGCAGGATCTTCTGTCGCTCCAGCGTGCTGATCAGCGGCTGCAAATCAGGCACCTCGGGGTGATAGGCCCAGATGAACATGCCGCCTTGCGGCTCGATGTCGAACTGCCAGCCGCGCGCCAACAGCAACTTTTGCGTCTGCACCTGCTGGCTGATCAGGCGCTGCTGCACGTCCTTCATGTGCCGGGCATAGGTGCCGTCGGTGAGGATGGTGTTGACGAAGCGTTCGCAAAACGCCGGTACGGCCACGCAAGTCAGCAGCTTGAGACGGGTCAGCGGCTCGATCAGCTCCTGCGCACAGGCGATGTAGCCGACCCGCAGTGAGGCAGACAGGCACTTGGAAAAACTGCCGATGTAGATGACCCGCTCCAGGTTATCCAGCTCGGCGAAGGTCTGCCGAACGTCCGGGCTGAAGTCGCCGTAGACGTCGTCTTCCACCACATAGAACTCGTGCTCGATGGCCAGGCGCAGCACCTTGAAGGCGTTGTGTGGGCTGATGTTGCCGCCAGTGGGATTGTGGAACGTGCTGTTGCAGAAGAAGGCACGTACCTTGTGCTGGCTCAGGTGCGCCTGCATCTGGGCGATGTCCGGCCCGTCCTGGCCGCGCGTGATGCCCACCACATGGCCACCGGCCAACTGAATGAGCCTGATCAGGTTGCCATTGCCTGGCTCGTCGACGAACACATGGTCGCCCGGCTTGATCAGCAGGCGCGCCAGCAGGTCCAGCGCCTGGGTGGCGCCCAGGGTGGTGATGACCTGGCTGGGCCGCACGTCCACACGCGTCTGTCGCTTCATGTGCACGCACAACTGCTTGCGCATGGGCAGGTGGCCAAGGATGTCGCCGTATTCAGCCAGCGAACTCTGCTCCAGCCGAGCTGTTCGGCGAATGGCCTTGGCCAGCGAGTCGGTGTCGCGCCACGCGGGCGGCAACCAGCCGCAGCCCAGCTTGGTGTAGTGCTGACCGCCTTGCAGCAGCCGGAAGAGCGGGTCGCTGTCCATGCTCAACGGATCATGGCTCACCGCGATCTGCGCGGCGCGGCTGGTCACGAAGTAACCGCGCCCCGCGAACGCGGTCAGTTCGCCTTCGCTGACCAGGCGCGCATAAGCCGCGACGGCCTCGTGATAGCTGTGCTCACCGGCCGCCAGTTTGCGAATCGACGGCATGCGCTGCCCGGCCAGCCACTCGCCTTGGGCCAGGCGCTGCTTCAAGGAGTCATACAGAGCACTGTTGCTCATGGCGTCACCGCAAACTGTTAGGAAATAAAGGCTAACAGTTAACTGGAAACGTTGTCGACTGTTCGTTTACCAGGGTTTGAAGAGTGCCACTATCACTTGCGCGGCGTGTCTCGCTAATTATCTGTAACGCCAACACCCTAAGACCAGATCACTGGAAAGCGAATCAATGGCCCATACGGACATGCAAACCCCTGCACCCATTCGATTGCCTGTTCACTTTGAACCGGAATCACTTTCTACCGTAAAGAACTTGCTGACCGCCGCGTTGCTGGAATGCTGTTCGGCTGCAGAGTTCAACACGCTTAATAGCACGTCGCTGATTCAAGACGTTGCCGAACAATGCCACGAAGACTTGCTCGCCTTCGCCCTGAAAGATCCTGCTTCAGGCTTCGATCCAATCTTCATTGCCAAAAGCTATACCTCTTATGCCGCGGTACTTCATTACCGCCTGGCCCACCAAGTGCACCTGCGGTTTACCGCTCAAGGGAATGATGCACAGTGCCTGGCCGCGATGATTTCTCGCCGCGGCAAGATGCTCTCCGGTGCAGAGATTCATTTCCGCAGCCGTATTGGCGAACGTTTCATCATCGACCATGGCATGGGCACGGTCATTGGTGAGACCAGCGTCATCGGTGACGACTGCTACATCCTCGGCGGCGTCACCCTGGGCGCCCGCGGCATCAGCCACAACCCCTCCAGCCCGCGCCACCCGCGCATCGGCGACCGGGTGCAGATCGGTGCATTTTCCTGTGTCCTGGGTTCGGTAAGCATCGGCAACGACGTTTTCATCGGGCCCAACTGCATCATCAGCAAGGACGTCCCTGCACGCGCTCGGGTACAGGTTAAAACTTCACTGCAAATGGTATTGGAACAATGAATAGCCTATTGAATAACGAAGTGCTGCGCAGCACCGAGAAGCTGTACTACCAAGATCAGTACCTGACCGCGACCAATACGCAAGTCACACGCGTACATGCCGATGCATTGGAGCTCGACAGCACAGTCGCCTATCCCGAAGGCGGTGGCCAGGAGGCCGATCAGGGCACCATTGAATTACCCATCGGCACACTGCGTTTCATTTGGGCGAAGAAACTCTACGGTACGCCCATCCGCCTTGAAGGCTTCAAAGGTGGAAAGATAGGCGGGATCATTCTGCACATGATTCATCCAGACGACTTGCACTTGCTCGAACACGTGACCCCGGCCATGCCCGCCCGCATCAGTATCGATGCACTGCGCCGCGACCGCCTGACACTTTCGCACAGCGCCAGCCACTTCCTGTATGCGGCGGCCATTCAACTTCGCCAGGAACTCGAGCAGTGGACCATCGGCTGCCACATCAAGGAGGACGGTGCGCGATTCGATTTTCTCGTTGAGGAATCCTTCAGCGCTGAAGAGGTGCGTGAGATCGAGCGCCTGGCCAATGAGCTGATCGCGCTCGAAGACGTGATCGGTAATAGCCCTGTGCAAGGTCTGGAAGATGCGCGGCTGTGGTCCTACCGCGGTATCGAGATCCCCTGCGGCGGCACTCACCTGGAGTCGCCACGGCGCATTGGCCGCTTGAGCGTGCGCCGCAAGCGCCTGGGCAAGAGCAAGGAACGGCTGATCTGCGAATTCCCGGACGCCTCGACCGACCTGTCCTTCTACCGCGAGCACACCGCATGACCAGCCGCCTGCCACGCCGCACCTATCTGTATTTCACTGCGCAATCGATCAACCTCACCACGGCGGTGATGTCGGTCACCATGGCTGCCATCGTCGGTTCCGCTCTGGCCCCGGCCGCACAGTGGTCCACCCTGCCCTACGGGGTGCAGTTCCTGTGTGTGATGCTGGCCACCTACCCGGTATCGCGGCTGATGAGCCGTATCGGTCGCAAACCGGCGTTCATGCTCGGCGCGCTGCCCCTGGTGGGCTCTGGCGTGTGCGGTTACCTGGCAGTCGAGCAGCGGCAGTTCGCCCTGCTGGTGCTCAGCCACGCTGCGCTGGGGGTCTACATCGCGTTTGCCAACTTCAACCGCTTCGCGGCCACCGACAACCTGCAGCAGTCGCTCAAGCCCAAAGCGCTGTCCCTGGTCGTGGCCGGTGGCGTGGTCGCTGCGGTGGTTGGCCCGACACTGACCGAGCTGCTGCGCGAAGTCGCCGGGTACTCCTTGTTCTCGCTGTGCTACGCGGCATTCATTGGCCTGGCCGGCTTGTCGCTGCTGATCGCCCTGTGCCTGCCAGCGACGGCTGCGGCGCCGCCAGCGGCGACTGCACACCTCGACGAGGCAACTGCCGCCAGTACACCGCTGTGGACCCCGACACGGGTGACCGCCGTGGCCGTAGCCGCCGTCGGCTACGGGATCATGAACCTGCTGATGATCCAGGCCTCGATGCACATGCAGCATCTGCACGAGTCGTTCTCGGACGTGCGCCTGGCGATCCAGTGGCACGTGATCGCGATGTTCGCGCCGTCCTTCTTCACCGGCGCGATCATCGACAAGCTCGGCCTGCGCACCACCATCTGCGGCGGTCTGGCCATGCTGATCGCCTGCGTCATCCTCAACATGACCTTGCACGGCTATGCGGCCATGACCGTCTCGCTGATTGTGCTGGGCCTGGGCTGGAACCTGACCTACGTAGGCGGCGGTGCCCTGCTGGCGCAGAGCCTGCAGAACAGCCCGAGCGCCATGCAGATGCAGGGCAAGAACGACTTGGCGATCGCCATCCTGGCCACCGTCGGCGCCTTCAGCCCGGCGCTGCTGCTGAGTTCGGTCGGTTGGGTCGGCACCAATGCCATCTGCCTGGCCCTGTGCGTCGTCCTGCTACTGGCAGCCGCTTACGTGCTGCAGACCAAGCCGCAGCCTCACTACGCTCCGGTGGGTAGTAGCAAATGAGCAAGTTGATACGTACCGCCGAACGCATCCTGACCAAACTGGAAATGCACAACCCAGGCGGCAGCCACAAATACCGAGCCGCCAAACACATCATCGACTGCGCGGTACGCAACGGCGATATCATTCCGGGCGAGACCACCGTGATCGAAAAAACCGGCGGTAACTTCGGCTTTGGCCTGATCGCCGCCTGCCATCGACACAATATCGCCGTGGAATTGGCCGTAGGCCTCAGCTTCAGCCAGACCAAACGCGATCTACTGGAATGCTTCGGCGCCACGCTGATCGGCAAGGACATGCTACTGGCCGGCGCCACGCCCAAGGACGTGGTGATGCATCGCCTGGAGCAGCAGGCGGCGCTCGGCAAGTCATACTTCTATACCGACCAGTTCAATAACACAGTGGGTGTCGACGCCCACCGCTACCAGACCGCCACGGAGCTGGCCTGCCAACTGATCCAGGCTCGCGCTGGCAAGGAACTGCTGTTCGTAGGCTGCGCCGGGACCGGCGCCAGCTTCTCCGGCATCACGCTCGGCCTGCGTGATCAGGGTTTCGATGTCGAGACCGTGCTGGTCGACCCCTCAGGCTGCGACTCGAAAGCCGGCGTGTTCGCTGACCACCGTTTCGAGGGCATGGCGGTCGGTGTGACCCCGCCCTTTCTAGACTGGGCCTTGGTCAATCAGCACTGCACCGTTTCGCAAGAGCAAATGCTCACGGCCCAACGTACCTTCTATATGCACAGCGGCGCATTCGTCGGTAACACCGCGGCGGCGTGCCTGGCCGTGGCTCAGCGGCTGGTGCAGTTACCTGAGCACGCGCACAAGACAGTGGTCACCATCGCCTACGATGCGGGGCTTTGGTATCAGGATCTGCAGAAAGCGGGGGTGGTGCAGGACCGACGCTCGCCGGCGGGATGCGAGGGGTGATTGGGCTTAGGCGCCATGGATAGGCGTTGCACTGGGGCGTATCGATGCACGGGAGCGTTGGCCAGGCACGTCCGAGAGGGGAAGCATCGCAAACGCTTTTGGAGCAATCGTTCTGCTGGGAACTGAGGAGCGCGGATCTGGAACACCCCAGAAACGCAAAAACCCCCGATTTCTCGGGGGTTTGAATATGGCGGAAGCGTAGAGATTCGAACTCTAGGATAGTTGCCCATCGACGGTTTTCAAGACCGTTGCCTTAAACCACTCGGCCACGCTTCCAGCTGTTTTGCGGGCGCCATCATACCTCAATGACACAAGCTGTCAAACTCTCTATGTCGCGCTTTCCTTTAGCTCTGATATGCTCCTGCAACTACATGTTTCAACACCACTAGGAGTGTCGCCATGCGCGAACAGGATTACGTCCTTCGGGACGGCCAGCAGATCGAGCAGCAGGAGGTCAGCAAAGTCCTGCGTAACACCTACGGCCTATTGGCGCTTACCCTCGCCTTCAGCGGCGTCATGGCTTTCATGGCTCAACAGATGCGGGTCGGTTACCCGAACGTGTTCGTGGTGCTGATCGGTTTCTATGGCCTGTTCTTCCTCACGGCCAAGCTGCGTGATTCGGTATGGGGCCTGGTCTCCACCTTCGCCCTCACCGGTTTCATGGGCTTCATTCTCGGCCCGATCCTCAACCGCTACCTCGGCATGGCCGGTGGCGCAGAGATCGTCAGTTCGGCGTTCGCCATGACCGCGCTGGTGTTCGGCGGCCTGTCCGCTTACGTGCTGATCAGCCGTAAAGACATGAGCTTCCTCAGCGGCTTCATCACGGCGGGCTTCTTTGTATTGCTGGGCGCCGTGGTGGCAAGCTTCTTCTTCCAGATCAGCGGCCTGCAACTGGCAATCAGCGCTGGCTTCGTGCTGTTCTCGTCGGTCTGCATCCTGTTCCAGACCAGCGCGATCATCCACGGTGGTGAGCGTAACTACATCATGGCCACGATCAGCTTGTATGTGTCGATCTACAACCTGTTCGTCAGCTTGCTGCAGCTGTTCGGTCTGATGGGGCGCGACGACTGATCCCCACCTGTCGCGCTGTGCAAAAGCCCGCCTTGGCGGGCTTTTTGTTGCCTGCTATCAATGCGCGATGCGTAATAGCCCAGGCATGGCAGGACACTTGCCCTTACCCCTACCCCAAAAACTCGACGCACCGTAGAATGCGCTCCTTTTTTCTGGGGACAGACCTCCATGACTTCGCACGAGCACGGTACCCACGCGGCCGAGCCTGACCACGATCTGGTTCTGGGTCTGGAAGACAAACCTCGCCCCGTGATTGGCCTGCTGGCGGCCCTGCAGCATCTGCTGGCAATCATCGTCCCCATCGTCACGCCCGGGCTGCTCATCTGCCAGGCCCTTGGGGTCTCCTCGCGCGACACCAACCTCATCGTCTCGATGTCGCTGGTCATCTCGGGCATTGCCACCTTCGTTCAGTGCAGACGCTTCGGCCCATTCGGGGCGGGCCTGCTGATCGTGCAGGGCACCAGCTTCAACTTCGTCGGACCGTTGATCGCCGGTGGCAGCTTGATGGTCAAGCAAGGCACACCGGTCGAGGCGGTGATGGCCGCCATCTTCGGCGTGGTGATCGCGGGCTCGTTCGTCGAAATGGGTATTTCGCGCACGCTGCCGTTCATCAAGCGGCTGATCACGCCCCTGGTCACCGGCATTGTAGTGCTGATGATCGGTCTGACACTGATCAAGGTCGGGCTCATCAGCATGGGCGGCGGGTTTTCAGCGATGGCCGATGGCACCTTCGCCAACCGTGAAAATCTGCTGCTCTCGGGCGTCGTGCTGGCAATCATCGTCCTGCTCAACCGCATTGCGGTGGTATGGATGCGCAGTTGCGCGATCGTGATCGCCCTCATGGTGGGCTATGGGCTGGCAGCCTATCTGGGCAGGCTCGACTTCACCGGCATGCACGAAGCGGCGTTGTTCCAAGTGCCGACCCCGCTGCATTTCGGGCTCGGATTCTCCTGGGCCCTGTTCATTCCGATGCTGGTCATCTACCTGGTCACCTCGCTTGAGGCCATCGGTGATGTCACCGCCACAAGCAAGGTCTCGCGCCAGCCCGTTGAAGGCCCTCTTTGGATGCAAAGGATCAAGGGCGGCGTATTGGTCAACGGTGCCAACTCACTGCTCGCCGGCCTCTTCAATACGTTTCCCAGTTCGATCTTTGCGCAGAACAACGGTGTCATTCAGCTGACTGGCATCGCCAGCCGGCATATCGGCATCTGGATTGCTGCCATGCTTGTCTTGCTGGGGCTGTTTCCGAGCGTTGCAGGCGTGATTCAGGCAGTGCCCGAACCCGTGCTTGGCGGTGCCGCGATGGTGATGTTCGGCGCGGTTGCGGCGTCGGGCATCAATATTCTGGCCAGCACCGCGCTCGATCGCAGAGCCCTGTTGATCATCGCCGTCTCGCTGGCGCTGGGGCTGGGTATCGCCCAAGTACCTGAGTTCCTTGCGCACATGCCGGGCGCGGTGCGCGCAGTATTGGAGTCAGGTGTCGCCACGGGCGGCATCTGCGCCTTGCTGCTCAACTGGTTCCTGCCTGAGCATCCAGGCAAGGCATAAGATGCGGCAACCATTGAGGGAACTGCTGCCCTGGGCATTTTGCTCTATCATGGCGGCAGTTCCCTTTCAGAGTCGTCCATGAAATTCGCGATTGCGGTCTTCTCCCCCGCCCATGCGCCCTCTTCACGTCGCGCCTTGCGCTTTGCCGAAGCGGTGCTGCAAGCCGGCCACGACATCACCCGCCTGTTCTTCTATCAGGAGGGGGTCCACAGCGCCTCCGCCAATGTCGTAGCCCCTCAAGACGAAACGGATATCGCCGCTCAATGGCGCGCGCTCATCGAAACCCGCCAACTGGACGCCGTGGTGTGCATTGCTGCCGCCCTTCGTCGCGGCGTGCTCAACCAGGAAGAGGCCGAGCGCTATCAGCGCCCGGCGGCCAACTTGCCATCGCCGTGGGCGCTCTCCGGCCTTGGCCAGTTGCATGAAGCCGCGCAGACCGCAGATCGGCTTATGTGTTTTGGGGGGGACTGAAATGGCCAAGTCGATGCTGGTGATCAGCCGCCAAAGTCCTTGGTCGGGGCCCACTGCACGGGAAGCATTGGACATCGCCCTGGCTGGCGGCGCGTTCGACCTGGAACTGGCGGTGCTCTTTCTCGATGACGGCGTGTTCCAGCTCGCGGCCGAGCAGCAACCCGCAGCGCTGGAGCAGAAGAACCTTACTGCCAACCTGCAGGCTTTGCCCATGTTTGGTGTGGATCAGTTGTTTGCCTGCCAGTCCAGCCTGGCGCAAAGAGGCATTGATGCAGCCACGCTGACGCTTGCGGTCGATATTTTGGAGGGTGCCGCGTTGCGTGCGCTGATCAACCGTTTTGACCACGTGGTGACCCTCTGATGGCAACCTTGCATATCATTGCGCACTCGCCGTTTGGCGATGACCGCCTGCAAAGCTGCCTGCGCCTGCTCGACATCGAGGATGCACTGCTGCTGTGCGCAGACGCCGTGAACGCGCTCAGAATTGGCAGCGTTACCGCAGCGCAACTGCACGCTGCGGGCCTGGATAATCGCCTGTTTGCGCTTGAAGAAGACCTCATCGCCCGCGCCATTTCCAGCAATCAAGCGCAAGCCATCGACTACTCGGCATTCGTCGAACTGTCGATACGCTACGACAAGGTCAACAGCTGGTTATGAGCATACTGGATGTATCGGGCCACGCTGTGAGCCTGGACAAGGAAGGCTTCCTCGTGGATCTGGCGCAATGGTCACACCCGGTCGCTGAGGCCCTCGCCCAGCGCGAGGGGATCGTCCTGAACTCGGATCACTGGGAAGTGCTCACGCTCCTGAGGGACTTCTACCAGCAGTATCAGCTCTCGCCAGCGACTCGCCCCTTGGTCAAATACGCAGCATTGAAGCTTGGACCGGAAAAGGGCAACAGTCCGCATCTCAATCGTTTGTTCAACGGCACTCCCGCCAAGCTCGCCGCCAAGCTCGCCGGCCTCCCGAAACCGACCAACTGCATATGACCGAGCCACGCCCCCTCACCCTGGAAACGCCCGCAGAGCACCCCTTCGCAGCGTTCGTTCGCACGCTCGGCAAAGGCAAGCGCGGCGCTCGAGGCCTTACCCGTGAGGAAGCACATGCAGCGATGTGCATGTTGCTGGAGGGTACAGTCGAAGACGCACAGCTCGGCGCCTTCCTGATGCTGCTGCGGCACAAGGAAGAAACGCCAGAGGAATTGGCCGGCTTCACCGAAGCACTACGCCAGCACCTCGCACCGCCACCCATCGCCGTCGACATCGATTGGCCAAGCTATGCCGGCAAGAAACGCCACCTACCCTGGTACTTGCTGGCAGCCAAGTGCCTGGCTAACAACGGTGTGCGTATCCTTCTTCACGGCGGCGGCGCACACACGGCTGGCCGGCTTTATACCGAACAGTTGCTCGACACGCTGAACATTCCTCTCTGTCGTAGCTGGCAAGCCGTTGCAACCTCGCTGGATCAGCAAGGACTGGCGTTCTTCCCCTTGCAGGACTGGGCTCCCCAACTGCAACGGATGATCGACCTGCGCACTGTGCTGGGCCTACGCTCACCTATCCACTCGCTGGCTCGCGTGCTCAATCCGCTGGCTGCCCGATGCGCCCTGCAAAGTATTTTCCACCCCGGCTACCAGGCTGTGCACCGCGAGGCCAGCCGTTTGCTGGGCGATCATGCAATTGTGGTGAAGGGCGACGGCGGGGAGATTGAAATCAACCCCGATGTGCTCAGCGATCTGTATGGCACCACCGCCGGCGAGGCATGGAATGAGCAATGGCCGGCACTGAGTGCACAGCGGCACGTCAAGCCGGCGTCGCTGCAACCGCAGCACTTGCTGGATGTGTGGCAAGGCACGGCGCAGGACAGTTATGGCGAGCTGGCGGTTGTATCGACCATCGCCTTGGCACTTCGCGGCTTGGGCAAGGGTCGGGAGCAGGCGTTCGAGACCGCCCGCGACTACTGGCACTCGCGGGCACTCATCCGCTAATTCGATCGAACTCCTTCAGCTTTTATACTTTCATTCGAACACCGCTCCCTACACTGAGCTCCAATCAGGCACATCAACTGTTAGGGAGTGGAACATGGGCTTGCTGATCGATGGCTGCTGGCATGACCAGTGGTATGAGAGCGAAGACGGGGCGTTCAGGCGCGAACAGGCGCAGCGGCGCGACCCGCTGCCAGCCGCTGAGCCCGGTCGCTATCATCTTTACGTATCGCTCGCTTGCCCGTGGGCCCACCGCGCGTTGATCATGCGCGAACTCAAAGGCCTGACCTCGTTGATCGACGTGTCGGTAGTCAGTTGGCTGATGGCCGAACATGGCTGGACCTTCGACCCGCAGCAGGGCTCGACAGGCGATCGACTCGACGGCCTTCAGTACCTTCATCAGCGCTACACCTGCGATGACCCACACTACAGCGGACGCGTGACGGTCCCGGTTTTGTGGGACTGTGTCGAGCAGCGGATCATCAACAACGAGTCTGCCGAGATCATCCGCCTCTTCAACACCGCGTTCGACCAGTTGACGGGCAACACTCTCGACCTCTATCCAGAACCCCTTCGCACCGAGATCGATACGCTAAACGCGCGCATCTACCCCGCGGTCAACAACGGCGTGTATCAGGCTGGGTTCGCTACCACACAAAAGGCCTACGAGACTGCGTTCGATGCGCTGTTCAACGAACTGGATACTCTGGAGAGTCATCTTGAGCACACCCGTTACCTGGCAGGCGCCTACCTGACCGAGGCGGATGTGCGCCTCTTCACTACCTTGATTCGCTTCGATGCGGTCTATCACGGCCATTTCAAGTGTAACTTGCGGCGGTTGAGCGAGTACGCCAACCTGTCCAACTGGCTACGTGAGCTGTATCAGTGGCCCGGTATCGCATCGACCGTGAACATGGAACACATTCAGAAGCACTACTACCTCAGCCACACGACCATCAATCCCAACGGCATCGTTCCCAAAGGTCCGCATCTGGATTTCAACAAACCCCATGACCGCGAGCGACTATCCGGCCGCGGTATCTGGAACGCCACCCACTGACCCACGGATCACATCGCAGCCAGGAAGGTCACGGTATCTGCTCGCCATGGCCACGTGTCATGCTGCGGATCCGCGCATCGTTGAGGACCTACCATGGCTACGCTTGTCTATCCTCTGTTCAGGTGGGGCGTGGCGCTGACGTTATCTCTAGGGCTGAGCGCCTGCACGCTGTTACAGCCGCAAGATCCTCTGACAATCGACGTCATCGGCATCGATCCACTTCCGGGTCAGGATCTGGAGCTACGAATGGCGGTGAAGCTCAGGGTGCAAAACCCCAATGACCAGAGCTTGAAATTCAAGGGGGTCGCACTGAAGCTCAGGATCAATGACCAGCCCTTTGCGAGCGGTGTCAGTAATCAGCATGGACAAATTGACGGCTATAGCGAACAGGTGATGACTGTACCGATGACTGTGACCGCTTTCGCGTTTTTGCGTCAGGTCTATGGCATGGCCCAGCTGACCTCGCTGCAAGCGTTGCCGTATGTGCTCAGTGGCAAGCTGGCAACAGGTGCAGTTGGGGCCGTGCGCTTTGAAGACCAAGGTCAGCTTGATCTGCCTCGCGCGCTGGGCCTGCCCTGAAGCATCTAATCGTTGAAGGAATAACACCCATGCACCACCCAACGCCAGAACTGAACACGCCCCGCTTGCTGCTCAAGCCGTTGCAGCTCAGCGACGCAGCGGCCATTCAGTTGCATTTTGCGCAATGGGACGTCGTTCGCTACCTGAATGCGCGGGTGCCATGGCCGTACCCGCATGATGGTGCTCTACGCTTCGTCGAAGACGTATGCCTGCCAGCAGTTGCACGTGGCGAGCAATGGCACTGGACGATTCGTTTGCGGGGTGACCCTGACGCTGTGATCGGCAGCATCAGCCTGATGCTTGAGCCCGATAACAACCGCGGCTTCTGGCTCGCGCCAGCTTGGCAAGGCCTGGGTTACATGACTGAAGCGTGCATGGCGGTCGATACATTCTGGTTTTTCGACCTGCAGCAACCCGTCATGAGGGTGCCTAAGGCGGCCTGCAACACAGCCTCGCGGCGGCTTTCGGAGCGTGCAGGAATGCGAATGATCCGCCGTGGCGAAAACGACTATGTGAGTGGTCGCCTACCCGAAGAGCTGTGGGAGATTTCCAGGGAGCAATGGCTGAGCAGGCAGACACCCAGCCTGGCGCGGAAGGACTAGTTAGCGGCTATTAGCGGCAGCAGCCATCATTTTATTCACTTCCAGGCGTACCAAGCTGGCGAAATCCGGTGGATTCAACGCGTCCAACTCCGCACGGACCCATTCCGCCCACTTACCTTTACGGCGAGATTTTTCCGAAATGAGCCTGCCGGCTTCAGCTTTTGCTTTACCTAGATTGCTTTGCCAGAAATCGAAGAGCCTGGACTTTTCTGCCTCGATTTGCGCGCGCTCCGCAAAGCTCATGTTGGCCAGATTGAAACTCATGCCGGTGTCCTGCTGCTTGAAAACGTGGCGGCCATTTTACACTTGCGCCTGGCGGGGTGAGCAATCGATTGCAACTTTCGCTGCCCAGCGGCATCCATTCATTAATTCCAACTGAAGAGGACGTATTTCATGGCCAGGAAATCCACTGCACAAACGGAAAGTGAACAGATCAAGGATCAGGTCTTCAGCGACCTGCAATCGCTGATCGAGGAATCCGAAAAGTTGCTGAGCGAAAGCGCCTCGCTGGTCGGCGAAGAGGCCGAAACGCTGCGTGCACAGATCAGCACGAAGTTGCGCGAAGCACGTGACGCGGCGGGTAACCTGCGCAGCAAGGCTCAGCCTGTCGTAGAAGCCACTCAGGATTATATCGGTGGTCACCCGTGGCAGACCGTGGCGGTTTCCGCCGGCTTCGGTCTGGTTGTTGGCCTGTTGCTGGGGCGCCGCTACTAATCCACAGGCTGCTCAGCCGCCTGAGGCGTCAGGCGGCCTGGGCCATCGGTACGCCGCTGTGAAAACGCAACTCTTGATCCACCGTACTGATCAATTCCACTTCCGTCGTCCTCACCCGCTCAATGACCCGCGCTATATCAGCGCTCTCCCCATACTGATAGGCAAGCTTCAGGTAGCCCTGGTAATGCCGCGCCTCACTGTTCAGTAATCCGTGATAGAAGGTTGCCAATTCCTGATCCAGGTGCGGAACCAACGCTGCGAAGCGTTCACAGCTGCGCGCTTCGATGAATGCCCCCACCACCAGCGTGTCGATCAGCTTGGCTGGCTCGTGAGCCCTGACCTCTCGGCGCAATCCCGATGCGTAACGGCCTGCCGACACAGGCCGCAGTGCTACACCTCGGCGCTTCATGAGACGCAACACCTGCTCATGGTGCACCAGTTCTTCGCGGGCCAGGCGCGACATCATGTTGATCAGATCCAGATGTCCGTTGTATTTGGCTATCAAGCTCAACGCCGTGCTGGCGGCCTTGAACTCGCAGTTTTTATGGTCGATCAACAGCGTCTCTTGATCCGCCAGTGCTGCTTCGATCCAGGCATCTGGGGTTGGACAGCCAAGAAAGGCATCGATTTCAGGGATCAGGGACATGGTTCTCACACATTGAAGACGCTTTGCAGGGGCGGGAATTATACCGGCGGTGCCATTCAAAACCAGTGCCCTTGTTTGACATGCATCATGCAGCAACTGCACGGCAGTGGCCTGCACTGACCTATAGTCACGCTATGTATCGAGTGTTTATGGGAGTAAGCGCCATGCAATCGGTTCGCAGCATTCTTGTTGTCCTCCAGCCTGAGCATGCACAAGGTTGGTCGCTGGACAGAGCAACGTTGATTGCCGGAGTGACAGGCGCGCGCCTGCACCTGTTTGTGCACGACAAACACAGTGACCACCGTAGCCGGCTCGCACTACTGAGCCGTCAGCTGGATGAGCAGGGGTACGAGAACGTCACTTCGCAACAATCGAGCACAGGGACATTGCCGGAAGCCATCATTCAGGCACAGCAAGCTTATGGATGCGACTTGGTGATCAAGGAACATCATCCGGACCAGCCTTTGGTCAAAGCGCTGCTTACACCGGAGGACTGGAAGCTGCTAAGGCTCTGCCCCTGCGCAGTACTGATGGTCAAAAGCGGCAAACCTTGGGCAGGTGGCGTGGTGCTGGCAGCTGTGGACATTGGCAATGACGATGAAGATCACCGCGCACTGCACGCTAGCATCATCGACACTGGCTATGACGCTGCGACCCTGATCAGGGGGCAGCTCCATGTAGTCAGCGCCCACCCCTCGCCCACGCTGCCCGGCCCTGATCCCGCCTACCAAGTGTCAACGGATCACCTTGAGCATTACGCTGACGCGTGCCGCACCTTTCAGCGCGTGCACGACATCAGCGATGAACGAATGCACATGGCAGCAGGCGCCGCAGATGCAGTCATTCCAGCTGTGGAGCAGGCGCATGCTGCAGTTCTGACGATAGTTGGCACGATAGGCCGTACCGGCCTGTCGGGGGCGTTGATCGGTAATACTGCAGAGGTAGTGCTGGATGCGCTGCAGTGTGATGTTCTGGTTTTGAAAAGCGAGGAGGCTGCGGCACATTTAGCCAGGCTCAGCAAATCCTAGGTTCTGTACGAAAAACCTCGATACTCGCCCATGCTGCGTTGAAAACGCCCTCGGAATGCTCATGTACTCCAGTACACTCCGCTTCCTCGGCCGTTTTGGCCTTGACTGGCCTTCGTCTCAAGGCTTTTCGTACAGAACCCAGGTAACAGCCATTT